>JANQXM010000038.1 GCA_030729385.1 Opitutales bacterium | reverse complement strand
AAGTGCTTTCGAGTTCGTTGTGCTTAGGGATTGTGGTTATAGGATTTGCATATCCTAATTGCAAAGATACAGGATAGGGCATTCACTCGTCACTCTTCAAATTTTTAACATCACGGAAACGATCAATATGGCAGATAATACCTCCTCAGAAAACATCAATGAAACGGCTAGCACTGAGAGCAAGTGTCCCTTTATGAATGGAGCTTTGAATAAAAGCGCGGGGAGCGGCTTCTCGAATCGTGATTGGTGGCCTAATCAGTTGAGGCTCAATATTCTACGGCAGCATTCGGAGTTGTCGAATCCTTTGGGTGAGGACTTCGATTATACGGAGGCTTTCAAATCCCTCGATCTTGAAGCGGTTAAAAAAGATCTCACCGCACTGATGACGGACTCGCAAGATTGGTGGCCGGCTGATTATGGTCATTATGGTCCACTTTTTATTCGTATGGCATGGCACAGCGCCGGAACTTATCGGACGGCGGATGGTCGAGGTGGAGCAGGTACTGGCACGCAGCGTTTTGCGCCACTTAACAGTTGGCCCGACAATGGTAATTTGGACAAAGCCCGTTTGCTTCTCTGGCCGATAAAGCAAAAATATGGCAGCAAGCTCTCTTGGGCCGATTTAATGATCTTGGCAGGTAATGTCGCGCTTGAGTCGATGGGCTTTAAAACCTTTGGTTTTGCTGGTGGTCGGGAGGACGTTTGGGAGCCTGAAGAAGATATTTACTGGGGTCCTGAAGCTGAATGGCTTGGAGATAAGCGATACTCCGGTGATCGAGATTTGGAGAATCCACTCGCTGCGGTGCAGATGGGACTGATTTATGTAAACCCTGAAGGTCCTAATGGGAACCCAGACCCGATCGCCGCAGCTCGCGACATACGTGATACTTTTGCGCGTATGGCCATGAATGACGAAGAGACGGTCGCTTTGATCGCCGGAGGTCATACTTTCGGTAAGGCCCATGGTGCGGGTGATCCGAATAAATACGTTGGAGTTGAGCCAGCCGGTGCGCCCATCCAGGAGCAAAGCACCGGGTGGAAGAATTCCTTAGGCAAGGGACACTCGGAGCATACGATTACCAGTGGCCTCGAAGGAGCTTGGAGCGCGATGCCGACTCGCTGGAGCAATAATTATTTCGAGAACCTATTTAGCTACGAGTGGGAGCTGACCAAAAGCCCCGCTGGAGCGAACCAGTGGAAGCCTAAGGGGGATGCTGGGGCCGGTTCGGTTCCGGATGCGCACGATAAATCCAAGCGTCACGCGCCGATGATGTTCACTACCGACCTGTCGCTCCGTTATGACCCTGTTTACGAGAAGATTTCACGCCGCTTTTTTGATAATCCGGATCAATTCGCGGACGCCTTCGCTCGCGCTTGGTTTAAGCTGACTCACCGCGATATGGGGCCAGTATCACGCTATGTTGGCCCTGAAGTGCCAAGTGAAGAGCTGATTTGGCAGGATCCGATTCCGGTGGTGGACTACGACTTGATCGATGCGACTGACATTGCTGACTTAAAGTGCAAAATTCTCGATTCCGGTTTGTCGGTTTCGCAGTTGGTCTCCACGGCATGGGCTTCGGCATCTACTTTTCGCGGATCAGATATGCGTGGGGGTGCCAACGGTGGGCGCATACGCCTAGCTCCGCAGAAATACTGGGAGGTCAACAATCCGAGCCAACTTTCCTCCGTTCTGGATAAGTTAGAAGCAGTTCAAAAAGCCTTCAACGAGGGGCAGTCGGGCAATAAGCAGGTATCGCTTGCAGATGTCATCGTTTTGGGTGGTTGCGCTGCGATCGAAAAGGCCGCGAATGATGCTGGGCAGGATATTGCAGTTCCTTTTACTCCAGGTCGCGCAGATGCGACTGCCGAGCAAACCGATGTGGAGTCCTTCGGGTTCCTGGAGCCTGAGGCAGATGGTTTCCGCAATTACGCGAAGACTCGTTATACTGTTTCAGCTGAAGAGATGTTGGTTGATCGTTCACAGCTTCTTAAGTTGACTGCGCCTGAGATGACGGTGCTCGTCGGTGGTATGCGAGTTCTGGATACAAACTTCGATGGATCGAAGCATGGTGTTTTCACTGATCGACCAGGCGTGCTTAGTAATGACTTCTTTGTGAATCTCCTTGATATGGGTGTGACTTGGAAATCCAACTCCGCGCATGATACTACTTTTGAAGGCAGTGACCGCAAAACTGGTGAAGTGAAATGGACTGGCACACGAGTTGACTTAATCTTTGGTTCAAATTCTGAACTGCGTGGTGTGGCCGAGGTATATGCCTGCTCCGATGCTCAAAAGCGTTTCATTCAAGACTTCGTAGCTGCATGGAATAAGGTAATGAATTTAGACCGCTTTGATCTGGTGTAATTTCTGTTTTTTTTGCCGGAAGTAATTATGATCAGGGACAGTGGTATGACTGCTCTCAAATATAGAACGCCTAGTATTGAGAGTATTTATGATATTGTCATCGAGTAGGAAAAGACTCGATTGTTCTATCCGGAAGAAATGAGTCTGTAAGTCGTTCGATGCCGATCTGTTATCTAGTCAAAAGAGTGTTACGCCATGCGCTAGACTGTAGTAAAGTCTATGTGTTTACATCGATGTCGATCCTCCTTGGGAGTGCGTCAGCCCATGCTCAGTCTAGTGTGGTGATCCGTTTGGATACTCCGAAGCAAAAGATTGTGATGATGGGAGCGGACATGGAGCGTTCTGCACATTTTTTGCAATCCGCGAAGAATAAGGAGGAGATCATCCAATGGGTTTTTAAAGATACGGAAGGTGTTCTGTATTTGCGAGTGGCCTTTGATGAGAAGCAAGAGATGCATCGTGGGCAGAAGGACATGACTTATTATGATGAGCAGGTGGCTTCTATGCAGCAGATCAAGGCGGTTAGCCCACAGATTCGATTTTGGGCGACCTTGAAAACAGACTATGATGGTTACGGGAAGAACAATAACCTTCCTGATTGGATCTATACCGGGGAAGGTTACGACGGGGGGCGTTATGATCCGAGCAAGCTCGACGTGCATCACTACGTCAATTTCTTGGCCGATTACCTTCAGCACATGTATGAGAAGCGTGTGGCGATTTACTGTCTGTCAGTCGGTAAAGAATGGTCGCAAGTGATCAATGCTGAAAAGGCATCGCAGGTGATTCGCGGCTTACAAAAAGAATGTAAGATGCGTCGAATTCCTGTGCCGATTTTTATAGGACCTTCGACTTGGGGTGTCCGTGGCGGTGTTAAGGATTTGAAAGATATTCAAGAAATGGGCGACGCGGATTTGTATGCAGGTTTTTGTTCTCATCAATACGATGAGCCGACCGAAAACGATTGGCGGCAGTTTGTTCAGTTATCTGAGTCGATGGGTAAGTTCGCGTTTGATGATGAGACGAACCTCGGCAGTGGGGGGCGGACAAATGGAGAAGAACCAAGCATCACCAGTCCATTAAGGGTATATGAGAAACGGGCACGCACTTATCGAGCGGGTCTAAGTGGAGAAATCTTTTTTGAGAATTGGTCTCGCGGTATCAATGCGGAGACGCGTTCTATCTATTTCCGTCGGGGGCAGAATGCGCGAAGGATGCGCAGCTATTGGTTATTCAAGGAGTTTACCAGCAACACGATGTTTGGTAGCTACATTCCGACCAATTTGTCGGCAGGAGCACAAGAGCTGGAGACCATGACTTTCCAGAAGGGCAATTCGGTTACCATTTGGGTGATGAATCGCGGTCAGGGTGAAGTTCAATCGATGAACTTTCATCTAGAAGGTGGTGCTTGAGCTCGCGGCAGAAGATTGACCACAAGCTGTGGAGTGACTCTGTGACTGATCCGAGAGGGAAGGATGCTGAGCATGCGCCACAGTCTCCATCTCGGTTCGAGATAGATATACCAGCGGAGTCGATCAGTCGTATTATTTTTCAGGTCGAAGGTGCCGACTGATTTTTACGTTTTTGTTTAGCTTAGCGAGTTGAGGCGCGGGCTTTCAGAATGACGTCTATCTTGTTTAGTTCTTGGGAGATGTCTTTCCAGAGCTTCTCATTACCCGTATCTGGTTGCGGTGGTTCGGCTCCGTTGTCGTGGTAAGCGCCGTATTTTTTTAAATAGCGTTCCTTGTATTCGAAGTATTCCCAACGTCCCTCGAAGCCTAGACGTGTCACCAAATCTTTAAGTAGGCTTTGCCGTATCGTGAGGTCTTGTGTACGCAAGATTTTGTAATACTCATCTTCAAATGCGGTGAACGCTTCGGCTTCTCGTTTTGCCTTTGCTTGTTGCTCTATGCGTGCCTGATGGCAAATGGCTGCAAGGCTCACATTGCCATTCGATTTGTAGGCTCGAAGGAGTGCTAAGTCGTCTTCTGCGTGTTGCCCTAGACGTGCGTGATAAACAATGGGGATGTTGGAGCCTAGGTAAAAACGAAAGAAGATGAGTGCCTTATCGCCGGGGTTTAATTTTTCGAATATGGGATCCGGTTCTTCGGATTGCGCGAGGAAAGTGTCATGGCTGTCATTTTGTAAATAGATCCATAAGTGACGATCATGGTCAGGGTGGTAGGCGATCAGTTCGTCAGTCGCCATTTCTTTGAAGTTTTCTTCAACCGTAAAGGTCAGGTGTTTCGCTTTGGGCCAGACTATTTCTTGGAGGGGCAGTGGAGATTCATCGATGTTGTCCACATCGACACCCATGACGCCGGTTTTAAATTTTGGTTCAGGGATCACCTTCGTGAGTTCGCCGTAAAAGACATGGGTGGCTGTCTCGTAAGTGCGCACCAGGTCCCAAGTTGCGGGGTCCACTTGTGCGGGCTGCGCATTAAGGCAACTGAGTCCGACCATGGAGCATAAAAGCAATAGATGTTTCATAGACAGAGGGTTGAGTGGCTGCTTGAGAATGGCTAGATAATAACTGAGACGTGGGTCCACAAAAAAGCCGCCCGACTAGGGGCGGCTGGATGAAAGGTTGCTGGCGGATGTTAACCCACGATTTGAAGGATATGCGCTGGGGACTTCTTTGGGTCCAGGTCAATGTATGCGCTGTTGCCTTGCCAGACGTATTCTTGCTTGTGGTCGGTGAGTCGGTCAATGAGACGCACCTGCCCGTCGCCGAGAGGCAGTTCCAGTGTGCCAGCTTGTTTGTTGCTCCAGTCCATGTTGACGACGACGATGAAGCGGTCGCTCTTATCAAAGTTTTCCTTGAGGTAAGCAATGATATGCGGATTGGAGCAGGGGATGAACTGCACGTTGAAGGTGCGCTGGAAGGCAGGGTGTTGATTGCGGATCGCATTGATAACCGAAATCTCGTGAGCGATGTTGCCAGGTGCGTTCCAGTCCCAAGCTTTGAGCTGATATTTTTCGCTGTTATTGTTCTCTTCTTTACCGGGGAAGGGTTCGCTATCGAGCACTTGATAGGAAGGGCCGTAGATGCCGATATTTGAAGAGAGTGTCGCGGCGAGCACGTAGCGCCCGATGTAGGTGGCGCGGTTGCCGGACTGTAGGTCTTCGTGGAGAATGTCGGGCGTATTAGGCCAGAAGTTGGGCCAGAAGTATTCCTTTGTTTCGCTTTGGGTGAGCTCTTCCACGTATTGCTGCAGCTCGGCTGCGTTGTTGCGCCAAGTGAAGTAAGTGTAGCCGTGAGTGAAGCCACCTTTGGCGAGGTAGTATTTACGCTTCGGGCGGGTGAATGCTTCGGCGAGGAAGAGCACTTCTGGGTGCTTCGCTTTGATGTTGAGGATGCACCAGCGCCAAAACTCCATCGACTTGGTGTGTGGGTTGTCCACGCGAAAGATTTTAACACCTTGCTCAATCCAGTATTCGAAGACGGATTTGAGTTCATCCCAGAGGTTTTCCCAGTCTTCGGATTCGAAGTTGATGGGCAAAATGTCTTGATACTTTTTAGGTGGGTTTTCGGCATATTGCACAGTGCCATCCGGGCGCCAGCGAAACCACTGTGGGTGCTCTTTGACCCAAGGGTGATCGGGCGCGCATTGGAAAGCGATGTCGATGGCGACTTCGATGCCGTGCTTTCCAGCTTTGCTCATGAACCCCTTGAAGTCTTTTAAAGTGCCAAGCTCGGGGAGAATGGATTTGTGACCGCCTTCCTTTGCGCCGATCGCCCAAGGGCTGCCGACGTCGTCGGGAGTCGGCGTAAGGCTATTGTTGCGACCCTTGCGGAATTCGCGACCCACCGGATTGATCGGCGGGAAGTAAACAATGTTGAAACCCATCTCTTCGATTTCGGGCAGACGTTTGGCGGCGTCATTAAAGGTGCCGTGGGTGACACCGTCATCTTTGCAGGAGCGTGGGAAATATTCATACCATGCGCTGAAGGCGGCGAGTTCGCGTTCGACGAGCATGAGTGAAAGTGGGCTGCAGCTTTCCCATTTACGTTCGGGGTAAGCGCGGGCGATGCCTGCAACATGGCGACTGTAGGCAAGGGTGATGCGCGAGTGCATGTCGGCACTAGTATCAGCTAAGTGGGCAGCCCATTCCTTGAGTTGCTTCGCATCTTTCTTGGAGGCGCGTTTGGCGGTTTGTTCGAGAATCTCGGCGCCGATCAGGCACTCCAAATCGACGGGCACGCCTTCTTCGTTTTTCTTTTTAAAACCTTCGTTCCAGCTGCCGTAGTGATCGATCACGCCAGCGATTTCGTATTCGTATAGTCCGATCTCTTTGGTTTCGTAGTTTACTTCGAATTCGTCATTCCCGATCGCGGACATGGGGAAATACTCCCACTCCTTTGAGCCGTAGAGACGGATGCGTAGATCGACCGTGAGTAGATCGTGCGAATCTGCAAATGCGTGGGCATGGAAAGTGACCCAGTCGCCGAGCACGCGTTTAAATGGGTTGCGGCCGCCGTCAACGGAAGGACTTACGTGGTCGATGACGACGCGACGAAAACTGTCTGTTTTTTTGAGTAGAGACATGTGGGGGAAATAAGAATTACGAAATTAGAAAGAAGGAGTAGGTAATCAAAATTTTGAATTAAGATTTGATCAGCGTTGCGTAGAGATCACGGGTTTGTTCGGCGATACTCGTCCAGCTGAATTTTTCGACGGCGCGCTTGCGACCGGCCTTGGCGAAACGTTCGCGTTTCTCGGGATCTTCCATGAGTCGGTTGACGTTATGGGCGAGATCCTTGGCATAAGAGGTCGGGTGTAGTGGCGAGAAAGGGCTCTCGCTTTGTTGTGCGACGGGGACGAGGAAGCCGGTTTCGTCGTGGACGACGACTTCGGGGATACCGCCGACCATCGAGCCGACGACTGGCGTTTCGCAGGCCATGGCTTCGAGGTTGATGATGCCGAAAGGTTCGTAAATGGAAGGGCAGCAGAAGACCGCAGCGCCGGAATAGAGTTGGATGATGTCGGTCTTGTTGACCATTTCATCGATCCAGTAAATGCCCTCGCGATCTTTCTTGGCTGCGTCGACTGCAGCGGTCATTTCGGCTGCGATTTCCTTGGTGTCGGGTGCGCCTGCGCAGAGGACGACGTTGTAGCCTTCGTGCATATATTTGATCGCTTCGACGAGGTGCACGATGCCCTTTTGGCGAGTGATGCGTCCGACAAAGAGGACAAATGGCTTGTCCGTTGGAATGCCGAATTTGGCATGCGCTGGGGAGGCATCGACCACCTTGTATTCATCGGTGTCGATGCCGTTGTAGATGACGTGAATTTTTTCAGCGGGCACGTTGAAGTGCTTTAGGATGTCTGTCTTCGTGCCTTCCGATACGGCGATGAGCGCGTCGGCCATTTCCATGGCAGTGCGCTCGACCCAGCAGCTGAAATCATAACCGCCTGCGAGTTGCTCGCGTTTCCATGGGCGAAGTGGTTCGAGAGAGTGACCGGTGAGGACGAGCGGGATGCCGTAGTTCAGCTTCGTCATTATACCAGCAAGGTGGGTATACCAGGTGTGGCAATGCACGATGTCGGCTTGGTTGCCGTCGGAGTTGTAGTCGATGGCTCGTTGGGAGCTAGCGAGTATGGAGTGTAAATACTTTGGTGCGCCGAAATCGTCGGTGCTGACGGGGTAGCCCTTTACTGAGAGCGGTGTGCCTGGTTTGTTCTGATCTCCGAAACAACGCACATCCACATCGATTAACTTGGCTAGCTCGCGCGTGAGGTATTCGACATGCACGCCGGCACCGCCGTAATTGTAAGGAGGGTATTCGTTGGTATAGATCAGTGAATTCATAGTCTAGTCCGTGGGGTGTGAGGTGAAGAACATGCAGGGCTGACGTCGTGCGTCAGATTCACTCGAAACACAATCGTCGCTACGGATCTTTCTCAAGGATTTTCGCGAGAAAGCTCGGGTGGATCACTTGATTGTCCTTAGAGAATATTGTGCAGAAACGCTCGAGCACGAGACTCGGACCAATATTCTTTTTCTGCGTTGAACTGGATAAATCCCATGTGCCCGCCACTTTTAGGTATTTCTAAATGGAAATGGGGGTGTTTTGCCGCGATCTCACGTGGGTAGCAGTCTGGCGTTAAGAAGGGGTCATCTACGGCATTGATCAGTAATGTGGGCACTTCGAGTTGTTGGAGGACGTTTTCGCAACTGCATTGCTTCCAATAGTCTGCCGCATCACGGAACCCGTGGATCGGGGCGGTGTAGGTGTCGTCAAATTCACGGAAGGTGCGCATCTGATCGAGCCCTTCGTCCGAGATCTGACCCGGGAAGCGCTGTATCTTTTCACGCACCTTGTCGCGTAAGGTATTCATGAAGCGTCGCATATAGATACGATTGCTGGAATTTTCTAGATGCTTGGCGCTGCTGGCGAGGTCGGTGGCTACAGAAAAATTGACTGATCCTTTGATGCGAGGGCTGAGCTGGCTGCCTTCATCGCCGAGGAATTTCAGCGTGAGGTTGCCGCCGAGGCTGAATCCGAGAAGCACGATCACATCGTATTGCTGTGTTTGTTCCGCATGGGCGATGACTGCTTTCAAGTCGTGTGTCGCGCCGCTGTGGTAAGATTGAAGGCGGTGGTTGGGCTCTCCGCTGCAACCGCGAAAATTCCATGCGAGGACATCGAAGCCGTCTTTTGCCAGTGCTCGTGCCATCCCGCGGATGTAGATGCCACGTGAGCTGCCCTCCAAGCCATGCGTTAAGATGGCTAGTTTCTTAGAGTGCTTTGAGTGTGTCCAATCAAGGTCGATGAAGTCGCCGTCCTCCGTGGCGATGCGCTCACGCGTTTGCGGAACGGGTGGCAACTTACGAAACAACGTGGGGTAGATCGTTTGCCGGTGGCCGCCGTGCATGCCGAGTGGTGGCTGGTAACTGGATGTGTGGATGAGGGGCATGCAATGATTTCGACGTATACTTTGCGTATTCTAATTATTTTGCCAAGATTTCCGCTTAACTTATGAAAACATCGATCCAAACATTATTCGCCTGCCTATTCCTTGTTATACTTGCCGCATGTGGCAAAAAGGAGGAAGTCACTGTTGAACCTGTTGTCGAAGAGACGCAAAGCGAAGCGGTTTTGGCTGATGCGAAAGAAGACATTCAAGCAATAGCGCAACAAGCCGAGGCTGAAGTAGAAGAAGTGGTGGCTGAAGTGAAAGAAGTCGTTGCTGAAAAAGTAGCCGAGGCTGAAGAGAAGGTTGCTGAGGTTCAAGAAGCTGCTACTGAGAAGATGGAGGCAATCGTTGAATCAGTTGAACAGGAGATTGGAATAGCACCTGAGGCTGTCGATGGATTGAATGCCGACCAGGTTGCGCCATCGATTAAAGATGCGCTGCCTAAATTCTAGTCGATAAAGTCGCTCTCAGTTTTCCGATAGATACAGATGTCTCGATCGCCGTAGTAGGCGACGAGTATGGCACCTTCGCCTGCAACTGCGTCGAAAAGTTTAAGCATCATTTCCTGCTCGCCGGGCCAAGGATAGACGAAGAATAGATCGATCTCTTCCACGTCGATATCCATGTCTTCATAACGCGGGCGGTGGTCGAGTGAGTGACCAAAGCTGTCATCGGGAACGATGTCGCCGCCGCCAACTGCGTCGTAGCTGATGTAGCCTTCCGGGATATAGCTAGTGGCGATAAATTCGGCATCGATACCTTGATCTGCTAAGAGTTCCTCCGCTTTACTCACGAGTGTGGTTTCGATTTCGATCCCCGTGGCGTCATAGTCGAGGAGTGCGGCGAGGCCGGTACCGACACCAAAGCCGCTGCCCCACTCGATAAAGTTAGTGCCCATCGGCAGCCCTTGTTTCGTCACATGTTGGAGCGCGGCATATACTTGCGCGGGCTCACTGGGCACGTAACGAGGGAAGCGTTTGTTGAGCTTCGCATCGTAGAACTCGTCGCAACGCTTGTCGGCTTCGTCGATGAAAGCCGCGACACGTTTTGGCAGTGGCACCTCTACGACTTCGTATGGAATGGATTCGTAGGACATCGTAATCAATGCCAAGGGTAGAACTCAAAGGTCGTGCCTACGGGGTAGGTTTTATCCTTTGTGGGAGTCACTTCAATATAGCCGTCGCTGTCTAGTATGCGGACGAGGTCGCCCGAATTGTTCGTCGGGCGTGGGCTGGCTTGATTACCTTGAGAGATTTTAACAGGCGAAAAAGTAGTGAGGTCGTCACGTGCTTTGATTGGTGCATCGATGGCAACTGACTGAGGCGGTGAAAGCTCTGTTTGTCCCATTGCACGAAAGAGTGCTGGGATGACATAGTGATGTAGGCAAGTTAGCGTGGAGCTCGGGTTGCCGGGCAGAGTGAAGACGGCGCATTGTGCGTTGCTCCAAAAGCCCATCGGCTTGCCAGGCTTCTGAGCAATGCCGTGGAAGTGGCCGCTGAGCCCCAGCTCATCCAATGCGCCAGGGATGTAGTCCTTCTTTCCCATCGAAATACCACCGCTGATGATGACGATGTCGTTCGTCTCGATTAAGCTTTGTAGTTGTTTTTTGGATATGTTCGCGTCGTCTGGGAGGTGTGCGCACTCTTGAGCGTAGAGGTGCACCCCGGCGAGCGCAGTTTCGATCGCGATGTCGTTGGATCGGCGGATTTGATGCGCTTCTGGCTGGCTGGCTACATTCACCAATTCATCACCTGTGCTGACGATAGCTATGGCAGGGATTTTGGAGACTTGCAGTTCATTGTAACCGCAGCTCGCAGCTACCGCGACCTCGCGACTACCGATTTGGATGCCGGGCTGGAGTAATGTTTCACCTTCAGGTCGATCACTGGCGTATGCGTGGATGCAATCACCTGTATGGTGTTTGGTCGGTTGCAAGAGTTGCATCGTATTTGAATCGATACGTTTAGTGAGTTCGTAGGGGACCACGCAATCGGCGTCATCCGGCACGACCGCACCTGTCATGATTTCAGCGCAATGTGCTTTTCCTGTGCCAATATTGCGTGCTGGGCTACCGGCCGGCATCTGAATCGCGATCTGAAAGACACCTTGCTCGTCGATGTCTTTTGCTCGTATCGCAAAACCATCCATCATCGAACGATTGAATGGTGGAAAGGGCCGATCCGCGACGACAGTCTGGCGCAGCACTCTGTTGGCGCACTTATTGAGAGGGCAACTGATACTGGGGATGGGGTTTAAATGCTGTGCGATCAGGGCTTTGGCTGTATCTGGGCTGATGAGTTGTTTCATGCGTAGGGGCTTTGGGTCTAATGTGCGGGCTCAAGTGTATTCGTGGGCTTCATCATTCGACAAGCTCATGATTCATAAAACGAGCAAAGCTGTTTGGATTGGTATTAACTTCTTGGATTTCGTCTTAGCATCATCATTAAAGAGGCAATGGTAACCGATAAAAGAGGGCGCGGGCTCACGGATTTGCGGATTTCGCTGACGGATCGGTGTAACTTGCGTTGCACATATTGTATGCCCAAAGAGATTTTCGGGGCGGATTACGTGTTCCTGAAGAAAAACGATTGGCTGCGCTTTTCTGAACTCGACGACCTAGTTGAAGCCTTTGTCCAGTTGGGCGTAAAAAAGGTCCGGTTGACGGGGGGCGAGCCTCTCTTACGGCCTGGGCTAGATAAATATATTCACGGGCTGAAACATTTGCACAAGATCGAGGATATCGCTTTGACCACGAATGGCCTGCGCCTCGCAGAGCGTGTCGGCGATTTGAAAGAAGCGGGTCTCGACCGCGTCACCGTGAGTCTCGATGCACTCGACCCTGTGATCGCGGGAAAAATGAACGGCCGGGGTATTGCGCCGAGAGCGGTGCTGTCAGGTATTGCGGCGGCGAGGCACGAAGGCTTTCAAGTGAAGGTTAACATGGTGGTCGAACGTGGCGTCAATGATGGCGAGATTTTGCCTATGGCTCGTTATTTTAAAGAGCTAGGAGTGACGTTGCGCTTCATCGAGTTTATGGATGTCGGCAACCACAATGGCTGGAAAATGGAGCGGGTGGTGAGCGGACGTGAAATATTGGAGCAAATTAAGTCCGAGTTTCAGGTGGAACCGGTAGACTTGAGCTCGGAGCACGAAGTAGCAAAACGCTACCGTTATGCCGACGGCTCAGGAGAATTCGGTTTGATCACATCGGTCACGCAGCCTTTTTGCGGTGGCTGCACACGTGCGCGTATTTCTGCGGACGGTAAGCTCTACACCTGCCTCTTTGCCAGTCAGGGGCTCGATCTTAAATCAGTTTTGCGAGCGGAGGGTTATGATAAGTCGCAACTGTTCGATCTTTTGTCGAAAAAATGGGGCGCACGTGATGACCGATACTCGGAAGTGCGCACAGATGTAGGAGACTCACGCTCGAAAGTAGAAATGTCCTATATCGGCGGATAGCCGTAGAACGCTCTATTTCTTTTTTGCCTGCGTCGTCGTCGTTTTCTTCGCTTTGGGCTTAGGGCGCATACCCGTCGCAACAGATTCACAAATACCGAGGAAGGTTTCTTCAGTGATGGAGAGCTTTTTGTCCTTAGCGTGGCAGATACCCCAGTTTCGGTTGATTTTGACGCGGCCTGTTGGCACACGGACTAGGCTGCCGATGTTGATTTCGTTCTCCACGATCCATGATGCGAGGAAGCTGACGCCATAGTTGATTTTAACTAGCTCCTTGATCGCCTCCATACTCCCCAGTTCGATGTAATTTTGCATTGCCACCTTATTCTGGTGGAAGAAGTGCTCAATTAATCGGAAGGTGTGGCTGCTCTTATTGTATAAAACGAGACGCTCCTGCGCAATATTGCTCATTTTTACTGCACCAATTTGAGCAAAAGGGTGAATCGGAGATGTGACTAAAATAAGCTCATCAGAAAATAATGTCTTAATAGTGACATCGCTGATTCCGGTTGGATCGACGACAATCGCTAGATCGAGCTCATGTCTCCGCGTCATTTCGAGTAGTTGAGGGGTGTCTGCGGGCGTGATTGTGAGGATACAGTCGGGGAAGCATTCATTGAACTCTCTAAGGACGTTCGGGAGTATGTATTGGCAGGCAGTTGTGCTGGCACCTATACGTAGTCGACCGCGCCCCCAATTTGCACGATCTTGGATTCTTGATCGTGCTCCTTCCATCTGATTAAGAATGTTTTGTGCATCTTTGTAGAGCTCTTGTCCATCTTCAGTGATGTTTATTTTTCGTCCAGTTCGAGTGACTAATTGGCAGCGTAAATCAGTCTCTAGATTTTTAATCGAGTGGCTAATGGCAGACTGCGTTAGGCTGAGTATGCGAGCGGTTTCCGTGAAGCTCCCTGTTTGCACGAGCGTGCAGAAGGCGAGTAGTTGGCGACTATCAATTGTTTCGATCATGAGCAAAATTCATTAAATTCATTAATGCATTGATTTCATTTATTTAGGACTTGGGTATGGTCAATGCTATTTCTGGCATAGAATGATTAAACCTACGCTAGATATCTCAATGCGCACACGCCGAACCACATCGATACGATTGGGCTACGTGCGCTTGCTGGATGCCGCACCGTTGATTGTCGCTGACAGTCTGGGTATGTTTCGCGATGCGGGTCTGGACGTTGAACTCATCCGTGAAGTCGGGTGGGCCACTATTCGTGACAAACTTGCATTCGGTGAACTCGACGTCGCGCAGGCGCTCAGTCCGATGCCGTTTGTTATGCAGCAAGGCGTTAATGTTGCTAAGAGTGATGTAATCGCGGGGATGGTTCTTAATTGTAATGGTAATGCGATCACGCTATCCACTGATCTGCATAATGAAGGGGTCGATGATGGCGCCAGTTTGCGGCGTTATATTAAGAGTGGTTTTCGTCCTCGTAAGCTGGTTCTCGGAGTCGTCTCTTTATCTTCATCGCATCACTTCATTCTTTGTCGCTGGTTAGAAGCGCATGGCATCAACCCGATTGAAGATGTTATTATTTCTGTGTTACCGCCGGAGCAAATGGTGCGCAACATAGCTTCCAGAAATATTGATGGATTCTGCGTTGGCGAGCCTTGGAACTCACTCGCGATCGAAGAGGGTCTCGGTTGGTGCCCTGCGACCAGTGAAGAAATCTCGGAGGGTTATCCGGAGAAAGTCTTAGCTACGACCGAACGCTTTTACTCATATCGTCCTGACGAGTATATTCAAATGATTCAGGTGCTGAAGAAAGCCTGCGAACTCTGTGATTCAATTGATCAACGTGAAGAGATTTTGAATATACTCTCCAAATCCGAGTATTTGAACTGCCGACCTGAAACGCTCGCTCACGCCCTTAGTGGCCATTTTCCGATGGGCTATGAGTGCGTCTCTAACGGTTCTTTTATCCGCTTTAGTGGTGACGATGTAAACAAGCCGGACGTCGCCCGTGCTAGCCTCGTCTATGAAGACTTGTGCCGCTACGTGCCAAGCGCAGGTGAAAAGCCATTCTCCAAATCAATGATTTCCCGCATCTACCGCGAATCCATTTATGAGCAAGCCATGAGCACTGCTGTAAACTAAATACTAACTGAAAAAATACTAAATATGATACCACGCATCACCCGTATATTATCGCTTACCGCATTGACTGTGACGGCTACTTCGCTGTATGCCGAGCAGCTAGACGTTGAAAAAGATACTCTTAAGTTTGGCTTCATCAAACTGACAGATTGCGCACCAATCGTCATCGCCAAAGAGATGGGCTACTTTGAAGAAGAGGGCCTCCAGGTTGAAGTCACCGCGCAACCTAATTGGAAGCAACTTCTCGATAACGTCATCAATGGTGAACTTGATGGGGCGCACATGCTATCAGGCCAACCTATCGCTGCGACTATTGGCTTTGGCACAAAGGCGCACATCGTTACCGCTTACACGCTCGATTTGAACGGTAACGCCATCACCGTATCCAACGACATCTGGAAACAAATGCAGGAGAACGATCCAGCGCTCGATACAGAGACGCCAGAGCACCCGATTACCGCCGATTCGCTAAAGCCAATCGTGCAAGCAGCCAAGGACGAAGGTAAGCGATTGCCCATGGGTATGGTGTTCCCTGTCTCGACTCACAATTACGAAATCCGCTACTGGCTAGCTGCTGCTGGTATCAATCCCGGTATGTATACCTCCACTGACATCAAGGGTTTTACTGGTGGAGATATTGAACTCTCCACCACACCTCCGCCGCAAATGCCTGCCACGCTTGAATCCGGCAAAAACGTAGCCTATTGCGTTGGCGAGCCTTGGAATCAGCAAGCAGTTGCTAAGGGCATCGGGGTGCCTGTTGTCACGAATTACGACATCTGGAAGAATAATCCCGAGAAGGTCTTCGGTGTGACAAAGAAGTGGGCGGACGAAAATCCAAACACTCACATCGCAGTCGTTAAAGCGCTTATCCGGGCGGGTAAGTGGCTCGATGAAACCGATGCCGATGGCAATCTTGTTAACCGCGAGGAAGCCTGCCGTATCCTGTCTCAAAAGAACTACGTTGGCGCTGACTACGACGTGCTCAAGGCATCGATGACTGGTTACTTCTATTTCCAAAAGAGCGACAAGCGCGAGATGCCTGATTTCAACGTCTTCTTCAAATATCACTCTACATACCCATGGTATTCCGATGGTGTTTGGTTCCTCACTCAAATGCGTCGTTGGGGGCAAATCACTGAGCCAAAGCCAGCCGAGTGGTATGCCGAAACTGCGAAGGAAGTATATCTACCTAAAGTATATTTAGCAGCGGCAAAGCATCTTCTCCAGGAAGGATATATCGAAGAGTCTGACATTCCTTGGGATACCGATGGCTACAAGGCACCTACTGACGAGTTCATTGATGGTATCACCTATGACGGCAAGGATCCAATCGGTTACCTGAATTCGCATACGATCGGTAATAAAGACGAGATTTAAGTTCTGCGTCACCCCGCCTGCGCACTGGCACAGGCATTGCTATTCATTAAACAGCCTTCTGCCCCAATTGGGGGCAGGGGGCTTCGGCGGTGACAACTTTCAACAATTATTTCCGACGATTAAATCGATTAATTCATATGGCCGAAAAAACTGCAGACGCAATTAAGTATAAAATCCTCCGCTTTTTGGATGTAACCGGTTTCACCGTGTTCGATCCAATCGTGCGCTTGGCTTTCCGTGAGGAGCCCAAGAAGCAACTGGAGTCGATTTTTAAATTTTTGATCATACCGATCATGTTCATCTGTTTCTGTGTGTGGGTATGGTGGACCGTGGCACCCAATCACAAAACGAAATCTGGCGAGGTGCCAACACCCGATGTAGTGATGCAATCGGCACGCATTAATCACACTTTCAGTGAGCGTGAAAAAACGAAAGAAACCGACTTCCTACTTGTCGGCGAAGAGCGCCTTGCTGCCCTCGCTGCCGTCGAGGCTGAGATGGAGAGTAAGAGTGTGATACTCGCTGAGCTTGAAGCAAGGCTGGCACAACATGAATCTAACTATGCGCAAGTTCTTGAAGCCCGCCTAGCTCCGCTGCAAAAAGAGCTCGATGAGGTTAAAGCAAAATACGATGCGATTGAAGCGGAGAAAAAAGTCCTCATCACTGAGGCCGCTGCCGCGATCGAAGCCGGCACCGGAACGACTGAGGCGCTACTTGCCGCTATTCGAGCCGAAGGCATCGCCAAGGACGAATCGCGCGCTGCCGAATCGATCATCAAGGATAAGATCGATGCCATTCGCTCCGACAAATATAAGCCACTTGAGACAGCTAGGCTCGACGTAAATGCAGTGGCTGACCAAATACAGTTCTTAAAGAAACGCGTCGATTTCCTCTCTCAGTCAAATCGCAGTATGAAGGTGCTCGAAGCCGAGGAGACATTGATGGAATATCAAGCGAAGCTTGCCAAGGCAACCACAGCCAAGGCAGCTCTTAGCGAAGCTAAAAGAGTCGTGCGCGCTGAAGACTCGATCGAGCGCTTGGAGAAACAGCAATACGCTTCCGCGATGACGGTTTATCTTCAAGTGAAGCGTAGTATCTTCACTGTATTCGTCGGGTTTGTCGTTGCAGCGATCATTGCGATACCAGTCGGCATTCTCTGCGGGCTGAGTCGTATTGCGATGGCTTGTTTGACGCCGATCATTTCAATTTTCAAACCTGTGTCTCCTGTGGTCTGGCTGCTGATTTTTCAGATTGTTGTGGGGGCCTTTTTTCCTGATCCAGAATCACACCCATTCTTCCTATTCTTCAATAGTCTGCCATTCATTGGTAATCTCGGAATTAACCCGGCATTGATCTTTTCCGGTTGCACCGTGGCGATGTGTGCGGTTTGGCCCGCTTTGGTTAATACCGCCCTCGGCGTGGCTTCGATCGATAAGGATCATATCAATGTCGCACGTGTGTTGCGCCTCAATTTTTGGGAGCGTCTCACCAAGATCATCATACCTTCCGCCATGCCATTGATCTTTGCTGGTTTGCGTATTTCGCTCGGTGTGGGGTGGATGGTTTTGATCGCCGCAGAAGCGCTCTCATCTTCCGATGGTTTGGGTAAATTTGTTTGGGATGAGTATCAAAACGGCTCGTCCTTCTCCTTCGCGAACATCATCTACGCCTGCTTCGTGGTCGGAATTATCGGCTTCTGCTTGGACCGTATGATGATCGTCCTCCAGCGCTTCGTCTCCTTCGACGAAAGCGGCACGTCTTTGTAATGCGAAGCATTACTCAATGCATAATAGCTAATTCATCATTACTAAATGTTCAGTCAAAAGATTAGCCATTAATCATTAGCAATTACCCATTTATAACATGTCCTATTTAGAAATTGATAATGCGAGTATCGGCTTCGGTCCTTATGACAATCGCACCGAAGTGCTCACCGATGTGAATCTCTCCGTCGAAGAAAACGAATTTGTTGCGATCGTCGGATTTTCCGGTGCTGGTAAATCGACTTTGATTTCTTTACTTGCCGGATTGATTCAGCCCGACAAGGGAGAGATCCGAATCGGAGGTAAAATCATCACCGAGCCTTCGCCACGCTTGGGCATCATGTTTCAAAACTACTCGCTGCTGCCATGGTTGACTGTGTTTGAAAATGTCGCACTTGCAGTGAAGCAAGTCTTCCCGAAATACAGTAAGGAAGAACTCAAAGAGCACGTCGAAAAATATGTCGGCATGGTGAACTTGCTGCCTGCACTTGGCAAAAAACCATCCGAGCTCTCAGGTGGCATGCGGCAACGTGCCTCACTGGCTCGCACGCTATCGATGAAGCCGGAAGTTCTGCTTCTCGATGAGCCGCTCTCTGCGCTGGATGCGCTCACGCGGGCTGTCATTCAAGACGAGATTATCAATATCTGGGAAAGTGACAAACGCACCATCGTCATGATCACTAACGATGTCGACGAGGCCGTGCTCATGGCCGACCGAATTGTGCCGCTCACAATGGGGCCCGCAGCAACATTGGACGACGCGTTCCCCGTAGATCTTCCACGTCCACGCAATCGCACCACGCTCAATACAAACCCAGCCTTCCGCCGCCTGCGTAACGATATCTCTAAGTATATGGTCAATCTCAACGACGAAGCCAAAGCACTACAAGCCAGCCAGGCAGTGGTCGAGTTGCCCTCGATTATGCCAATTGATTTCTCAGTGCTACCGTTGAAGCCCGCCCGTGGGCGTCGACGTGCAGTCATCGCCAAAGTCGTCGATCGTGAGACGACCTTCTTTAAATAATCAGCCTTCACCGATTACCCATTTATTAAAATGTCCGACGAACGTTACGTAGAAATTTTCAACCTAGTAAAAGCTTATCCCAATCCATTTGGGGATGAGATCAAAGTGGTCGACGGCTTCGAGCTCAAGGTCCCGCGTGGCGATGTCGTCTCGATCATCGGTCACTCCGGTTGCGGTAAGTCCACCGTGCTGAATATGATTGCTGGTCTGAGCCCGATTTCCGACGGCGGCATCATCGTCGCGAACAAGGAAATCGATGGTCCTGGTCCGGATCGTGCCGTCGTGTTTCAAGCGCCATGCCTATTGCCGTGGATGACGTCCTTTCAAAACGTCATGCTCGGCGTGAAGCGCAGTTATCCACATGCTAGCCGCCAAGAGCGTAAGGAAGTGGTGGAGGCATCCCTCATCATGGTCGGTCTCTCCGATGCCATGCATAAGTATCCACGCGAAATGTCTGGCGGTATGCAGCAACGTGTCGGTATCGCTCGAGCGATTGCACTCAAGCCTCGCATGCTACTGCTCGATGAGCCACTCGGTCGCCTCGATTCACTCACCCGAATGGAGCTGCAAGATGTCATTCTACGCATTCTCGATAAGGAGAAGATCACCACAATGATGGTCACGCATGATCCCGACGAAGCCGTCTTTATGTCCGACCGGATTTGTATGATGACCAATGGCCCACACGCAAAAGTGGGGGAGGTCATGGAAATAGAATTCGAGCGCCCGCGCAGCCGTGAGGAAATCATGGAGACGGACCAGTTCTACGAATACCGCCGCCGCTTGCTCGCCTTCCTCGACGAATGCGAGCATGAGAAAGAAGCACGTAAAAAGAAGGTCGGCTAGTGCGCTAAAGTGTCGCACGGCGCTAGCCGTTGTTCACTCGAACTAGCTGGGATTTTTTCACTACGAAAGACAAGAATGTCGCGAAACTAGCATTACGTATTCTTTCGTGCTTTTCGCGTATTTCGTAGTCCAAAATTCAGCTTTTCATTTTCTGCCTAGGCATCGACCACAACTGTGCCTGCGATCAAGTCGTGGATGCAGCGTTTGTCTTGGCGAAATATGAAGAGCACATTGACTAGCCCCAATATACTCCCGACGACGGGGATTTGATTGATCAGCGAAAGTGGTAAAATTCGAAGGCCTAAGATCTTACCAAGTGGTAAAATCTTCCCAGTTTCTTTGCTGACGATGCGTGTTCCCACAACCTTTTTGCCTACGGTCTGACCATGCTTTGCTAAGAGGACACCGTTGATGGCAAGATAAACGGCTAACCCGACGAAAAAGAATACCACTGTCTGAGCGATGCTCATCTGTTGTCCTTCTTGGATTTGGTCGAATACACCTGCCACATACATGATCGGTAAGATGACGATGACTGCAATGATGCCGTCCACTAGGGCACCTCCTAGGCGTTTACCTCTATCGGCTAGCTGATGTTCGATTATATCCATGATGTGTATTTTAGTTGTTTCTATATTTGTGTGAGGTCGGGTTACTTTAAAGTAACTTGCTTTTAATAAGTCATAATGGGGATGTCTAGATGTATTTACATTAAGTATAATTTTGTGTGGATGAAAATAAAGCTCGACAAACTTTCAGTAATTACTGAAAGTTCAGTTATGAAAGCCGAAGAATTTACACTATTAAAGAACGATTTCATTGCCCAGTGGGGCACACTCGGCAGCTGCTGGGGGATCAACCGGACGATGGCGCAGATCCATGCCTATCTGATGTTGGCGGTCGAGCCGACTGACACGAACGTGCTGATGGATGCGCTGAAGATTAGCCGGGGGAATGCAAATTCCAATCTGCGTGACTTGGTCGGGTGGGGGCTCATTCGCCGCGTCACCTATCCGGGGGACCGCAAAGAATATTTCGAGGCTGAGAAAGATGTTTGGGCGATGTTCTGTATCATTGCTCGCGAGCGCAAGCGGCGCGAAATCGACCCGGCTTTAAACTTACTCAAGACGTCATCTTCCAAGTCCTTCGATAAAAAGGACGCCGAGCAACAGCTCTTTGCGCAGCAAACCGCATCTTTGGCTGAATTCGTCCAAACCGCTAATTTGGTTTTGGATAAGGTCTCCCGATCGGAACAGAGCAAAGTGCTACCATTCTTAGTTAAACGATTTAAATGATAAGGAGGAAATACAATGAACTATATAGTCTTAATCACTTACGCACTCTATGTCGTCGCGACGCTCGCGATGACAGTTTGGGTGGCGCAAACACTCTATAAAGCAGGACGCATATTCCTGGTAGAAGCTTTTCGCGGAAACGGCGAAATGGCGGACGCAGTCAATCACTTGCTGCGCGTCGGGTTCTACTTGGTGAACTTCGGCTTTGTATTGATGTTTTTAAAATATGGAAAACGCCCTGAAGCAGTCGTCGAAGCCGTTGAATACTTAACCACAAAGGTGGGTATTGTGCTGATGGTTTTAGGTGCGATGCATTTTTTCAATATGTTCAATTTTGATAAGATGCGGAAGAAAGGGCGTCCGCCAGTTTTGCCTGTTTGAGCTGCTTTTTTTATAGATCAAACTTTCACTAATTACTGAAAGCTCAATAATATGAAAACGCCAACCATCCACCATCCCGCTCTCGTGGAATCGCTCGAACTCGCTTACTCGGCAGAGAGGGCGGCGGCTTATGCCTACATCGGTCACGCGGCATCTTTGCGGGACGCGGCGGATCGGGCGGCAGTTCGCCAGATCGAGCTGGATGAGTGGGAGCATCGCGAATGCGTGCACCAAATGATGGTGCAATATGCAATTCCGGTGAGCCGTTGGTATGAGCTGAAGTATCACTGCATCGGCAAAATGATCGGGCTTAGCTGCCACGTTATCGGTTGGTTCATGCCATACTTTTTCGCTGGTAAGTTGGAGAGCGGTAATGTCTGTGAGTATATCGTGATGCTTCGCTACTTCAATACACTGGGGATTCACGAGCACGACGCCGCGCTCTACGAAATGGGGCTGAAGGAAAAGGAGCACGAAGTCTACTTTCAGGAGGCGATCCGCGACGCACGCTGGTTGCCTTGGTTTGAAAAGGTCTTCGGTTGGGGCGCAGGAACGACCTTGAACGATGTCGATGCTAGCAACCCGTTGCCCGTCGAAGACGCCGGGCAGTATTGCAAGGGTTATAAAGAAGGGAAGGGAGTGGTGTTATGAAACGATATTTTAAAATATGTTTATGGAGTCCGTTGTGGCTGCCTGTTGTGTTGGGGCTCGCTGCTTATGGACTCGGAAGTCTGTTTGATGGGTTTCTAAATCATTTCCCGGAGTGGATACTTTTCCCCGCGGCGATCATCGTTTACTCCATTGTATTTGGTGGGCTGCAGTATTGCATCGCATTGTATATTGTTTGGACGCGAATCGATTTTGAATGCACACGCAGTTGGATTGTGGGTGCATTGTGGCTCCCCATTATTTTTGCGCCGATTCAAATAGCAGGTTTACTGTTGGTCGCGGGGTGGGATCTCGGAGGAATAGAAGATTTTTGGTCTTTCATGTTCATCGCGGCATATGATTTAGCGCTGGGCTATGGGTATGTGCTTTTTTGGTTTATCGGCCTTGGGCTGATTCGGATGTTTCAAAAACTTAGAACGGTAGGTGTTGAGTGAAAACAGAACTAAAACCAATTGAGATCTACGATGCGGCGAATGATCGCACCTGGGAAGTCCCGCGTCAGCGGGTGACGAGTGTCTTCGCTGAAGTCAGTGAGCGCTGGGTGGCGAATGTCATCGTGCCAGAGGCGGTTGTCCGAGAGTTGGTGAGGCCCGGTTTTTTGGAGCCGATCCCGACCAAGGCGGGCTATGTGCTCAGCCTGTGTGCGATTTTCATGAAGCATGCGGCGCCGGAGTGGGCACCATTGAAGATGGGACCGCCCAGCCGTAATTGTGCGCTCCGGGTGGCTTGCATCGACACGCGCGATGGTAGCCAAGCCGTGTGGGTCGACCACCGGTATGGCGACAGCATCCTGGTCGAAGCCTTGGCCAAACTGGGTTTTCCCGAAGTGCGTGCAAAACTCAAGGTCGATACCGAGCGCGACTTTTACGGGCACCGCGCCCTAGAGATGGCGACTGCGGACAACATGATCGACCTGCGATTGGTGGAATACCCGGATGCGGAGCGGGTGCATGGCCGCGCCTTTACCACCACAGAAGCATTTGAAGACTATTTTATGACAGGCATTCGCAGCTATGGCCCCGCAGGCAAGCCGCAGACTGCAACGATCGTCGACTTGCACAAGCGCAGCGACAACCGCTTCGAAGCCATGGACCGCTATTTCGGCTACCTGCACACCGCTTGGGGCAATTGGCAGGTCGATAGCGTGTATCGCACACGAAACGGTCTCTACGAATGGCGCTACGAGGGCGATGTGGAGTATTGAGGAAGAAGTAGGGAGTTGGAAGTGAGAAGTGGAGGGACGCGTTGCTCAGGTGAGCATGTCGAACCTTCACGCGTCTGGGATTTGTTTGTGGAATGCGTTGTAATTCTTCGATTCTAGGGTTTACGAATCGGTCTGGATGGGTAAATCATGGGCGCTAGGTCGTCCCTATAGTTCAATGGATAGAACAACTGTTTCCTAAATAGTCGATCCGGGTTCGAGTCCCGGTGGGGGC
>JANQXM010000037.1:15049-24212 GCA_030729385.1 Opitutales bacterium | reverse complement strand
GGAAGACGAGCCTATCACTAACCTAATAACCCTAACTAACTCATTGATATAAGAATCAACTTATAGCTATTGAACACTGAGAATTGTCAGTTGTTCCGTAGCTTTCTTCAAAATCCCAACAAATAATATCATGCACCTTGTAGGGGACATTTTTTAGGCAGAGTCCATCCCAAGGAATGAAGCCTGTTTCTTGGCGTGCGACCGCCAGTATCGCGTCGTTGATGGAGCAGTATTTGCCAAGTGCTTGGACGGATTGGTCGTCCTGATGTATGTGCAGATCGAAAATTTTAGGTTCGTTGGGGCACGGTGTGATCGTGAAACGCCCAAATTCCGTGGAAAAGCTTAGTTTCAGATGGTTGCCTGGCGAACTCATGCCTACATACTACCTGAAATCATCTAGTTGTGGTATCGGTAATATAACGTATATTGCCGAAGGTATTTAATTGAGTTCTAGGCGCTCGCTGAGGGTTGATCTAGTTCGATATGGTGATATCGACTTCGCCGTCGTGGAATCGCGCAGTTAACTGGCTTTCTTTCTGTGCGGCTTCAGCACTGCTGACGATCGTTTGATCTGGTTTTTGTAGGATGGCGTAGCCGCGCTGTAGAGTCGCCTGTAGGCTGCTGTTCTTTAAACGGGTTTCAAGGTGCTGAACATGCTCATGTTGTTGTCGGATCTTCACTTCGGTGGCACGATCCAGTCGGCGATGCAGGTCGTTGAGTGTGTAGTCTGCGATTTTGAGTTTTAGTCGTGGATGGTGCTCGACTAGGTTTTGCGCTTGTATGTTGAGCCGATCTTTTGCGGATCGCACATGTTCTTTCAGTGATTGGTTTAGGCGATTTTCAAGGTCGTCGAGTTGCATGCCTTGATGTTCGATTTGTCGCTCAGGTGCAATGATCTGCATACGACTGACCAGCTCGCGAATCGACTGCCTGCGCTCTTCGATGGTTTCGTTTGCGTAGTAGTCTAGGTTTTGCACGACATCCTCTAGTCGCTGTTTTGCGTCTAGGTAGAGTGATGAAATTAGCTCGGCTGCGGCAGAAGGGGTTTCGGCTCGTTGATCGGCGGCGTAGTCCGTGAGCACGGTATCGATCTCATGGCCAATTGCAGAAATCACAGGTAAGGGGCAGGCGGCGACTGCGCGGGCCAGCAGTTCCTCATTAAATGCCCAAAGGTCTTCGATGCTGCCGCCTCCGCGGGTGATGACGATTAAATCAAAGCCTTTACTGGCGGCTGCATGCTTAAGCATGGCAGTGACTTCTTCGGCTGCACCTTTGCCTTGCACGCGTGCGGGGAAGAGGACGACTTCGCCACCATACTCACGGCGACGTAAGATGCGCAGGAAGTCTCGGACGGCTGCTCCTGAGGGTGAGGTGATCACGGCGATACGTCGCGGTAAAATCGGGATGTTCTTTTTGCTCGAAGCATCAAAGAGACCTTCCTCTGCGAGTTTCTTTTTGAGTCGTTCGAACTCGATTTGTAATCGACCTTCGCCGCTTTGAATCGCGATTTTCGTGATTAGCTGGTAGCGCCCATGGGGCTCGAAGACTGATAGGTCGCCAAAGAGCAAAAGTTCCATGCCGTCTTCGAGTTGAAAGCTCTGCCTTTGCGCGTCGCGACCGAAGAGCACGCAGGGTAATTGACTGCCGGCATCTTTGAGGGAGAAATAGACATGCCCTGAACTTTGGCGACGAAGATTGGAGACTTCGCCTTGCACCCATACTTGTTTGAACTGACCTTCAAGTTGTCCCTTAATCAGGCGAGTTAGTTGGCTGACTTGTAGCACGTGCTCGGCTGACGGTTTTAGAAAATCATCCAGCATAATTATCTTTTGTGCGGTTGCGTAGCATGCGAGTGGCGAGCACGAGTATGACGAGAAGGAGTATGCCAGTGATGATGAGTCCGACGCTGCCTTCAAAGAGTGCGCCGCCAGTGAACACGAAGCCGATCGTCCAGAGGCTGGTGAGCGGAATCGAGACCAGTAGGTAAGGTTTTAGTTTGAGACCGATGATGCCGAGCACTACGTTTTGAAGTGCGTAGGGTAGACCTGGGGTAATACGCATGATCAAGGCGAAGCGCACGGCGTTGCCTTCTGTTAGTTCAGGCAAATTACGCTTGCGGAGTAAATAGCGCTTCAGGATTCCGCGAAGCGGGCCTGCTGCTAAAAGGTAGGTCCATGTCGTGCAGATAGACTGCGCGACGATACCGATAAGGCAGGCGGCAGGGAGCCCATAGATCGGTCCTAATACGACGCCGACAAGTATGAGCAACGGGCTGATCGGAAAGCCGAATCCTGGCAGTGTGGCTAGGGCCAGCACTAGCGCCCAAGGGTTGGCTTCTAAAAAATGAAGCCCCGCGTATAGCAGGTCTTTCCAGTATTCAATCTCGGGATGTGTGCTCCAAATCGCATACAGTGTCGCTGCTGAAAGCACTGCCGGGATGAGCAGCAAGAGCAGGTTGCGCTTTATACGTGATGGGGACTCTGGAGTTTCCGACATGGATGCAAAGTTGGGTGCATTTTACTGCGATGGCAATGGAACGCATTGATCAATGCTTAAAATTTTCCAGTTCGTTCTGCGGGACACAAAAAAAGCCCTCCGTTTCCGGAGGGCTTTGTAAGAATTTGACTTCGCTTACTTGAGTGCGGCTTGTGCTGCAGCAAGGCGAGCAACAGGAACGCGAGGTGGCGAGCAACTGACGTAGTCGAGTCCAGCATTGTGGAAGAATTCGATCGAAGCTGGATCGCCACCGTGTTCACCACAGATGCCGAGCTTAAGATCCTTCTTCGTGCTACGACCCTTCTGGACGCCGATTTCAACAAGCTGTCCAACACCCGCTGCATCGATCGATGCGAATGGGTTTTGTGGAAGGATGTCGAGGTCCTTGTATTGACCAAGGAAGGAGCCAGCGTCGTCACGGCTCATGCCGAGACCAGTCTGAGTGAGGTCGTTGGTGCCGAAAGAGAAGAATTCTGCAGTTTCAGCAATCTCATCAGCAGTCAAAGCACCACGAGGGACTTCGATCATTGTGCCAACGAGGTATTTGAACTTAACGCCCTTCTTTTCCATGACTTCAGCAGCCACGCGGTGAACAACTGCGACTTGATTCTTAAGCTCATCAGCAAAGCCGACGAGAGGAATCATGACTTCAGGAATCACCTTGATTGGCTTCTTGAGCTTGTAGCAAGCTGCAGCCGCTTCGAAGATCGCACGTGCCTGCATCTCTGTGATTTCCGGGTAGGAAATACCGAGACGGCAACCACGGTGACCCAGCATTGGGTTGGACTCGTGAAGTGCGTGCACGCGGTTCGAGATCACGTCGACATTCACGCCGAGGGAGTTCGCAAGCTCGCGCTTGGAAGACTCGTCGTGAGGGAGGAACTCGTGAAGAGGTGGGTCAAGCAGACGAACTGTTACAGGAAGACCGCCCATTGCCTTGAAGAGACCAGTGAAGTCCTTGCGTTGGAATGGAAGGAGCTTCTTGAGTGCCGCGCGACGTTGTTTTTCGTCGGCTGCAAGAATCATCTGACGCATGTAAGTAATACGGTCACCTTCGAAGAACATGTGCTCAGTGCGGCAAAGTCCGATGCCTTCGGCACCGTATGCGATTGCAGAAACAGCTTGCTCAGGAGAGTCCGCATTGGTGCGAACACCAAGCTTACGGTATTTGTCAGCCCACTTCATGACTTGGTCATACATTTGGTATGTATAGCTGTCCTTAGCCTTCAACTTGCCGTTGAGAACTTGGTCGACTTCAGAAGGAGCAGTTGCAACTGCACCGGCGAAGATTTCACCAGTTGTGCCATCGATAGAGATGTCGTCGCCGTTCTTGAAGACCTTGTTGCCGATTGTAAGTGTTTCAGCGCCGTAGCTGATAACGACTGCAGCAGCACCACAGACGCAGACCTTGTTCATCTGACGAGCAACAAGCGCTGCGTGAGAAGAAACACCACCACGAGATGTGAGGATGCCTTCCGCAGCGATCATACCGCGAAGATCTTCTGGTGTTGTTTCAACACGGCAGAGGATTGCGCGACCGCCCTTGGCTGCGACTGCTTCAGCTTCAGGAGCTGTGAAGCAGATCTTGCCGGATGCAGCACCAGGACCCGCTGGGAGACCCGTTGTGAGAACCTTAGCCTTCTTAACTGCTGCTGGGTCGAAGACCGCAACAAGAAGCGAAGAGATGGAGTCTGCAGGGATCTTCTTAAGAGCTGTCTTTTGATCGATCAGTTTTTCTCTAACAAGCTCAACAGCGATGCGGACAGCTGCGAGGCCTGTGCGCTTACCGTTACGAGTTTGCAGCATGTAGAGTTTACCGTCTTCAACAGTGAACTCGAAGTCTTGCATGTCCTTGAAGTGCTTCTCGAGCTTCTTGCGAACTGCTTCGAGGTCAGCGTGTGCCTTAGGCATCTCTTCCTTGAGCAATGCGATTGCTTTAGGGGTGCGGATACCGGCAACAACGTCTTCACCTTGAGCATTGATGAGGTATTCGCCGTAGAAGACTTTCTCACCATTTGCAGGGTCACGTGTGAAAGCAACACCAGTTGCACAAGTGTCACCCATGTTGCCGAAGACCATTGCTTGGACGTTAACAGCGGTGCCCCATGCAGCAGGGATGCCGTATTTTTGGCGGTAGAGCGTTGCGCGCTCATTCTGCCATGAGTTGAACACGGCGCTCACAGAGCCCCAGAGTTGCTCGTAAGCATCTTGTGGAAAAGCGGAACCAGTGCGCTTCTTGATGATGTCCTTGTAGCGCTTGATGAGCTCCTTAAGGTTGGCAGCAGTCAATTCGTTGTCGAGTTCAACACCGACTTCTTTACGAAGCTTTTCGAGGCAGCCTTCGAATGGGCAGTGGTCGTTTTCGTTAACGGCCTGCACACCCATGACGACGTCGCCATACATTTGGATGAAGCGGCGGTAGCAATCGTATGCGAAAGCTTCGTTGCCGGATTCGGAAGCGAGTGCTTTCACTGTCTTGTCGTTGAGACCAAGGTTGAGGATTGTGTCCATCATACCAGGCATCGACTCACGTGCGCCGGAGCGAACGGAAAGAAGAAGCGGGTTCTTTTCTGCGCCGAGCTTCTTGCCAAGTTGTTTTTCGATGACAGCAACCGAAGCTTTTACTTCAGCAGCGAGCGTCTTTGGGTATTTACGACCGTTATCGTAGAAGTATGTGCAGACTTCTGTTGTGATCGTGAAACCGGGAGGCACTGGAAGTCCAATGCGCGCCATTTCAGCGAGGTTGGCCCCCTTGCCGCCGAGCAGTTCGCGGAGTTTAACGCTACCGTCGGTCTTCTTACCGAAATCGTAGCTGTATTTTACAGCTTTAACGCTCGTGCGTTTAGCTGCCTTTTTAGTGGCTTTTTTTACTTTTTTTGCTGGCATAAGATGCGATCTGTTAAGGATCGGGTTGTGTTGCTGAGTTAATCAGTTGTAGATCGCTCAGCATGAGAAAATCGTGTAAGAAAGCTATTTCGCGCTCTCTGTCAATGGATTAGCATGGACAGAGATTGCGCGATTGAAATTTTAAGTGTTGCGGTTCCTCTTGTCATGAATTGATGGGTAGATGAATTGATACATGAGCGACAATAAAGACAGTGAAGAAGACATGCCCGAAGATCCACTGGATCCTGTAGATTCGGATTACTCTGATGATTCCGACGAGTTGGACTATACCGAGGAGTATACCGAGGACTACGGTCTTGATTGCGACGACAAGGATGGCGGCGAAGATGAAGAAGATGGCTCTGGCATGTCCTTCTTGGAGCACTTGGAAGAGTTTCGCTGGACGGTAGGGCGTAGCTTGTTGGCCTTTTTTATTGGGCTGGTTTGCGTTGCGATTTTCATTCAAGATATAGCAGAGTTCTTGAAGATGCCGATTATCAGTGCTTATGGGTCGGTTGAGTTAGTGGATAAGAATTTGATTACCTATCGTCCGATGGGGGTGATCTCAGTCTTTATCCAGATTGCGTTGCTAGGTGGTTTTACGTTATCAATGCCTTTCGTGCTCTATTTTTTAGCGTCGTTTGTCGCGCCCGGGTTGACGGAAAAGGAGCGTCGAGTGCTGCGCCCGAGTTGCTTTGCCGCATTCATGCTCTTTTTGACCGGTGCCGCGTTTGCCTTTTTTATTATTCTACCGCTTACCTTGGCATTCAGTGTTCGGTTGAATCAATATTTCGGATTCGATCTGCTGTGGGCTGCTTCCGACTACTATAGTATGGTGGTCTGGTTTTCTTTGGCGACAGGCGCGTTTTTTCAATTTCCGCTGTTGATTGTCATTTTGGTTTATTTGCAGGTATTACCGGTGTCGAAACTACGTGCGATTCGTAAAGGTGTCTTTGTCGCACTGATGGTCTTTGCTGCGTTGATGTCGCCTGGTGGCGATTTCATCTCGTTGCCGCTGACCACTGGGTTCATGTATGGGCTCTATGAACTAGCTATCTGGGTGGGTTCACGCATTGAGGCCAAGTTGCGTGAAGACGAGCTTGCTGAGATGGATGACGTGTAGGTGAGGACCTCGCGCCTGTTCGCTAGCAACTCCGAATAATTCCACAAAAAAAGGCCGCCCCTGAAGGGCGGCCTTTAAAGTAAAGCTGTAGGAGTCCTACTTGGATTCGTTCTTTTGCTTACGTTGATCGACGAGCACGATCATAAACATGTGGTAAGCGAACCAAAATACGGCAGTGATTGGCACTGCAGTGAAGCAGGCTTGTAGCTGAGCAATCAGCGGATCTGGCGAAAATGTAAATGGGCGCAGAAGGATCGACATCAGAATGAAGACTCCAATTGTAAGTATGACGCCTAGCGCAAGATGCCCTTTGGTGAGTAGTTTTTGATAAGGTGCGTTGTCCATGAGTAGAGAGGAGAAAATGCGTGGAGAGGTGTCTGTCAAAGCGAAACTTTGAGATTTCGACACCTGTAGAGTGAAGAAATCCTACCTAATGTAGCGAAAAGGACTGAATTTATCGCTTGAACTCCCGACAGCACTGGGCATTTTACCACCTTTTTCCAATTTTCACCCGCTTCAATAATATGGGAACACTCCTCATCAGTCTTTTAACTTTAGTCCTCCTCCTAATCTCGGCTTTCATCGTTTTGGTCATTTTGATGCAACGCACTAGCCAAAATGGCGGTATGGGCGCAGCACTAGGTGGCGGCGCGGCCGAATCTGCATTTGGTTCTGACACTAATAATATCCTAACTAAGGCGACCATCTATGGAACCATCGCGTTCTTTGTCGTTTCTTTGGGATTGTATCTGCTCTATCAAGCAAAGGCTTCGGATGCGACAATCGGTCTTGATGTAAAAACTTTGATTTCCGCTGATGCTACTGAGACAGAGGAGTCAACCGCCCAGACAGTTACGACTGTAGTTGAGTCACTTGACGCTGAGGGAACAATGGGTGCAGTTGTCGAGTCTGTAGAGGCTCAGGTTGAAGAAGTTCAGTCGGAAACAACAGAGGCTGTGGAGGCCGCGACGACTGAATCTGTGCCTGCTCCATAATAATGTGTATCGATCAGACTAAGTTATTTTTTTCTAAATTAAGGTCAGCTGTTTCGGTTTTTACCGTAGCTGGCCTTTTTTGTGCCTGCGCATTGAGTGTCACTTATGCGCAAAGAGTGGATCATAAAGAGTCACCTTATGTCCGTATCGATCAAGAGGAAGGTGTGCGTCGTATGGCGGCATTTCGTTCACAGCGTTTAGAGGGTGATTATTGTTTCCGTTTTGAGTTAGCACATTTGCCGCGAAGAGGAGATAAGGCGACATATCGTGGAACGATGTGGGGGTCTTGGAATGAAAAAGGTCCGGTTACTCGGTTTGAGATTTCTCCGAGTGAAGTTTCTCCTAAAAATGATTCCGATGTCGTTGAGTTGATTATTCAAAATGGTCTTAATCCGAATGCATGGATGCGGCGTGGTCGTTCTGGTTCGTTTAAAGAGATTGTGGGTCCTGCACTATTTGAACCAGTGATTCAGGGAGTGGTGTATTCACCTTTTGATCTGCAGATGCCTTTTATTTATTGGGACGGCTTCACCTATGAAGGTCCCGTGCGAGTGCAAAGCCGCATCGCGCAACAGTTCTTGATGTCGCCGCCTGAGGGGTCGCTTTCGGTTGCGCGCGGTATTGGCGCCGTTCGCATTGGGCTAGATGATAGCTATGATGCGCTTTTGCGCGTCGAAGTTTTGGACGGTGATGGCGAACAGTTGTCACGCTTCACGGTTGAGAGTTTTAAAAAAGTGCAGAAGCAATATATCGTAAAAGAAGTAACGCTTAAGGATTATGCGACGCGTGACCGTACGCGTTTTCAAGTGAAGGCTGCAAGTGTTGGTCTAATTTTAAAACCGGTTTTTTTTGATCCTCTAAGTGAGTGTGAGTTGACGTTGCCTTCGGATAGCATGTTTGAAGAGTTGTAATTTGTTGACGATCATTGTCGTGCTATAAGTTGCGTAAATATTTTGTATTGACATTGTTACTACAAAGAGGGATGGGTAGATCATCGTATTGCGATAATCTTTATGAGTAGCGAAACAACCAGCGCCTTAACTTTCGATCTTCAGCAAGATTTGCTCGATAAGCTGAAGCAATTGCAGCGTCAATCTGGCGCTCGTTCAATTAGTGAAGTTATTCGCTACGCGGTGAGTGTATTTGATTCTTCCGAATTAGGTAAGAACTCATCTTCGCATCGTCAAATTTCTGTTCGTCTATCGAATGAGTTGCGCCAACGTTTAATTAAGCTGAGTAAGCAGAAGAAAGTAAGCGTTGGTGGAATTCTCAGAGCAGCATTAGATTCTCTTCCGGCGAAGTTGTCGGATGTTCACCCTGAACTCATTATGCCTAAGAAAAAAGCAACAAAGAAAAAAGCGGCCAAGAAGGTCGTCGTAAAAGCACCAGCCGAAAAGGCTGTTAAAAAGTCGGTGGCCAAGAAGCCTGCTAAAAAAGCAGTGAAGAAGGCCGTGAAAAAAGCAGCGCCTAAAAAGAAGGCCGCCAAGAAAGCTGTAAAAAAAGCTGCGCCTAAAAAGAAGGCCGCCAAAAAAGCAGTGAAGAAGGCAGCACCTAAAAAGAAGGCAGCACCTAAAAAGAAGGCAGCACCTAAAAAGAAGGTAGCTAAAAAAGCCGTCAAAAAGGCAGCTCCTAAAAAGAAGGCAGCACCTAAAAAGAAGGCAGC
>JANQXM010000037.1:0-14949 GCA_030729385.1 Opitutales bacterium | reverse complement strand
CCTAAAAAGAAGGCAGCACCTAAAAAGAAGGCAGCTAAAAAAGCGCCCGCAAAGAAAGCTGTAAAGCGTAAGGCAAAGAAGAAGTAATTCACTTTTTCTTAGATTCTTAGGCTAGGCTTGCTTTTGCTGAGGCAGAGGTTTTGATTCTGCGCTCCTGTGTCATCGTATTCCACGGTGACTAGGAGCGCTTTTTTATACTCATGTCACAGCAACCTAAATTATCTACCTGGGCCAATAACATCGCACCTTCGCCGACATTGGCCGTTGATGCTAAAGCTAAAGCACTCAAAGCCGCTGGAGAAGACGTCTGCGGATTTGGTGCCGGCGAGCCGGATTTTGATACTCCGGAATTTATCAAAGCGGCTTGTATTCAAGCGCTGAATGAGGGCAAAACGAAGTATGCCCCAGCTCCCGGCATTCCCGCTTTGCGTGAGGCGTTGGCCGAGCATTATCGTAACAATAATGGCGTCGAAGGGGTGACTGCTGCTCAAGTCGTCGTCAGCCCCGGCGGTAAGTATTCTTGTTACTTAGCAATTCTCGCGGTGATCAGTCCGGGCGATGAGGTCATTATACCGGCTCCATATTGGGTGAGTTATCCTGAAATGGTGAAATTGGCCGGTGGGGTGCCGAAGATGGTTTTTGCTGGTTTGGATCGTGGATTTAAAATCACACCAGAGCAATTGCGTGAGGCTATCACACCAAAGACGCGTATGGTGATCATCAATAGCCCATCGAATCCAACAGGTGCGATTTATTCGCCGGAGGAGTTGCAGGCGCTGACAGAAATCGCGGTTGAGGCGGGCATTTATATCATGTCAGACGAGATCTATGAGTATCTCCTCTATGATGGTGTGAAGCATGTGAGCCCAGCGTCATTCTCCAAGGAAGCTGCCGATTCAGTGATTACGGTCGCAGGTTTCAGTAAAACATTTTCGATGACAGGTTGGCGCCTCGGCACCTTGATGGCTCCTTTGCCTGTGGCAAAAGCGGTGGCTAACTTGCAAAGCCAAACCAGTTCCAATGCGACTACGTTTGCCCAGTATGGGGCTTTGGCCGCCATTCAGAATTGGGATCAGTCAATGGCCGCTGTCAGCGGGATGCTCGAAGTCTTCGATCGCCGCCGTTTACGTTTACTGGATGGCTTGCAGGCTATTCCTGGTGTTGAGTGCGCGCGCGCCCAAGGTGCTTTCTACCTTTTCCCGAACATAGAGAAGCTCGGCTTGCGCGATAGTGAGTTTGCAGCGCGTATCCTTGAAGAGGAGAAAGTTGCTGTCGTGCCAGGCAGTGCATTCGGTGCGGATGGCTATATCCGCCTGAGTTATGCAACTTCTGACGATGTCATTGAGAAGGGGCTAGAGCGTCTGACTCGTTTCTGTGCCAAACTTCAGTCCTAGTCGGCATCTGACCTGCTAAGCAAACATCCTAATCCACGTAGGGTTCTATCTGGGTATTATCCGAACAGCCCTTTATTATTATGAGCGACAAAGCAAAAATCATCTACACGATTACCGACGAAGCGCCGGCATTGGCGACGTATTCGTTACTGCCTATTATCGAAGCATACACCAGCGCGGCTGGTGTGGCCGTTGAAACGCGTGACATTTCCTTGTCGGGTCGAATTTTGGCTAACTTTCCTGACGCACTGACTGCTGAGCAGCGCATCTCCGATGCCTTGGCTGAACTGGGAGAGCTTGCGAAGGCACCCGATGCAAATATCATCAAGTTGCCAAACATCAGTGCGTCGGTGCCACAGATGAATGCCGCAATCAAAGAGTTGCAGGTCAAAGGCTATGCGCTTCCTGAGTATCCGGAAGATCCGAAGACGGAAGCTGAAAAGCTGGCGAAAGCGACTTACGATAAAATTAAAGGTAGCGCGGTGAATCCCGTGCTTCGTGAGGGTAACTCGGATCGCCGCGCTGCAGCTGCGGTGAAGCAATATGCGAGAAATAACCCGCATCGCATGGGCGCATGGTCTTCTGATTCCAAGTCGATCGTGTCTAGCATGGCTGCAGGTGATTTCTTTGGTAATGAGAAATCAGTCACCATTTCAGAAGCCACGACTGCTAAGATTGAGCTGGTTGCCAAAGATGGCACGACTTCAGTTTTGAAAGATGGGCTCGTATTGCAGGCGGGTGAAGTGCTCGACGGCACTTTCATGAGCGTCGCCGCTTTGCGTGAGTTCCTTGCCGGAGAGATTGCCGCTTCGAAAGAGCAAGGCATCCTCTTTTCGCTGCACATGAAAGCGACGATGATGAAGGTCTCCGACCCGATTATCTTTGGTCATGCGGTGAATGTCTTCTTTAAGGATGTCTTTGAGAAACATGCTGCGACGATTGCAGAGCTTGGTGTGGATTTGAAAAATGGTTTTGGAGACCTGTATTCTAAGATCAAATCACTCCCCGCAGAGAAGCAGGCTGAGATCGAAGCTGATATCGAAGCGGTTTATGTAAGCGCTCCAGATATGGCCATGGTGGATTCCGATAAGGGTATCACCAATCTGCATGTGCCAAGTGATGTGATCATCGACGCATCGATGCCTGCTGCGATTCGCACTTCAGGTCAGATGTGGAATAAAGCCGGTGAACTACAAGATACGAATTTCGTGATTCCAGATCGCAGTTATGCGGGTGTTTATAAAGCGACAGTTGATTTCTGTAGAGCCAACGGTGCCTTTGATCCCTGCACGATGGGCACGGTGCCCAATGTCGGGCTAATGGCGCAAAAAGCCGAAGAGTATGGTTCGCACGATAAGACCTTTGAAATCCCTACTGCTGGCACTGTTCGCGTAGTCGATGCTACTGGTTCGGTTCTTTTTGAGCACGAAGTGGCGCAGGGTGATATCTGGCGTGCTTGCCAGACCAAAGATGCGCCGATCCGCGACTGGGTGAAACTCGCAGTCACACGTGCGCGTGCTACTGGCACGCCTGCGATCTTCTGGCTCGATGCGGCACGTGCGCATGATGCTCAATTGATCGAGAAAGTGAATGCCTACTTGAAGGATCATGACACCGAAGGTTTGGATATTCGTATCTTGGCCCCGGTCGAAGCGACTCAAGTCACAATGGAACGTGCAAAAGCCGGTGAAGACACGATTTCTGTGACGGGCAATGTGCTTCGCGATTATTTGACCGACTTGTTTCCGATCCTTGAGCTCGGCACTAGTGCGAAGATGCTTTCGATTGTTCCGCTTATGAACGGTGGGGGTCTCTTCGAAACAGGTGCGGGCGGTTCGGCCCCGAAGCATGTGCAGCAATTTGAAAAAGAGAACCACCTCCGCTGGGATTCGCTGGGCGAGTTCCTTGCCTTGGGCGTTTCTCTTGAGCACCTCGCTGCAGTCTTTAAAAATGAAAAGGCACAGACGCTTGCCGACACCCTCGATGTCGCCAACACCAAGTTCCTTTCTGAAAACAAGTCGCCTTCACGTAAGGTCAACGAGCTCGACAATCGTGGCAGCCATTTCTACCTCGCCTTGTATTGGGCGCAGGCATTGGCCGCGCAAGATACGGATGCGGATTTGAAGGCACGTTTCACGCCATTGGCTGAGGCATTGACCGCGAATGAGGCGAAGATCGTGGAAGAATTAAATGCAGTGCAAGGCGTCGCGATGGACATCGGTGGTTATTACCGCCCGGATGAAGCCAAGACGATTGCAGCCATGCGCCCTAGTGCGACCTTCAATGCGGCACTCGCTGCGTTGTAGTTTTACGCGATATCATCCTTTCAGACAAAAGCCCCCGTTTTTCAACGGGGGCTTTTTTGTAGGCGGACCGCTTTGGGTGCCAGAGAAAGAGTGGGCGATTAGTTGGTCATCGCGATCAATCCATTGCTGATCGCGTAACGAGTGAGACTGGCCACATCGTGCAGATCGAGTTTTCGCATCAAATTCGTGCGATGGTTCTCTGCTGTCTTCACGCTGATCTCCAGCTTAGCTGCAATTTCGCGTGTGCTGTTGCTCTCTGCGATGAGTTGGAGGATTTCTCGTTCACGCTTTGTTAGAATGCTGATGCCTGAGTCGCTGCTCTTTGGGTCGGCCATCGCATGCCGTAATAGCTGGGCGACTTCTGGACCGAAATAGCTGCCACCACTGGAGACGATTTCGATACCTTTTTTGAGCTCGGAAAGTGGGGCGGATTTTTCAACAAATCCGTGTGCACCAGCTTGAAGGAGTTCTCGCACGAGGCTAGGTGTCTGGTAGCCCGAGAAAATCAGCACGCGAGTATCTGGTAAGTCTTTAGTGAAGCGGCGGAGCACTTCGGTGCCGTTGAGATTTGGTAGCATGACGTCGAGGATGACGAAATCGGGCTTCAATTCTAGGCAGCGTTCACAGCCTTCAAGCCCGTCGCCGCTCTCGAGGACAACATTAAACTCTTCTTGGCATAAAACCGCTTGGCTTACCATTTCGCGAATGGCGGTTTGGTCTTCTATGATGGCAACGGTTTTCATTGGGTAGTAAAAATGGCGGAGAGAGAGGGATTCGAACCCCCGGAACCTTTCGGCTCAATAGTTTTCAAGACTACCGCGTTCGGCCACTCTGCCATCTCTCCTCGGTAATGTCCATCCATTGTTTAGGAGTGAGGATGCGGAGTGCAAGACGTTAAGTGCATCTAATAAAATAAATTCCGATCCAAACTACGGTATTGGATCGCTTCAAGTAGGTGGGGCGTCTCGATTTTATCGGATTGGGCGAGGTCGGCGATGGTGCGGGCGACTTTTAATATGCGATCATAGGCGCGTGCAGAGAGGGCGAGTTGCTCCATCGCTTGTTGAAGTAGGTCGCCCTGTTCTTTGTTGATCGTGCAATGTTGGCGGATTTGAGAGTGCGACATGCGGGCATTGCAGCGATTGGAGGGGTCGGCTTCTGTTTGGAAACGCTCTTTCTGTTGGCTGCGTGCTTGTTCGCATCGTTGACGCATGGTGGCGGATGTTTCGCCGGGCTTGGCGTCGCGTAGTTCTTCGATACGTAAAGAGGGTGCTTCGATGTGTAGATCGATCCGATCTAGTAAAGGTCCGCTGATCTTGGAGCGATAGCGTTGAATCTGTGGCACGCTGCAACGGCACTCGCGCGAACTGTCGCCTGTGTAGCCGCAGGGGCAGGGATTCATCGCCGCGACGAGCATGACGGAACAGGGCAGGGTGATCTTGCCAGCGCTGCGAGAAATGCTGACAACGCCATCTTCCAAAGGTTGGCGAAGGACTTCGAGGGCAGAGCGCTTAAATTCCGGCAGTTCGTCTAAAAAGAGCACACCATTGTGGGCGAGTGATATTTCGCCAGGACCTGGAATCGAGCCACCGCCAAGTAGACCGACATCGCTAATCGTATGGTGTGGTGAGCGAAAAGGGCGTCGAAAAAAGCGGTTATCCTTTGTCAGTGTGCTGCCAGCTGCCGATTGAATGCTAAGAATCTCCAAGAACTCGTCGATCTCCGGTTGCGGCATGATCGTGGGGATACGCTTCGCGATCATGGACTTTCCAGAGCCAGGTGAGCCGATCATTAAGAGATTATGACCGCCACTGACCGCAATCTCGACGGCACGGCGAACTGCGTGTTGGCCTTTCACTTCTGAAAAGTCCAGCCGTTGGCTATCTGGCGGAGTTTGGTAAAAGCAACTTTGCCCTGATGGGAGTGGCTCGATGGTTAAATCTCCGTTAAGGAAACGGACGGTTTCATCGAGGCTTTTGACAGGGTAGACGTTGATTTCGCTTACCAGTGCAGCTTCGTCGGCTGATTCGGCGGGGACGATGAGTCCGCGTTTGCCTTCTTTTCGGGCAAGTAGGGCCATGGCTAAGGCTCCACGGATTGGGCGCGTTTCGCCGGAGAGGCTTAGCTCACCGGCAATGAAGTAATCATTTAAGCGCTCGGCTTCGCACTTTTTCATTGAGGCGAGGATCGCCACTGCGATGGGTAAATCGTAGGCGGGACCTTCTTTGCGCAGGTTGCCGGGGGCGAGATTGATGGTGGTGCGGGTGGCGGGCGTGCGGAAGCCACTGTTCGCCATGGCCGAGAAAACGCGGTCTTGGGACTCTTTGACGGCGGCATCGGGCAGACCGACTAAAATAAATTTGAGTTCTCCGGCTTCACCTGTATTCACTTCCACTTGAACAGGATGCGCATCGACGCCGACGAGGGCTGCGGATTGTGTAACTGCTAGCATGTTTTCGTTAGTTTCGCAAAAAGCGTGAACAATTTTTCACGTATGTCACTCTTTAACTTTTTGTCCCAGTATCGGGCTACATTGATTATATTTTGAAAATAGGACTCACAGGCGGCATCGGTTGCGGCAAATCAACAGTGGTGCGACTTTTCGCCGAGGCAGGCTGGCGCACGATCGAGTCAGATACAGTGGTGCGTGAGTTGTTGGCTGGCTCCGGGGAGGTGCGCTCTGCGCTTCGTGAGCGCTGGGCGGATGTCGTGTTCTCAGACTCTGGTGAAGTGGATCGAAAGGCCATTGCGAAGATCGTGTTTAATGACGAGTCGGAACTGCAGTGGTTGGAAAATCTGCTACATCCGTTGGTTCGGGCAGCGTGGCAGGAGGCACTTTTTGCCGAGCCCGAGTCGAATTGGCTGGTGGAGATCCCCTTACTGTTTGAAAAAAGGCTTGAAACCGAGTTCGATTTGACTGTCTGTGTTACCAGTCCTCCTGATGTTGTTGAAGCCCGTATGGTTCGCAGAGGTTACACAGGAACTGAGGTCGAACAACGCCGTTCGCGGCAGATGCCTCTACTGGATAAAGCCCTCCGTGCTGACCACATCATATCCAATGCTGGCAGCTTAGAATTTTTAAAACGTCAAACCCGTCGATTAATCTCCGAGATACGCAGCTAGTGGCTGCCCGAAATCTCTATTACCCAATTTACCCTGCTCGATGCATGAGCGCGGCTTTAGAAGAAATTATTTCCTATGAGTGAAGAAGAAAATGTGACTGTTCCTGGTGAATTCACACCAGGCGAAATAAAACCTGTTCGTAAGCGCGCCACTAAGAAGGTCGCTAAAAAAGCGACAAAGAAGGCGGTTAAGGAGGTCGCCAAGAAGCGAGTTGTTAAGGGCGAAGCTGAGGTCTCAGTGACGAAGCAGGCCGAGATGTTTGCTTCGGACGCGCCGGCGGCTCAAGCGCCAGAGCCTAAAAAGTCGGTGGTTTATTCGACCGATTCTTCGGATGAACCTTTCGCTGGCGAATCGCCTGCAAGCACAAATGAACAGCCCGAGTCCTCCGGCGAAGCGCCGAATTCGGGCGGAGAAGGGCGTAGAGAAGGCGGTCAGAAGCAGCATAATCGTAACGCAAAGAAGCACGATCGTCAGAACCGCAACCAGAACGACCGCCAAGGCCAAGGGCGTAACAATAAGTTTAATAAAAATAAGCCGCACAATAAAAAGGGCAAAGGGCCGAATCGTTGGCAGAACAAGAAGAAGCGTGCATTTGAGGATGAGTCACCAATTGAGTTTGGTGAACTTTTGGACTTCGAAGCATTTGAAAACTTGGAGACGATTCATGCGCTTACGGTCGATTTGGCCGAAGCCGATAAGCCATCGCTCGATTACAATCGCATCTACGATTTACTGCTGCCGGACTTACGTGCCGAAGTCGAAGCGCTTGCCTTGGAGGTGCCACATGCGCCGAACCGCGATCAATTGATCAATGCACTGGTGGCGCATGCCGCCGCGACGAAAGCGCCGATCACGACTACGGGTATTCTTGAGCTAATGGAAGATAGCGCTGGTGGCATCCTTGTTTACCAGCGAGACAGTTACCGCATTAAGGCACTCAGCTCCTATGTGCCTCAGGCCTTTATCGAGCACTACGGCTTGCAGCGTGGTCATATTGTCACCGCACAGCTCCATCCACATCGTGAAAACGAATCCTGTCCATTTGCTGTGCGTATCAATGAAGTGATGGGTCAAGATCCTGAAACGTTGAACGAAATTGTGCCATTTACAGAGGGTATTCCTTACTATCCGCTCGAACGAATTTTGATGGAAGCTGATAGCGAGTCGAAGTGGGATAACTTGTCGATGCGCGTCGTCGATTGCTTGACCCCGATTGGCTTTGGTCAACGTGGTCTCATTGTTGCGCCACCCCGCACGGGTAAAACGGTGCTCATGCAAGGCATGGCCAATTCTATTCAGAGGAATTATCCTGATGCTCACTTGATTATTTTATTAATCGATGAGCGCCCCGAGGAAGTGACTGACTTTCGTCGCCAAGTCAGTGGCGAAGTCATCAGCTCGACTTTCGACGAATCCGCCGAGAGCCACGTCCACGCCGCCGAAATGGTGATCGAGAAGGCGCGTCGCATGGTCGAAGTCGGTAAAGATGTTGTTATATTGCTCGACTCGATCACACGTTTGGCACGTGCCTACAATACGACCATGCCAAGCAGCGGGAAGATCCTGTCCGGTGGTGTGGAAGCTAATGCCCTGCAAAAACCGAAGCGCTTTTTTGGTTCTGCGCGAAATATTGAGGATGGCGGCAGTTTGACGATTATCGCCACAGCATTGGTGGAAACGGGCAGTAAGATGGATGAGGTGATTTTCGAGGAGTTTAAAGGCACCGGTAATATGGAGCTGCACCTCGATCGTGGACTTTCCGACAAGCGTATCTTCCCAGCGTTGAGTATGGATAAGAGCGGCACCCGTAAGGAGGAATTACTGTATCACCCAGATGAAATGTTGAAAATTTATTCATTGCGGAGAGCGATGAAAGGCCTACCTTCTATAGATGCTATGGAAATGCTCATTCAGCGAATCAAGAAAACCAAGACTAACGCGGAATTTTTGATGAGTGTGGCTCGATAGAAATTAACTTTATTTACCCCTTAAATTTATAACTGTGACTTCCGACGACGAATTTGTTCTTCAACTACTAACTGATCAAGGAATCGTTGATTCTGAATCGATCCAAGAGGCTCGCGATGCGACGGCTGACAGTGAGAGTCCCGGCGATGGTGCGGTGCTGGATTACTTAGTGCTGCATCATAAGCTAACGCAGATGCAGGTCGCCGAGGTGCTGGCTGCTGAGTTCAATATGGACGTCGTTGATTTGCATGACGTGCGTGCATCAGCTGAGGCTCTGGAGGTCGTTAATTACGAACTGGCGCATCGTTACCATGTGTTTCCTTTGGAGGCAGACGATAACGAAGTTGAACTTGCTGTTCATGACCCGCTGGACATGGATACGATTGATAGTCTTAGTCACGTCCTGAAGCGCTCCATCGTAAGTCGCGTTGCACCGTATGAAGATATCGAGAAGGCTATCCATCAGTTTTATGATGGTGCCAAGATTGAGGGCGGTGTTCACGAAATGTTTGAGGTGGATGGCGATGAGAAGCTGGATCTACCTACAGGTGACGAGGGCAACGTAGCTGAAGAGGAAGCGCCGATCATTCGTTATGTGCACATGGTGATCTCTGAGGCCCTTAAGCGTCGTGCATCTGATATTCATATGGAACCGCTAGAGAAGCGGTTCCGAGTCCGTTACCGTATTGATGGTGTTTTGCATGAAGTGGAAAACCCACCGAAGCGTCTTCAGCCCGCAATTGTTTCTCGGATCAAATTGATGTCGAATGTCAGTATTGCTGAAAAACGTGTGCCTCAAGACGGACGTATTAATATTACAGTCGGCCCTAAGGTGATTGACCTTCGTGTTTCTACTTTGCCCACTGCTTTCGGTGAGAGTATTGTTATGCGTATTCTTGACAAGGAAGGCCTTAATCTTGGCTTGCCGCAACTCGGTTTCTTTAGCGATGACCAAGCAGCCTTTGAGCGTATTATTGCTATGCCGGACGGCATCTTCTTGGTGACAGGTCCTACCGGTTCCGGTAAATCGACCACGCTGTATTCGGCGCTTAATTGCATCAATCACCCTGACCGTAAAATCATCACCGTAGAAGATCCGGTGGAGTATGAAATGGGGGGGATTAATCAGGTGCAAGTGCGTCGTGAAGTGGGAATGACCTTCTCTGCTGCGCTTCGCTCGATGCTTCGTCAGGCCCCCAATATTATTATGGTCGGGGAAATTCGTGACAAAGAAACCGCGGAAATTGCGGTGAATGCGTCGCTCACTGGTCACATGGTATTTAGTACGCTGCACACAAATGATGCACCGAGTGCTGTGAGTCGTTTGATTGATATTGGTATCAAGCCTTTCCTTGTTTCGGCTTCTGTTCGTGCTGTGTTGGCACAACGTCTGGTTCGTCGGACTTGTATGAACTGTAAGGCTCCTGATACTCCGGATGAGCGTCACTTGAATTCACTCGGCATTCGTGCCGATCAGGCGATTGAGGCTACATTTATGCGTGGTAAGGGATGTGCGAAATGTAATTCCACCGGTTTCCGTGGTCGTGTTGGTATATTCGAGATGTTCCTCGTTAATGAAGAACTGCAGACGATGATTTATGATGAGGCCAGCTTGGTCGCAATTCGCAATAAAGCACGTGAAATGGGAATGCGCAGCATGCGTGAGGATGGTGTGCGTAAGATCATCGCTGGCGTTACGACTTCGGAGGAAGTGCTTCACGCCACCGTTGGCGATTCAGAATAACGCTTTGCTAACCCTGACACCAAACCAAGTAATACGATGAGCTATGAAATGAATGACCTGTTAGAACTGATGGTTGATCAGGGCGCATCTGATTTACACATTCAGGTCAATCAAGCCCCGACCTTACGGATCAGTGGCGCGATGTCTCCCGTGGATGGTCCGAAGCTGACTCCGGTTGACACGGAGGACTTGATGAAGGCGATCACATCTTCAAGCAGTCAAGAGCAGTTGAAGACAACGGGCGGTGCCGATTTCGGTTTTGCTTATATGGACCGCGCTCGATTCCGCGTGTGTGTTCTGCGCGCGAAAGGTTCTTACGGTATGGTGCTTCGCCAGATTCCAAATGATTTATTTACGCTTGCGGACATCGGTTTGCCCGATAAGATCAAGGAGTTGATCACACGTCCACGTGGCTTGATTCTGGTTACAGGTCCGACTGGTTCTGGTAAGTCGACGACCTTGGCATCAATGGTAAATTGGATTAACGAAAATCGTGATGGACATATCATCACGATTGAAGACCCGATTGAATATTTCCATGAGCACAAAAACTGCATCGTCACCCAACGTGAAGTCGGGAATGATGTCACTTCCTTTTCTGCCGCAATTCGCGGGGCACTACGCCAGGATCCCGATGTTATTCTGGTTGGTGAAATGCGTGACCTCGAAACGATTGAGGCAGCTGTTGGTGCTGCGGAGACCGGTCACCTAGTCTTTGCAACATTGCACACAACGGGCGCTGCTCGAACTGTGGACCGTATTGTCGATGCGTTTCCCGCAGACATGAAAGACCAGATGCGCACGCAACTAGCAGCATCCATTGTTGCGGTCATTTCTCAAGTGCTCTGCAAGAAGCGGGGCGGCGGCCGTATTGCCTCTTTCGAGATTATGGTCACCACGACTTCCATTTCGCAGCTCATTCGCGAAAATAAGACCTATCGTATTGCTTCTGACATCCAGACGGGTGCCACGCATGGTATGATTAGCTTAGATGCTCATTTACTAAATTTATATAACAAGGATTTAATCAGTGCAGATGAAGCACTGGAGAAATCACAAACCCCTGGAGCGATGCGCGACAGGTTGCTTGAAAACGGCGCAACACTCACTTCCCTTTAAAATCCCCATATTACTGTAACCTTGATTAGGTAATCACCCCCTCCAAATGTTCGAAGATCATAACGATACCATTTACGAAATTATTAGTTCAGCTGAGTTGCTCGATAAAAGACAGCTCGATGAACTGAACGAGTCGCACATTAACACTGGAAAGTCGTTGGCAGATTCTGTTGTCGATTCCGGCACAGTGGAGCGTTCCACGGTCTTATCCGCGGTCGCTGATTATCTCGGCTATGATTATCTCGACGAGATGCCCACCACCATCCCGGACAATATCGCATCCACGATGAAGGCGGCTGTTGCTCGGATGTATGCGGTGATCCCGTATCAGGTCACAGACACCAGTGTTTCATTGCTCGCGAAGGATCCGTTTAATCCCAGCATTATCGATGATCTGACATTCACGCTGAATAAAGATATCACGATCGTCGTATGTAATCCCGAGTTCGTAGATTCTCTAATTACTGCGACATACGGGGAGGAAGACTCATCGATTGATGATATCTTGGGGGACCTTGGTGATACTTTTGACGACGTTGATGAGGAGCATCTCTCCGATTCTGATTTAACGGATCTAGCCAACCAGACACCGATTATTCGCTTCGTTAACTTGGTGCTTCAGCAGGCGATTAAGGATAAAGCGTCGGACGTCCACTTCGAGCCGTTCGAAGATCAGTTCCGTATTCGTTATCGTATTGACGGTGCGCTTTATGAAATGGCACCGCCGCCGAAGAGCCTTGCTGTTCCTGTGACTTCGCGCATCAAAGTTCTTTCGAATATGAATATCTCGGAAACGCGTATTCCGCAGGATGGACGTATTAAGATGACTATCGCGGGGCGCCCCGTGGATCTTCGTGTATCTACTTTGCCCACTCAATTTGGTGAGAGTGTGGTGCTTCGTGTCTTGGACAAATCTGTGGTTAACCTCGACCTAGAGGCGCTTAGTTTGCCTGATGACATCCTTCTCACGATTCGTGAACTAGTGGATCGTCCAAATGGTATTTTCATTGTTACCGGGCCTACTGGCTCTGGTAAAACGACCACTTTGTATAGTGCGCTTCGTGAGGTGAATGATGTTGAGACTAAGATTTTGACCGCGGAAGATCCCGTCGAGTATGAGATCGATGGTATCATGCAGGTTGCGGTGAATCACCAGGTCGGCCTCGACTTCCAGCGCGCACTTCGTGCCTTCCTTCGTCAAGATCCGGATAAGATCATGGTCGGGGAAATTCGTGACTTGGAGACCGCTCAAATTGCTGTGCAGGCTTCGCTGACAGGTCACGTTGTGTTAAGCACGCTGCACACGAATGATGCTCCAGGTGCCGTCACGCGTCTTATTGATATGGGCTTAGAGCCTTTCTTGATTTCTGCTTCGCTCGAAGCGATCTTGGCACAACGATTGATTCGTCGCATTTGTAAGACCTGCCGCACTGCATACGAGCCGACTCAAGAAATGATTGATATCCTCGAAGTGGATCCTTTGGAGATCGCAGATAAGGACTTTTTCTACGGCGAAGGTTGCCCAGAGTGTAGTAATACGGGCTATCGCGGTCGTATTGGGTTGTTTGAAATGATTAAAGTAACCGATGCGATTCGCGAAATGATCAATCAGCGTGCACCGACTTTGGCTATCAAGCAAAAAGCGCTTGAGCAAGGTATGAGAAGCTTGCGTGATGACGGGTTGCGCGCCATTTTTGACGGAAACTCAACCATTGAAGAAGTTCTTAAATATACTTAATCCCCAGTAACAATACTCCCATGGCAAAATTTAAATATACGGCGATTGACCAAAACGGTAAGCAAAAGACCGGCACAATTGATGCAGCTAGCAAAGATGAAGCGAGCGCGAAGCTTAGCGGGACGGGCTTGATGCCTACCAATATAGCGGAAGCGGCGAAATCGTCTTCGAAATCGACTTCGGCAAAGGGCGAAAAGAATAAAAGTAAGAAGGGTGGTTTCGGTAAGGTTATTAAACCGGAGGAATTGACCACTTTTACTCGCCAAGTTGCGACGCTCTTACAGGCAGGTCTGCCGTTGCTTCGCGCCCTTGAGGTGATGACGCGCCAAGAGCGTAACTTGCGCTTTAAGGCAGTCTTGGAGCAAATTGGAGATCAAGTTAAGTCCGGTAATTCTTTCTCGGATGGTTTGGCGCAGCATCCCAAAATCTTTGACCGTCTCTACGTGAATATGATTCGCGCTGGTGAAGCGGGCGGTGTGCTCGACGTGGTGCTTTCACGTCTCGCCGGTTTCATGGAGAAGGCTCAGAAGACCAAAAAGAAAGTGAAGTCAGCGATGGTCTATCCGGTTGTTGTTGTCGGTGTCGCGGTCTCGATCGTTACGCTTCTAATGGTGGTCGTGGTGCCTAAGTTCCAAGCAATTTTCGATGATATGTTGGATGGGGCTGCATTGCCTGGACCTACCCAGTTCGTCGTCAGTATTAGTAATTTCGTTCGAGGTAATATCATCGTCACATTGATTTTATGCGTCGCCGTGTTCTTTGGCATTAAGTTTGGTCTTAAGACCAAGCCGGGTTCAAAGATGTTTAACTGGTGCGCGATCAACTTGCCTAAGGTCGGTGGTCTCGCTCGTATGGTGAACATTGCTCGCATTACTCGCACCTTTGGAACTTTGCTTTCCAGTGGTGTGCCAATCCTGCAGTCGATCACAATTACAAAGGATATTACGGGTAACATCTATTACTCAGATGCCCTCACTCGTATTCACGACAGTGTGCGTGATGGTGAGTCGCTTGCCGCTCCTATGGAGCGCGAATCGGTTTTCCCTAACATGGTTACCAGTATGGTTGATGTTGGTGAGGAAACAGGTGAGCTCGCTGAAATGTTGAACCGAGTCGCCGACAATTACGATGAAGACGTGGATAACGCCGTTGCCGGTATCACATCGATTATCGAGCCGGTCATGATCGTGTTCCTTGCGGTTGTCGTTGGTTTCATCGTTATTGCGCTCTTCTTGCCAATCGTCGAAATCATCAAGCAACTCACTGGTTGATTTTATCAGAGAATTTTTCGAAAGCCCGCAACGAAAGTTGCGGGCTTTTTTGTGGTTGAGTGATGGCGGTCGACTAGGGCTTGTCGTTCGCTGGTTTAAACTCCCCAGTCTGTAAGAATGTGATCACTTCTTGAATCACGGCCTTTTTCTTCATGATCATTGGATGGGTTGCGTGAACGACTTTATAATCTGTCATTCCTTCCACTTTAGCTCCCTCAGTGGAGACTTTTCCATCGTCCTTGCCAGGTATCATCATCGAATTGATCCAGTTGATGCTGCGATCACC
>JANQXM010000036.1 GCA_030729385.1 Opitutales bacterium | reverse complement strand
CCGCAAAACATTCCCACCGACAAAATCGTCAATTACTGGTTTGATGTTTATGACATCGAAGAAGGTCGTATCTAGTCTACGGTCTTACCAAGACCTTACCCGCGGCACCTAAGCCTAAAGTAAGGCTGAGCGACTCATCACCCACTTCGAGCTCGACCGATTCGGCACTCAAGCTGCGGCGAACGACGCGAAGCGTGGCACCGGGATTGAGCCCTGCGCCGGCAATGTATTGCAGGAAATCTGTGTCCTGATCACTGATGCGTGCCACAGAAACGGCCTCGTTCAATGGGCAATCGATTAAATTTTCTAAGCGATCTTTGATGACCTCACCTTCCGCAGTCGGAATCGGATCGCCATGCGGATCTTCAGTGGGGTGACCTAAATATTTATCAATTCGCTCAAGCAACAGATCGGACACGACGTGCTCCAATTGTTCTGCCTCCTCGTGCACTTCCGACCAATCAAAACCAAGAACAGACACAAGGAATTGCTCGATCAATCGATGCCGGCGTAGAACGTGTAACGCGAGCGTGCGACCCTGCGGGGTAAGACAAACTCCAACGCGTGGCGCGTAATCAACCAACCCGGCATCGGAAAGTGCCTTCACCATCGTGGTCGCAGTGCCAGGCACCACACTCAAGGCCTCAGCTATGCGCCCCATCGAAACCTCCGCATTTCCTGACGCTTCTGCGATCAAGTATATCTGCTTTATATAGTCTTCGACTGTGGAAGTGGCCATAGAGCGATCAAATCACTGATCCACAACAGATGGCAAAGTTCTTTTTCGTGAACATTTGCCATTCCTCTCCTTTCAGCCTAACTAAACGCATATGGTCGATTTTCTCATGCAATTTATGGTCAACACATGGCGATTGATCGCAGAGATGGCCGCCTACCTTCTGTTTGGTTTCGCAGTCGCTGGTTTGCTGCATTTATTGATTCGTCCAGAGCGCGTGCGCAAAATGCTGGGCAAGTCCGGCATCGGCACCGTCATCAAAGCCTGCCTCATAGGCGTCCCGATGCCCCTTTGTTCCTGCTCAGTCATTCCAGTCGCAGCGTCGCTGCGAAAGAGCGGTGCCAGCCGTGGAGCCACCGCGTCGTTTCTCAGCTCAACCCCGCAAACCGGAGTCGATAGCATCCTAGCAACTTACGCGTTGATGGGCGGGGTATTCACCGTCGTCAGAGTGATCGTCGCCTTTATTTCTGGACTCGTATCCGGAGTGCTTGTCGATCTTTTTGCCAAAGAGCCGAAGCCATCCGCACCACAACTGCACCCAAACATTGATCTATCACCGATACAACAGTCAGCCGCTCCAAATAGCACATCATTCGTAAGCCTAGCACCGCTCCCGGCCTCCAAACCTGCACTTCCCACTCAGCAAAAACGGAGCGTTAAAGACGCACTCAAGCACGGCTTTGTCACGCTCCCAGCCGATCTGGCGACCGCATTAATCGTCGGTCTTATCCTCGCGGGTCTTATCACCACAGTCATGCCAGACGATTTACTCAGTGGACAATGGAGCCACGGCATCCTCGCCTTCCTACTCGCCACGCTCATTAGCCTGCCACTCTATGTGTGCGCAACAGCATCCATCCCAATGGCCTACGCACTCATCTCAGCAGGCCTCTCTCCTGGAGCCGCACTGATTTTTCTGATCGTCGGTCCAGCTACTAACACAGCGACCATCGTCGCGGTTTGGAAAATGCTCGGTCAGCGAGCGACCCTCATTTACATCGGCAGTCTTGTCGTCATTTCATGGCTCGCGGGCGCGCTCTTTAATGCGACTCTAAGTGCCGAGGAAATGAGTGAGGTGATCCACCAACACGAGCAAATGTCGATTGCACTCTGGCAACATCTCTCTGGGGGGATGCTCATCGCGCTACTACTCTTCGCGATTATAAACAGTCGCAAAAAAACGACTGAAAAACCGAGTTGTTGCGCAGCTTAATCCCGCGAAAAGGAATTGCCCCGCCGCATCTAGCCGCTCAGCTTCACAGACTTGGAAGGCATACAGGCACAGATCGAACAATTCGCCGGCGGATGGACGCCGCTGGTTTACATTGGACTCTTCATCCTCAGTTCGACTCTCATTCTTTGGCGTCTCGAGATGATGTCGCACCGGGGGGTCGAAGGCACCGTACTCGGCACCCTTTTCATGCCTTACTTTTCTGGACTGGGAAATTTAATCTTCGTCGCAGTGGTGCTCATGCAAGAAGGACCTGCCGAAGAAGTCGCGATCAACAGTTGGACCAACAACATCACAAACCTCTGCCTCTTACTTGCGCTACCGGCACTGATCTGGGGGCTCGACTTGAAGCCAGGTTCCAAAGCACAGAAGGCAGTGAGAGAGTCCAAGCTGCACCGCCTGTCCTTGGCGCTGACACTCGTGGCAATGATTTTCTTCAGCCTAACTGTCTGGATACTAGGGCAAGATGGCAGCATTGATCGCTTCGATGGCTTTGCCCTCGTCGGACTTTTTCTCTTTTGGCAATCCTTCCATGTCTTTGAAGTGCTCAAGGAAAACACCCGAAGCAATAGCAGTTGGCACCCATTAATCATCGTAGATGTCGCGTTGATCCTAATCGGTAGCTTAGCCACTTTAATTGCTGTCGATGGCATCGTCGCAACGATCATGGCTAGCGAAGGTAATTTTATCGGCCCAAAGCAGCTTGGACTCCTCACCGGTTGGTTGATGGTTCTACCCAATGCGGTGCTCGCATTTTACTACGCCTATCAAGGCAGAGCCGACGTGGCTTACAGCTCACAAGTCGGCGATGGTCATATCTGCATCCCGCTCTGTATCGGTGCCTTTGCGATTTTTCAACCTATGCCCCTGCCTGAATTGTTCAATCAAGGCTTACTCTTTCTCGCAGGAGCCGCCCTGCTACACCTTCTTTGCGTAGTGATTCTAAAACGACTACCAAAGTTCGTCGCCGCCGCCCTAGTCGCGGCTTACGGATACAGCCTCTATTGGCAATTAACAGCATAAAAAAACACCGTTCTTTAGGGAACGGCGTTTCTTTAAACAAACTAACAAACAAACTAAACACAGTGGTTTATGTAGTAATAGACGATTAGAGGGGCTCCGCGTTCAAAATTTCGAAAGTTTTTTGAAAATAATTATTTTCGGCTTCAATCCTTCATCCAAAGCACCACCCAATTCCAAGCTAAACTACTGGATAAAAGCTATTTCCACGATTCGGAGAAAGCATGAGTTAAATTTCGATTTGAAGCGCCCAATCGGGAGCGCGTGGCCATATGAATCTAAGCAAAAAAGAACGCCGCCCCTTTCGGGAACGGCGTCTTAACAAACAACAAAAAACTATGATTAAAAGTTATATATAGATAGACGCAAAAAGGACCCTTGCGTTCAAAATTTCGAAAGTTTTTTCTAGTTTTTTTGATTAAAAATCCGCCACTTCCATAAGTATCTATAAATCAGTATACTTATCACTTCTACCTCTTGCCTTTTCGACCGGATATTTTTCCCCATTACGCTTAATTTTCGCTTCGATAGCAGCCGAAATGTCGATCCCAGTCATATTGGCGAACTGAATAGCGAAAAGAAAGATATCGGCCAGCTCTTCCTTTACCTTCGCTTGAAGTTTCTCACTGCAGGCATCTTCGCGCGACTGTTCAGGAGTCTGCCAAAGAAAATGCTCCATTAATTCGGCCGCTTCAGCCGAAATAGCCATCGACAGGTTTTTTGGGGAATGAAACTGCTCCCAATCCCGCTCTTTTGTAAATGCTAGGGCTCGGTCTTTAATTTCCTGAAGGCAAGTATCTGTGTCGTTCATAATGAAAGAGATATGCGGCCACTCTCTAAGCGCAAGACTCCATAAAGAATAGATTCACTAACAATTCGGCTTATGAAGCACCACGATCCGATTTGTATTCGTGCCCTTCCTCCTATTGGAAACACCCCAGCAATTGGCCGTTTTTGTAAATGTCTGCTGATTCACCATGATATAATCGACCTGCAAACCTGATGCCGACGCTGCTTCCACGACTAAAGTCTCCATTAATACACGGCCGCCGCGTATTTCGCCGACCTCAAAAGCCACATGTCCACCCGGGACAAGCACGCGTTCTAATTCAATAAACACGCGGGACATTGCCGCGATCCAGTCGTGCGGAGACCTTATTTGCCAAATAGGTATCGTTTCGGAATCGATACCATTGAACCAACAACGCAGCCAATTATCCGTCCGGTAGTCCACGATATCAAGAAACGGCGGTGAAGTGACAACCAAATGAACACTTTCACTTTTAATTGAAGGTGTTTGCGTGCAGCTGCCTGTCAAAAGTTGTGATTCAGTACTCAAATCCGCAAGGATCTCTACGGTCTGCCGATCGACATTTCTCAGTAACGCACGACTTTTCTTTAGGATGATGGCTTTTACATCGCGAATCGGTGGCGTTTGGTGGCGTTTCGCATTGATGACTAATTGCCGTTCGGCGGTGACAGCTTGATTTGGCGGCATGGTATAGACCGAAAAAAAGCCAGGCGAGTGCCCGGTCAGGCGATTTGTGGCGACCATTCGAATCCACCGATCTACATAATCGATCGTACCGGCAGTTTCTCGTCGGATGAAATACGCCCGCAAAGCTGAAATGTGCCCTAAAGTCCGAGGGTGATAGAATGCCAAAAGTGGCTCGGGCTCCAAAACTTCATCCACATCGATGTCAATTTCCGCTAGACGGGCCTCGATTTCATCTAAAGTTGGAAGGCTAAAACGTGGCTCGATTAGAATACGGCTCAAAGGATTGATATCACAGCCAATTGGCTTTCGCCCGCGAAGTGCCGCTTCCAACAAAGTCGTGCCTCTCCCCATGAATGGATCATAAACCACATCGCCAGGTTGAGTGTAGCGCTTGATGAAAAAGCTAGGTAGTTGTGGCTTGAAGCAAGCACGGTAGGAAATTTCATGCAATGGATTCGCAGCACGCTGCTTCGAAGTCCAAAATTCATTGGTCTGGGAAGACCCCCAAAGCTGGACCAGTCTAAATGTTAGTCTGATAGCGTTGGTTCATGTTGT
>JANQXM010000035.1 GCA_030729385.1 Opitutales bacterium | reverse complement strand
CATGCGGACGCTGATCCGATCCGACAACATCGATATCGCCAATTTCTTTGCGTGCACGTTCCGCTTGTTTCATCAATTCATTCGTCACTTCCGGGTGCTGCGCGATGACGTTCGTTTTTTCACCCATATCATTCTCAAGATCAAACAGAAGCGGTTTCTTCAACGAAAGGTAGGGTTTGCGCGGACCAGTGCCCTTCTTCGCCCAATAGGGTTGATCCTCAATTGTGCGGGGAAGATGCAGCTTCCATTTTTCATTACGAACCGCCTGTAAGTTCACGCCGTTGTAGTAGTAAAAATACTCATGCGGACTGTCCTTTTTTTTGCTGGTCAACAGGTCGATGATGTTTTTCCCGTCGAGCGTCACATCGTCGGGTAAATCGATACCCGCTACATCACAAAATAGAGGCAATAAATCCATACTGGTAATCATGACATCGGAGACTTGCCCGGGAGGTATCGTCCCCAACCAAGAGAAGATCGCTGGCACACGATGGCCGCCTTCCATCGTAACATACTTTCCACCGATCAGAGGTTTAGCGGAGCCGCTTTTAGCAGGGCCGTTATCGGAAAGAAAAACGATCAATGTATTTTCGCTTAGCCCAGCCTCTTCGACCGCCGCCCTCACACGACCCACACTGTGATCAAGTTCCAGGATAAAATCGCCGTAGACACCACCCTGCTTCTTCCCGGTGCTGCCCTTGAATGGCGAACTAGGCAGTATTGGCGAATGCGCGATGTGATGCGAGAAGTAGATAAAAAACGGCTGTTCGTGTTCTTCTTTGATAAAGTTGACCACCTCGTCGGTGTAGAGCTTCGTCACCTGCTCGAAAGGAATATTCGCGACCTCGACCTCACGATTCCGGTAAAGTGTTCGTTCATCCACACGCGCTTTCTCCGTGCTATAGTTACTGTGCAGTCCCAGATAGTCATCGAATCCTGCATCCAGCGGATGTGAACCTTCGACATGGAAGCCGAGGTGCCATTTGCCCACCATCATCGTGGTGTAGCCCCCGGCTTTCAGCAGTTCAGGCATGGTGACTTCCTCTGGAGCGATACCATACTGAGCGTATTTTTCAGTTGGATGCCTCGAGATCGGATACCCCGCACGCATCGGATAGCGCCCAGTCATCAGTGCCGCACGCGAGGGTCCACAAACATTAGCGCCGACCAAACAGTCCCTCGAGCGTAAGCCTTCTGCAGCCAGACGATCCAGTTCCGGTGTCTTCAAGGTAGAACCATAGCAGCCCACATCGCCGAATCCGAGATCATCGGCGAAGATGAGAATAATGTTTGGCTTCGCCCCGTCAGTGCCAGCTTGTGCCAAGGCAGCTAATGCGAGTAATCCGGCTACGATATATGTGAATTGTTTATACATGCTCTGTTATAAATATTGGATTGTAGCCGAAAAACCAAAAGAGCGCTATCGCCTGTTTAAGTGATAGGCCGGGAGCACGACTCTAGCACACTCCTATCGCCACTCGTGCTTAGGATAGCGGCCGGCGAGCTCTTTGCGGACGTGATGATACGCACCGCCCCAAAAGCCATCGAGATCATCGGTCAAATGTGCTGGTCTTTGATTGGGGGCGAGCAGCTCGACCAATAAGGTCACTTTACCGTTGGCAACTTTCAGACTGCTGCCCGGGACGTCATAGAAATCCTGTAGTTTGGAGGCGATAAATGCACGACCATCTTCCTCGTAGCGAATCTTCGCAGGATTTCGGCGGCGTGGCAGCTCCATCGTGGCGGGTGCATAGGTATCAATGTAATAGTGCTGCTCGGGGCTGATCCATTCTTTTACAGTGGCAAGCACGGCTCGATCTTTGATTTCTTTGTAACTAAGTGCTCCGTGGCAGATTTGCTCGGTTAGAAGCTGCCTTGCCTCGGTATCAATCGGGGCAATTTCTGTTTCCGGACAATGCTTAGCGACAAAGTTCAACCGTGCGATCCATTGCTCCACTGCGCTATCCCATGCTTTGAGCAACAAACGCCCTTCGGTCACCTCAGTCGCCAATAAAGTGGCAGCTTGGTCAATATCCGGCTCCCCCCGATCAGTTGATTCCAATACTAAATCACGAAAACGCCGCTCACTGCGGCAAACCACACGGCGAAGCTGCGGATCATAAGTGGTCACTGCCTTATCGCTAAAATCCTCGGGGAAGATAGCATTTAACCAGGCAAACTCAACGGCGGTGGCCATGCCTAGTAGCACGGTGACATCGCCTCGCACATCGCGCTCTTCAATCTCTGCGGCCACAAAGAGTTCGGTCTCAACCACAGTTTCACGCAGCAGCTCGCCCGACCGACCATGCACCATACGACAACGATAGGTCCCGCGATCATTGCGCTTCGCCAAGTGGTCTGAAAAACCCGCGAGCAGGCATTGGCAAATGCGAGTCTCCAATGTTTCGCGATTCGCATCATCTGAATCAGCCGCTCGCCCTAGCCCAACACGTTGTGCCACGCTCAACAATTGACGCGCCACCTCGCCTGCTTGACGAGCCGATGCACCGTGTATGCCTAGCCCCGCACATGCAGACGGGTTGAACTTTGCCGATCGAGCAAACTCCCAAGCCTGTAAATGCACAAAAAAGTCCGAGCGCGTGTCCGCATGATCCTCGATCTGATCCATCTGCGCCTGACGCACTCGCTTGTCTCGAGCCACACGGTAAATCGCCCGTCCCTGACTCAAGCCCGCAATCAAAGCCACCGTTTCCAATACCTGTAAGCGGTCCGCCTCAATCAACATGCGAGCGTAACGCGGATGTAAGGGGAAACGTGCCATCTGCCGTCCGAGATCAGTAATCGCCCCCTCAGCATCTATGGCGCCGAGGTCATGCAACAACTCACCCGCCTTGGCTAGAGCATGTGCATCCGGAGACTCAAACCACGCAAAATTCTCGGGTTGCGTAATATCCGCAGCAGCCAGCATCAGTAAAGTTTCAGACAGATCGACCCGCCTGACTTCGGGCGTATCGCGCTCAGCTCTGGCCACATGCTCGGCTTCGCTCCACAGGCGCAAGCAAGTGCCAGGCCCCGTTCGCCCTGCTCGCCCTGCCCGCTGCTCAGCGGAAGCGCGACTGATTGGCTCAACCAATATGGCGTTAATGCCACGCCGTGCATCGTATCGAGCGATCCGAGCTAGGCCGCCATCGATCACAGTTCTGACGCCTTCAATCGTGATCGAGGTTTCGGCGACGTTGGTGGACACGATCACTTTAGGTCGACCACCGCTACTCACCGCACGGTCTTGCGCATCGGGCGACAATTCCCCGTGCAAAGGCAATACCTCGTAGTCTTTTGACTCTGATAGACCCTGAATCGCGTCAATCGTCTTACGTATTTCAAATGCACCGGGCATAAACACCAATACATCGCCGGTTTCAGTCGTTGAGCGACACTGTTGCCGAAAAGCGGCAGCGGCTCTTTCCCACACTGGAGCGGCATCTCGATTCAAGGCTGCACCCATATAACGCATCTCGACAGAATACATTCTCCCGGATGCTTCAATGCGCGCGCATGGCTGCAAATAAGTCTCTAGTCGCTCCACATCCAGCGTCGCCGACATCACGACTAGCTTCAGATCCGATCGAACCGATCGCACAGCCTGTAAAGCACAGGAGATACTCAAATCACTGGTTAAATGGCGCTCGTGAAACTCATCAAACACAACAGCCCCGACACCTTTCAAGCTAGGGTCTTCTAATATTTGACGTAGGAGAATGGCTTCTGTGACGAAGCGTATGCGCGTGCGAGAGCTGATGACATTCTCAAAACGGATTTGGTAGCCCACTTCCTCACCAAGTTTGCCGCCGCGTTCTTGGGCGACTCGCTTCGCTAATAATCGCGCAGCCAATCGACGAGGCTGTAACACAACGATTTCCCCTTCAACACCCGCACGATCAATTAAGATTTGTGGCACTTGAGTCGACTTACCGGAACCGGTTGGCGCACTGAGGACCACTCGACCATGCGCGGCAAGCCCATCGACGATCTGGTCGGCGACCTCGTAAATTGGTAAAGCAGAAGTAGACGCCATACCTGCGCCCCTCTTAGATACCTTTTTGTCGCAACACTTCTTCTAGCTGCGCTTGAAACTCCTGCACATCTTCGGGTAACGGTCGGTATTCTGGGTCATCTCCGGGAATCAAGCCTAACTGACCAGCGGCAGAGAGTTGCCATTTCAAACTCTTGCCATCGCTAAAAGTCACAGTGCCGCTCACTAAAGATCCAGGAAGCATCAAAGCATCCACGTCGACCACGACACCACCCTGCGGCGCTTCATCAACCAGTTCAGCATCAGCGGCTTCGGCAGCATCTGTTTCCTCGATTTCCTCCTCAGGCTCTACAACCGAAATATCCAGATCATCCACCAAAAAGCGCACATCCATATACGTCATCGATAGCGAATGCTCTTCTCGAAGCATGCGCTGGACATCAGCAAGCGATTTACCTTCAGCGATCCAAGTAGCGACAGCCGATTTTGTAGTATCTGTTATTTCCATATTAATGACCAGTGATGCTACAATCAGTTACAGGAATCAAAACAAAAGACGCCTGTTTAAAGTCGAATGGTCGACTTAAGCGCTTTTCGACAACTGCTTGATCAAGTAGTCCACTCCGCGCTTCACACTGCCGTCTTGCTCCATCATATTTTCCACCTGCTTACAGGCGTGAATGACGGTGCCGTGGTCACGACCACCAAAGGCATCGCCAATGGTTTTGAGCGGATCACTGGTCAATGTGCGGCTGATATACATCGCCACTTGGCGTGGGAAAACGATATTGCTCGTGCGGCGACGACCGATCAGTTCACTGAAACGAATCTGATAGTAGTCGGAAACTTTTTTCTGAATCTGATCAATGGTGACCTTGCTACTGGCTTCTTCATGAAGCAGATCACTGAGTAGGCGTTCAACCGACTCCAGATCGAGCTTGCGATCGATCAAAGCGTCATAACCGGCGATTCGAGTCAGCGCACCTTCCATGCGGCGCACGTTGCGCGACACTCGTTCAGCGAGGAAGTCCATGATGTCGGCATCTAGAGAAATATTCATTGCCGCCGCCTTCTTACGAAGGATCGCCACGCGTGTTTCAAAGTCAGGCGCTTGGATATCGGTAACGAGACCCCATTGGAAACGGGAAATCAAGCGGTTCTCGAGACGTTCGATCTCGTTGGCTGGACGATCACTCGCCAAGAAAATCTGACGACCTGACTCGAAGAGGTCATTGAAAGTGTGGAAAAACTCCTCTTGCGTGCTCTCTTTACCTGACAAGAAATGGATATCATCCACCAACAAGGCATCTAGATTGCGGTAGTATTGACGAAACTTAGTTAACTTATTCTCGCGGATCGCATGGATGAACTCATTGGTGAACTTCTCCGTCGAGACATAGGCAATCTTCGCATTTGGATTGTTCACAATCATCTGATGCGCAACAGCATGCATCAAGTGTGTCTTCCCCAGTCCGGTTTCACCGAAAACAAAGAGCGGGTTGTATGCGCGACCAGGCGCATTTGCCACCGCGATGGATGCCGCGTGTGCCAGCTGATTACCCGAACCAACCACTAAATTCTCAAATGTGTTGCGCGGGTTAAGAAACGTCCGGCGTGTGGGTGCAGCATCTACAGCACTGCGCTCAGAACGCGAAAGGCGGCTATCTGTCTCCGCAACACGATTTGTCGGTGTTACTGACTTATCATCTGCCGACTCATCGACTTCTTCAGCCACAGCGGCGACTTCGATGCTCACATTGACGGCCGATCCAGCAAAGCTACGGGCCTGCTGCAAAATGATATCCAGATAATTGTTTTCGATCCAAATCGCATTAAACTCACTGTTCGAAGTGAGCACGATTTTATTATCTGACTCTTCCTTACAAACAAGGTCGTGAAACCACATTTCATAAAGATCGGCAGGAAAAAGGTTTTTAAGCTCAGAGTTGACGTTTTCCCAGAGAGAAAGCGTAGGTGACAGGTTAGACATTAGTGTGAGAAGTCGAAAATTGTTAACAATGCCCATTGTTCCAATTGTAACAATTAAAAGGCGCTGTTAATGAAAAAGTTATAGAATAACGGCGTAAAAATACACCGCTTGGCAGATGGGATAACAAATAGGGCTTTCGAAAAAAATGCGTTCTAGATAAACGACTTATGAATAAACGGAGGCGATTGGGTTAATGAAATTGAGTGAAAATGAAGTAAAATTAATGGCGCAATGAGCTTCGAGTCATCGCATGTGAATAAAAAAGCGGCACGCGGCAGACATTGGCAAGACCAACTTCTGCACATGTTATTCACATTGTGTCACCTAATAACTTTTATGAATTTCCCCACCCCGTTGTCACGTAACTGTGACACTTTCGTTAAGCACTGAGAAAGCGTGATTTCCGTAATCATAGCAACCGCAATATTGTATCACTTTAAAAACGCTATCTTACCTAAGGATTTATTTGGCATAGAAAAATTTATTTTGTAGGTTTTGCCATATGGTCGATCAGCCGTTGGTTGAATTCCGAGGCAGAATCGTGCCCCATTTGCTTAAGTGCTTGAACCATAGAAGCTACCTCAACCAAACGTGCCATATCACGACCTGGACGAACTGGAATTTCCATAAGCGGCACTTTCATGCCGAGAACTTCCATATGGTTCTCCTCTAGTCCGGTGCGCTCTTCATTCATACCAGGGCTCCAAATTCTAAAATTGATGATCAAATCGATGCGCTTCTCTAAACGCACCGAGCGAATACCGAAAAGCTCGGCAATGTTGATGATCCCGAGACCGCGACATTCCATATAGCCACGGCTCAACTCTGAACAGGAACCCATCAACTCTCTTTCACTCAAGCGTTTAACGTAGGTTAAGTCATCCGCCACCAAACTATGCCCACGCTCGATGAGTGCCAATGCACACTCGCTCTTACCCACTCCACTTTCACCACAAATCAGAGTGCCGATGCCTTTGACGTCCAGAAGTGTGCCATGGATGTGCGTGCGCGGCGCAAACTTCTCTTCGAGGAGCAGAGTTGCATCCGTCGAAAAAGTCTTCGACTTCAAGGTAGAGCGAATGAGTGGCGTTTTATACTTGTTCGCTAAGTCTTTCAGTATTTTCGAAGGTGCTAAATTGCGAGAGATAATGATGCAGGGCACATTACGCTCAAGGATTTCGCCCATCACACGAGATTCCTCCGCCTTGCTCTGCTCTCGTAAAAATGCCATTTCCCCTGCCCCGAACAATTGAATGCGCTTGGCCGCAAAGAAGTTGAAAAATCCAACCAGAGCCAACGCAGGTCTATTCAAGCTGCGCTCACGGATCATTTTATCGAGCCCCTCCTCTCCGGCTACGATCTCCATCTCCAATGGCTCCTTAAAGGAGTCAAAAAACTCACGAACTGAAACTGCTTCGATAAATTTTGTATTACTCTTCTGCTGCTTGGTCATTTCTGTGTGCCTCAATGTTACATGTTGAAATCTTCACCGAGGTAGAATTCACGGCTTTTAGGATCGTTAATTAAATAGTCACTCGTGCCTTCACAGAGCACCGACCCCTCGTGGAGTAAGTAAGCCCGGTCCACGATACTGAGCGTTTCACGCACATTGTGGTCGGTAATCAAAATACCGATCCCCCTATTTTTCAGCTGCACGATGATCTTCTGGACCTCGCTCACACTGATGGGGTCGACCCCACTAAAGGGCTCATCCATCAACAAAAACTTCGGCTGGGTCACCAACGCACGAGAAATCTCCAGTCGGCGGCGCTCCCCACCACTGAGTGTATAGGCCTTCTGCTTTGCGAGGTGCGTCAGACCTAGTTCTTCTAAATGCTCCTTCACACAGGCATTTCGCTCCGACTTCGAAAGTGGCAAAGTCTCCGCGATGGCGCGGATATTTTGCTCCACTGTCATTTTCCGAAAAATTGACGCTTCCTGAGGCAAATAACCGATGCCACAGCGCGCCCTTCGATACATTGGCAAAGCCGTTAATTCATCCTCATTGAGAAACACCTTACCCGAAGTCGCGGCAATCAAGCCAACAACCATATAAAAGGTGGTCGTCTTACCCGCACCATTAGGACCCAGCAGACCTACGATCTCTCCAGCATTGACGTGGATATTGACGTTATTCACCACACGGCGCTTACCAAACTCCCGCACTAAATCGCGGGTTTCAATCTTAGGAGTAGCAGAAGAATCAAGCATATATGACTGAATCAAAAACACTCCCTACTCACACCGCAAACCAATCCGACTCAATTTAACGAGTAAAACGACACCCCAACGGTCTCAATTAATAGATCTATTTCAATTATACTAAATAAGATCGGCTCTAATGAGGAATAACATTGTGAGATAACTACAAGAATCCACTGCCCCAAGCCCACTCGAAGACAAAAAAAAACCACAAGCACTTAACTATAAATAACTTAATAAAGATCGAAGCACAAAAACTTAAATACTGTCGCATTTCAAGGCAAAGCGACCACAAATATGGGTATAATGTCACCTAGAAATCTCACTTCATGGAATGTCAATGGACTACGCGCAGTCATCAAAAAAGGCTTTGAATCCTTTCTCGAGTCGCATGCTCCAGACGTCATCTGCCTACAGGAAACCAAAATCTCAGACGATCTCGTCTCAGGTTTTCAGTTTCCTGAATACCCATACACTTACTGGAATTGCGCAGAAAAAAAAGGCTACTCAGGCACTGCCATATTGAGCAAAATCGAGCCGATCTCCGTAAGCTACGGGCTCGGCATCGAGAAACATGACAAAGAAGGCCGCGTGATCACTGCGGAATTCGAGGATTATTTCCTAGTGACGGTCTACACGCCCAACTCACAAAACCACGACGAGAACAAACGCCCTCGCCGCCTAGACTACCGCACCACAGAGTGGGACGTCGACTTCCTCGCTCATGTCAAAAACCTCGAAGCCAATAAGCCAGTCGTTTTCTGCGGCGATTTAAATGTGGCCCACACCGAGATCGATCTAGCCAATCCTAAAACAAATCGGAAAAATGCCGGCTTCACCGACGAAGAACGCGGGCGCTTCGATGCCATCCTTGGAGCGGGCTTCGTGGATAGTTTTCGCCATCTTCACCCCGACGAGACAGAACGCTACAGTTGGTGGTCCTATCGTGCTGCTGCAAGACAAAGGAACATTGGATGGCGGATCGATTATTTTTGCGTTTCAAGCGCAATCCAGGATGCCATCGCCGATGCAAATATTGAGCCTGATGTGCTCGGCTCCGACCACTGCCCTGTCACACTGACCTTAAAATTGAAGCCATAAACTTTAGCAAAAGACAAAAAAGCAAATATTGCTCCAAATATACGTAAATAGCCACAATTACGCCAAGGTGTCGTCCCACTATAGCCAAGGTTAGTACCCCACTGAACCACTAATAATGAGGCACTTAAGCCATATATATGCTAAATTGCAGTAAATAAAAATTGATACATTATTCGCACTTGCGAGAAGTCCCAAAGGGGTTATCTTTACAGTTAGCTAATACTTCATGCACGCGCTCAAAATATATGATAAGCGGACAAGGTCAAAACAAGCCGCGTTCTCTTTAGTCGAAATGATGATAGCAATGTTTATCTTTGCATTGCTCGCATTTGGTATCACCAAAACACTGTTATTCACGAAATTGACAGCGGAGGATAACCTGTACGAAGCCACTTCGCTAACCGTGGCGATCAGCACCATCGAACAGATGAAAGGTGCGAGTTTGATTCTCTTAGCAGACCCTCCAACAGTAAGCGGTAAGGAAGTCTTCTCTTTAGTGGTCCAAGGCAATACCAAGCAAAACATCATTCTCGGCGAAGAAAATATACTGCAGGTGCCCATCGTTACAGAGTCAGGTGGCTCCACCACGAAGACAATGGCACTGACAATGATACCTGAAATCGAGCCGATGACGACGAATACAGGCTACTGGTTGACCGTGACCTACTCTTACGCACACCCCAGGTCTGGCCGCGTTCGCACGAATACCATTCGTAATGCCCGCAGCACAGTCCCCAGTAGTTAGCAGCGATGAATACCCGAAACAAAACTGATTTTTCACGCCACGGATTCACCTTAACCGAAATCTTGTTCTCGCTGGCGATATTTAGTCTCGTCGCAACTGGCCTGGCTATCTTCATGGTTCAAAGCAGCGAAAGTATGTTCTGGGCGACGCAAAAATCGATCATTACAAATGACGTCCGCAACTTTACGACTCGGATAAGCAATGAGACTCTTGGCGCAAATACCGGCTATGTATATAAGAGTTTTGCCCCAACAGATCGCAATGAGTTTTCCGATCAGCAGCAAAGCGGTGAAACCGGAGACTGCTTAGTCCTCATCTCCTATGACCCTTACCCTGACCCCGATGATGACAAGCACTACACAAAATTAGTAGTCTTTTTCAGGAAGCCCGACCAATCCGGAGAAAGCCCAGTCTACCGAGTAGAAAAAAGTTTCCCCACGCCAGTATCCATTAACACCACCGAAGGCTACGATCACTTCGAAACATTTCTCGCAAAGCATTTCCCTGATGATTCTCAAACCGAAGACATTGTGCTGGAACTGTCTCGCGGACTGGCTGACGGCAACCTCTTCAGAAACTTCGGCAATAACACTTTTATCGTAAACGGAGAAATACTCCATGGCAACAAAGTCAAAGAAGTCACCAACACTTACAATTTAACCATATCACCAAGAGGATAATGCTATGAATACAAAAAAAAGAGGGAGCGGTCTGTTTGTAGTTCTAATCATTGCAACAGCCATAGGCATAGGCGCCTACTCAGTACTAAGCCTAGTTAACGGTGAATTCTACAGAAACAAAAAGTCGAGCGTTTATAACGAGGCAAAACAGGCAGCAGAAAGCCTGTTACAGTCGAGCATGGCCGACCTACGGTATCGATTCGAAAACCAGTCTGCGTTTCCAGTTGATACACTATCTCCCTCCAAGAACCCGCTTTATGTGAATAACGAGTTCATTAATATACATAAAGACGAAGACTCTGGTAGTCATTTGGTGATACCGCAAAAAACGAAATACACGGACGTCAGCCAATTCAACACTCAGCCGACTGAAGTCATTGGCGGTCAAATTCGGCCAGGAAGATGGCAATACATCGACCCTCGCATCCCCGGCAATCAATTCGATGAATTGGCAGGCACACGAGTTTTCGAGAGAAATATTGAATTGATCAGTAAAGCGACTGCCACCCGCACAGAGGTCGGCACCTCTACAGTTTACGCGAGACAGTTCCTACAAGTGCGTGATGCCCCACTTTTCGCCTATGCCATTTTTTACAACTTACCCATGGAAATCGCCCCTGGCCCCAAAATGGACGTCTACGGAAATGTTCACTCGAACAATGACACATGGTTCCAAGCTGGCACAGGCCTAGACATCCACTCGAAAGTGACCATAGCAGGAGAATTCAATCATGGTCGACATCCAGACAGTGGCAAATCAGATAGCGGTGGTGATGTTCGCATAGTCAACGGCAGTGGCAACTTAGTGAATATGAAAGAGGACGGCACTTGGCCAAGCGACCCAAAAGACTCATTTGATGGCAGTTGGCTGACTAGCGATGCTGAAGATTTCTTCGACATTTCAAACCAGATATGGGATGGGAATGTGCAAACTGAAAACCACGGCGTATTAGAGCAAAACCCTGTTGGCGTCAGTAAATATATCGAAGACACCAACCCAAACACAGATCGCAAGGAGTCCTATAACAGCGCATATAACCTAATACAGCCCGTGCTCTCGAAGGACCAACTAGAAATCCCAAAAGAATCGAGCGATCCCGAGGCATACAAAGAGGCAGTTGCCCTCAATGAAATTGAACAACAAAAGTATTCCTACAAAGCCGGCTTAACCATTAAAGTCGATAGCAGCGGCGGTCTCACCTACACGACTTACAACCGGAAGTCGGATGGCTCTCTAAAGTATGAAAGCGACGGCAGTCCAACAGTTCGGACGCTTGATCCAAAAACTCCAATTGCCACCTACAAGCCCTTTACCGAAAGTGGCAGCACCATTACCAGTGGCATACACGACAAACGTCAGGCAGAGGATGTGAACATCGTCGAAATTGACGTAGCGGCCTTGAAAGACATGGTTCACGATAATAATAAAAAAGACTGGGGCGGCGAGAATGTGCAAACACCCAAAAGATGGTGGAATGGTGTCGTTTACGTCGACTTCCCGCAGGAAGATACGGTTTCCTCTCGCGACGACCATGTCAATCCCGCCAAAGAAGGCTGGGGCGTAAAACTAACCAATGGGGATGTTATCCCAAATCCGTCTTTTGCGCATAGCAATGATACCTATGGGATGTCACTGGCGACCAATCAAATGCTCTACGTTGAGGGCAATTACAACGCAGATGGTAATCGCAACACAGGGTCCCCCACTCAACCCGACGACCCGGATAACTTCGCAAAAGAAGGATACGAAGCACCCGCCGCACTCATCGCAGACTCAATCACATTCTTAAGTGTGAACTGGCAAGACGATGAAAGTAACAAATCGATGAGCAAGCGCCAAGCTAATGACACTGAAGTCTCCGCCGCCATATTGACAGGGCTCGTGCCATCCGGAGAAGATGGCAGCAAACGCTACAGTGGTGGCGTTGAAAATTTCCCTCGGTTCCTTGAAGACTGGGGAGGTGAATCCTTACGTATTAGAGGTTCAATGGTCGCTCTGTTCGAGAGTGAAGTAGGCACCAGAGGCTGGGGTTATGGCGATGTCTATAGCCCGCCGAATCGCGACTGGGGATTTCACTCAAAATTTGGCGAAGGCTATCTGCCTCCCGGAACTCCAAATACACGCCGATATCGAGCGGTCGACTTCGAGTTAGTCAATCAAAGTAAATATGAAGAGCATGTGGAACGAATCAAAACCTACTTTTAAACAATCCCTGAAATGCTACGCGATATGTGTCAGCTCAAGTCTGCTTTCGGTAGTCGCTTGCTTCGCTCAAACGCAACAAATCCCAAGGATACTTATTTCATCCGTAGATCATTACAAAGTATCAGTCTATCAGGAAACCATTGAAACCATGCAGATGGATCGCATCCGCATGACGGGTCGAAAAGATATACTCATCGATCCGATTCCTCAGCACTACTGGAATGCTGCCGCGAAAGACGTCTCTGCTCGATTCGAACTAAAGGGGGCACCTGAATTTAAAATCGACGTCATTTCATTCCCCAAAAACAGCTTCCCCCACTCACTCACACCCGAGACACTTAATGCCTATCTAGAAGGTCGTAGACTCGCACATACCGACCAAAGTTTTGAAATATTGGAGTCCCCAGAAATAACAACTGGGCCCGCTAAATTTAGAATATTCGGAGAGCGCGCGCTTACTTTGCGATACAGCTACAGTCAGGATGAAATCAAAATTGTTCGAGCGGAAAACTGGGTAGAATATGATCAAATCATTTACATCGTGGCCATTGAAGCCCCGGCAAATGCATTCCAACTCGAGTTTCGAGATGCCAAATCCTCATTCAACTCAATGAGTTACCTAAGGAAATAGCACCACGAGTCATAAGGCACATAAAGTCTTTGAGTTTGCTTGAAGCCGCTCATGCGATCGGCTTTATCTCACTGCAGTGTTTATTAATCACCAATCTGCAGACAACCCACATTTGAATGAGGTCAACCTTCTCAAATGCATACGACAATGGCTAGGCAGCACAGCGCCACCAAGTCCCCAGGGTATGGGAGATGATTGCGCCGTCATCACTCCAGCAAATGGCCTCAAGCAAATCATCACTACAGATACGCTGACTTACGGCATCCATTTCGATGCCACAGTTTCGGCACACGATGCCGGCGCGAAATTGATCAAGCGCAACCTAAGCGATATTGCCGCGATGGGCGGCACCCCCAGCCACGCGGTGCTCGCACTACTCTGCGGTCCCGATATTTCAATCGATTGGCTAGAAGCATTCTTCGCTGGCATACGCCAAACCTGCGAACAATTCACACTATCCATCGTAGGGGGCGATATCAGCACCCTACCCGCAGGGCAATTCTCCTCAGCCTTAACACTCGTCGGCACCGCAAAAAAGCCACGACTACGCAGTGGCGCGAATGTTGGAGATGCGATCTACGTGACAGGTCAATTGGGCGGCAGCATCTTAAAAAAGCACTATGCATTTTTGCCACGCCTCGATGAAGGTCGCTGGTTAGCGGCACGACCTGAATGCCGAGCCATGCTCGACATCACCGATGGAATAGCGAAGGACCTTCAAGCGATCATGCCTGACAACAGTTCAGCGCAACTAGACCTGAAAAACATTCCAGTCTCAAAGGATGCCGAAACGCTGGCGACTAGCACGGGCAAAGAGCCCATGGAGCACGCGTTCTGCGATGGCGAAGACTACGAACTACTTTTTGCCGTGGATGGAAAAGCTGCCAATGCGGACTTTGAAGCACAATGGCAGGCAGATTTCCCTCAGGTCAAATTAAGCAAGATCGGTCAATTCATCGAAGCAGTGGATACAGGAATATATATTGATTCCTCAACCAATGAACCCTTGCCATGGATTCATGGATATCGCCATTTAGTGCCAGAATGACGGATCTAATACAACAGCTGAAGCACGGTATCGTGACTGAAAGCGCTGAGGCCACTGAGAGAATCGCTCGTGATTTTGCGGCCTTGGTGCCAGAGGATACTGTGCTCGCCTTTCACGGCGATCTCGGCGCCGGCAAAACGACTTTCATTCGCGGAATGGCTCGGGCATGGGCAATCAATGAAGCGGTCACTAGCCCGACCTTCAACCTCTACACGCTCTACCAAGGCAGCCGCCAACTCATCCACCTCGATGCCTACCGGCTCGAGTCCGGTGCCGACCTCGATGCATTGATGATCGACGACTTCATCAAGCCACCATGGTGCCTCGCGGTCGAATGGCCGGAGCGTGTCGCAGACAGTCTGCCCGATGATGCCTGGCATCTCTACCTCGGCATCGACAGCAAACAGTCGCATACCATTCGCCTCGGCACCTAGCCCTTACGGCGTGCACGTAACGCGCGCCTAGCTTCACGGAAAATAGGTAGCGCCGACTTACGATCCACCTCTGGACCGAATCGTAAGGCTTCCAGCTCCTTAGTCGTGGCAGTGTTCAAGCCTTTCAGCTTCATCCGCTTCAAATAGCGTCCTGCTTGTCGCCGCACGGGGTCCAATGCTTTAGGTCGTCTCAATAAACGATGCAAGAGCCCCAAGATACTGTATCGAACCCACCAGAGCATAGATACACCACCAACGAACAACGCCACATAGCCGACCAGTATCCAACTACTCCTACTGAATGGTTGTTTCCACCAGCTCTTTAGGCGCTCACCCAGCACTTTCATCCGCTCGCTGAACTGCTTCGCGATATCATCCCACACATCTTTCATGGTGACCGCCATATCGAGTTGATCCCTCTGATCAAAATTCACCACACGCCGATACCACTGAATTCGTAAGCTATCGAGCCAAGCATCCCAACCAGCCTCATATATCTGCGATCCAGGAGTCGATACATCCGGATTACTGGAACCACTGCCCAGAGTCGGATCCACACGAAGCCACTCATTCGTCTCAGCATCATAAATTTCAACCCACGCATGGGCATTGTCGTTTCGAATGACAAAATACTCCTCCACCACATTCCATGCGCCACCGGAAAAACCAACCACCATACGCGCAGGATAACCCGCATCTCGCGCCAATAAAATAAACGCCCCAGCAAAATACTCACAATGCCCGGCTTTACTGTCACGCAACCAGCCGACCACAGCATCTACATTCTCATCGATTGGTTCAGGCGTTAGCGTATATTTATAGCGACGCCATAAATAGTTCGTCACCTGCTCACTATAACTCGCAGCATCCAAAGCCTCCGACGACCCAACAATCGAAGTATTCAGGTCTTTGAGAAATGCACGTTCAACCTCATTCAAGTTCAACTCTAGCGTTGTTAATGGATAATCTAAATCATCCCCCTCGACGGACATCGGAAGCGCTGCAAATGCATCCCTTTCCCGGGGCAATGCAGGAAAGCGATGCGTCCATCTTAAATCCTCAATTTGATACGAAAACACCCGCTGCCTGACAGAATCTAGCCCGACGTGGTGCAGCCCCGGAAGCACTCTTAAATCCTGAACACCTTCAAAACGCATCGAATGAAATAAACCCGGTATCGGTAAAAACTGAGCCACTCCACCCTCTAAATATAATGTCCACCGATCACCGGATTCACGCCCTAGCCTGACATCGCTACTCACCATATCTCGCCCCATCAATTCCCGTGTTCTCGGATATGTCCGGAATGCAGATCCTTTTAAACTATTCGATGTTCGGAAATTACCAGAATCATATTTATCCAAAGTCAATATACGCCAATATGGAGACGGATCAATTGCTTCAAGTGAAGGCACATCGACACGCATTGCTACCGAACGATCCGATGCGATTTCAGAAACTTTGCCCAATTTCACATTCTCGCTAAATCCCGCCTTTGGTTGCGTCTTTATCTGCAAATAGGGAATCGCCTGCTCGATATTGAACCGTGGAGTCAGGATGAATAAGACCGTGGATACCGCCACAACAAAGGCAAACATCAGGCTGCCCAAAAACAAAACCCGATAATCCAGAATAAGAAATAGGCGGCGCAATAATCTCCGATGGCTGAACCGCTCCCAACTGACAGCAGGTGCGTCAGCGGCGTTATGGCGATCCAACAAGCAAATCAAAAACAGCATACTCATCGCCACCGGCGTGAAGATGAGAATTTGAAATGCAAACAGTAGAGAAACCGTCAATACCCCAGAAATCACCAGGCAAAACAAGGACAACAACACCAACTGCAAATCCTCACGGCGATGTCGCGGAGCGAAAGTCCGATAGACTAAAAGCATGACCACCATACGCACCAGCGGTGGCATGAACTCGGGCAAGTGAATGACAAAGTCCACTCCGACAATCAAGAAAAGCACGAAGCCGACGGGGCGCCATATCCGCACTGGCAAACGAGACACGTGTTGCGGTAGCACTAAGCTGTAGGCCACGCACAGCACACCGACGACGACATACAGACCGCTCTGCAAATCGAGCGACCAAAGCGACCAAAGTGAAAGCAAACCTAGCAGGCTACCCAACAACCACTTCACTTGGTTGGACTCCTCAGTCGTGAGTCTGACCTGCTTTTGTCTGATCGACATAAATCGCTACACCCCGCTCCCCCAACGGTCGAAAAGTTATTTGATTGCCACGCGACATCTCTACAGATGCCACGCCATACGGCACGGTTTCCAGTAGAGCTAAACAATCATAAAAGTCATGTAAGTCGCGTAACCCGCGAATACTCAATGGTGACGCCCCATTCACGACGACAGTCTCCAATCGACCGGCATGAAAGAGCGCATCGGCTAATGAACATACTAGAGAGCATAAGGTCTCAAATACCTCATCGTTCCATTGCTGGCTATCCGTATCCAAAATTAGGTGGTAGCCGCCCTCTCCTTCTTGAGCTAATTGACGAATCATCAATTTTCCTAAGCGCGCCGTCGCTTTCCAATGAACCAGTCTCGGAGGGTCTCCAGGTGCGTAAGGTCTTAAGTTGAGTAAATCACTACCAAGTCCCGCATTACGCTTCGAACTCCCTGAGAGAATTCGCTGCCCTTTATTTTCGAGGGTAAACATATAGTCGATTTGCTGCGGCCAAACTAAGACTTCTTCCCTGAGTTCGTGCCCCATTACCTTCTTAAGAAAGCCAAATGGAAATTGTGATTCGACTCCGGAAAGAAATATCTCACAGCGCCCTCGTTTACGCGGAATAAAAGTCCAATCCAATTTCACGGCATCACCCGCTTTGATCGCATGATTTAAGTATAAGTGCTGAGCTTTATCTGATGCAGAACTCCCGACTTCGAAACAAATGCCCAAAGTTGGAAATACTTGCTTATTATTCCTAACTTCCACCTCAGCCATACCGACTTCACCGACCTGCAAGTGACGAGGAGCTCCCATACTCCACTGTAGCTTTCGAAAATTAATCAAAGACAGTATGCCGCTCAAAACCAAACTACTGAGCAGCAGTGAAAGCGTCATAAACAAAATATTGCTGGCGGTATTATAAGCCGCTGAGCCGATACCCATCGCGACGATCACCAACATCCAACCAATCATGGTCAGTTTGGTCTTCTGGAACCGGACAGGTAGTAATTGCCTCAAAAACAAAGGCACCACGGGCGTCTCACGGTCACCCGTGGTTTCAAAAAAGTCTGGGCTGGTCCAGTCATGCCAGCGCTGCAACTCTTCATTCCGATTCAACATAATACAGTTATTCAGCGATTCGAGAACCCATGGTTGCGATTGAAAAGCCCCATGCGCAAGGCAGTGTAGGAAGGGATGCCACTCACTTAGGTGGGCTCAGGGGTGGCTTCGACGATCTTTTGCAAAAGCCCTTCCACTGAGCGCCGTTCTTCCATCGGGTCAGACATCGGCTTTCGCAACGCCAAGCGATGCCCCCAGACAGGCAGCACGAGCGCCTGCACGTCCTCCGGCACAACAAAAGCACGCCCTTGAGCTAGTGCCTGCGCTTGCGCGGCGGCCTTTAAAGACAATGTCCCGCGAGGGCTCACTCCAGACCGAAATTCAGATTCCGCGCGTGTCGCCGTGACGAGCTTCACAATATACTCATAGACCGTATCTTCGATAAACACGTCACGAGTAAAACCCTGCAGTTCTAATATCTCTTTCTTCGAAACCACTGGCGAAGCCTCTAAGTTATCATAGTGAAGGTGTCCGTCTTTTAGAATATCCAACTCGTATTCAAAATCAGGATACCCCATTTCGATACGCATAAGGAATCGATCCATCTGACTCTCCGGCAACGGGAAAGTGCCTTCGTAATCCACCGGATTTTGAGTCGCAATGACCATAAAAGGAGGCGGCACAGTATAGGTCTGACCATCAACAGAGATCTTCGCCCGCCCCATGACTTCAAGCAAACTCGACTGCGTCTTGGGAGTGGTCCGATTGATTTCATCAGCCAGAACGACATTTGCAAAGATCGGCCCGCGCTTGAAAGTAAATTCTCGCTCGCGCTCGTCGTAGATGGACACCCCGATGATATCGGAAGGTAGCATGTCGCTGGTAAACTGTATGCGGGAAAAACTACAATCGATAGAACGTGCCAAGCAATATGCCAGCGTGGTCTTCCCTAATCCCGGCAAATCTTCAATTAGTATATGCCCTCCAGCTAGCAAACAGGTTATTACCTTATCCACAGCCTCTGTTTTGCCGCGTATTGTCCGTTCGATGTTTTTGCGCAATCGCTCAACCGTCTCAATCGCGCGTGGTGCCGGGATAACTGTCTTAGAACTCATAAATAGGCATATTAATTGAAACTATCTTCAAAGCAATACGAAGCATGCAATACTGAGATGACAATCGAACTTGATTTAACAGTCTATTCACAAGCGATCAATGAACCATTGTTTTGCATATTTCCGTCGAAAAACCCTCGACACTCAGATATACAAGAAACTTACTGAGTTGTAGACATACTGCCTACCCAAAACACCAATGAAAACCGTTTATATAATCGAAGACGAAGAGATTCTCCGGAACCTACTCTCCACGTTTTTCGCAACCACATTCCCGGAATTAGAAGTCATCGGAATGTCTGGCGACGGTGGCGAAGGCGCCGAGCAATGCCTTGAGCTCGCACCCGACCTCGTCATCGTCGATATCCAACTCCCGGAAGTCAACGGTTTGGAGATTCTGCACCTACTCAAACGTAAATTTCCAGATATCAAAATACTGATATTCACAGGCAAAACCTCTCACCAAACCGTTAAAATCGCAGTCCATGGCAAGGCCGATGGCTTTATCAATAAGATTTCAGGCTTGGAAGAACTCAGAAAGGCCATTGAAGCAGTCAGCAAAGGCGAGCAATTCTTCAGTCCTGAAATCTACGACGAAGTCGTCAAGATCCGCGGTGAAGGTCCTTCTCGCACTCGCTCGCCCTTTTCACGCCCTCCTTTCGGCTCTTAAGTCACCGTATTTCTGCCATGCAGAAAGTTTGGCACTTCGTATGAATTGAGCTGTCAGACACGAGTCACCCATTGTTTTTAATTATGCAAACAACACATTCCTTACTCTCCAAGCAACATCCAAGCCGTCGTAGCGGTTTCAGTTTGATTGAGATTCTCTTCGTTATCGGACTCATCGCTCTGCTGTTGACACTCGTGGTCGGCAACATCGGCGGTATCTTTGGTGGGCAGCAAGAGAAGGTCGCTGACATATTCGTCAATCAAACCGTCAAACTCGGCGTCGTCCCCTATAAGTTGGACATGGGCAACTACCCAACGACGGAACTAGGTCTAAAAGCTTTAATAACTGCACCTGCCGGAAAAGAAGGAAAATGGAAGGGTCCTTACTTAGAGGAACTCCCAATGGATCCTTGGGATAACCCTTATCAATATCGCTATCCTGGCACAAAGAACATCAATGGTGCCAAAGGTTATGATGTATGGTCCTTCGGAACCGACGGAGTAGAAAGCGCCGATGACATCGGCAATTGGTAATCGAACACGCGTATCACGCGGATTCTCCATCATCGAGATCATTCTGGTTCTCGGTCTGATCGCGCTGGCTGGCAGTCTAATGATTGCCAACTTTGCAAGCATTGCAGATCGCGGAGGCAAACTGAACACTGAAGAATCACTGCGCGCAGCCATTCGGCAGGCTCGATTTGATGCTGCCAGCGAACGCACCATAGTCAGCTTAAGCGTCGACAAGGAAAGCGCATCGCTCGTCTTGTCTTCGGGGGCGAGCTTTCCATTAGGTCCTGAGTTTGGCGAAAACGGTCAAAGTGAAATACGTTTCTATTTGGTGCCACCATCGCGTGGACTCAGCCCATATAGTGACCCTGAGCAAACCAAACTCGAAACCACCGAAGTGCTCTTCGCCCCGGACCGCAGCTCCAGCCCATTCGTCGTGGACATTTATACCGGAAACGGCACACCCGCACGCATGGTCTTTGACCCTTTTTCCAGCCTTAGAAGGAGTGTCGAGTGATCAAACAGAAGCACCACAAAAAAGGTTTCTCGCTGATCGAAGTGGTTATCGCCGTCGCACTCTTTGCAATGGCCGCAACAGTCCTGAGCTCAACCTTCGTCAACGCCTTGCTTCTGCGAGACCGCGTGCAGAGCAACGACATCCGCAACGCCGACATCCGCGCAGTGCGCCTGCAACTACTGCTGACACCCAATCTCGATGACGCCGAGGATGGCTCCGAAATTGAAACACTGAGCAACGGCGAAGCCACATGGCGCGCAGAGATCGAACCCACCAATGTCATCGACCTCTTCCGCGTCGAACTATTCATCGAATTCCTTGACCCACAAGAGGAGCAGGAGGCGACACACCAAGAAACACTCTACCTGCTCCGTCCAACATGGTCGGATTCGAGCGAACGGTCCGACCTGCTACAGGAGAAAAAGGATGACCTTCTCGATTCACGTGACTTCGACAGCTTCTAACGAATGATATCACCTCCTACATTCACCGGTCGAAGTTCAAGGTTCGACAAGCAATCCGCCAAGCGCGCGTTCACGCTCCTTGAGGTGATACTTGCTATCGCGATCACCGGCTTCGTGCTCGCCGCAGCCACATCGTTTGTCGTCTCGATTAGCAGAATCTGGGTGGATCGCGAAGAACGTCACTTCTTTGAAGACCATGTCGACGGTGTTACGGAATTCCTCAACGCCTGTTTCAGCAGCGCAGGCATGGAAGTCGCATTAGGGGACAGCACGACAGACAACAGCACAAATACTTCAACCGAAGGCGAAGTCCGCCTAGAGATTGGGGGCGATACATCCTCTGGCGACAACGAAGCCACATCCGAGAATGGCGGTCTCTTGCGATCATCAGAAGAGCCGATCGGCTTAGGGCGCCTCCCCGGATCTGCGGATTACGAAGACCCTCTCATAAGCTTCAAGCTCATCGAGGTCCCACCGCTCCTAATCAATTTAGACGATGAGCCAATCATCGGCATAGAAGCATTTATTCACTTCGAAGATGGCGAAGGTCTCAGCTTGCTCTGGTATTCGATCTTACAAGAAGAAGTGGAAGATATTAATGACTTACGTCGCACTGAAATCAGTCAACTTGTCACCGATATACAATACGTCTATTGGGATGAAAAAATTGAACAATGGGAGGTTGAGGACAAACTCATGGAGGGTGAAGGCGACGAAGAGTTCCTACTGCCCCGCTTCATAAAACTCACTTTTGAATATGAAGGTGAAACTAAAGAGCGCAGCCTGACGATACCCGTCCCTTCAACCAGTGCGTTGTTGTTTTAAAATGCTGAATACTGAAGACAAATCTAAGGTCGGGCTGGTGCACCGAACCAGCCGTTCGCCAATGCGACTAGGCATCTTTAGCGAGCACAGCAACGACAACCCAGAATCCACGCACTCGGCGAGACCGGTCCACCACTCAACTCTTCTCACTCCCCACTCTGCCGAGCGCAGGCGCGGAAGTATTCTCGTCGCCGTCCTAGCAATCATCCTTCTACTCTCTTTCCTGATTACTCGATTCATGGAAGAAGCCGTCGAAGATCTGGAGTATCGATCTATTTTCAACGAGCCTACCGACGTGCGTGCTTTCGCATATAGTATGCTGGAAGTCACACTCGCAACCGTGCATGAAGTCGCCCTGATCGATGATGGCAAACTCCATGCCCCCGAACAAGGTTGGTCAAACCCGATAGCATATGCGGGCATCAAAATACCAAACGACTGGGACGTGCAAATCACGATCACGGACGAAGGAGGCAAACTCCCACTCAACACGATGAGCGAAGAACTACTCAATCGCCTACTTGAAGATCAACTGGATATGGACTTCGGAACTGCTCGCGAGCTCAGTAGTTCACTTCTAGACTGGATCGACGCCGACAATGGTCGCCGCCTCAATGGGGCCGAGTCAGAAGAATATCTCAGTCGTAATCCAGGCTATAAAGCGGCCAATGGCCCACTACAAACACTCGAAGAATTACGCTATTTACAAACGTGGGAAGACGAGTTTTTCGATGAAAACGGACGCCCAAACGAACTATTCGAACAATTATCAGGCCTCGTCTCAGTCATCAATTCCGGTCCGGTCAATATCAATGCCGCCCCAAGCGAAGTGCTCGAAACACTCGCACTGGAAGAGGGTTTTCAGGACGAAGCATTATTTGATGGACTGGATGAGCCCTACTTAACCAGCACTCCCGACAGCGTCAATTCCCAGACAGGTGGAGTCGAAGTCGGGCTGCTACGGATCATGATTCGTGTAAATAGAGGCAATGCGCCTTTTATCCTAACCGCTCTAGTCGAACCGAACTTTGAAGAGGACACATCGGCCGCCGCCAGTGCTCCTGGCAGTGCCACTGACAATGATAAACCCAAAACCGGTGCCACCAGCGAACAAGATGCCATCCAATACCCCTTTAAGCTGCTACTAATCAGCGAATATACTAAGGAAAATTCAACAACTAAGCCAGCACGCTATTCCGCTATGGACATCGGCGAAGAAGCCGATTCATTCTAACCAATTGTAATGCAACCCACCCCTACAACTGAGACAACAATACCCGAACAAGAGAAGGCCGAATCCGTCCTGCTCTTGCCCGGTCATTTGTTTTTTGTTGAAAGCGTCGAATTACCGCCGGCCCTTGAAACGGACGAAGTGGCTGATTTTGCCGAACTCAGCATTGAGGGCATCGCTCCCTTCCCGATCGAGCAGCTAAACTGGGGCTTTCTATATTCTGAAGGCGCCTCGAGCATTCTCATTTATGCCACACATCGGGACCGATTGAAACAAATCGGCGTTCAAGACATCGATCAATACGTGTGGGTGTTACCCGACTTTGCTGCACTGCAAGGCGCACATTTCCCAGATAACACCGAAATTGCCCTAATTTATAACGAGTGCGTCACCCTGCTCTACTTTGAAAGCGGCTCCGAAGTTCCACACGCCGTCGCTTCAAGCAACAAGCATGACCAAGTCACCCAGTGCATCGAGTCGCTACGCGCAGAACTCGAACCTGTCATCAAGGTCAAGAGCCACTTCCAGGCAACCATCGCTGAAACGGTCATCAGCGAACAAGGTATCCCCACTTTTCAATTAGCCGAAGAAGGCACCACTGTCCACGAAGACTACGGGCACTGGACTTCGCTCAGCCCCAATGAAAAAACACTTTGGCAAGCCGATGTTCGCACTGGGGTATTTAAAGTCGCGGAGCGTAACGCTCGTCGCACCAGTGCTTTACTCACTAAAATCACAGCTTGGGCAGCACTCTGTGCGATCTTGCTCATCGGTCTTGAAATCGCCCTGCTCGCAGCAAACGCTTGGCTGAACACGCAAAAGCAACAAGTCGTCACACAACAACCCACCGTTGCCCGTATCGAAGACAAGCAGACGCTCATGAACAAGCTGGAGCAAGTCGCTCAAAACGAGTTGCGACCCATCGCTATTCTAGAGGCGCTTAATCAGACACGCCCAAACAACATCCACTTCACCAGTACCGAAACGGGGGGTGAAAATCGCATCACTATTGACGGCGTCGCCAGCACAATCAACGACCTCAACCGTTACACCGAAAGCCTCAGTAAGTCCGGAACTTTTTCGCTGATTGGCACACCCAAATCCATAACCCGAGGTGGAATCACTACTTTCACTGCGACACTGGACTACACTCACAAAGAAGCAGAGCCCCCCGCAACCGTCGAAGAGACCGCCGCTCCGGATAAAAAAACCTCTATTCCAGATAGAAAAGCAAGCACCTCTAAAGAGCCCGACGTTACCTAATGGAAGCCCTGATTCAAAAATTGAAGCGTCTCTACAGACGCATGAGCGTGCGGGAGAAATTGCTCTGCCTACTCTTCCTGTTGGTCATGCTACTGATCTGGGGAAATGGCTGGATGCAGCGCACCTCCAAGTGGAACGAAATGAGAAAACTTTCAGCCGTGGAGCTGGCCACCCAACAACAATGGATCGACCGCAGTGACTTTTACGATGAAGGCCTTGCCGTAGCACTCGATCGCGTCGATCCAACCCCAACGTATTCAGCGGCTCAACTCTCCGGGAGAATCGACGCCCTGCTACGCAAAGCCGGACTCTCCAGCCAAGCCGACATCGATCCCGTCCGCACCCGTGAAGGTGAAATCTTCAACGACCATAATTTACGCGTCCGCATCAGCCGCATCTCCATCTCCCAACTGATCAACATCAACAAGTTGCTCAAACAAGAAACCCCTTATATTAATATTCAAAGCGTTCGTATTTCAGCCAATCGCAAAGACCCTGAACAACTCGACGTCCGCCTAGAAATCAATTCCTTCGATTTAAAAGACGAAACTCTACAAAACTAAGAGTTCGCAAAATACTTTCCCCGTAACGACATGCATACAATTCGCAGATTTATCCTCCCCATGTTTTGCCTTCTAGCGCTGATCTCCGCGTCAGCACAGGAAGAAGCCGCTCCATCGGCAGTTGACTCAGCTACAGCTGCAATTGTGCCCGTCGAGCCAGAGACCGAGGCACCCGATCAAATCATCGGCGAACTCATACTCGTCGATGAATCCGCACTCCAAGTGCTCGATCTACTAGAGCAAATGACCGGCAAAATCATCCTTCGTCGACAAGACATCTCCCCCGCGAAGATCAACTTCAATTCCAACGGACCGATCTCGCAAAAAGAATCCGTCCTCGCACTCGAAAGTTTGCTCACTCTGAATGGCATCATGCTCACCGATATGGGTGGTCGCTTCATGAAAGCCGTGCCCGCTACCAACGTAAACAGCCACGTGCCGGAAATGCTGATAGGCAGCGCACTCGGATTACCTGCCAGCCAACAGATCTACGCTAAGATCTTCAAGTTCGACTACCTCAACGCTGAACTAATCAGCGGCACACTCGTTCAACCGCTGCTCTCTCA
>JANQXM010000034.1 GCA_030729385.1 Opitutales bacterium | reverse complement strand
CACGTCCCATGTAAGATTCCCGCTCATACTGGATCATTAAGATCGGCTTGGCTCCGATTTCCTGGCTGATTCGGACGAAATCGAGATAGTTCATTTGCTCTTTTTCATTGGAAAATGGCACATGGCGACCGGGGGTTGTAAATAAGTCGGTTCCGTAATATTGCGACTTTATGACGGATCGGCTTTTGACGATCAATTCCCCCATCTTGCGTTTTAGTTCAATGAAGTAGGGCGCTTTACCGTCGGTGCCATAGCTACGAATGCGTAACTTAAAGCGGGTTAATTGTTCAACTTCCTTTGCGTAGTGTAGGCTGAGGCTTGGGTTATCCAGTTGGATGGTGCGCACCAGATACTTGGGGAATTCGCCGACCCCGTTCTTGTCTGGAAAGACGTATGGCTGGATGTGCCTGCGGATGGCCGGTATCAAGTGATAGGGCACGATATACTTTGCCTCATGGCGCTCGATGCGCATATCCGTCCCGCGTTTAAATCCCTGGATGGGGGCTTTAACGGATGATGGAGCTATAACGCTCTTAGAGTTATTGTGGGGATCGGGAGCAATCATGGGGGCGATTGTAAACTTATTCTAAATCGACGCTGATGTAGTAGTAGCTACAGTCAATATTTGAATGAGCAGTATCCGTATAACTACCGCTTTTGATACCAGATGCGATCCGCTGAAATGGAGTGTTGAGGTCGTCCGTCCAGTAGACTGAATAAACTCTACCTGATTTCGCAGGCCAAGTGAGTTGAGCTGGCGCTGCTTGATTGAGACTGAAAAATGATGAACCGTCGGTGGGATCTGTGTCGGCTATGTATTCTGCGAAGTTGTCATTGCCGTCGCCATCCCAGTCTGAGTTGGCTTGAGTCAGTGAGCTGAAGTGAGTGAGTTCCCAGCTGTCCATCATGCCATCCGCATCAGTGTCATCTAAGGTTGAAGCGCCCCAGGTTGTGATACCTGTGCGTAGCAGGGGGAAGCCGGTGCCGTCGGCATCGCTAGGCCAAGGATAGTGATCAAAGTAGAAGATCTCGTCGACGACTACCCAAGAAACGTCGAGCGGATTGAGCGGGTCGTCTGAGTCCTGTGGCCGTTCGAGTGCAACGCGATCACTGCGGTTTGAGAGGGATCCGCTGTAACCACCTATGAAGTTTTCATTGGCGGCAGTCAGTCCATAGGCGGTGCAGAATAAGTTTAATCGAACGGTGTCGATCGGATCAAACGAGAGTATCCAGAGCCGTTCGCCTGCATTCAGACTCGTGCCAGTCGGGAAGGTGAACTCTACGCCACCATCGATACGATAGCTGCCAGTGGCATTCTCGAATGTGTGCGAGCTGCTGCCGATGTTTTCGATGACGATGTATTCGTAATCATTACCAGCTTGGATAGGGTGATACATTAGTTCGCTGATGCGGACTGTGGCATCGACTACTTGATTGGGCGCTGCGTGGGTAGGTGCGGTCATCATCCAATTACCATCACCGTCTGGATAGCGCCCCCATGTCACACCAGTGTCAGCGTTTTCCAGCCCCTTGAAGCGAACGACATCGACGATGCGGTCCGAAGCCGAGAGCACCACTTGTTCGCCTGCTTTGTTGAGACCGAAGCCATTGATATCTGAAGTGTGAAAATCAGTTTCATCAAATACAACGAAGCTTCCTGCGGAGATGATTGTATCCGGGATGAGCCATTTTTGAGTGTTCTTTAGAGAGTCGCTGAGATACCAGCCGCTCATGAACACCGCAGTGTTGGATTTGTTGTAGAGCTCGATTTTATCGTTAGAGTCATTTGGAGCTGGTAAATCCGTATCGGTGTGTGCCCAAATCTCATTGATGACGATGTTTGGGGTGATGTCCGGGTCGGCTTCGCCTGGCGATCCACCGGGGTAGCTGCTGGCACGCCAATTGCCACCGTAGTCGAGAGAGCCGGACTCTTGAGTGTCCATTGCGCGATCAAGAGGCACGAGTGAATGACCTGCTCCATCAGCGGCTTGTGGCCAGTTGCGTGCGTCGTCGTAGCTGAATGAAATAAGGTCGTTATTGCGGAACTCTAGATCGACCTTTTCACCGCCATTGCTGAAGTCGCCGCTATATTCGCCTGCGATGGCCGCAGTGCTGCCAGGGTAGCTCAAATTGAAGGCATCGATGTCATCAATCACGACGAGGTAGTCGCCAGGGGCGAGAGTCGACTGCGCGGCAGTCTTGAATTTGAAGTCGACAGCGTTATCGAGCTTGTAGCCCTTGAGAGTGATCGTCTGGTCGGAGATATTCTGCACCTCGATAAAGTCGTGAGGGTTGCCGTCCGGCGCGTGATACATCAGCTCGGTCACAGCCAGTGGGATTTCATCCGTCCAATAGGTGGCTTCAGCTAGAGCACTCCATTCACCCTCTGATGAGAGGGAGCGTGCTTTTAGGTGGGTGGGGCGCGTGATGTTAATTGGACCACTGTAAACTGTGCCTGCGATGCCTCCGCCGATGGCGCGTGGGTCGGTGCCATCAACCGTGTAGTAAATCGTGCTCTGCACCGGTGTGACGGTCACGGGGGTGATGTTGTTTGTTCCAAGAGCCACAAACTCAAGGCGATGTATGTTTGCGTCTCCTAGGAGTTGGAGGGTGATTACTTGCTCGCCTGCAGCCAGCCCAACAGTGCATGTCTGGTTGACCCAAGTTTGCCAATTACCGGTGCCATCAAAGCTGACAGTGCCCGTCGCATCAAGGCCGTCAACCTCGATGCGATAGGCTGAGGCGTCTATGTCAGTGTTATTTATAGCCGCTCGGACTCTAATTTCGTAGTCTCCCGCCGATGCGACATCTACTGTGTAATTTAGCCACTCGCCTGAGTCGGTGTAACCGATGTTGTATCCGCCTTCGCTGCAATCTTCGATGTCTACGTCTTCGGTAGTTCGAAGCTCATCCCAAACGTTGCCTGAGGTAGTGTCGAAATAGGCAACCCCTGGACCGCCATTATCAAAATCTTCTGCTTCGATGATTCCTGGGACGGCATGTGGCACGCCGCTGGGAAATGGAGTGGATACCACAGGCTCATACGGCGTCAAACTGATCATTGTGCCTTCGGGCACGAGTCCGCCAATCTGACTGAGCTGCGGAGGTTTAACGGATGGAATGAGTCCATCTTCATCTAGGTAGCCGATGACTTCGTTACAACGGTCACCTGATCGAGCCAGCCAAGCGCGGGTGGTGGCGACTGCGTTGACCCAGGTATCACGGTCGAGCGAGGTGCTGCCCCAGCGTGCGGCATTGGCGACGATCGCCCGATCAATTTGTGCGGCGCGGTAGTCCAATCGAGCTTCGCTGTTGGCTAAGGTGAGCGCACCTCCGTTTTCAAGGTGCTTATAAACTCTATCGGCAAATTTTAATCGATATTCCGCGTTAACCGACAGTTTATCATGCAAGGTCATAGGATTAAAATAATCGAGCAACGTGAAGTTGCTATGAGTAAACGGGCCAGTGAAATCGAGCGCTTTTCTCGTATCCAAGGAATGTTCACTGTCATGCTGTAGCCACTTAAATCCGTCAGGGTTCACACGGTTGAAGATCGCATACATGTTGTTTAATTTTTGATAACGGCCATAGAACCACGTAATGCTGTTGTCAGAGGCCGCCATGTAATAAATCACGAGCAAGTAATCGATCAAGTTATCAACATCTAGTAGCTTTGTTTCGGTGGGGTCTGGGTCGCCATTGGCATCGAGGCCCATGATGGCAAAGTAATCTGCGTTATTCGAAAAACCAGCCATCGCAGCGTCAAACAGGTCTTCGTAGGCATCGATGGTTCCATCAGCCACTTCAATTTTTTGATCGTTTGTTACATCTACCTTTATTGCGTCGTAATCATCCTTGTCGCCTCCGAGGTTGGCAGCTCCGAAGTCTGCGACGGGCCGTTCTTCTGTCATAAAGAGTCCCCAATATTCGCCATTAAGATAGAGGTGGTAGTAGCGACTCCGTGGGTAGGCTTGCCCCATCGCTGCGGCTGAATCACGTGCAAATATATCCCGAAGGAAGGTGTTTCTAGTGTCAGTGTCTTTAGACCAGCTGTAGTTCTGAGCACTGCGGAAATCGATCTTATCGAATTCACTCACACCTTCGTCTTCGAAAAGTGGGTATTTGATCTTACTGTCGCCGTATTGGTCTTTGCAAACAATGCGGAAGGAGTGCTTTAGGTTTGTGCCAGAGCGGCTCGCACCGCCTCGGATACGCAGGCCTGCGTTGACATGAAAACCTTCGGTGCCATCAGGGTAGATTAGCTCGGCGGATCCGGGCACTTCCCAGCGCTCGGTGGCATTGACGTAGATGCCAGTGGTCGCGTCGTAGAGGTTGTTGTAATCGGAAGTAAGCGATATGCTCGGGATATCCAATAGGGCGTCCTCTACGGTCACCAATTGGCTGGATGAGTCGTAATACGTTTTGGCTAGGACTCCGGCATCCATGCCATAAGACAAAACTTGCCCGTTGATTGTATCTGTGGTCTTGGGTTGCGATGCTACCTGAGCTGCAAAGATGTAAGTGTCCGTTCGTGGGTAGGAGGGTCTCCATCCGTTAATGAAAGCCGCAAATCTCAGGCAAGTTGTGGTCGAGACGGAGATCGGGCCAGTATATAAGGTGCTACTTTCAGTTGGTGTGGAACCATCGGTTGTGTAGTAGATCGTCGCGCCAGGTGTTATATTTGTTAGCGTCACAGAGGTTGATGTATTGTAAAATCCACGTGCGGGAGTAGGGACGGGTGCTTCCACGTAGCCTTCATAATCGACGTTACTGTTGATTGCGCCTGGAGTGGCAGTCTGCAGTAGTCCGCCTGCATTTAAATTGATATCACCATCCTTCGGCGTGGCTTCTAATTCCGGTAAAAAAAGTAGGTCTGTGGAGCCGACCGAACTATTGAATCCATGAATAGCCAGAACGTTGGTGCCGTTTTGGAGAAACGGTAGGTCATCTGTAATGTCAAAGTCTTCAAAGATAAGCGCGGCGCCATCTGAATGGTTCCCTCCTGGTTGGTCCCAAGCTAAGGGATCCGGGGCGTTTTTGGTGACGACTAATTCCCCGTTTAAATAGGCGACGAAACTGTCGTCGTATTTCATTTTCAATTTCAGTGTCGAGATGCTGGTCGCATCTACGACGGTGAAGGGGATGCGTATGTAGACGGATGGGGTGACGTTCCGCAT
>JANQXM010000033.1:79659-87928 GCA_030729385.1 Opitutales bacterium | reverse complement strand
ACGGAGTCTATCGGCACAACAGCACCGCCAACCAGACGCTAAGCGGTGTGATCAGTGGCACGGGTGCGATCGAGCATACTGGCGGTAATGCCGGCACTAGCACGCTGACACTTTCAGGTGCCAACACCTATACCGGTGACACCACTGTTTCAGCAGGCACCTTGCAGGTGGATGGAATTATTGCATCAGTTACGGTGGACAATGGAGCTTCTTTGACTGGTTCTGGCTCAATAACAGGAGCGGCAACGATCAGCGGCACGCTGGCGATCGGCAATAGCCCTGGCACGATGACCTTTAGCTCACTGACTCTAAATGGAGGCAGCACGACCATTATGGAAATCGATGGCACAGCAGGCGCTGGTGTGACAAGCGGACATGATTTTGCTGATGTGTCGGGTGCACTCGTTTATGGTGGTGCACTGACACTCGACATCGGAACGACCTTTGAAGTGGGCAATTACACATTTGATCTCTTCGACTTTGCCAGCGAGACAGGAACCTTTAGCTCCATGGTCCTTGCTGACCAGTATTCCGGTAGCTTGCTGGATGGTGACTTAGATGGCATTTGGGATTTAACGGACGGCAACGACACTTGGCAGTTCACTGAGTCCAATGGTATTCTTAGCCTAACCGTCGTTCCGGAGCCTAGCGCCTATGCGCTCTTGCTCGGAGTCTTTGGAATGACCTTTGTAGCGCTTCGTCGCCGCCGCTAAAGGAGGAGGGAGCAGCTTAAGGGTGGTAGGGTTCGATATCCCTATCGAACCGTTTTCGTTTGCCACCTGTCGTTGTCAGATCACTCCTGATCGTCGGTGAGTGGGAGCACGAAGGCTTTCCTGAGCTCTACCTTCATCACGAGATTGTCGTGCATTTGGATGCCGATCGGTCCCTTTTTGGAGCGTTTAGGATCATTGTCGGTGTAGTCGATGATCTTCGTTCCGTTCAACCAGTATTCGATTCGATTGTCTTTAGCCCGGATGGTCATGCGATTCCAGTCTTCCGCCTGGAAGATTTTATTCATGACTTTTTTGTCGGCGAAAATCCTCAGCGAGGGGCGGGCATACCAGTCTCCGAGTGAGCCGTTGTGTCGGCTGGCAAGTCCTGCATCATACTCATATCCGGAGGGCGCTTCGTAACTGCCGGATTTCCCTCGTGTGAAGGTGAATGGCGTTACCCGGAAGTAGATGCCCGAGTTTGCCTTCGGTCCGCCACTCAGCTTGACTTCGGCGGTGAAGATGAAGTCAGAAAAGCTTTCTTTGGTATAGAGCCATTCTGGGGTCTTAAGCGCTTCCCCCATGGTGTCGCCAGTGATCTCTCCATCCTTGATCGACCATCGAGAAGAAGGCACCTTCCAGCCTTTTAGAGACTGATCGGAGATTAACTGAATCACCTTATCTCCCTTTAGCTCCGGCTCGGGCGACTCGACGACTGGCTCAGCCGAGACAACGCAGGAGAGTAGGGGTAGAAGCGTGAGTGGAAGCGCAGATAAAAACCTCATGATTCGCACTTTTATGACGTCTTGATGAAAGTGTCAAACCGTCTGAGCAAAGCGGGTGTAAGCTTTGCCAGCAGCGAGCTTGTCGAACTGCTGACTCGTTATATCTGCCCATAATTGAGCCGTTGCTCGATCCAACTATTTTTGCCAGTGGTTTCTTGCGTAGATCCTGAGTGCTTGGGTTGCCCCGCGTTAAGTCCGAAATGGTTGGTTCTTACGGCTCAGTTACTTCGATAAGCATGAAACGACTATTCGCTCCGGTTGTCGGTAGGTTGTCGCGGACGGTGAGGGTTTCTATATTCCCAACAGTGTCGGAGTTGACTTGGTTCGCGCCGTCGGGATCGATGCTATCCCAACTGGATCGGACTAGCGCTAGGTCTGAGGTGGCACGGACTGACAAGCTGACTCCAGTGGCTGCTAAGTCGCGGTCAAAGGTCAGCGTGAGATAGTCCGTTCCGCCAACGTCGCTTACCTCGGCGGACACGGCACCCTCGGAATCGTAAACCGTCGGGTCCAGCCCGAGGAGATATTCGATGAGGTTTGGTAGGCCGTCAAAGTCGTAGTCGAAATCGTTTGCCGCGTTTCCAGTGCCTTCGGTCATTCCGAAATAGGTTGATCGCCAAGTTTCCAATGGTGGTTCTGGTGCTGTGATGGCGCCAAGAGCGACCGTGACGTTGGTAAAGGTAATTCCGTTGTCAGGATTTGAGCTAGTCGTGCTCCCGTAGGTGCTTGAGTTTGCCCAGAATCCGAGCATCCCGAAGTTGTTGGCTATCCCGCTGGAATCGTTTACGGTGTGGCTTTCCAGAAGCGCGCCTCCAGAAACGCTGAGCGATGAAAAGATTTCCATCGTGTCTGCGCCCGTCCGGCTGACAGACAAGACGCCGACGTAAGCGGTGCTTGCGGTAAGTGTATAGCCGTCGTCGCTGCTGTCTCCGATGGACGTCCATTCGTTCGCGGTGCCGAGGAAACGACCAAGCGTGTTGGGTGTATCGTGCTTGTAGATGGATATATCCTCCGTGCCTGTGGTGACGTCGAAGTCAGTCATGTATCCTGGGAGATTGGTGTAGAGCGAGTTCACGCTGCTGGATGAGGACAAGAGGTCGGCTGCCAAGCCCGCATTATTAAAGTCCATCAGGGCAACTTTGAACGAACCACCCTTGTTTGTGCCAATTGTGGCGGGGGTCGTGAAGATGTATGTAACAGTCAGTTTTTGCCCGATCACAAGTGTCTGGGGCGTAAACGTAGCATGAATCCCGCGACCGGAGGTGCCTGAGATCAAGCCCAACCCTGTGCCGTCGATTTCGACTGAATTCCCACTGGTTGAATTGGAGGACCACCAGTCTGCATCGAGTGAACCTGTTTTGGTTCGATCCAGGTCTGAAAAATCGTCGTTTACGATGAGGGTGTCGACGCTGATGGACAGCGTGGCGTTATCACTGGTGACGTTGCCATAAGCGTTCGTGATATATACTGAATAATCAGCCTCATCCGAAGCCTGGACATTCGTGAGCTCGAGCGTGTCTGAATCCGTCATCGGGATAGGTGTTCCGTCTTTTCTCCATTGATAGGTGAATGGTGCGATACCGTTAACCGCGACGGTAAAGGTCACGTCGTCGCCAATGCCCACTAGTGTAGATGTAGGCTGGCTGGTGATGACCGGAGCAGCAGGATCGACTTCGAGAATGGAAGCGAAACTGAGTGCACGACCGGTTGCATTTGTCACCGCGACTGAGTATGCGCCCGCGTCCGCAGTCGCGACTGGGGTTAGATCGAGCGTGGTGCCAGTAGCGCCGGAGATAGCGACTTCGTCTAGATACCACTGGTAAGATAACGATTGGGGACTTTCCGCAGCCACGGACAATACCAATGTATCGCCCTCAAAAACTGTGGCTGAAATGGGGTGCTCGTTGATTGTAGGCACGCGGTTTGCGTTGGTTCGGCCGTCGTAGTCAGGGCCGACATCGGCCTTGACTAGTGGTTTGCCGTAGCTTGTCCCCGTAGCCTCGGTGTCGTAGTTGCCGACGTCATTCGATGCGCCGGAGCGGAGCTTCGAGCGAACATCAAAATACGTTGCCGGCGTCGTGGCAGCTGCGGCATTAATGAGCGGGCTGCCTGCCTGTGGGATATGGTAACCGAGCCCCACATCAAGTGCGAGGTTGACTGGAGTGCCAGTAGTGAATCCGGACGCGGGCACAGTTCCATAGGTGCCGTCGGCGTGGTAAGCTTGGTTGTCTGAAAAGGCGATTTGGCTAATGGACCACCCGTTGGCGGAGTTGAAGTCGATGACGTCGCCGTTCCCAGCTATGCTTTGGACGGCATTGTTGCGAATCTCAACGTTCTGTGGCGCATTCGTGCCGCTAGAACTTGTGGTCGCTCCAAGCGCGAACGGTTGCTCGCAATCGATGATCGTATTGTGGAAAAATCTGGCAGTTCCTGGTGACTCGTATCCGTTGCTAGTCGAGCCGTCGCTGAATTCCCCCGATCCCTTCATCAGGCAGATCGCTGCACGAAGCTCCGTGCCGTGTATGCCTTCGAAGTAATTATTCCGTATGACGTGGCGTAGACCGATGACGCGAATGCCTGCTCCCATTCTCTCGATTTCGATTTCCCCCTCTGGCGGGGTTACTGGTACTCCGGGCTTAGGAATGCCGAAAAAGAAATTTCCATCGATCACATTGTCATCACCATGTCGGAGCACGAGACCACCCTTGTTCTCCCGGAAAGTGTTGTAGCGATAGATGTTGTTACGCGACTTGCTGGAGATGACCTCAGGCTCGTAGTTACTAATATTGGGTCCGTAGATAGCCTTATCAAACAAGCAGTATTCGACCACAGTGGACATGTCATACATCTGGAACTGGCTCTCGCCGATTCGTATGGCTTCATATCCATTGTCTCCGATGTTTACACGATCCGCAAAATAGCAGTGGCGAATAACATGTCGGCGCGGGATATCCTTCGTTTCGATTCCCTCGGTAGGAATGATGTTGAGAATCGGGTCCTTCGCGGCCTTGCCGATGAAGCTACAATATTCGATGGTGTGGCGATAGCCGTTAAGTTGAATGAAGTAAGAAATAGGTGCCGTTTCGGGGTCGAACGGGAGTGTTACGGGAACGTCGAAATTGCGGATGAGGCAATCCCGCAATGTAATGTCCGAAGAATCAGTATCGAAACGGAAGAGACCACTGGGGTATTGCGGTTGACCCGCAACCACATCCCCGTCGAATGCGAGGCCAGAGATCACCATGCCAGAGCCCTTAAGTGTGAACCTGATTTCCCCGGAAAAATAGACGTTTCCAGGGTTTACTGCGTATATCTGGACAGGGTTTAGAGCGGTTCCGTTTGCGGTGATCGTCTTGTTGATATTGTTGTAAGTGCCATTTTGAATGGTAACAATATCGCCACCGTTGAGCGTCGATGGAAGCGAAGAGAATCCGGCAGCATTCGTAATGTTGTAGGTGGTTCCCCACAGAGTTGGCGATAAGAGCGCCAAAAAGGCGAAGAGAATTCGAGAGGCAGGGATATTCATAATATGGGTAACTGTGCTTTTACGATTTCCAGACACGGAGTGGCTTGGGGCGAATTAAGTCTGACACACTAACGGTTATTGGATTTTATTTAGCGCATGCTAGACAAGGTCTAATGGCAAAAAATTTAATTAATAATTATTAATTATCGAGCTATTTCATCATGCAATTCATGTCGCCTGCTGCTCTTCCAGCACCTGATGTGCACAGTCCGTGAGCATGCCTCCGGTGAGCCTGCCTGAGGTGAGCCTGCCGAACCGTCGCACTGTTAGTCTGACCCTTTTATTGGATCACGCCGAAGCCGCGGCCTCTGCTGCTAGCTCGGCTTCAAAATCAGCTTCCTCTTTCGCTTTGATACCTTCTTCGGTTTTATAGAAGGCTTCTAGGGTAGCGGCTTCCTCGGCGGCCTGCTCAGCTGCGAGCTTTTCAACCTTCGCAGCCTCGCGAGCGATACGCTTATCTATTTTTTTCTGCTCTCGATCGCGGCGTCGCTGATCTTTGCTTGGTGTGAAGGCCATGGTGTAATCTTTCTGAAGTTCTCGTGGTAGTTGAATCCTGCTCGCCGCAGCGCGAAATCCGTTGCAGCGCTGGGGGTAATAACTTCTGCAAGCGGTCTAGAACAAGAGAAAAAAGGAATGGGGCAAAGAAAAGTAAAAATTTCAGATCGTAATAAAGGTCAAACCACTGCAAAATACTGAGTCGTTAACCCCTAGTTTTCACACTTCTGACAATAATTTCGACATGACCAATGCCCGTATATTCTTCGGATCCAGTGAATATAATTCCTTCGATGGCTTTTATGTAGATATCCCAGAATCTAACACGCATGCATTGATCGGTGGCCTGTTCGCACTCAGTTGCGTGATGAATCGACGTCGGAGATAATCGAAGAGTCAAACGAGGGAGTCTTAAAAAGTGGGGAAATGTCCGTGCTTACTTAACTAAATAAATCCAAGGTTGGTTTATTGTGATTGGCGATGATCGCGCGTAGGCGATTACCGATCTTGTCGGCTATGCCGATCATGTCTGTAGCGTCCGATTCTGGAAGGTGAGTGCTACAATTGCGTTTCCAGAGTCCCAGCCATGCTTCGAAGTGCACTTCACCGAGACCGAGGGAAAGGTGCTTCATCGGCATACCACCGCGATAGATGGCGGGGCCGCCAATGAGACCGGACCAAAAGTCTGCAATGTTCTCCAAGTGTGCCGGCCAATCTTTAATGTGTGCCGCAAAGATCGGGCCGATCACTTCCTGTTGGCGGACATCGGCATAGAAGTGCCGCAACAGTTTGAGGAGTCCTGTGCGTCCGCCAATCCGATCGTAAAGTGTGGAGGTTGTGTCTGTCATCCGGCAATGCTCATCTTCAAGTCGGCTCTTTTGAGCTAAGCTTGCTCGTTTTGAATCCCACTTTCCCAAGCGGCATCGAGCAGCTCTTGAGTTCGCTCGGTCTTTTGTTTCCACTGATCGCGTAAGGATGCGTCGTGAACTTGAGCAGCGAAATCTTCAAACATCAGCGCAGCACCTGGTAGCGAAGACTCGATGCGGATGGTTTCATCGGTTCGCTTTGTCCGATCTTTTTGTGAGCGGTATCGGTAGCTTGCCGAACTGTCCTTGTCTTGGCTCAGGAATTTCTCCATATCGATATTGCCGAGATTACCATCTATGCGGAGATCCGATCGCCCAGAACCTGCGTCAAAAGCACAACTCCAAGTTGAAATGGAACCGTCCATAAACGCCAGAACTCCGGTTGCGCCAATCACGGCACCCGTCTCCGCACCTCGTCTTATGTAGGTCGAGACTCCATCGAGTTGCGCACTCGAGTCGATGTATTCCACGATGGCTCGCATATTATACCAGCCTGCATCACCGATTGCGCCCATCGGTTCGAGCTTCGGTTGCATACGGATGTTTGAAGTGTCGCGGACATTAAACTGAAACACCGAGTCGAGGCTGCGACGTTCTCCAACCAGAGTGTCTAACTCGCTCCTGAGTGTTGTGGTTCTTGGATGATGCGAAAAGTGCGTGCCATCCATGAACGCAACGTTGTTCTTCTGACAAGCGGCTGTGATCCTCTTAACAGATGGCAACGATGCGAAAGGCTTCTCGCCGAGAACATGTTTGCCAGCATTGGCTGCTGCTACGCAAATCTCCTCTCGGACACTGGTGGGCGTAGCCACATAAACAGCGTCAATGCCGTCCCATTCGATCATCTCCTGCCATGAATCAAACGCCTTACTCGCACCATGCTTCTCGGCGAATGCTTCGGCGTTCTCCAGTGTTCTACTAGAGCTGGCTACCAATTGACCGGCAGGCGTCAGTCGAAGGGTTTTCGCCATAGCATTCGCGATCGTTCCTGTGCCGACAAAGCCCCAGCGAATCGCTCGGTGTTTGTTGGCTGCCGTCTCCGCCGCCTGTGCGACTGCCGAGCTACTGAGTGCGGTCGCAGCCAGTCCTGTAGCGGCTGCGCCAATGAAGTCTCTTCGTGAAATGCCTGCTCCTTTTACCTTATCGAGTGAAGATGTTTTGATTATGCTCATAGGAAGTTTCTCGCAGCATTTTGGCTGCTTGTCAGTCTTTCATTCACGATGTCTTCCGCGAATCGAGACGAGTCACCTTGAGCTATTAAGAGCGGACAGAGCAGGGGAGTGTGGTTAAATCTGTATATGAGGGTGGGTCTCTCGCTACGCGGGATCGGATCTACGTTTGCCCCTTTTTGTTGCCCCTTGTCATATCGATAGAAGCCGATCAGCAAACGTTGATTCTTCGGTAGGATATGTTACATACATTGATCTCCACCGACGTATTTCCGACTGAGAACCTAGATATTATGAAAAAGATTTTAAAGAAACAGATCGTACTTCTACTGACCCTGACGTTGAGCTGCTTTCAGCTGGCGCATGCGAAGGAAAACCAAGGTGTGTCGCCGAAGGATTCTGGCAGCAAGGCAGATGCAGATAACATGGGATCTGCGAAAGCGGCGTGGGATAAATTGGCCGGTCGGTTCTCGAAGCGACCAGAGTTTCTGTATATGGAAAACGACTCCAGTCTGCCCAATGTCCTGATCTACGGTGATTCGATCTCAATCGGATACACGCAGCGAGTGCGCCAGGGGATCGGAGCGGAGGCGAATGTGTATCGTTTGTATAAAAACGGGAGCAACTCCGACGTCTTTATTCCTGCGATGAAGACAATGCACGATGTCATGCGCGACGAGAAGCTCGATAAGCCTTGGACATTCCAGTGGGACGTCAT
>JANQXM010000033.1:0-79559 GCA_030729385.1 Opitutales bacterium | reverse complement strand
GAGGCGTAATAAGGCTCAACCGTTTCCAGGTGACCTTGCACGATTTTGCTGATCGCTTCGGCGGGCATCTCGCCTTTGTGCAGCTCGAAAATCGCGACGAGGAGCGCCAGCTCAATGTCCATTTTTTTAGGAGTGGCCGCCTTCATCTCCGCTAGGATTTCGAGCGCCTTGTTCTCGGCTTTCTTATAGTATTTAAAATTTTCCTCCATCGGCGTAGTCATGCGTTGAAGGATTATCCAATTACTCTCGCAGTCAAGCGACTAGGAGGGCAGGGGAAAAGGAGCAGGGGGAAAGGAGCACTGGCATGTCCTCCCATGTCATCTTGTTGAGCCCCTTGTTCACTTCAGAGGGTTCTCCTCGTGTGACCTATGCCGGATGTGGCGCCGTCGACTCGATGCCCTATGGTTACTATTCTATGGGGAAGGTCCATCTCTCCTCAGGACTGCCTCTTAAATCGGATGCCGTCAGCTCAATCGAACCTAGCTCTGCTACTTTAGTATCGAATGATTTCGAAGCTTTAAGAACGATAGTCATGCCTTTCACATTCACTGCGCTGTTCTCAAATTTAATTGATCGGACCATCTGATTCAAAGTGTTGTATTTCATCAGCGTCCTTAATCCTGGAGATTCCGATGAGTGAATACTAATCTTATCTTCATCAGGTTCCGCATACTTCAGCTTAATACGTCGGGCACTATCGTGTGTGAAATCTTTGGGTTTAGCATATTCACCCCGAGTTTGGTTCCCATCTGCATCGTAATTATAGACCGTAAAGCGGATACGCTCTTTGTCGGCTATGTTGTATTTAGTGGTGGTCTCGATAATTAATACGAGCGTCTGATCCGGATCTGGATAAGTGCTCATTGCATTAAACTTTAGAACCTTTTTTTTACCATTGGAGTGCTTATGCGTTTCCTCTTCTAAGGTTATGGTCGCTTTTATGTGTTCACTTAAGGGTGCTTTCAGCGCTAGAATCTTTCGTTCAATAGCAATGTAACTTTGATCCGGCTTTAATAAGCTTTCTATCGGAACTTCATAAGTTCTATTGTCAGTTTCTAAAACTAAACGAACCGTTTTATCTCCTATACTTTTTAACTCGGCATCAATTTCCCTGCCATCTTGATTCGTGAAAATCCTTCCTTCTAGTGCGCAGGAGCAAATAGATATAATAAGTATTAGATTAAAAATTAATTTCATAATATTCTATCAGATGGAGACTGTTGAAATCGGCACATTTCGAAACGATAATAATATTAGGCTTCAATGATCGATCGTTTTCGATCCAAAGCAGTTTGGCTGCATCAGATGGCAAGGCTATCGGGATCGTGAGAAGTCGCCTGGCTGGATATTCTATGTTCTACGTTTGGTGCCTGCCATGCTCTGACCCCTGCCATGCTCTAAAGTGTTGTATTTTTAACACTTAGGGGTTGGCCTTTGCTTGAACTGTTGGTTTTTTAACATACATGGAGGAGAAATTAACTAAACGTGAGTCGGAATTGATGGATGTAATCTACAAGCTTGGCGAAGCTTCGGCTGCAGATGTTGAAACACAATTACCCAATGCGCCGAGTAATGCGGCGATTCGGACTCTGCTTGGTATTTTAGTCGATAAAGGCCACCTTAAATTTGAGAAGCGAGGCCGTCGATTCATCTATAAGCCTACGGTTGCTCGTCAGAAAGCAGGGCGCAGCGCTTTAAGCGATGCGGTGACGACTTTCTTTGATGGTTCATTAAGTCAAGCAGTTGCGGGTTTGCTCTCTGGTAAGAGCGACAAGATTTCGATCCACGAGCTGAATGAACTCGAGCAGCTGATTGCCGATGCCAAGCGCAGAGAGGAGGGGAACAAATGAATGTTATCTACGAATTATTTTCCAGTGATTTTGCGAGAGGGTTGCTTGTCATATCTTTACGCTATTCCATCGTTCTGCTAGTCGCACTGCTGATTCTTGGTCTAACGAAAAGGCTCTCCAACAGCCTCAGTGCCTTAGTCGCTTTGATAGCACTCGCGAGTATCGCGATCATTGCCGGTTCTCAGTATTTTGTGCCTACGATTGAGTTGAAGGTTTTACCATGGGAAAGCCCGACTGCTGTCGAAAATATAACTCATGCTGAAGTCGTCGGTCTAAGTGCCACTTCGGAATTCAGTTCAGATTCTGCTGTAGCCACAAGCAAGGTTTCTTCGAAACCAATCGATATAGATATTCTTTTTGTTGTTTGGTTAATGGGTGCTTTGGCCTTACTCACGTATTGGATTTTCGGGCAAATTCGTTTAGCCAGAATTCTTCGATCTGCCGTCCTCGTCGGATCTGATTGCAAGATGGGAGTGTATTTAACTGAGTTGACCGCGGAACAATCTCTTCATCGTCCGATAGAGCTTTATCTTTCTGATGTGATCAAAGTCCCCTTTGCATGCCGTAGTCTTAAGCCCGCTATTGTCTTGCCATCAGATGCGACAAATTGGTCTTTGAGCGAGCTGCGTATGGTTCTGCTTCATGAGCTCGCGCACATTAAGCGAAGAGACGTCCCTGCGCAGACTTTGATCAATCTCACACTTTCAGTCCAATGGTTTAACCCCTTGGTTTGGATCATCTATCGTCTTTATGTTACAGATCGGGAGAAAGCTTGCGACGACCATGTGCTTCGCACGGGCAGCCTGCCGACTGAATATGGAGAATGCCTTATTAACTTCGTTAAAAGAAATCATATGCCTAAATATCTCGCACAAGTTGGCCTAAACATGGCCGCAACCAGAACTATCGAATCTCGTCTTCAGGCGATTCTAGACTCTAAGCGCAGGCATCGACTCCCGAGTCGTCTGAGTCAGTGTCTGGCTATACTGCCTATAGTTTTATTCGCCTTACCCGTGAGTTTGGTTCGGCTAGATGCTAAGTCCGTTAAAGAGGCTATGATACCAGTGGATGTGGCTAAGAGTGAATCCCAAATTCAAGTGTCTGCTACATTTATTGAGCTGAAATCCGAACTTGCTATGACGTCTGGTTTTCAGGGAATGGTAGGCAACGGCCAAACCTACACAGTCATCACGCAAACAGAATCCGATGAGATCGTTAAGTTGGCGCAGACATCTGGCAGTAACCGGCTCAAGGCACCTACAATGGTCATGCAGTCGGGTAATGGAAGTAGCGTAATCATTGTAGGCCGAGAACTCAGGAATCCAAAATACATACTGGATGAGAAGCAGGTAAAAGTGGACGGCTTCAAAGTGGATCAGATGGGTGTGACTCTCAAAGCAGAAGCAAGCATATTGGCTGATGGTAGCCTCAGTTTGGATTTAGAGACTAGAGTATCCGAATTCATGGGATTCGTAGAATTCCGCGAAGAAATACTTAAATCTGGATACACCCTCGATAAGAGTTCCTGGACTGACCACTTAATAGAAGAGAGTGATGGCAACAAGCCGAGAGTTATGATTCCCGTTCTGAAGGTGGAGGGACGTAATGACTTGGCAGATCTCCGTCTCCAATCAGGTGCGGTAGTCGGCTTTTGGCTGAAGAACTTAGAAGAGTGGAACTTAGAGAAAAGGGCTGCCCCAATTTTGGAAGCATTCGATGGAGTGGATACGGCTCTGTTGACAGCGACGGCAGACGAAAGTGAGCTGAGTCAGGTTCTCGTATTGGTCACTGCAAAGGTGTTGCCTAGCGAAGGCTCTGATTAGATGTTTAGGTTGTAAAAAGGGGGCACGTCGGCATGGCACGGACTTAAGCAGCTGTGAGGCTAAAATGCTAGGGGCTTCACTTGTGAAGACCGAGTCGGATCAGTGGCTCGGCAGCTAGGTTCCATGCGGCGTGCCACAAGTGGCAGCCCTACCTTTTACTCTCATCGTCACACACTGGAATTCTCTAACAGCACGCTTAATTCAGTGCAATGCCGACATGATCCCATTTGGATTTCAGCCTGTGTCCTCATTCATTTCCAATCGATTCGGGCTTGGTGATTTTGCAGATACATCCATACCTCCGCGAATTCGAAACTTCGCGTAAACACAAAATCGCTTTCTTGTGGATAGTCACCTTTAGGCGGACCCAAGCGTTTATTAAACTCAGTGGGGTCAAAAAAGGGTCAAACGCAAAATGTAAAGATTGTTTGTGGTTCTGTGTTCAATGAATGCGATAAATAAAAGACGCGTACCATTGCTGGAGCGCGTCTTGTGAATTTTTGCCTGCTGTGGTTAATTAGCCTACGTAAGCCCGGGCATTCTGAAACATTTTCAACCACGGGCCAGCTTCGCCGACGAACTGGTCGTTCGGGCGGTAAGACATCTGAACCGAACGGAACAGACGTTCAGGATGAGGCATCATGATGGTGACGCGACCGTCCGTTGTCGTGAAGGCTGTGGTGCCCGCTGGGGAGCCGTTCGGGTTGGCGGGATAGACTTCTGTCGGTTCGCCTTGGCCGTCGATGTAGCGCATGCTGATGAGGTCGCCGGTGAGGCATTTCTCGAAGTCGCCTGTGGCGGAGAAGTCGGCGCGGCCTTCGCCGTGAGCGACGGGGATGGGGAGGAGGGATCCTTCCATACCCTTGAAGAAGAGGCTGGGGCTCTTGAGAACTTCGACGTTGGCGTAGCGGGCTTCGAATTGCTCGGAGCGATTGCGCTTGAATTGTGGCCAGTGTTCGGCGCCGGGGATGATGTCCTTGAGCTGGGAGATCATTTGACAGCCGTTGCAGACGCCGAGCGTAAAGCTGTCGGAGCGTTCGAAGAAGGCCTGGAACATGTCGGCCAACTTTGCGTTGTAGAGCACGCTCTTGGCCCAGCCAGAACCTGCCCCTAAGACGTCACCGTAGGAGAAGCCGCCGCAGGCGACGAGGCCAGCGAAGTCCTTGAGGTCGACGCGGCCTGCTAGGAGATCGGTCATGTGGACATCTATGCTCTGGAAACCTGCGCGGTCGAAAGCGAAGGCCATTTCGTTTTGGCCGTTGATGCCTTGTTCTCTAAAAATCGCCATTTGGGGGCGATTTTTAGTTTGGAGGTTGGGAAGTGTTGAGGTTGAGAGGTTGTTGGAGAGTTCTGGGATGTATGTGGACTCTGGAGCGGCGGACTCGGAATCGACCTCTGACTCGGACTCTGATGTGGCGGTCTTCGCAAGCAAAGCCCCTACGTTGGCGGGAGCGTCGGGATCAAAGGTTGGTTTGATTATGGTGCCGTTGTTATCTTCTAGGAGAGCGTCGTATTCTTCCTTCGCGCACTCGGGGTTGTCGCGTTGCGACTGCATGTGATAGGTGAGCTCGGACCATGATCTATTCAGAGTCGTTACACTTTCTGAATAGAGTTGTTCGTTGTTCAGTTGGATGTTGATCGTTGGCTCTGATGATGTGTTGCCGATGTGGTGGGCGATGTCGGAGACGCCGTGCTTGGCTAGGATGGCTAGGACTTCGGCTAGTTTGGTTTTGTCTAGCTCGATGACGGCGCCTAGCTCTTCGTTGAATAGGGCGGCGAGGGCGGACGCCTGAGGGCAGGCGTCCCTACCTTTTTCTGACGTAGCGGACGCGACGGAGCGCGTCCCTCCATTTTCGGATGAGGCCGTCGCGAGCGACGACGCCACGAGCTTGTCTAGCACGATCTTTTGGCCCTTGCGGCCGGCGAAGGACATTTCGGCTAGTGTGGCTAGTAGGCCGCCGTCGCCTTTGTCGTGGTAACTTAGGATGCTGTCAGTTGCTAGCAACTCTTGGATGGCGGCGAAGAAACCTAGGAATTTCTTTGGATCGTCGAGGTCGGGTGTTGTCTTGCCGATCTGGTTGTAGACCTGTGCGAGGGTGCTGCCGCCCATGCGGTTTTTGCCGGCTCCTAGGTCGATTAGGATTAAGGCGCTGTTGGACTCTTTGAGGTCGGGTGTTACGGTCTTGCGGACGTCGACGACGCTGCTGAATCCGGTCACCATGAGGCTGAGGGGGGAGACTTGTTTCTGGTCCTTGCCTTTGCTGTCCTGCCAGCTGGTGCGCATGGACATGGAGTCTTTGCCGACTGGGATGCTGATGCCGAGTGCGGGGCAGATTTCCATGCCGACTGTCTTCACCGTGTCGTAAAGATTGGCGTCTTCGCCGTCTTCGCCAGCGGCGACCATCCAGTTGGCGGAGAGTTTGATGTTGCCGATCTTGCCGACATTGGACGCGGCGAGATTGGTCAAGCACTCGCCGATGGCGATACGGCCGGAGGCGGGGGCGTTGAGGATCGCCATGGGTGTGCGCTCGCCGATGGCCATGGCTTCGCCGGTGTAGGTGTCCATACTGGTGGAGGTCACGGCGACGTCGGCGACGGGTGTCTGCCAGGGGCCGACCATTTGATCGCGGGTGACCATGCCGGTAATGGTGCGGTCGGCGATGGTGATGAGGAAAGTCTTATTGGCGACGGCGGGGAAGCGGAGGACGCGGTCGATGGCGTCGGGTAGTTGAATCTCGGATACGTCGAGCTCGGCGTGATCTTCAACCTTGCGCGTGACGTCGCGGAGCATCTTGGGTGTCTTGCCGAGGAGGACGCCCATTTCCATGTCGATGGGGTTGTTTTCGAAGTGGGAGTCTTCGAGCACGAGGCGGTTGTCATTGGTGGCTTCGCCGACGACGGCGACGGGGCAGCGTTCGCGTTCGCAGATGGCTTTGAACTCTTCAATGCGGTCGGGCATGACACCCATGACGTAGCGCTCTTGGGATTCGTTGCACCAGATCTCCATGGGGCTCATGGAGGAGTCTTCGTTGTGGACGTTGCGGAGGTGGAATTTGCCGCCTGTTTTCTCGACGAGCTCGGGTAGGCCGTTGGAAAGTCCGCCGGCGCCGATGTCGTGAATAGAGAGCATGGGGTTTTCGTCGCCGAGGGCGATGCAGCCGTCGATGACTTGTTGGCAACGGCGTTCCATTTCGGGGTTGCCGCGTTGCACGGAATCAAAGTCGAGGGCTTCGGACTGTGCGCCGGCTGCGATGGAGGAGGCTGCGCCGCCGCCGAGGCCGATCTTCATGGCCGGGCCACCGAGCTGGATGATCAAGGCTGTGGGTGGGATCTCTTTTTTGAGCACGTGCTCGCGCTTGAGGTTGCCCATGCCGCCGGCGACCATTATGGGCTTGTGGTAGCCGCGGTGGAGGTCGTTGTGCTGGAGCTGGAGGGTGCGGAACATGCCGCAGAGCTGCGGCCGTCCAAATTCATTGCCAAAGGAAGCGCCGCCGATCGGGCCTTCGAGCATGATGTCCATCGGGCTGGCCAGACGGGCGGGGTGCTCAGCGATGTGCTTTTCCCAAGGGAGTGGGTAGCCGGGCACTTCGAGATTGGAAACCATGAAGCCGGAGAGACCTGCCTTGGGGCGGCCGCCGATACCGGTGGCACCTTCGTCGCGGATTTCACCACCGACGCCGGTCGCTGCACCTGGGAAGGGGGAGATGGCGGTGGGGTGATTGTGGGTCTCTACTTTGCAAAGGATGTCGAGCTGGGCTGGGGTGTGGCGGTAGTTGCGCAGGTCGCCGCGTTGGTTGACTTCGAACCAGGCTGCGGGGGCGCCTTCGATGACGCCGCAGTTGTCGGAGTAGGCCGAGAGCGTGCCTTCGGGGGCGAGCTTGTGGGTGTTGCGGATCATGCTGAAGAGCGAGAGTTCGCTCTTCTCGCCGTCGACGATCCAGTCGGCGTTGAAAATCTTGTGGCGGCAGTGCTCGGAGTTGACCTGCGAGAACATGACGAGCTCGGCGTCGGTCGGGTCGCGCTCCATCTTCTGGTAGGCGGCGACGAGGTAGTCGATCTCGGGGCCGCTCATGGCGAGGCCCCAGTCGATGTTGGCACGTTTGAAGGCGTCGGGGCCTTCGGCCATGAGTGGCACGGTGCGCAGGGGAGAGGGCTCGAAATGGGCAAAGAAGTCGGCGACGTCGACAGTTGCGTAAACGGCCTCTGTCATGCGGTCGTGCAGCGTGAGGAGTGCCAAGCCGAGGTTGTCGATTGTGAGGACGAGGCCGTTGGCGTCGATCAGGCGGAAGTGGATGCCGCGCTCGACGCGTGCGATGCCCTCGATGGAGCAGTTGTGAAAGATGTCGGTCGCCTTGGTGGACCAAGGGGAGATCGTGCCCTTGCGCGGGGTGACGAAGAAGCCGCCTTCGCGGTTGAAATGGTGCTCTGCGGCGAGGAGGGCGAAGGCGCGCTCAGTGGTTTCGTCGGAGAGGATGCCTGATGACTCGATGAAATAGACTTCGGCAGCGTCGATTGTGGCGATGTCGAGGTCGGGCGCAGCGGCATTGAGCGCGGATTTAAGCGCGGTGAGACGGAAATTGGAGAATGCCTGACGGCCTTGAAGAATGATCGGTTGCATAGCTGGAAAGTCGTAAAAAAGAGTAAGTTGGAGACGTATCTAGGGGGGAACAATGCTGAAAATTTGAAAAATGACGGAAGGCGCTGGTTTGGGGGTCGGATTGGGGTGGATGCGGGCGTGAGAATGATTTTGGGCAGAATGATTCGACTCTGATGGGTGGATGGTGGGCTGACGTGGGACTTTGGAGGGTGGGCATGATCTCGCACAGAGGCACTGAGGCACAGAGAGGGGGATGGATGATTGGTTGAGGGGTTTTACCACGAAAGGCACGACGCTGGGGTTAAGGGGAGGGGATTTTTAACGACAGAATCATTTTACGACAGAATCATTTTTTGCTTTGGATCGGATGTTGAATAGGAGGGATTTTGGGGAGTGGTTCTGCGGCGCTCTGTCTTTTATGATTCTGTCGAATAATAATTCTGTCTTATTCTTAGGTTGGATGTAGAGGATTGGTATTTTTACAGATTTTTGGAGTCGATTCTTTGTGTCGGGGAGGCAGTGTTTTGTTATGAATTACATTCCTAAAGTGATTGCTCATCGGGGGGCCTCGTCGGTGGCTCCTGAAAATACCATGGCGGCGTTTGATTTGGCCTGGCTGGAAGGCGCGGATGGTGTGGAATGTGATGTGCGGCTAACCTCGGATTGTCAGGTGGTTTGCATACATGATCCGGATACCGGTCGCGTCGCGGGTGATTTGTTGGTGGTGGAGAGCCATACCTATGAAGCGCTGAGCGCGCTGGATGTGGGCGGATGGAAGGGGGATGCTTATGTGGGAACCAAGATTCCGCTGCTGAGTGAGTTGTTGGCAAAGATGCCGCCGGGTAAGAAGCTCTTGGTTGAATTAAAGACGGGGGAGGAGATTTTGACGCCTTTGTTTGATGTGATTGATGCGTCGAAGATCGAATTGAAGCAGTTGGCGATCATTGTGTTCGACACTGAAATGGTGAAGGCGCTGAAGGCGCGGCGCCCGGAACTGAATGTTTATTGGTTGATCGATGTGACCTCGAACTGGTTGGGTCGCTCGAAACTGAAGTTAGCGGATGTGCTGGATACCGTGATTGAGACGAATGTGGACGGGCTGGGCTTACGTTGTCATTCGGGGATTAATCGCGAGATGGTGAAGGCGATTCTCGAAGCAGATGTGGATCTGAATATCTGGACGGTCGATGATGCTTCGGATGCGCGGCGTTATGCGACGTTCGGTGTGACTTCGATCTCGACCAATTGCCCGCGTGCGATGCTCGACGCGATGCGTTGAGTTTGAACTGGCATTCGCGGCGGTCGGCACGATGCTTTAGCAATACCCGTTGAGGGGATCGGCCCTGCTATTGTGGGAGGGCAGTTATCAAATTTATATTGAAATATTATGAGTGAAGTTAAACCGGTGAAGTGGGGCATATTGGCCTGTGGTGGAATCGCGAAAGCATTTGCGAAAGCAGTGAATCAGACTGAGTGCAGTGTGTTGCACGCGGTGGCGGCACGTGATGCGGATCGTGCGCAGGCGTTTGGAGCCGAATATGGTGCGACCCGTGCCTATGGTAGCTATGAGGCTCTGTTGGCGGATCCGGAAGTGGACGCGGTTTATATCGCGACGCTACACCCGTTTCACTTGGAGTGGATGCTGCATGCCTTCCAAGCGGGTAAGCATGTGCTTTGTGAAAAACCGATTACGATGAATTTGCGTGAAGCGAAGCGTGCGCAATCGATGGCTAAGGACAAACGTTGCCTGCTGCGTGAGGCGTTCATGTATCGCCACCATCCGCAGACGCAGAAGGTGGCTGACGTGGTGAAGTCGGGCGTGATCGGAAGGGTCCGCATGATCGAGGCAAACTTTTGTTATAACTCGGGCGTGAATCCGGAATCTCGTTTACAAGCGAAGGAGCTCGGTGGTGGTGCGATCCTGGATGTGGGTTGCTACTCCATGTCGTTTTGCCGACTAGTGGCGGGTCGTGATCAGGATCGTTTATTTTCAGAGCCGCTTGAATTGAAGGCGGTGGGTTATCTCGACCCGCAATTGAAGACCGACATGTGGACCACGGCAGTGATGCGCTTTGAAGGTGATATCGTTGCCAAGGCGACCGCGGGCTTACGAGTCAACGCCGATAAGGTCGGTGTCGTTTATGGCGACAAGGGCCGAATCATCGTAAAGGATCCGTGGCATTGCCAAGGCGAGATCCGCGTGGAGCTGGATGGTGGCGGTGAGCCGGAGGTGTTTGCTGCGGATACGTCTCGTTCCTTGTTCGTCTACGAAATTGAGTCGTTTGTCGGCGAGATGCGCGGTCAACCGATTGGTGGAAGCGAGGTGGCGATGCGCTACGATGATACGCTCGGCAACATGAAGGCGCTCGATTGGTGGCGCTCAGAAATCGCCCTGAGTTACGAGGCGGATCGAGTCTAGTTCAGAAAGCTGAATGTCGAACTACTTGTAGATAATTGTGAGCTCTGGATTGGCGGCTTGTAGTTTTTCGACGCCTGCTTTGGTCACTTTGGTGCTGCCTAGGAATACTTTATTTAGGCTTTTGCATGCTGCCAGTGCTGCGATGCCATCGTCGTTGATCTTGGTAGAATAGAGGTTCAAGTAATTGAGTTTTGGTAAGTCGCTGAGTGCTTTGAGGTCTTCGTTGCTGACGTTGCTATTGTCGAGGTGCAGGCGCTCAAGATTCTGGTATTGAGAAATATTTTTGTAGAAAGATTCACTCAGTTCGAGATAGCTGCAGTCGATCCAGGCGAGACGGGTGCCGAAGTCTTTCAATCCGATGATTGCCTCTTTGAGTTTGTCTTTGTCGGTGACACTTAGGTCGACACGGACGGAGTTGTCGCCCCAAGCGTTGTATTCAGCCTTGGCCCTTGTTTCGTTGATCTTGTCGATGAGCGCATTGGTTGCCTCGTCGCCGATTTCTACATAGGTAGTGGGGAGTCCGCTACGCACATCTTCGTCGGTCCAGATAGCGCCTGCTGCGATCCAGTCTTTGATGGCTTTGATTTCTGCTTCTTTGAGTCGTGCCTTTTTCGGGGGTGGCATCACGTCGTCGTGCTCGATGTCCAGTGTAATGCGTTTGAAGAGTGCGCTTTCGTCGGGTTTGCCGGGGACGACTGGGAGTTCTTCGCTCTCTCCGGGTGAGTAGATTGTGCTTTTTTGATCGAGTCGGTAATCGCCCTTTTGTTTGGTCGCGCCGTGGCATTCGTAGCAATAGCTGTTCAGCACTGCTTTGGCGGCATCGAAGAGCTCGATGCTGGTTTCATCCATGCCGTGCATCGCATCCATTTGCATGGAATCCATCATCGCATCCATCTGCATTTCCTCCATGGCCATTTCTTCGGCAGGAGAGGCGAGCGGTCCGGCGAGTAAAGCCAGACCGAAAACGAATGAACGTAGCTGAGGGGTGCTTAGGGGCATATGTCGTAGCTGCTTAAAAGAGTCCCGTGAGTGCTTGCCCCTTGTGGGCGACTTGGAATGGGCGGCCGCTTGGCGAGTAAACCACCTTGTCTGTTGGTAGACCGAGCGAATATGCGATGGTGGCGTTGAAGTCAGGCACGGTGACTGGGCTCTCCGCGACGGAGTGTCCGCTTTCATCGGATGCACCGTAGACTTGACCGCCTTTGATCCCGCCACCTGCAAGCACGCAACTAAAGACCTTCGGGTGGTGGTCACGACCGGAGTTGACATTAATCTTTGGGGAGCGACCAAACTCTGTGCCGATGACGACGAGTGTCTCTTCCAATAACCCACGTAAGTGTAAGTCGTCGAGTAGTGCGGAGACCGACTGATCGAGTGGGTTGGATAAATTACTGACGAGCTCGTGGTTGTCGTTGTGAGTGTCCCATCCGCCATGAGTGACTTCGACGAAGCGGACGCCGTGCTCGACGAGTCGGCGGGCGAGTAGGCAACCTTTGCCAAACTTCGTGTCGCCGTAGCGCGCGCGCACCGACTGAGGTTCTTTGTTAAGATCAAAGGCTTGCAGGTCTTCGCTTCTCATGAGGCGAGTCGCTTCGTCATAAACATCGCTATAGGCCTGCACTTTTTTAGAGGGATACTTTTGGTGGAAGCTGAGGTCCATCATCTGTGCGATGGCTAGTCGTTCCTGCATCTCGATTTCGCTGATGCTTTGGTGGCGTTTAATGTAAGGCAGGCCATTGTTCGGATCGCCCAAGTGAAGCGGTTCGTATTTTGAATCGAAGAAACCAGCGCCACCTGGAGCGTTGTTACTGCCACCGATGCGGATATTGCCGGGCAGTGTTGAATTTGTTTTGCCCGACATGGTGTTGAGCCATGCGCCGAGGCCGGGGTGCTTGATGGTGCCACGTTGCTCGTAGCTGGTATGCATGAAATAGGTGCCTTGTTCGTGTGCGCCCTGAGTGGAGGTCATCGAGCGGATGATGGCCATCTTATCCATACGCTTGGCGAGACTCGGCAAGTATTCGGAAACCCGGATGCCGGCGACATTGGTATTGATGGTCTGAACGGGGCCTTGTTGCTCCCAGCCGGGCTTGGGGTCGAAGGTGTCGATGTGGCTCATGCCACCGCTTAGGTAAATATAGATCACGCTCTTGGCGGTGGGTTTGCCAATGATTTGTGAGCCCCAAAGATTGTTACTGGTCGAAGCGAGTCCGACGCCAAGCATCGCCTTGGCGGAGTATTGGATAAACTTCCGGCGTGAAAGTTCATCCAGGTGGTTGAGTTCTTTAAACATGGTAGGAGGGGGTGAGTGGTTACTGAATAAAGAGGAATTGCTGGGTATTCATCATCGCCCAGATGATACGCTCGCGCGCTTTTTCAGGGTTCTCCATGAAGTAGGGAATCAGTGCTGTGGTTTCTGCGGGCGTTGGTTTACGCGAGAGGAAGCCGATATAGAGTGTCTCTAGTTTTTCCTCCGGAGTTTTTACCAAGCGTGCTTCCAGAACTGGGGTGGAGTTCTTCGCCATCATCTGATTCGTCTGGTTGGAGTTCATCAGGAAGAGGGCTTGGATGACATTGCTGGTCGACTCTGAATTTTCGATGAGATCGCGATCCGATTGACCGAAGACTTGAAGTAGGTGGCCGTCATACTCGGGTGAGTTTAGCTCTGAAGCGCGGCGAATATTACTTTTATAATAACCGTCCGACTTGTCGTTTTTATCCTCCTTTTCGTTCATGGCCATCATGCTCATCATCGAGCCGGATGCATCTGCTTCCATTGCTGGATTCATCATGGCGCTATATTCTTTCTGTAGCTGCTGATTGCGCTGCTTAGCTTCCTTCATTTCTTTTGTGCCGCGATACTTTGGGTCATTGTTCATCTCGAGAAGGCGTGTGCGGCCCGCTTCAAATTCCTGCATGACCTCGGCTGTTTTGGCGATATGTTGTGCCAGTTGCGTGGTGGACATCGTTTCCAGCATGTGCACTGCGGGTGGAGCCTGCTCGCTGTTGTATTGATTTCTGTTGCTGCTCCCCGTGTAGCTTTCACGGAGGTTATTGTCGATGTCCGGCGTCATCAGTGTCGCGATAGTGTCCCAGATTTGCTCTGCAGACATACGTTCAAAAATCGGTCCTTCAAGATGGTAGTCGTCGTCCAGGTCAGGATTGTCGATGACTGCTTCACGCTGAAAGTAGCGTGTGTTGTAGACCACTCTAAGGAACTGCTTTAGGTCGTAGTCGAGGCTCTTCATGAGTTCCTCAAGGTAAGTCATGAGCTCAGGCACATCGGCGACTGAGGTGGCTGTTAAGTTGTCGACCGGCTCAATTAAGCCTTTGCCCATGGCGTGCTTCCACATGCGATTTGCGATGACCTTTGTGAAACGATCGTTGTTTTCCGAAACCATCCATTCAGCATAGCTTTCGACACGTTGGGAAGGGTTGTGCAGTTGTGCTGCAGCTTCGAGCTCTCCGTAGAGGACAGCCGGTTCAACTGCCGACTTCGGTTTGGCGTCATCATACTGATAGTCGTGGGGTAATTGCAGTTTACGGTTCGTATTGACCACTCCGTAGCGCATCGGCTGGAAAAAGTCGCGAACGGTCTTGCCAGTGTTTCTTTTGTCCGGGTCCTTTTGGTCGATAATGCCTTCGTCGCGAAGGTATTTGAAAACTTCTTTGATCTCGGGGACTTCCTTGTTGATGTCGATACCAGTCTTCATGCCATAGGTGAAGGCGGACAACTGGTAGAACTCTTTCTGTGTCCAGACATCGGTCGGGTGGTTGTGGCACTGGGCGCACTGCAGTTGAGTGCCGAGGAAGACCTGCGCGGTCATCGACATGTTGTCGAGCGGCATGCCAAAGTCCCGTAGGTAGTAGCCGACTGCGGGATTATCCCATGGGTAACCCTCCGCGGTGAGGAGCGTTTTTACGAAAGTGTCGTAGTGGACGTTGTTGCGTATCTGTTCTTTAATCCATGGCACATAATAGATGCCGCCGTGTTGGGTGCCATCGCGACCGATCGATTTGGCCCGCAGGACGTCTGCCCATAGATTGAAATTATGGCTCACATAGCCGGGTGAATCGAGGAGCTTATCGACGAGCTGAGTGCGTTTGTGTGGGTTTTCACTTTTTAAGAAATGCACGGCTTCCGCGTGTGTTGGGATGCGCCCGATGATTTTCAAATAGCTGCGGCGTAGATAGGTGGCATCGTCAATGAATGGTTTCGGTTCGACACCTTTTTCCTTCCAGTAGCTCTCTAGGATGCTGTCGATTCGTGCGCTCGCATTGAAATGCTTTTGGTCCTTTTCTACCTCGACGACCGAAGTGGCTTCTTCGAGACCGGTGTATTTATATTTGGTGAGTCGGCCTTCGGCGCGCTCTGCCAGAATGAATTTTTGATCCTTCTTTGAGAAGGCTTCGAGCTCCAATGGGTAGAGCTTTTTGTCAACATGGCGGCGAATCGTGACGGTGCTGCCGTCCATTGAATGTAGCTCGGCGTCTAAGGTCACTCCCTCTGCATTTGTGAAGACCCGTGCCTGAGCAGAGCTGCACAATAGAATGGAGGTAATTAAGAAGATGCTGCACTGGATGAGACGTCGTATTTGGTAGCTCATGATGATCTTTGGGTGGGGTGGTTAGAGAACAGTAGATGGTAGCTTAATATTAGCCGAAAATAGCTGGATTTAATATCCCGTGTTTGCGGTAATACAGAAAGGATATCGTTGATTATATGCTATTGTTTCGCAAACATTTGTAAATGTTCGGGAGCAGATTTGGCAGGCTGCTTGCAAATAGGGCTACGATGCGGACTTGGTTGGTTTATTTATGATGAGTGAGGACGATATTCCAGACTTGGATTCCTATGAGGATGAGTGGACCCCGCGCATACAGCGGATTGAGAAACTTGCGGAGTTGTTGGATTCGAAGTTCACGATCCCAGGCACGACGATCAAGTTTGGCTGGGATGCCATCATTGGATTGATTCCGGTGGCGGGCGATACGCTGACCGTGTTGCCCCAGTGCTATTTGCTGTATGAAGCAATTCGCTTGAAGGTGGGTTACAAGGTCCTAGCTCGGATGCTTCTCAATGTATTGATCGACTGGTTGATCGGTGCGATTCCTGTGCTCGGCGATTTGTTGGACGTGGCTTTCAAGAGCAATGTAATGAATGCCAAATTGGTGGCGGAGGCGATGCGCGAGAAGCGAGTGGAGATGTGATTTTTGAAGGTGGAGTGATTTTTAGGCAGAATAATTTTTGGAATAGTGGCAACGTGGGCGGATCTTTGAGTGGCGGAGTTGGTTGTGGAGTGGGGTGTGGGTAATCTGGCTTGCGGGGCGCGGCAGATGCTTTCAGCTTTGTGGGTATGCCGAAGATTTTATTTCTTGGAGACATCGTTGGACGACCGGGCCGTGCTTTTGTAAAAGAGCGCTTGGCTTCGCTGTGTGAAGAAACTGGAGCGGACTTTGTGATTGCGAATGCGGAGAACTCAGCGGGTGGCGCGGGCATCACTAAAAAGATTGCCGAAGAGCTGACGGCTGCAGGTGTGGATGCGATTACATTAGGCGACCACGTTTGGGATCAAAAGAATTTTGAAAACGAGATCGATGAACTGGATACGGTTTGTCGTCCCGCGAATTTGCCGAAGCAAAATCCCGGGCGCACACATGTAGTGATCGAGAAAGGCGGTTTTCGCGTCGGCGTGTTCACAGTGTTGGGGCGTAACTATCTGACTTTAAAATCGAGCTGCCCGTTTCAAATGGCGGATGCGAAGCTCGCCGAGTTAGCCGATCAATGTGACGCGGTTTTTGTGGAGTCACATATGGAAGCAACTTCTGAGAAGATTGCATTAGGTTGGCATTTGGATGGGCGTGCTGCCGCAGTGGTGGGCACGCATACGCACGTGCCGACAGCGGATGGTCGCGTGCTGCCGAATGGCACGGCTTATTTGAGTGATGCCGGCATGTGCGGACCTTATGAAGGTGTGCTTGGGCGGGATAGCAGCCAAGTGATCGCTAGTTTTCTAGATGGCATGAAACGTCGCTTCCCTGTGGCGGAAGGTGATGTGCGTATTTGCGGTTGTTTGATCGATGTCGATCCGGCGACTGGATTGGCGCTCAGCTTTGAGCGGATCGAAGTCGCGAAAGACGCTTAAGCGTCGATCGTCACATCGGCGTCGCCCTTTGGTTGGCAGCAGCAGAGTAGGGCGTGGCCTTCGTCCGGCTCGCCAGTGTGACCGTTCGGGTATTCGACTTCGCCAGAAGTGACCTTTTGTTGGCAAGCCGTGCAGTTGCCCATACGGCATCCGTAGTCGAGATCGAGGTCGTTGGCCTCAGCGAGTTCTAGGATGCTTTCTTCGCCGCCTGTCCATTCGAAGGAGGTGCCGGATTTTTGAAAAATGATTTTTGCCATATAATACAGAGGCAATTGCCGAAATTGAGGAATGCAAACTGATTGTGCAAAACTCGCGTTTTTCAGGAGTTAGAAGAAAGGGGGTAGAATTTGGAAGAAGGAGCGGGTTGTGATTAAAAGTCAGATTTGTGGATGCGATGGCTGTATTAACTTCTAACTTCTTCTTTCTTCCTTCTAACTTCTTTCCCATGTCCAAAATTCGTCAGATTGATTATGCGACCCCGCGCACACTGGTTTCTTATAGTGGTAAACGCTTTGTGCGAATGACGGGGGAGGAGAATCGTTATAAATTCTCGGGCGTTTTGATCGAAGGAGAAGAGGACGAATTCGCTAAAATCGGCGACGAACGCAAAGATTGGCAGAAAAGCGCGTTTCCACTACCTTGGACAGATTCACCCGATGTGGTGCGACCGGATTAGAAATTCTGCTTCTCCGCGCTTGACAGTCGGGTGAAGAGTCCCTTTTTTCCTCCCTTTTCCAAAATCCGGCCCTAGGCCCTGACATCTATAGAAACTTTTCATTATGGCACTTAAAATCCGTCTCCAACGTCATGGCGCAAGCCACCGTCCTTTTTACCGCATGGTAGTCACTGAAGCACTCGCTCGTCGCGATGGCCGTTTTGTTGAAGTGCTTGGCACTTACGAGCCTCAAGCTAAACGCTCTGAGGACGAAGTGAAGATCAAGCTTGATCGCGTTGATTACTGGAAGTCTGTAGGTGCAAAGCCAACTGACACAGCTGCTAGTCTTATCCGTAAGGCACGTCGTGATGCTCCAGCAGCAGTTGAAGCAGAAGCTCCAGCAGCAGCTGAAGCCGAAGCGTAAATCATTTTTCCCGATTTCGGGAACTCGACCGATTGCTCTTATGCACCTCGAGTTTGATATTCTAACCCTCTTTCCAGAAATGGTGGAGGGTTTTTTAACGTCCAGTATGATCGGTCGTGGTCAACGAAATGGTCTAATAAGGGCTGAGGCGCATCAATTGCGCGATTGGGCGACCGATAAACACCATAAAACCGACGAAATGCCCTTTGGGGGCGGTGCTGGGATGGTGATGAAGCCCGAGCCGATCTTTGCCGCGGTGGAGCAATTGCGCAAACCAGCCTCAAAAGTCATCTATATGGCGCCTGATGGGGAGCCGTTGACCAGCCAATTGGCCCGTGAACTCGTGCAAGAAGAGCATTTAATCATCCTCAGTGGGCACTATGAGGGGGTGGATCAACGGGTGCGGGATCACTTAATTGACCGCGAAGTGAGCATCGGCGACTACGTTTTAACTAATGGTACGCTGGCGGCTGCCGTATTAATCGACTGTGTGAGCCGATTTATCCCCGGATTTTTAGGTGACGAAAAATCCTTGACGGAGGAATCCTTTATGACCACTTTGCTCGGCTTTCCTCAATATACGCGTCCTGCCGACTACCGTGGTATGTGTGTTCCTGAGGTTTTACTTTCAGGCGATCACGGGGCTATTGCGAAATGGCGACGCGAACAACAGATCGAAAAAACAAGGCAATTACGCCCCGACATTTTAGACAACCGAGAATTCCAATGAGCCAAGCAATCCTAGAAGAAATTACACAAGATCAATTGAAGAGCGATCGTGCAGACTTTAAAGTCGGCGACGGCGTTCGCGTTCACCTTAAGGTTAAAGAAGGTGACAAGACACGTATCCAGATTTTTGCTGGTATCGTTATCGCTCGCAAGGGTGGTAGTCTTCAAGAAACTTTCACGGTTCGCCGTATCGCATCCGGTGTGGGTGTTGAGAAGGTGTTCCCTGTGCACAGCCCAACAATCGAGAAGGTTGAAATCGATCGCGAGTCGGTCACTATGCGTGCTCGTATGTATTACATGCGCGACCGTATCGGTAAGGCTGCTAACTTGGTTAAAGAAAAACGCTTGTTTGAAGCGAAAAGAAAATAACCTGCGCTTAACTGCATTTTTAAAAGGTCGTCCGCGAGGGCGGCCTTTTTTTGTATTTGGAGATACGCGTGTGATGCGAAACTTGACCTGATTCGTTTAACTGAGCTTAATGCGGTCATTCTACGAATGTAACTCAACGCACTATAAAATGGATTGGTATTACTCAGACGGTCAAAAGCAATAGGGTCCGATATCGGAAACAGAATTTAACGCTTTAGTGGATGCGGGCTTGATCCAACCATCGACGATGGTGTGGCATCAGGGCCTCGGGGATTGGCAAACACACGGCTCGCTTACCGGTGTGAGTGAGCCTGCGAAAGTGCCATCGTTGAGCGAGTCGATTTCGGTGACGAGGACTCAAGATATTCGCAGAGAGGGCTCAGTCCTAGTCATGGCGAAGGGTGCGCAGTTGCCGCATCGCTGTGTAAAATGCAATAAGCCCGCTGAAGGCGAGCCTTGGACAAAGAAGCTATCCTATAATCATCCAGCGATCTACTTATTACTGCTGATTAACATTCTCGTTCTTTTAGTTGTGGCTGCATTAACCTCGAAAAAAGCGACGGTCGATGTGCCAGTCTGTGAATTTCACCGAGCTAAGGTTAAGGGTGCGATCAAGTTGTCTTGGGCGTTGTGCCTCAGTGCGATTGTATTAATCGTTTGCGCGATCGGAATGGAGTCCGGCGGGCTCGGGCTGTTCGGGTTTGTTACTTTATTAGTGGGTATATTTGTTGGCATTGGCCGCGGGCGTCTCGTGTATGCGAGTAAGATCGACCAAGACCATCTGTGGATGAAGGGCGTTTGTCCTGAATATCTGGACGAGTTGTCGAGGTAGTGAAATTTTGTGCGCACGCGAGTTAGCGTGAGTAGGTCTAGCCGTTTACGCTTTCACTAGTGCGGCTGCGTAAAATCCATCATAGCCAGTGGCTGCGGGCGAGACGATGCACTCTTCGACGAGGCTGAAATTACCTTCGGTGATGAGGCGATCCACTGCGGCGCGATTTTCAGATGGTAGGACGGAGCATGTGGCATAGACCAAGCGTCCGCCAGGTTTCAACATCTGGGTGTAGCTTGCGAGGAGCTCGGCTTGAGTCGCGCGCACGCGTTGCAATTGATCCGCAGTCAGCCGCCACTTGAGATCTGGCTGTCGTTTTAATGTGCCGAGTCCGGAGCAGGGGGAATCGATCAACAGGCAGTCTGCGGCTTCGCGGTATGTATCTATCGTGTCAGGTGTGATGACTTGTGTTTCGATGCTCTTCGAGGCTTTGGCACGATTGGCGCGTCGCTCTAGCTCTTGTAACTTCCGTGAATGGATATCCATGGCAATGATACGCCCCTCGTTTTGCATCAGTGCTGCGAGTTGTAATGTCTTACCGCCGGCACCTGCGCACGTATCGATAACAAACTCGCCGGCTTGCGGTTTGAGTAGCGGCGCAATCATTTGTGAGCCGGCGTCTTGTATCTCGACGCGACCATCCATGCGCACTGATTTGGGAATCGTTTTGCCCGGCAGTAGTGCCAAGGTGTTGGGTAGCCCTTCGACAGCTTCGGCGGTGATGTGGTACTCCGATGCCAGCCATGTTATCGCTGCCGATGGGCTGGTCTTCAAAGTGTTGACGCGCAGGTAGACGCGGGTGCGTTGATTGAGTGCAGTGAGTTCGGCGTCCCACGCTTCACCGAGCTCTTCTGCCCCAAGAGCATCCAACCAATCGGGGATGGATTCGCGAATGGCGCGCGGTTGCTCGGCGAGTAAGGCCTCTCGTGTGTGGATCTCATCGGAGGTAGCACCAGCATACTTCCACCAGTCTGGTAGTTCAAAGCCCATGCGTATCCACTGAGCAGCGCAGAGTGCAGGAACCTCTTCGCTCTCGACTAAGAATTGAAGGGCACGTCGCCAGCGGATGACCTCAAAGACTGTCTCAGCGATAAAACTGCGATCGCGCTTGCCCCATTTGGGGTTCGCCTCGAAGGCCTTGGCCAAGGCATGGTCCAGCACCTTACCCTCGTTTAAGGAGGACTGAATGATGTCGGCGGCGGCTTTGGCTAAGATGCGGTGCATTCTCATAGGGCGTGATTTTTCTGAAAGTGGAGCGCATTGCAATTGTAAGGGGGCGCTAATTTTCTCGAGTCCCGTTTATATCAGCTTCTGATTTGAAGGCTGAAACTTTTTGCTGTAGTTAACTATTGGATTAATTATGCGCACCTTAACTTGTATTGTTCTATTTCTTGGCTGTTGGGTAAGCAGTCTTTCGGCGGCATCTGTATTACTGGATGTTCAAGGCGAGTCCTATCCGATCCCAGTAAAAGTATACTTGCCGACCGATTTAGCAGAGCCCGCACCTGTGGTGTTCTTTTCGCATGGCCTCGGTGGTTCGCGAGAGGGGAATGTCTATTTAGGAGAGCATTGGTCGGCAGTCGGCTATGTGGTGGTCTTTGTGCAACACCCCGGCAGTGACAAATCGGTTTGGGAGGACGCGCCGCTTTTCAAGCGTGGTCAAGCGCTTAAGAGTGGAGCCTCAGCGGAGCAGTTTTTTAAGCGTATAAACGATGTGAAGCGGGTATTGGATCATCTGGAAGATACTGAAACGGAGCTGGGGCGTTTGCTTGAGGGTAAGGTGAATACAGAGCGTATGGCGATGGCAGGGCACAGTTTTGGTGCAGTGACTTCGCAGGCTTTGATGGGGCAGCGGTTCGAAAATTTCGGCGTCCTTAGTTATATAGAAGAGCGCTTTGATTGCTTTATTCTAATGAGTCCATCGCAGAGCACAAAGCTGAGCGACGCGAAGGCTTTTGCTGGGGTTAAGGCACCTGTGCTCTGTATGACAGGCACTAAAGATACGAGTCCGATTCGGAAAGAAGTGACTGCGGAAAGCCGTCAACTAGTCTATGCCAATATAGGGTCGAAGGAGGCTTACCAAGTGGTTTTTGATAAAGGTGCCCATTCGATCTTCGGCGACTATCGAAAGAATGATGCGCGTTATCATAAAGCCATTCTTCCGCTCACCACTGCTTTTCTCGATACGTATCTGAAAGACGACGCCGCTGCCCGTGTTTGGTTGCGTGGCGAAGAAGTTCGTGAAGTGCTTGTGCCTAAAGATCTGTGGCAAGTGCGTTGAGGCTGCTAGGTCGTTTATATCTGACAGTTCTCCAGTGCATGCTGTAGCGCACTGAGTAGTTTCTTCTCGATCTCGGTTTGGCTCTGCTTGGCTTGGGTTTCTTTGGTGGCGAGCCAGGTGGTGGTGAGCGCGGCGATGACGTTGCCGTTGGCGCCTTTGACCGGGATGCCTAAATCGTAAACTCCAGCGTAGAGGTTACTTTCCATTTTTTCGAAGCCATTGCTTCGTATGGCTTCGAGGCGTTCGTGTAACCAAGTTAACTTTTTTGGGCTCAGTGAATTTCTTTGGAGGAAGCTGTTGAGCTCATCTTCGGGTAGACCTGAAAGTAGGATGCGACCCGAGACGGTTTCGACAGGATCTTGATGTTGTCCAATCTGGAGACTGATACGTGCGAGCTTTGGGCTCTCGACTTGAGCGATCACCACCATTTGGCTTTCTTGGAGGAGGCTGAGGTGCACAGACTCTTGGGTGGCATCGACAAAGGCATACATCGCGGGGCGTAGGACTATTTCCAAATCGCGATAGGGTGGGTAGCGTAGCGCCATCCGATACAGTTTGCTGCTTAAAGAATAGCCGCCCTGCGCGCTGCGGATCAAGTAGCCTGAATTATGCAACACCGTGACCATGCGCTGAATCTCCGACACGCTTCTGTCCATCTCATTCGCTAGCTGCGAGAGGGTGAGTGGCTCAGGTTGATTGCTTAGACATTCCAAGATTAGTAAGCCCTTTTCCAGGGCGGGTGCTTGGCTCTTTTCGTTTGACTTATTGTTTTTGATAATAGTTTTTTATTTAGATTAATCGTTAGGGGCGTGTCGACTTTATTGTATATAATAATGGAGTTATGGGAGGCTTCTCAAGCTCGATTAAACAGACAATCTGATTGTTGCGACGTTGCCCGGGTCGTAACATGACTACCACTCAGACAGCCTACCTACCCCCGCATGGAAAATCCAAATACTGCCATTACTTCCGTGAGTTCCGAGATCGGAGCGATCGATGTTTCAATTATCATTTTATATATTCTGGGCATTGTTGCTTTGGGCTGTTGGGCGGGAATCCGTAACAAAAAAGCGCATGCAGCAACCAAGGCGAACGACTATTTCCTCGCCGGTAGTTCTCTTAAATGGCCGGTGATCGGTCTTGCGCTTTTTGCGACGAATATCTCGACCGTGCACTTGGTCAGTTTGGCGCAAAGTGGTTTCGACTTTGGTCTAGCCTACGGCAACTTCGAATGGATGGCGGTCTTCACGCTGTTGATCTTGGCGCTCTTTTTTGCGCCGTTTTTTGTCCGTGCAAAGGTGGCGACACTGCCGGACTTTTTGGAGAAGCGCTATAGTCGTCCCAGTCGCGACATGTTGACTGTGCTGTCGATTGTATCCGCAATCTTCATACACATTGGTTTCGCGCTCTTTACCGGGGCAGTTGTCCTGAAGGGTATGTTTGGTTTTCCGTTGGAGGCTAGTATCATTGGTGTAGCCTTATTGACAGGTCTCTACACTGTGGTGGGTGGCTTAATGGCAGTGGTGATTACCGAGTCGATTCAGACGATCATCCTGCTGCTGGGTGCGATCATTTTAACTGCGATCTCATGGTTTAAGGTCGGCGGTTGGGATGGTATGGCGATGTCGGTTGATCCGGTGCACCTGACGATGTTGCGCCCGACTGGAGATAGTTCGGGTTTGCCGTGGTATTCTGTGCTACTTGGTTTTCCTGTGCTGGGTATTTGGTATTGGTGCACCGACCAGACGATTGTGCAGCGTGTGTTGGCAGCAAAAGATGAGAATCAAGCGCGCTTAGGTGCGATCTTCGCAGGCTTCATCAAAATTTTACCGGTCTTCATTTTCATTCTTCCAGGTCTCATGTGCTCGGCCATGTTGGAGCAGGGCATTCTCGATGTGAGCCAGTTTCCTATGAAGATGGTGGATGGCGAAATGGTGAAAGACACGAGTGGCACGTATGCCTTCATGGTGCGTGAACTTTTGCCTGTGGGCGTGAAGGGGATCGTGGCGGCGGCTCTGTTGTCCGCTTTGATGAGCACGGTTTCGGGGGCTTTGAATTCGATCTCCACGCTCTTCAGCTATGATCTACTCAAGCGTGTGCGTCCGGACACTTCGGATAAAACGCTCGTTCTCGCCGGACGTATTGTCGCAGTGTTGGCGATGTTTGTCGCGATCTTGTGGTCGACCAATATCGATCGCTTTGGGAATTTGATGGAAGGGTTTAACTCGGTCATTGGCAATGTGGCGCCACCGATTACGACCGTTTTCCTGTTTGGTGTCTTTTGGAAGCGTGCCTCGGCCTTTGCCGCACAGTGGACGCTCTACATCGGCACAGCAATGGGGGGCACCGTCTTCGCATGCGACATGGTTGGTTATAAAATCTTTGGTAACACTCCGTTCCTTATGGTGCCGTTTTATCTTTTCGTGATCTGCAGTGTGGTGATGACAGTGTTGAGCTATTGGAAGCCGCATGTTCACACGGAGGAGAGTTCGGTCTTGTTTTGGAAGACTCCACTAGAGCCGCTCATGCTTTCGGGGGGAGGTTCGGGTTTGAAAGATTATAGGGTCTTGAGCATTATTTTATTCGTCACCATGGTGGGGCTTTTCTATACGTTCCGCTAGTTCACCGAATTTATCTTTCATCTAAACGCGACTTCTCGACTTAGAGTATACCATGAGACCTATCCAAGGCATCTACGTTCCGACAGCGGTTCCTTACCTCGATAATCAGAAGATTAACGAGGGCGAGTTGCGCAAAATTGTATCTTGGCTGATCGACAAAGGAGTGAGCGGTATTTACCCGAATGGTAGTATCGGAGAGTTTATTCGCCTGAGCTTTGAGGAGCGCAAGCGTGTCGTATCGATCATTGCCGACGAAGCGAGAGGGCGGGTGCCTATTCTTGCAGGAGCCGCAGAGCCCAATGTCGATGCTGTGATTGAGATGTGCAACTACTCTGCGGATCTTGGTTGTGAGGCAGTTTCGATTACCGGTCCGTATTACTATCAAGTTAGCCAAGAGAGCATCGAGGCTTACTTCCGTGAGATCGCAGCGCGTTCGCCGATCGATATCGTGATTTACAATATTCCGGCTTTCGCCAATGAAATTTCCGTTCCTGTGCTCAAACGTCTTGCGTTGGATTGCCCGCGTATTGTTGGCACCAAAGACAGCAGTAAGGACATGTGTCGTTTCATTCACGTTTTGAATGAGATCAAACCACAGCGACCTGAGTTTTCCGCTTTGGTTGGGTGGGAAGAGTTGCTCGTCCCCACCATGATGATGGGCGGCGATGGCGGCACGCTCTCCACTGCAGGTGTCGCTCCCGAAGTGATCATGAAGCTCTACGAAACCGCTAAGGCGAAAGACTGGGAGAAGGCAAAGGAGTTGCAGTTTAAAATTCTCGAACTGTTTAATGCGATGATTACGGCTCCTAACTTCCCTTCAGGTTTCCGAGCTGGTTATGAGATGCGTGGCTTTTCGATCGGTCCTGCACGTTATCCGCTATCAAGTGCTGAAGCTGAACAAATGCAGGAAGTCCGCAATCACGTGGCCTGCTTGTTGACCGATTGCGGGTTCTCTGAAGCAGCCGCTTCCTGTAAGACTCGGAACTGCACATCGAACGTCATCTCCGGTGCTCCTATCGATGTCGAAGCCATCGTGAAGTCCGTGATGGACAGTCTGAATCAGAAATAACTTTTTGTCGCCATATCTGTTACTCCAAGTGAGAGCCTTTGATACCCACCAGCATCTCATTTGCCCTGAGATTTTTGATTATCCCTGGATCGATTCTGCGCCGGCTCTGCAGCGCAGTTTTACCATCGAGCAGTATCAATCGCTAATAAAAGATTTTCCGATTGAAGGCAGTCTATTTATCGAAGTTGATCCGCACGAGCAGCAGCTAGATAAAGAGGCTTCTCATTTTTGTCAGTTGGCAGAAAACTCGGATAATAAGTTGAAGGGCGTGATAGCATCGGCTCGACCGGAGTATCCTAACTTCGAGCGTTACCTCGATTCGATCAGCCATCCGGCGCTCAAAGGTATACGTCGCGTCCTCTACACGCAGGCAGTAGATCTGCCGAGCCAGTATTTATTCAAAGAAAACGTAAAGCAACTTGGACCACGTAAGCTTACTTTCGATCTCTGTGTGTCTGAAACGCAGTATCCAGCTTGCTACGAATTGATCATGCATTGCCCCGAGACGACCTTTATCCTCGATCACTGTGGTCGTCCGCAAATTGCGGAGCATGACTTTGCCGCATGGGAAAGTAGCCTGCAGAAACTTGCCGATTGTCCGAACCTCTACTGCAAGCTCTCCGGTATTATCGAACAAATCAGTCCGCAGGACAATGCACTCGAAAAGCTCTCTCCTTACTTCAACACCTGCCTCGAACTCTTTGGCGCAGATCGTATTTTATGGGGCAGTGATTGGCCCGTATGTGAACTCGGCGGCGGCCTAGATAACTGGCTCGATTGCACGAAGCAATACGCCGCGAAACTCAGCGCTGACGAACAAGATGCCTGGCTCTACGGAAATGCCGCAAAGCTATATCAAATCTGAGTCATACAATGTCGCTCTTTTCAATTGGAGGGCAATGCTCCGTCATTGCCGTTCGTCAAGGCAGGTCAAATTGATCTGCCGCCACTTGGATACGCGGAAACGACAGAGCGTTTCCCTCCAGTTTAGTTCAAACTAAGATTCTACTATTCCGTGCACTTCTTACCTATGAAACTACCACTTATTCTTTGTCTCTCGTTGCTCAATATCTCCTGCGCTCAAAATTGGCCGCAAGCTTCCTGCGCGAACGGTGATTGGTCCGCGCAGGTCAGAGGCAATGCCCCCGCTAAGTTTAACGTCGCAACAGGAGAGGGAATCCTCTGGACGAAGCCTTTGCTTGAGGGCGGTCAGAGTGGTATAGCGGTATGGGAGGATCGAATCTTTCTCACGATTATGAAGCCCTTCGGGCTCGATGGGCAAGACACGCCCAAAGGTGCCACCATTCACGCACTTTGTATCGACGCGAAGACGCAAAAAAATCTGTGGCAGTATGAGATCGTAGGCAGCGCGCCGAGTATGTATATGTATGGCTTTAGCGATTCATCGACACCGACGCCGATTACAGATGGTGAGCTTGTGTGGTTCACCAATGCTAGCGGCAAAATCGTCTGCTTGAATATGAAGGGTGATCTTGTTTGGGAGCGCAGTTGGCGTTCCGACAACGAAGTGCTCAACCCGAAGAGGAAGTTCCCCTTCAATAAACAGTTCGAGCCTTTCCTCGTCGGCGACACCTTCGTTAATATGGAGCCCTACGATAGTGACGACGGCGCGCGCGAGCTTGGTTGGCATTATCTCTACGGTCTGGATAGTCAAACGGGTGAGCTCAAGTGGATATCCGAAGACGGTTTGACGCACTACAACACGCCATATTTTTCAACCGATGCCCTGGGCAAGCCAACTGCGATGGTCGGTCGGGGAGGGCACCACGGCGTGCCAGAGAAACCAACGGGTTACTCAATGATCGATCTCAGTGATGGTTCGCTTATCTGGCAGCAGCAGTATCCGCAGATCAAAGGCTCCGCGCTCTACAACGCCGCCTTCACTAAAGACTATGCGGTCTGGATTTCCGAAACGGATAGCGCTGTCGTTCTCCTCGATCCAAAGACCGGTGAAGCGATTAAGAGGATCGACCTACGCAAGCAAGTTGACTTGCGCACCTTCGACCAAGGGAAAGGAGTCTATGTTTTGCAAAAAGACTTTGATCTCAGTCAGACCGAAAACCCGAATGTCTTTCCTGCGTGGTATACCAATATCATCGTAGGTGATCACCTTTATTTCATGTGTTTCAAAGATGAGTTCGTGGAACCACTTTTCAAAAAGAAGATGCAACTCTCACCGCGCTATGCATTCGGGCGGGTGAATTTAAAAACTGACAAAGTTGAATATCTTGAAGTGCCCGTCCATATCGACGACGAGGGCAGGTATCTCTGGCAAGAAGAGCTCAAGACCAGCGCGGAAAACTCCAGAGGTCTTTCGCCTACGCCCGACATACGTTCCAAGCGAGATGGCTGGTGGTGGTGTTTTAATGCCAATCCCATGCGTGTGAACGACACACTATATTTTACCACCATGATCGGCAACTGCTATACCTTCGATACAACTGCTGAAGTGTTCGACCGGTCAGCCTTTATTGCGCTCAATCCTCTCGGCAAGCGCAGCGAAAGTTGGTCCTTGAGCACGCCGACATACGCCAACGGTAAGCTTTACCACCGCACGATGAAAGAGCTCATCTGCGTGGGCGAGTAGGTGGGGGTCGTTATCCTTAATGAACCACTTGCATGAGTCTCGCTCGGTGCGATAAGGATAATCGCGCCCTACCTAAACTTTGATCGTCATACTGCCTGCGTCGTTGAAGCTGCCGTTTTAATCTCTGTGCGAAGCACTATTACTTCACCGACTTTAGTAGTTTCGTTTTTTCTTGGTCGGAGAGATCGCTTGAATTGATGAGTCTCTTTGCTTCATCCGGATCTGTTCGCTTCAATTGATTGATCACGCTGGCGGTATTGTTTTGGCGTAGCTTTTCGTCGTCGATAGTGGCTGCCCAAATGAAAGCGGAAGTGGGGTCGGAGCGGTTCACTTTATTGACTAGGTTTTCAATTGCTTGATCGCGTCCATCACCTCCTTCCAGTTCTGATATCCAGATGGAGGCGGCTTCCGTGTCATGGTCGAGCCATTCGTTTGAAATGCGCTCAATCGCATCTTTTTGCGCAGAAGTGTCTTCTAATTGCTCCGCCCATGCTGCAGCACCATTGAGGTCTTCTCTGGCCCAGCTCGATGCGATGTTGGATGCGTTTTTGTTAATGGTGTCGGTGTCGTTGCTGGAAAGTAGGTAGTCGACTGCGTCTGACGGATTTTTGCCAATCCAAGTGCTGATGGCGCTATCATAAGCGCTTTTTGACAAGGTCTCATCACTTAGGCTATTTGACCAAGTGATTGCGGCGGCTGGGTTTTCATTGGCAAGTTTTTGGCTGATGCCGGAAGCGAGATCTTTGCGTTCCTTGTCATCCTGGTCTTGCAGTAGGTATGTCTTGGCTTCTTCAGTTTTGTGGTTGGCAAAACTATTGAGCACATTTCGTAGGGCGTCTTGTTTCTCTTGGCTTTCTTCCATGCCACGCGCCCAAGCCAAGGCTGCTATCGGATCTTTTTTCCCCCAGCTTCTCGCGACATTGGAAATAGTATTCGCATAAACGCGTCCGTAGGGCAGCTCTGCGAGCATCGAAGCGGCCTTCTCCGGATCATCATTTGCCATATTCCTGAGCACATTGCTGACAGCGTCATCGCGTGCCCGCCCAGTCATGCTGGAGTTGACGAACTCCAGCGCCTTATCTGGGTCTTGCTGCGAGATCGACCACATCGCGCTGCGGACGATGTCATTTTTGCTTTTCCCGTCTTCCATATTTCTAAGGAAGTCAATGGCGCCATCAATATCCTGCTGTATCCAAGTATACATGATCGACTGGATTGATTGATTGCGCTCCTCTTCAGTGTTCAAAGACATGGCCATTTCTGCCGCACGGTTGATATCCTTTTGGGCGATGCCGCTAATGAGACCTGAAAGTGCAAAGGTGCGGTTTTCGCCCGTTTCCATAGTATTAATCTTGGCCAGCGCTTTATCAGCATCTTGTCCGCCCCAGAGCATGAAGACGGTTGAAAGCTGGTAGGGCTCCATGTCGTCTTGGGCAATGATTAGGTCGAATGCAGCTTCTGGATCTTTGCCTGCGACCGACATCGCAATCGCTGCTATGGCTTGGCTTCTTTCGTTTTTATTCTCAATGGCTTGCGCTGCGACGAGTGCTCCGTCTGGATCGCGGTTACCCCATGCGGCAAACAAAGACTGCGCGAACATTTGTTTCTGCATCGGGTTCGATTCGTTCTGATAGAAGCTAAATGCGCTTTCCGGGTTTTTATCCACCCATGCTTGAAAAATATAGTAGGGCACAAAGAAATCATTGATGCTCCCCATGCCATTCTTTGATGAGTCTGCTAGTAACTTTTGAAGCTCACTTTCCGACATGGTCGTCAGTAGAGTGAGCATTTCAATGGTGCCGGTAATGGAGCTGGTGTCCTTTAAGCGATCAATCCGTGCGGTTTTTTGCTCGATTGTGAGCGCTTGTATATCGGCTGACGTCAATGAGGTTGGCGCTTCAATGTCGGGGGTATCGCCGAATTGGGCAACGTTGGTCGCTGGCTGCTTGCTCAGCGCTGCTTGTTCTGAGGGTGTATTAGCCTTCTGGGGCGAAGTCTTCGGGATATAGTAGCCAATAACTATTCCAGCGACTATCGAGAGACCGCAAAAGAGAAGGAGTAGGCTTTTGTTTTTCATTGGGTAGTTATGGTTTTGAGTGCAATAGTGGGCAAGCTATTTGGCTTTCTACTAGCTGGTTAGAAGAGTCGGTGAAGCTACTGTTGTGCGGATCGATACGGACTCGATTTGGGTCTACATGAATTCCTGCTTGAATGCATCAAACGCATCTTTGAGCGACTTGAGCTCCTCTTTCAGGCTTTCCACTTCTGTTTCAAGATTTTGGATGCGTTCGTCGCGAGCTGCTAGTTTGGCTGTTGCGGGGTCGATGGTTGCAGGTGGTGTGCCGTGCTCGATTGCCTCAAGGTCAGGCTCGCCGGAGAGTAGATGTTGATAGCGCTCTTCTTTTTTACCGGGTGCACGGGGGAGTTTGACCCATAGTGGGCGGTCGATTTCTTCGGCGACTTCGACTAACTCTTCTTCGACCGATTCCGTCGTTACGAAGGAGTGCATTCGTTCGCTGCGGGTGCGTAGTTCGCCGAGCGTTTGAGCCCCGCGAAGAAGTAGGACGGTGAGCAATGCTTTGCTGGCTCGGCTAAGACCTAGCAGCTCGTCGATGTTGTGCCGATACTTAGCTACACGTGAGCCAGCGACATCGACGCGAAAGACAAAGCCTTTTTTGCGAAGATCATCAATCGCTTCGATGATAGTGTCTTCGTCAAACTCGACAACAGGATCACGGTTGGTCTTCTGATTACAGGCTAAGACGAGATTGTTGAGCGTGAGCGGGTAGGCATCCGGAGTGGTCGCAGCCTTTTCCATGAGGCAGCCAAGGACGCGGACTTCGTTTGTCGAGAGTAGCGGGTATTCTTCGTTTTCCATGAACCGTGATTAGACCTTTGCGGCGACGAAAGATCAAGATGAAGCGAGGCTTTTTGGAGCGACCGCGACAGTTTCGATGCCCTGAGAGACTATGAACTCAACTTTGTCGGTTCTCGGCTAGAAAGTGAGTGGTCTCAGTCTGTTGCGTAGCGCTCTACTATATCGAGGTGCACTTCGCTGAAGGGGATCCAGAGGTCATTCTCGATCGTGGGATCCATCGATCGGACGATGTTGAGGCTGATCTGTAGCTTCTTCAGTGCGGTGTCGAATCGGCTCTTTGTTGTGTGAAATTCGGACACTGCGTGCTTACGTAAATCGCCGGTGAACCAGGGCTCTATTCGAATGCATTCGTAGATTTGCTGGCAAAGCTCGGGTAGCTCGGTAACCGACTGGTAAGCTTTTGGATAGTGGACATCGCGCAGATGGTTCATCTCCATCAACACCGCGTCGCCGCCAGGCACTTTACCGTAAAAGATCTCGTCAGGGAAAGTTTGTGGGATGCGTGTCTTCCAGTCCCAAACAGCCACTACTTTTGGGTTCCAGCCACCTTCCGCTGGTTTGTCCTCTGATAAATCAGTGTTGTCCCAGAGTGAAGGATAGGGGGAGTTTTTGCTGCCGAAGACCGTGACTACTTTATGTTTGAGGACAAACTCACAGGCGTCTTCGAAGGTGCGGATGTGTGGTTTCATTTTTGATACCAGGGGAGACTCCGATTAAAGAAATTTTGCAGTGACACTGCCTTTGGCCTTTTTGAGCCCTTCGACATTGCCTTGGTAGAGCAGCTCGCCGCCGGCATCTCCGCCATGTGGTCCAATTTCGACCACATAGTCCGCGTCTTTGATGACTTCGAGGTGGTGTTCGATAACGATGACGGTGTGGCCTTTGTCGACGAGGCGGTGGAGGAGTTCGATGAGGCGCTCGACGTCGGAGAGGTGGAGTCCGATGGTGGGCTCTTCTAGAATGTAGAGGTTACCTTGGCCTTTGTTGTATTGGCGCTCTTTGAAGGTGGGTTGCCCTTTGGCAAGCTCGCTGACGAGCTTGAGGCGCTGGGCTTCGCCGCCGCTGAGAGTGGGTGAGTATTGCCCGAGCTCAATGTAACCGAGACCGGTTTCGACCATGAGTTGCATGAGGCTACTTAGCTGAGTGTGGAAGCTGAAGAACTCTGCGGCCTTCTCGAAGCTCATTTTCAAAACGTCGGCGATCGATTTGCCGTTCCAGCGTAGCTCGTCGAGTTCGGCGCCATAGCGTCGCCCGTTACAGTCTTCGCAGGTCACGTAAGTGTCGGGCATGAAGTTCATTTCGAGCTTCACACGCCCTGCGCCTTTACAAGTCTCGCAGCGACCGCCTTTGGTGTTGAATGAGAAAGTGCCTGCCTTGTAGCCGCGCACGTTGGCTTCTGGAAGTTTCGCAAAGATGTCGCGGATGATGTCGAAGGCGCCGATGTAGGTGGCGGGCGTCGAACGCGGTGTTTTACCGATTGGGGACTGGTCCACTTCTATGACCTTGCGCACTGTCTCAGCTCCGCTGAGAGCACGAAAGGTAGTGGAAAGTGAGGAGTGGGGAGTGGGGAGTTCCTTTGGACTCAGCTCCGCGGACTTCTTCTCGATGGCTGTTTCGACGAGTGGCTTTAATAGATCGCAAATGAGTGTGCTCTTGCCTGCTCCGGAAACGCCGCAGACTGCGGTGAGGCGTTGCTTTGGAATTTGGACGTCGAAGCCCTTGAGGTTTCTCAATGACGCGCATTGGAGAGCAATCCAGTTTTCGTTGCCTTTCTTTTTACGTGGGCTCCATGCCGTGGGTAGTTCGCGGTGGTTGCCGCGTAGCGGGTGCGTCATTGCTTTACGCAGATACTTCCCAGTGAGTGAGCGTTTTGACTTTTTGATCTGACTGATCTTACCACTGGCGACGATCTCACCGCCGTGGACCCCCGCGGCGGGACCGAGGTCGATAATCTGGTCGGCCTTGCGCATAGTGGCTTCGTTGTGCTCAACAACGATGAGTGTGTTGCCGCGGTTGCGAAGCTGTTCCATTGAGGCGATGAGCTTCTCGTTGTCGCGTGCGTGTAGCCCGATGGAAGGTTCGTCGAGGACGTAGAGCACGCCGGAGAGGTTCGAGCCGAGTTGGGCGGCCAGGCGTATGCGTTGCGCTTCGCCGCCAGAGAGCGTGGCTGTGGCGCGGTCGAGTTGTAGGTAGTCGAGGCCGACGCGATCCATGAAGCGCATGCGTTCTTCGATCTCGGGAAGTAGCTCGTCGAGCACAGCCTTTGAGCGCTTGTCGGCTTTGATGCGCTTAAGGGTTTTAAGGAGTTGAGACGGCGTGAGGCATAGCAGTTCCGGTAGACTTACTGCATTGGAGGGCAACGCTCTGTCGTTGCCGCTTGCAGGTTCAGGCGGACGCGACGGAGCGCGTCCCTCCATTTTGCTTTTTAGTGGCAGCCGGACGGCTCTGCTGAGTGGATTGAGGCGTGCGCCTTGGCAGTCGGGACAGGCTTCACCATCTTCAAAGTCGTCGATGTGATCTTGCAGTGGATTCTCTTCATCGTTGGCCATCCATTCGAAGAGTTGTCCGTAGCCCCGACAGGTGGGGCACCAACCGCGTGGGCTGTTCCATGAGAAGTGCTTTGGGTCGAGCTCGGGGAAGGCTTCACCGGTGGTCGGGTCGGTGCGTTTTGTTGAGAGCCAAGAAACAACTTCGCCCTTGGGTGTCAGAATGAAGGCACTGCCTTTACCTAGTCTCAAAGCCTCTTTCAGGCTTTGAGAAATGACTAATGACTGATGATTAATAGATAATGGGGTAATGACGAGATCGATGTCGTGCTCTTTGTAGCGATCGAGCTTTTTGAAGTTGTCGAGGTGGACGATTGTGCCGTCGATACGGAGCATCTCGTAGCCGTGGTCGCGGGCCCAGTTGGCGAGGGGTTCGTGGTGACCTTTGCGTCCGCGAATGATGGGTGCGCAGAGGAGGAGGTTCTTATGTTTTGAGGTTTTGAGGTTTTGAGGTTTTGCGTGCTCGGCGAGGATGTTTTTTAGGCGCTTCTGGAGTGCGGCTTCGCTTTGGCTGACGACTGCTTCGCCAGATGTCGGTGAATGTTGGATGCCGATACGCGCGTAGAGTAAACGAAGGTATTGTGCGACTTCGGTGATGGTGGCGACAGAGGACTTTCGCGTGCCTTTGGTGACGCGTTGCTCGATGGCTACCGTCGGGGCGATGCCATGTAACTCGTCGACATCGGCGCGCGGCATTTGCTCGACGAATTGGCGGGCGTAGGCCGACATGCTTTCCATGAAACGGCGCTGGCCTTCGGCAAAGATGATATCGAAGGCGAGGGAAGATTTACCCGAGCCCGATACACCGGTGATCACGGTCATCTTGTTGTGAGCGATTTCGCAGGAGACGTTTTTTAGGTTATGCTCGCGGGCGCCCTTGATGGAAAGAATGCCAGAGTCCGCTGTGGGGCGTTTGGAATATGGAGTTTGTTGCTCTGCGACTTGCAGTTCGGCGGACGACACGGAGGTCGTCCCTCCAAGCGCTTCGCGCAGATAGGTGGCGGTTACGCAGTCGGTTTCTGCGATTTGCTCGGGCGTTCCTTCCGCGATGATTTGACCGCCAGCAGCTCCGGCTTCGGGACCGAGCTCGACGATCCAGTCGGCGACTTTTAGAATGTCGAGATTGTGCTCGATGACGATGAGTGAGTTGCCTGCCTCGACAAGGCTTTGGAGGACGCCGATCAGGCGCTTGACGTCTGCTCGGTGTAACCCAGTGGTGGGTTCGTCGATCAAAATGAGGGAATGGGATCCGTGTTTCGTGATCTGAGATCCTTTATTGGGGATTCGAGAGAGATACGATACTAGCTTCAGCCGTTGTGATTCGCCGCCTGATAGGGTATTGAGCGGTTGGCCGAGTTTGAGATAGCCGAGACCAACATCAATCATGGGCTGGAGGCAGCGGGTGATCTTTGGGTATTCGCCGAAAAAGAGGAGTGCTTCGTCGATGTCGAGTTCGAGGATGTCGGCGATGGTGCGACCGTTGAAGTCGATTTCGAGGACTTCGGCTTTGAAGCGTTGCCCTTCGCAGGTTTCGCAAGGCACGAAGACGTCGGAGACGAATTGCATCTCGATACGTTCGAAGCCGAGGCCCGAGCAAGTGGCGCAGCGACCATCGCCACTGTTGAAGGAGAAGTGCCCTGGTCCCATGCCGGCCGAGGCGGCGGCTTCGAGTTGAGAGAAGAGTTTGCGAATCTCGTCCCATGCCTTGGAGTAACTGGCAGGGTTAGAGCGGGGTGTTTTACTGACAGGGCTTTGGTCAATTAGGACGACATCGGATAGCGGAAGCGTTGATTCGATGTCTTTGATTACCGCTGGGTCTTCGACTGTGAGTCCTTTTTGCGCTAGTAGGTTTTGGTAGATGACGTTATTGAGCAGCGTGGATTTTCCGGATCCAGAGACGCCGCTTAGGCAAACAAAACTTTGTTGGGGTATGTGGACGGTGAGGTCGCTGAGATTGTGCTTTGTGGCAGCAAAAACGCTGAGCGTTTTTGATTGAGTAGGCGCGCGACGTGTTTCTGGCGTCTCGATGTCGTCTCGACCTGAGAGATAGCGACCGGTGTGAGTATCGGATTTTAGGATTTGTTTGTAGCTGCCGTGGAAGGTGAGCTGACCGCCGTTGATACCCGGTCGAGGACCAATTTCGATAAGGTTGTCGGCAGCGCGCATCACGGCTTCGTCGTGTTCGACGACAACGACGGTGTTGCCGAGGTCTGTGAGTCGGCGAAGGATGCCGATGAGGCGATCCATATCGCGCGGGTGAAGACCAACTGAAGGCTCATCAAGGACGAAGAGCGTATCAACAAGCGAGGATCCGAGGCATGAGGTCAGATTGACGCGCATTGTTTCACCGCCGGAGAGCGTGCGGGAAGTGCGGTCGAGGGTGAGGTAGCTGAGACCGACTGCGTTTAGAAAGCTGAGGCGGGAAAGTATACCTGCGAGGGCGGTGTCATCGTTGTGGTAGGGACTGCTGTCCTCAGCAGTCCGTTTGTTGCAGGCGTCCCTACCTAAGAGGTCGAGTAAGTCGCCGACACTTTTTTGGTAGAGTTCGGGGAGGGTGCGCCCTTGCCATTTCCAGTTTAGTGACTCGGGCTTTAGGCGAGCCCCGTTACATTTTGGGCACTTGGTGTAGCTGCGGAATTTGGAGAGGAAGACGCGGACGTGCATCTTGTAAAGGTTGCCGTTGAGCCAATCGAAAAAGCGGCGGACGCCATACCATTTGCTTGCGTCGGGTTTGTAGCTCGGGTCGCCATCCATCACGAAGGCGAGTTCCTTTTTGTTGAGTTTGGAAAATGGAATATGGGTGCGGACTTTATGCTTCTTGGCTGCACGCTGCAGGTCGCGCAGGCTCTCGCTATAGACTTCACCTTGGAATGCGCGGATTGCGCCGTCATCGAGGGATTTGCTGCGGTCGGGGATGACTAGATTGTAATCGATCTCAATGACTCGTCCGAAGCCGCGGCATTCGGCGCAAGCACCGATGGGTGAATTGAAGGAGAATAGTGAGGGTGCAGCTGGGCGAAAAGTCTGTCCTGTTTCGGGGGAGGTCAGGCCGTGAATGAATTCAGTTACTGGTTTTGCATCTGTATCCAAAATATGGATATGTCCGTGACCAAATTGAAAAGCTGTCTGTAGGGCTTCAAGTGAGCGGGAGCGTGCCTTGTCGCCCAATCTCGCGATACGATCTTGGACGACAAGGAGTGGGGAGTGAAGAGTGGGAAGTGGAGAGTTGAGGTCCGAGATGCGGGTCACTTTGTTGCCTACGACGACTCGACTGTATCCTTGGGCTGAAATTGATTGGAGGATTTCGTCCCAGCTGAGTTTTTCGGGTTTGGTGACTGGGAAAGTAATGAGGACGGTTTGACCTTTGTGATCTTTACTGAGCTTCTTCCACGCGCTTTGTGGGTTGTCGTCGGTGATGGGTTCTCCGGTGACGGGGTCGTAGAGTGTGGCGACGTTGGCGAACCATACTTTGAAGTAGTCGGCCAGTTCGGTGATGGTGCCGACGGTGGAGCGAGAGGTTTTAACCGTGTTGGATTGATGGATCGCGATGGAAGGGCGGATATTTTCCACGCTGTCGACTTTGGGGCGGTCGAGTAGATCCATGAATTGCCGAGTGTAGGGCGAGAAGGTCTCGACGTAGCGGCGCTGCCCTTCGGCGTGTAGGGTCTCGAAGACAAGCGAGGATTTTCCGGCACCACTTAGACCTGTGACCACAGTGAGTTGACCAATTGGTAGATCGAGATCGAACCCCTTCAGGTTATTTTGGCGGACGCCTCGTAGGCGGATACATTCTTTGGATTTTGGCACAGATGAAGAAGGGAATAGGAACTGAGAGAAATGCGAGTAACAGGTGAAGTTTACTCGGCTGAATTTACTTCAGCGGCTTTTCTTAGGCGTGCTTGTAGGTGTGTGCGGCGGACTTGTTGCTCATTATTGCGAATGGCCATTGCGTAGGCGTCAACGGAGCCGACGATGTAGACTTTGCTTTTCGCGCGAGTGATCCCGGTATAGACGAGGTTGCGCTGGAGCATCATGAAGTGCTGCTTGAGTAGGGGGATGACGACGACGGGATATTCGCTGCCTTGGCTTTTGTGGATACTGATGGCGTAAGCCAGTTGGATCTCGGAGAGTTCGCCTTTAGTGTATTCGACAGGCTCGCCCGAAAAATTAACAGTGAGGCCAGAGCTATCTGGGGCGATGCCTCGAATGATGCCAGTGTCGCCGTTGAAGATGTTTTTATCGTAGTTGTTTCGTGTCTGGATGACTTTGTCACCGATGCGGAAAGTCGTTGTTCCGTAGGCCAGTTCTGCGGGTAGTGGCTTGCGCGTCTTTTCGCGGAAGTGGGATTGTTTTGCAGGCGTGTAGTCGGGATCTGAGCGTAGGCGGGAGAGCGCCTTCTCTTTACTGTTTAAACTATCTTGTAGGGCAAGGTTGAGCGCGGTGATGCCTCCTGTGCCACGATGCATGGGGGAGAGAATTTGCAGGTCTTTGATAGGGTCGATATTGTGCGCTTTTGGAATGTATTCACGGGCCAAATACGTAATGGCTTTGGCGCATTGCTCGGCATCGTCTGCTTCGATGAAGGTGAAGTCGCTGGTGGCGTCGAGCTCGCGTAGGCTTTTTATGGTTTTCCCAGGATGCGATTCACCTTTGAGGATGGAGTGGGCTGTTATGATGATGCCGCTGGTTTCGCCTTGGCGAAAGATCGTATCAAGACGAGTGACTTGTGCGGGCGGAGCGGTCATCAGATCGCCAAGGATATTTCCGGCACCGACGGAAGGGAGCTGGTCGGAGTCGCCGACGAGTAAGAGGTGGGCGGTGCTAGGAATAGCTTGAAAGAGGCTATCTGCGAGGCGGGTGTCGAGCATACTGGCTTCGTCGACGATGAGGAGATCGCAGGGTAGTGGGTTGTCTTCGTTGTAGGCGAATTCTCGGGTGGCACCGTCGTATTTTAATAGGCGGTGTATGGTGCTGGCCTCGGCGCCTGAGGCTTCGGCAAGACGTTGAGCTGCTCGGCCAGTGGGAGAGGCGAGTAGGATGCGCGCGCGTTTGGCGCGGAGGATGTCGACGATGGCGCGGAGGATGGTGGTCTTTCCGGTGCCTGGTCCACCAGTGATGATGGCGACCTTTGAGCTGAGTGCTTTTTTGAGCGCAGCGGCTTGTTGGTCGGCGAACTGAAAGCCTGCTTTGTCCTGTGCCCATGCAATGGCGGCATCTAGCTTTATGGGCGGTATGGTGGATGCGGTTTGGTCGATCCGATGTAGTGAGTCGGCGATGCGCTTTTCGGCTCCAGCTAGTTTCGGGCGTTGGCAGGCGGGACCGAGGGCTTCTTGTTTTTCGTTGTAGGCGGTGACCGAGAAGAGGCGGTCGTTTTCAATCAGCGCGCATATACGATCTTGGATTAGATGTGGCTCGACACCTAGTAATTTGAGCGCGTGTTCAGTAATCGCTTGTTCAGTGCCTAGGGTGTGGCCTTCGTCCTCGAGGTTTTGCATCGTGTGTAAGATGCCTGCGTCAACGCGTTCTTTAGAGTTGGTGGGGAACCCCAGGTTGAGTGCGAGTTTGTCGGCTGTCTTGAAACCGATCCGTTCAATGTCTTCAGCGAGTCGATAAGGCTCGTCTTGCAGGATACGTTTTGCACCGCTGCCGTATTTTTTGACGAGGCGCACGCATTGCGATGGGGTGACGCCATAGGTTTGCAGAAACATCATGACGTCGCGCACGGCGGCTTGTTCATCCCATGCTGCTTTGATGGATTTTGCACGCGTTTTGCCAATGCCTGGCACTTCATGTAGACGACCGGAATCTTCGCTGATTACTGTGAGCGTGTCGGCTCCGAAGTGGTCGACGATTTTTTTTGCGTAGGATTTGCCGATGCCATGCACCATGCCGCTGCCAAGGTATTTACGGATGCCATGAATCGAGGCGGGTAGCTGAGACTTGAAGTTGGCTATTTTGAATTGGTCGCCGTGCGTGGCGTGGCGTGTCCATTCACCGTTTAGCTTTAGGGTTTCGCCGCATTGCACGCCGGGCAGATTGCCGAGCACGGTGACAGGTTGCTTGCCTTCGGCGACTTGGACTTCGGCAACGCAGTAAGCGTTTTCCTCGTTGAAGAAAATTATTCGCTCAAGGACTCCGGTAATGGTCTGATCGCTTTGGGGTGTGTTCGCCATGTTTGAACTATAGCTAATTGGCTGAGCGTGAAGGTCAACCCGTGCGTTAATCTAGACACGAAAAAGCCCCTGTCGTGAACGGGGGCTTTTGAAATGTGTTATTCAGAGATCACTGGAGGGTCATCTGGTGGATCCTCTGGTGGGCCACCTGGTGTGCCATCTTCGCTCTCCAAGGTGAAGATGAGATCATCGATTTATATTGATATTGGAGGATTGATTCTAAACTATGTTGATGTCTCTCAACCTGGCTATCATTATTACCGCTACTCCGAATATTACACCGACCCTAAGCGTAATGAAGAGAGCGCGACAAGTGCTTAGCGGCTAAGTAAAAGTATCGTTATTATGAATTTTGGCTTTGGTAAGCGTCGACGTCGTCGAACATCAAGTTCGAGCAGCAGTCGCAAGCACTCGAAGAGTTCTTCGAGGAAATCGAAGTCCAGCAGCAGAGTTAGTCATTCGAGCTCGAGGAGCTCATCGATTACACCCACACCATTGCCTTCTCGAGAGGCTGTGCGTTTCCCGGAGCCTAGGCATGGTGCAGCAGTATGGATCGGTTACCTGTTTGGGCTGCTGGGGGTATGTTTGTTGATTTTGTTGGGTGGCAGTCATCATCCATTTACACTTGGTTTTGCTTTAATACTGCCTGCTGTGGCTTTGCTCATCAGCCCGCCTAAGGTAAGTCTTGGCAAGTGGATTGATGTCGGCGTGCTCGGCTTATTGGGCAGTATGCTGTTGGCTTTTGTGCCTCAGTTTTACTGGCCGACAATGGATTGGCGACGAGTTGCAGAAGGCGATATGGGTATTGATTTGCCCTCGGTATTGAGTGTGCAGCCGCTTTTGAGCATGGAGGCTTGGTTTATGGCTTTGGCTGGCTTTGCCTGGTTTTATGCTGCCTCGAATTGGCGGATCAATGCATCGGGTCGGAAGTATTTTCACGTTGCATTGTCCTTGGTGGGTTTAGGATTTGCAACAGCGGTGATTTGGGGGAATTTTTACGGCGTTCGATACCCAGGGGCGGAAGACTCGCAGGTCTTTAGTTTTTTCCCAAACCGCAATCAGACCGCTAATTTTTTAGCACTAGCAGGTGTGGTGAGTTTTGCATTTTCAATCGAAGGTTTGAAGGTGCGTAAGCTGATTTATTTGGTAGGCGTGTTGACTAGCGTGACTTGCTTAGCGGCTTTGACTTTATGCGCCTGCCGAGCGGGTGTATTGCTATATTTCTTTGGTATAGGACTCTGGTTTATCTGCCGCCTGCGCGCGCGATCGATTCCTTCTATATTTAAGATTGGTTTTCCGCTGTTACTGCTCGCATTCAGTTTTGTCATTTCGAGTAACAATAAAGCTGTTGAACGGATTGTGGAATTTGCGAGTGCGCCCACGGATTGGGGTGAGGAGTCGCGCACGGCTATATTTAAAGATACGTTCGATATGATCAGCGAGGCGCCTGTTACCGGAGTTGGACTGGGGAATTTCTCGGCGATTTTCCCTCAGTATAGGGACGATTCTCGGAGTTTTCAGTTAGCGTTACACCCTGAGAGCGATCTGTTGTGGTTTTTAGCCGAAGTTGGCTTTCTTGGTTTGGCGTTTTTGATAGTTTTCGCTTGGGGCTTTCGGGTGAGCATACGTGACTTCACCCTTGGTCGGGGGGGGCCGTATCGAGTGATTGCGATGATCGCGGTGGTGATCTTTGTTTTACACAGTTTGGTGGACGTGCCTGCTCACCGCCCTGGGACCGTCTATTTTGCGATATTATTTGCCGCTTTGGCGATGCCGCGTATCGGGGAAGAGAAGCCGTCTATGCCGCCGATTTATTGGCGTTTGATTGGACTATGCCTAGCGGCGGTCGGTTGCTTGTGGATGTTGTCTGGGATAACTCGAGCGCCATTTCATTCAAAAACGGCGGTTCCTGTGCATGAAAGGAAAGCCGCTGAAGAAAGCGGAGCCGGAGATTATACAGCGGCGATTGAAAGTATTGAGAAGGTCCTCAAATGGAAACCGATGGATTGGCGCGCATATTTTCAGAGAGCGCAATTTACACTCTCGTCGAGTAGGCATCGCGGCGACGCTGCTGCCGATTTTCGCCGTGCACGCTATCTTGAGCCTGTTCTTGGTGATTTGAGTTTGCGTGAAGGTTATGTGTGGCTGCCTTATGATGTCGGGCGAGCCGTATCCGCTTGGCATAAAACCTTGTTTCGGGAATTGGAGGACAAGGATAAGGCTTATCAGTCGATGTTGGAGGCGGGGCGAAAGGATCCAAAGCTGATGGAGGCTATGATCATAATGTCTAAGGTTGATCATCACTACAGAACGATGATGTTGTGTTCGTTGTCGGAGCCGTTGTTGATGCCTGAGATATATGCGGATTTGGAAGATAATCCTTCCTTAGGGCAGTTTGATCTAAAGCAACGTAAGCGTATTCTATCACGTTGGATCAAGAAGGGTGATCTCGATGCGGCAGAAGCTTATTTAAATACTTACGGTAAAGGTTTTAAAGATGCTTGGTTGCTTTGGTCTTTATTGCGTAAAGAACAAACAGAGTTCGCTGAGGCGGTGGCTTATATTCGAGAAAATGTGGCTGCGCCTACAATACCTTTCGTCAAGGTGGATGATCGGTCCTTGCCACGTATGTCACGAGAGTTCGCGGTTATGCCAGAGGATATTGTTAAGGGGACAGCGTTACTTCGTGCCTTTATTGAACAAGGCGAGTGGATGAAGGCCCTGACAGTGACCGATGCTATTTTGAAGACGCGCAATCCGCCTGCTTACGTGTATTATTGGCGTGCAGAGATCTTTTATCTAATGAATGATTTGATAGAGAGTTGGTATGCTTATAATGATTACCTTCGTCTGGTTCGTGATGATATAGAATGATATGAAAATTTTAATAGCCGAAGATGATCGAATTTCACGTAAGTTGTTGGCGACGACACTCAAGCAATTTGGGCACGAAGTCGCCATATTTGAGAATGGCACGGACGCATGGGAAGCCTTTGACGCGGCACCAGTCCGGGTGATCGTCAGTGACTGGTTAATGCCAGGTATGGATGGCTTGGACTTTTGTCGCAAAGTGCGAGCGCGTAAATCTACGGAGTATACTTACTTTATTTTGCTTACGGCGAACGTGCAGGGCAAAGACACCTACATGGAGGCGATGAATGCAGGGATCGACGACTTTCTAGCGAAGCCGCTGGATCGTGATCAGATTTGGATGCGCCTTAAAGTGGCCGAACGTATCTTACATTATGCCACTGAGATCAAGCACCTGGAAAGCATGCTCCCGATTTGCTCATATTGTAAAAAAGTGCGAGATGATAATAACTACTGGCAGCAGGTAGAGACATACATTTCGAACCACACCGGAACCAGTTTTAGCCATAGTATCTGCCCGACTTGCTATACTAAGCAGGTGAAGCCGGAAATGGATGGTCTCCGCAAAGGTTAATGCCCCAATTATCGGCTTAACATCGCGATCGCGTTGAGACTTTCGTAAACCAGCCAGCAGAGCCCCGAAAGCATGGCTATAGCAAAGAGAAATTGAAGCCCTCGCCTGCGTTTATTCGGTAGGTCGAAGCGGTCAAAGGTTCTGCCCCGAACTGAAGTTTGATTCAAATAACTGCCCAATGTGATGCGATTGTTGCCGACAATGCCACCCGCCTTGGGGAGCTTGAAGGAACCGGCTCTTTGTGCGCGTTGATAGCGCCATTTGTAGAAAAGCTTTAGCATGGAATCGAGAGACTTCGATGTTTGAATCAAGACTAAGAGTTGTCAAAACCGCGAAGGTCTTACAGATTCATTCCATCTATTTCATTTTTCAATTCTAATTCACTAATTGTGAGAATAACTACACAAACAATTTCCCGGTTAAAAGGTGAGCGTCCAATTGTCGCTGTCACTGCCTACGATGCTGTCATGGCTGGCTATGCGGATGCAGCAGGGGTCGACCTTATCCTAGTAGGTGACTCGGTCGGCACGACGCAGTTGGGCTACGATAGCACGGTGCCTGTGACGCTGGACATGATGGTGCATCACACCGCAGCGGTTGCCCGCGTTAAGCCCAAAGCCTTAGTCGTGGCCGATATTCCTTTTGCGATCGCTCACGATGACTTTTCGGCGCTATTGAGTGCCTGTCGTCGCCTTATGCAAGAAGCTGGGGCAGAGGCGGTTAAAATTGAGGGAGATGCTTCGATGGCACCTGCCATTGCGCGCCTAACCAACGCGGGGATTCCCGTGTGGGGGCACATCGGGCTCCTTCCTCAGAATTTCCATCAGCTCGGCGGTTATCGCAAGTTTGGGCGTAACCAAGCAGAGAAGTCGTCCTTGTTGGCTGATGCATTGGCTTTCCAAGAGGCTAATTGCTTTGCGGTCTTGTGTGAGATGGTGAATCCAAAAGTAACTGCGGCGATTACCGAGGAGCTGAAAGTGCCTTTAATTGGGATCGGCAGCGGAGTTGACTGTGATGGGCAAATTCTGGTCAGTAATGACATGCTTGGTTTAAACAGTGGTTACATCCCGTCCTTTGTGAAGCAATACGCCAAACTCGGAGATCAGGCACGCAAGGCGTTTGCTGCTTACGCCGACGATGTGCGCAACCGAAAGTTCCCATCATGAACTGTTGTATTCTTGGAGCCGGTGCCTGGGGCACTGCCATGGCCCTTCATTTAGACCGCTGCGGTCATTCTGTCACATTGGTCCCTCGACGTATGGAGCATGCGCTCGCGATTGCCTCCTCGCGCGAGAATGTCGATTATCTGCCCGGTTATAAGCTGCCGCATCGCATTCAAGTCGGTTGCGAAGTTGCACCGGTGCTGATGGAAGCCGAGATCGTGTTTCTCGCCTGTCCGTCGAAGGCATTGCGAGCGCTCTGCGAGAGCTTGCGCGAAGGTGTGGCTCAGGCATGGCAATTGAAGTTATTTGTCATCATGTGCAAAGGGCTTGAATTGGAGACTTTCAAAACGCCGGCGGAGATTGTGAGTGAGATATTTCCTGGGGTTGCATGTGGCGTTTTGTCCGGACCGACTTTCGCAGGTGAGGTAGCGGCAGGTAAGCCTACAGCTGCCGCGTTGGCGGTGGATGCAGGATTTGCGGAAGCCGAGCGCTATCAGCAGGCGATCAGCAGTGCTTCATTTCGCGCATATTTATCACGCGACGTGCGTGGCACTGAACTCGGTGGCACATTAAAAAATATCTACGCGATCGCTTCCGGTCTTTGTGACGGATTAAAGCTTGGGGATAACGCTAAGGCAGCCTTATTGACTCGTAGCATGAGTGAAATGATACGCTTAGGTGAACTATTGGGCGGTCAGTCTGAGACGTTTTACGGCTTGAGTGGATTTGGTGATCTGGTGGCGACATGTTCGGGTAGTTGGAGCCGTAACCGCACCTTTGGTGAACGAGTAGGCAAAGGAGAAACACCCGCCGAAGTCGTCGCGAACCAGAAGAGTGTGGTCGAAGGCTATCGAGCGACTGAGTGCATGAAACGGCTTTGCGAAGAAAAAGCTGTGGATGCCCCGATCCTATCGCAAATCTATGCGATTCTTTATGAAAGCAAAGTGCCGCTTGAGGCATTGCAGTCGCTTATGAGCCGCGACCTGAAAAGCGAATAACATATTTTGTAGAAGACTATCATGATTCAGCTTCGCTGAAACCGCTTAAAAACGCTTAAATTTTATGAATGAAAATCTGGAGTATATGGGACATGAAGGTTACGCGTTGATGGGGGCGGTTTTTGATGTCTACAAAGAGCTGGGCTATGGTTTGGGTGAGGAAATATATCAAGAAAGCCTAGAGCTTGAGTTGGGATTTCAGGAGATTGAATTTTCGCCAAAGTCTGAACTGGTGGCGTATTATAAGGGCCATCGTTTGAAGAAGAGATACATTCCAGATCTATTAGTTTCGAAGGAAATTGTCACAGAGTTGAAAGCGGTTAAGGCATTACTGCCAGAGCACGAACAACAACTTTTGAACTATATGCACCTTACCAAGAAGGCAGTCGGATATTTGATTAATTTCGGAACTAAAACATCGGTAGAATGGAAACGTTTTATTTTAAAAGAATACATCCCTGCTAGTTAAGCGTAGATTAAGCGTATTTAAGCGGTTAAAATCAATTTCCCAACCTATGTCCAAACTCCTAAAAGTATCTGATCTCCGTATCGCTTTTCATTCACGTGGTGAATCGAATGAAGTGGTGAAAGGCATTAACTTTTCAATCGCTGAAGGCGGCAAAACCGTGGCGATACTTGGTGAAAGTGGCAGCGGGAAGAGCGTGACCTGTCTTTCGTTGACTCGACTATTGCCCGAGCCACCTACCTGCACCGTTCAAGGGAAAATCGAATTTGAGGGTAAGGACATTCTTTCAATGGATGCCAAAGCCATACGTGAAGTTCGCGGTAATGGTATTGCTTATGTCTTTCAAGAGGCCTCGGCTTCTTTGAACCCAGTTTTCACAGTTGGGTATCAAATAGCTGAAGCTGTGCGCCTACATCGCCCGGATATCGAAGATGTGAAGGGACGTGTGGTTGAGTTGCTTGAGCTGGTCGGCATTCGCGATGCGGCAAAGCGCTACAAGGCATATCCACATGAAATGAGTGGCGGCATGCAGCAACGCGTCATGATTGCCATGGCACTGGCCTGCGAGCCCAAGCTTCTTGTTGCAGACGAGCCAACTACCGCCCTCGACGTCACGATCCAAGCACAGATCATGGATCTACTCCGCGATTTACGCGAACGTCTCGGCATGAGTATCGCACTGATCACACATAATTTTGGCATTGTTAAAGGTTTCGCCGATGAAGTCATTGTCATGTATCGCGGAGAAATCGTCGAACAAGGTCCTGTTGAAGATGTATTAAACAACCCGCAGCACCCCTACACGAAAGCACTCATCGCCTGTATTCCAAAGTTGGGTGTGAAACAGCGCCGCTTGACTACGATCGAGAAAGAAATGGCTGCGGTGGAATGAATTGATCTCACAAAGGCACTAAGACACAAAGATGGATGAGAATGAAATAGGCCGGATTCTTGTGGATGCGGCTATTTATATACATCGTAGCCTAGGACCCGGGCTGATGGAGTCTGTATATGAAGCGGTTTTGGCGCGTGAATTGACAAAACGCGGACTCGATATCGAGCGGCAGGTTCAAGTCCCTATAAAATTTGATGGGGAATTGTATGAAGAAGGTTTTCGGGCGGACTTAATCATTAATAAAAAAGTTATTGTTGAATTGAAGTCTGTGGAAAAAGTGAATGCATCACATAAAAAACAGACGCTCACTTATCTACGATTAACTGGGATGAAGCTTGGGTTTCTGCTCAATTTCGGTGAAGCCCTAATGAAAGACGGAATTACACGGACGATTAATGGTCAGCTCTAACAGTTACCCCGATCTTAGTGTCTTAGTGCCTTTGTGAGAACCCCTCCCGTCCTCATCACCTAAACTTCTTTTGCTCGGGCATGTAGTCGTAACCACCCGTTGCGAGGTGTGCGACGAGACCGTCTTGTTCTACGTCGTGCGTGCGGCAAAGATCTTCGAGGGAGTCGCTGTGGTTGCGTAGCTCCGTATTGACGAGTCCGACGAGTAGGTGCGGATCCATTGTAGCGTATTGACTCCAGTCCATAGTTACTGTGATAGCGTTGCTGGGACGTGGTTCAAGACGTCTTTCCAGAGTTTGGCTTCGTTGCGGTGTCCGTGTTGCTGGAGCAGCGACTCGATCTCATCTACCTCGGGTTCAGTGAATACTTGTTCGTGGTCTGCAGCTAGTTGCGGGCGCACTTTGCAGATGATTGCCCATACAGCCCAAGCCCGTGCGCGGCGTAGGTATTGTCGCTCGCCGCGTAGCCTCGTGGCCTGATGTTGAAAGCTGATACGTGGGTTGCCGGGAAAGTCATCGCTTTGGTGTTCGGCTATAATCCAAGCCATTGCGGCATAGGGTAGTGGCCATTTAGCTAGCACCAGATCGTCTTCCCGGATGTCAGCATACAGTGCACGAGTGATGGCGAGAATTGCTCGCCCAGCATGGTCTTTATGCCAAAGGGTATGACCGTATCGGAGGGCGGTGGTGTAAAATAAGGCAGGCTCTGCCGTGGCGTCTAACTCGGTTAGACAACGATGTGTCATCTCCAAATCCGGAGCAGGTAGGTGCGGGCATTTTGTCTTAATCATAATCTTACTCGTAATCCTAATCGATTCATCTGGGTGGAGACTCGAGGGCGTATGCTCTGTTGGAAGATTATGATTAGGGGCAAGATTGAGCCGCTAGCCGCTTGCGGCTAAGGGAAAACGCCGCGCATTTTATAGACTTTATCGAGGTGCTCAATCGCGGAGGCGTAGGAGGCGACGCGCATACTGCATTTGAGTCGGTCGGCCATTTCGAGGACGCGTTTGGCGGAGCCGACCATGACTTTTCGTAGGCGCTCATCGACCACCTCTTCGTCCCATGTCTCCGACTGACGGTTTTGTTTCCATTCGAAGTAACTGACAGTGACGCCACCCGCGTTGCAGAGGATTGCGGGCAAGATTGCCACGCCCTTATCGAGTAGATATTGTTCTGCGTGTGGCGTGGTCGGTGCGTTGGCCGCTTCGACTAGCACTTTACAACTGATGAGTTTGGCGTGTTCCAAATCGACCATTTGTTCCAGCGCAGCTGGGATGAAGAGATCTACCGGTGTGCTATAGAATGTTTCGCTGGAGATGACTTCTGCGTCGGGATAGCCTGCAACGCCGCCGGTGACTTTCACGTGTTCGGCCAATTTTTGCGCGTCGATACCGGTTTCGTGGAAAATAGCGCCAGTGTGATCCATCACTGTTATTAAGGTAGAGCCGCGCTGTTGCAGCAGGCGTGCGGTCCAAGAACCGACATTTCCATAACCGATTAGGCTGTAAGAGAGTTTGCCTATCTCCATCCCCATTCCCGGGAGGAGTTCGTCGAGCACGTAGACAAGGCCTTGCCCTGTGGCTTTTTCACGACCAGCGGAGCCGCCAAACTCTAAAGGTTTACCAGTGACCACACCACGTGCGGTGACCTTGGTGGAAGACTCCGCGAAATTAATATAGGTGTCGGCCATCCAAGCCATGATTTGACAATTGGTGCCTACGTCGGGTGCTGGGATGTCGTAGTCGGGGCCGATATTGTTGCCTAGTGCAGCAGTCAGACGGCGGGTCACGCGTTGTAGCTCGGCACGACTCACGGCACGCGGATCGATCTTAAGTGCGCCTTTAGCGCCGCCATAGGGCAGGCGAGCGAGGGCGCATTTCATCGTCATCAGTAGGGCGAGTGTCTTCACCTCATCGAGTTTAACTTCGGGGTGGTAGCGGATGCCACCTTTGTAGGGACCGAGCACATTGTTGTGCTGCACACGGTAGCCTTTAAAAAGTTGCCATGTGCCGTCGTCCATCTGCACAGGGCAGTGAAACATAATCTCATTTTTTGGCTGGCTGAGAATCAGTTTGAGGCGGTGTGGCACCTCAAGCGCATTGGCGGCTTCGAGCACCGAACTGACGGTTTGGAAGTAGAGGTTGTGGTCGTCGTAATAGTCTTCGAGTTCGTGGAAGATATCGCGGGCGGACTGACATGCGGGGGTATTGCAGGATTCCATGCCAGTAGGCTGTCACTGTTTAAGTTAAAGACAAGCCAGTGTCGTTTAAAAGATGCAGGTCAAGCGTGCTGCGGATTATAAATCCGGGCCAATTAACTTTTCGATATCACGGCGATCCTTTTTGGTGGGGCGTCCGGTGCCCTTGTGGCTAAAAAGCTTGGCGTTGGCTTGCTTCTCACGTGCAGCCTCGAATTCGGACTCTGGAGTGCGGTCTTCGAAGTATTCGGGCAGCGCTGCTGCGCCGACTCGTTTTTCAGTCAGACCGACGACATGGAGTGTCTTGGTGATGGCCTTGGTCCGTGCGATCACAGTGTCGCCGATGTGGACTTTGCCGGATGGCTTGGCGATGACGTTATTGATGCGCACTGCCGAACCACGGCAAGCTTCAGCGGCATCAGTGCGCGTCTTATATAAGCGCACCGCCCAAAGCCATTTGTCTAAACGAACGCTATCCATTTCTTTGAAATGGGAACATTGAACATCGAACGTCCAACTTTGAATGTTGAATGCCTGAGTATGCGGCTTTGCCGCAGTTCGATGTTGGACGTTCGATGTTCAACGTTTCTTAGCGCTGCTTGATTGCGCTAGTCATTTTTTCGAGGCCTTCGATGAGGCGGCTTTGTGGGCAACCGAAGTTGAGGCGCACGTGTTGATGCCCGTCGAATGGAACGCCATCGGAGAGCCCGACGCCGTGGTCTTCGAAAAACTTGACAGGGTTGTCGAGCCCGAGCTTCGCGACATCAAACCATGCCAGATAGGTTGATTGCATCGGACGGAAAGTGATCTCGGGGATTTGCTCGTTGATGAACTTGTAGAGCAGATCGTAGTTGCTGCGGAGATACTTGATGAGCTCTAGGCGCCATGCTTCACCGTGGTTGTAGGCTGCTTCGCATCCCGCGTAGCCAAAGCAATTTACTTCGGTGATGATTCCGCGGATTGTTTTTTGAAATTGGAGGCGTAGCTCCTGATTTTCGATTACGGAGAAAGCACAAGCAAGTCCGGGTAAGTTGTAGGTCTTGCTCGGTGCCATGAGTGTGACCGTGCGCGCGGCGATGGTATCGTTGAGGGTCGATGTGAGGATGTGCTTGGTCTGCTCATCGAATACGAGATCGCAGTGGATTTCGTCGGAGATCAGAATGAGGTCGTGGCGCTCGCAGAAGTCCGCGATGCCTGTGAGCTCTTCGCGTGAGAAGACCCGACCGACTGGATTGTGCGGGCTGCAAAGCACGAAAATCTTGGTCTTCGGTGTGACCGCAGCTTCCATTGCTTCGATGTCGAGCGTCCATTGGTCGTCGGCATTGAGGCAGAGGGGCACCTTGATCAGTTCACGACCAGCATAGTCGGGAGCAGAGATGAATGGCGGGTAAACTGGCGTGGCAGTCATTACCGAGTCGCCCGGCTCGGTGAAGGCGTGGCAACAGAGGTTGATCGCCGGCACGAGACCAGGGAGGAAATTGAGCCAATGTGCCTTGGCGCTATAGCCATGCGCCCGATTTAGGTAGTTCACGACCGCTTCGGAGGGTGCTTCGAATGGGATGGTGTAGCCGAAAATACCGTGATCGAGACGCTTTTGCAGACCTACTAAGATCTCGGGCGCGGTCTCGAAGTCCATATCTGCGACCCAAAGTGGTAGGATGTCGCGGCCTTTGTATTTGTCCCATTTGAGGCTGCCATAGCCAGTGCGGTCTGGGCAGGTGTCGAAATTGTAGCTGTGTGCGGTCATGTGGTGAAGACGATCAACTCGACAGCGCTTTCCTGCAAATCATTTTGCGGGATTGTTATTCACAAAGAAGTCTGAGGCTTTTCGATTGCCAAAGTCTATTGCGATCTACGAGGTCATAGGCATGAAACCAAAAATCAAATTAGCTGAAGCGCCTATCGTGGGTGGTGCTGTCATGGCTCTGTATGAGCATGATGGTAGTTTTTCGATGAGTGTGAACGGGCAAGAGCTGATGCACTCGGAGGCTTGTGCTTCGGAGCGGCTGATGGGGAGTCTCGGGATCGAGCGCGTGCCGCTAGATGAAATTCCGCGTATCTTGATTGGTGGGCTGGGGCTTGGGTTTACTTTGCGCAGTGTGATCGATGCGGTCGGTCCGGATGCATTGATCGATGTGGCTGAGCTCGTGCCGGAAGTGATTGAATGGAATAAGACTTTTTTAAAGGACCTGAATGGCGAGCTGATTGACAACGCTGGGGTCGATGTGTTTGTCGACGATGTGGTCGACGTGATCAAAAAAGCGAAGGCGCTCTATGACACGATTATCGTGGATGTGGACAATGGTCCTTTCGCGATGGTGGCTGACTCGAATGTGTCGCTATATTCCAATACGGGTTTGAAACGTATCTGGGGTGCTTTGAAGCCGGAAGGTAGGGCTGTTTTTTGGTCGGCGAAGCAGGATGTTTCATTTGAACAGCGACTGAAGCGGGTCGGCTTTAAGGTGCAGGCTGTGCCGGCTAAAGTCCATGCACGTGCGAAGCGTGCGGCCTATATGCTCTATGTCGCAGATCGTCGCATAGGCACGGCTGGCGACGAAGAGGAGCCTGTGGAGTATGTCGTGACTTAGCGTGAATGGCGCTAACTTAAGCAACTTTATCGAGATGAGATATGTAACTTTATTTGGAGGGCAATGCTCCGCTCATTGCCGCAGAAACGCCTAAACGCTTCGAACTATCGGCGGTTGCGACGGAGCGCAACCCTCCAGCTTTTCACCAAACATATTCTTAAGTTAGCGCCATTCGACTTAGCGTAATACTTAGCCTAAAATCCGATGATGTAGACCGAGCCTTGTGAGACTTGCTCGGCTAGTTCGGCTGAGATCCAACGCTCCTGATAAGATGGTCCCCACGAGTCGCTGACAGCGATTTCGTTGGTGTCTTTGTTGTAGCCAATAATCATGCAAGCGTGCGCGGTAGTGTAGTCTTTTTGTAGTTCAATGCCGCGGGTTTCGGATTTGATTTGATCGGTCCATTGCTCCCAGTCGGTCACATCGCGGCGGTCCTTGGTGCGTTGATTGGCGATGTCGTTGTATTCTTTTGTTGAGAATAGTGTCCAGATAATGGGGAGGCCTTTATCGATATGCTTTTGAATATTTCGGACTTTAATTTCTTGGCGTTCCTGTTTCATCGACCGGCTTTGAGAGGCGATGTAGCCATCGATCGAACTGATGATGGCGCTGAGGCTGGTGCCGCCGCCGACGCTGGTTTGACCTGCCATCGCGAGGATATACATGTCGGCGGGGATCTGCATATAGCGGAGGTAGCGTTCGAAGGTGGCGGGGACGCAGTAGCCTTTCGGACCTTGATTGACCATCGGGATATTGCCGACCAAGACGTCACCGTTGGGACGGGTGATGATGTTCTCGGTGGTGAGCCCGCGCAGTGCGGCGTCGGATAGTTTTGCGGCGCGACCTTTGTTGTCGGCTGCCTCGGCGGTCATGATCTTAAGGCTGACGTATTCGCCGTCCTGCGAGGCGAGGAGGAAGGCGTGTCCTTTCCAGTCCCAGCGTTCGATCAATTGTTTGATGCCACGACCTGCGCCGAATTGTTGGCGATCGGGCGAGCCGAGTGTTTTACTGAGGAGCGATTCGATGCGTTTGGCGTCGTCATCGATGGCGGACTCCATGGCTCGGATTTCACTTTCGGTGGGTGTCTCGCTGAATTTGAAGTCACCTTTGTTGGCAAAGACGATACTTAGATGTTGGGCGCGGTCATTCTCGCCGTAGAGCACAGCAGAGTAGGGGCGGCTGGAAAGTATGCGGTAATCCGGTTTTGGGTATGTGCGGTAGCTGGATTGGCTGTCGGTTTTCGATTCTAGGCGCCAGCCGAGTCTTTCAGCGACTGCATTAGCAGTGTCGTCCCAGAGCTGACTGTCGTTGAAAAGTGGGATGCCTAGCAGCTCGTTGATGGCACGGTATTGATCGCGCTCGGCGTCTTTCTGTTGAGCGATGGTTGCTTGGCTCTCAGCTGAGAGGAGCGCGCGGTCATACCAGATAGCTTGTCCGTTTGCTAAACGGATTTTAATTTGAGTCGATTGAATTTCCAGTAGTTCGACTTCGATGACGCGGCCGTCTTTATTGGATAAGGAAATACCAAACCCCGTTGCTTGGATGAGGGCGCATAGAGCGCATGTGAGCGTCAGTTTTTTGAACCACTGCATCTTGCTGGAGTTTTTAACTTAAGCAGCCAGTTCTTTTAGTGGCACGAGTTTTTGTTTATCGCCGTCCCATACTTTCAAATGGAGGCAACGGAGCACTTCAATCGGGTTGAGTGTCGTCGTCTTGGCATCCTGTAGTTCCGGCATTTTGGAGTAAACTTCCGGCAGGCGGTAAAAGGGGATCTTTGAATTCAGGTGATGAATATGGTGATAGCCGATGTTGCCAGTGAAGTAGTGCATGATCGGGCTCATCTTGCAAAAGCTGGAAGATTCGAGTGCGGCACCTTCGTAGGTCCAGCCGTTGTTTTCTTTGAAGACGACTGTTGGGAAATTATGCTGCGCATAGAAGAGGTAGGAGCCCATAGCGCAGGCGATAAAGTAGGGGATGAAGATGGCAAAGAGCGCCGTGGCCCATCCAAAGGTAGTCACCACAAATGCGTAGAGCGCGATATGCAGGATCAATGAGAGGGCGGAGTCTTTGTGGTCTTTGGTGTCGGTAAGCGCGGGCACGATGCACATGCCAACCAGAAAAATGGAAAAGTAGCCGAAGAGTATAGTGAGCGGGTGGCGCATCGCGAGGTATTGGATGCGTTCTTTGCGAGAGGCGCGTAGATAGCGCTCTTTGGTCATCACCGGGTAGGACCCAATGTGGGCGCTGCGCAGCTTAGAATTGTGGTTGTGGTGATGGTTGTGCGAGTGCGTCCAGATGCTGGTAGGTGTGATCGCGATGATGCCCCAAGCCTGCATAAACACTTTTGCCGCTTTGGATTTCGTCAAAATCGCATTATGCTGATGATCGTGGTAGATGACGAACAAGCGCACCATGAGTAGACCGAGTAGAATCGAGCAGGCAAATTGAGCGATCCAGTGTATATTGTAAAGCGTGCCACCTGCGACGAGCAGGATGAGTAGTGTGGTTGAGAGAACGGCCCACCAGCTTTTCGCTGTGTTGTCCTTCGCATATTCTTTAGTGGCTAAAATTAGTTCTTTACCGGTTCTCATGTGATTTCAATTGGAGTTCGGGACTTAAATTCGTTCAAAATGGATTCTCTATAGTTATATGCACGTGGCGAGGCCTATGTCACACACGTGTGAAATGACTCGATATGCCTATTAAAGCAATGCCCGATTGTTGGTTAGGGGCATGTAGCAGGAAAGTAGCAGGTATGAAAGAGCTTGCGCACAGCGCGTCTAATCGACGAGGTCTATTGGATGCATCCCGAAGAAGCACCCGAAGAAAAAACATTGTTGGAATGGGCGGTGCGCCTGTGTCCCGATTCCCCGCGCAAGCGGATCAAAGAGTGGTTCGTGGCTGGGCGCTTTTGCCTAGATGGTGCCGTTGTGACAAAAGCGGGCCTCCGTATGGCCGATCCCGGCGATCGTTTCACGATGGGTGCGCCTGATAAAGCACCGAGTAATTGGGGGCATCGTAAGCGCATTCATCCAAAAGTAGTTTTGGTGCATTTAGATGCATCACTCGCAATTATCGACAAAGAAGCTGGCCTTTTATCTGTTCCGAGTGATGGGCAAGATGGTATTTCTGCGATAGAAGTGTTGGCGAATTATTTGAATGACCCGCGTGGTGAGGCGACTCGTCGCAGCTTTTTTGGTAAGGCTGACAAGGTGAAACCGCTGCCAGTCCACCGTCTCGACCAATATACCAGCGGTCTACTGTGTATCGCGATGAATGACACTGCGCGTCATTCCTTGATTCAGCAGCTTCGCAGTCACGATTTCCTTCGTGAATACATTGCCTATGCTGACGGCGACGCACCCACACCTGAAGGCACTTGGCGTAACCACATGCTGCTCGATGAATCCGGTTATAATCAAACCATCGTCGAGCCTGACACCGAGGGCGCCGTGGAAGCAGTCACGCACTACGCCGTTGAACAGGTTTTTGAGCGTCACCACGTCAGCAAGCTGCGCATTCGCTTGGAGACAGGTTTGAAGCACCAGATCCGCATTCAAGCAGCTGCACATGACATGGCGCTGCTCGGGGATCGATCTTATCACGAGGGCACGCAAAAAGCGGTGAAGAAAAAGGGCGCGAAGCTACCGTATCAGTTTAAGCGCCAAGCGCTTCATGCGGCGACGATTGGCATCAAGCACCCCGATGATGGACGTTATATCCGCTTCGAATCGCGTATTCCAGGTGATATGCAGCAACTCGAGCAGCGTCTGAGTGATTAAGCGGCTTCGGTCAGGTGTAACTGTTTGAGCACGGCGGCGAGTGATTCACCTGAAGCGGGGATATTCCCGATGACATTCTCTCGGTGTTCGAGTAGCCAAGCGGCGGTGGCATCGTGTCCTATGACATGGTGGTTCATGTCGAGCAGGCGCTGCCATTCACCCATCCTATCAGCATTGTAGGCGTGTAGGCGGAATTGACGCACGTCGTCACTATCGTCTGTGCACAAGCGTTTGGCTAGATCGGCGGCTTCGTGCATGCCGACATTCATGCTGAGAATACCTGCGGGAGGTGCCATGTGGGCGGCGTCGCCAGCGAGCCAAATGCGATCCTTGCCGAACTGATCGGCGAGGTGTTTTTCGAAGTGCACCATGGCTCGCCATTTCACGTCGCTTGAAGAGCCGACAAACCAAGGGGCGTGTTTTTCTAACAAGTGATCGAGGTGCATGTTGCTTAGCTCCGGCGCATGTTGCGCTTTGTGGTCCATCAATTCATGGTCTTTATTGAACGACGAATGTTTAGCAAACCCAGGTTTCATTTGGAAACTGAAACGACACCGACCATCACCCAGTGGCCAGTAGATGTGCGTTTTGTTGGTCTCCACGATCATCCGCATTTCCGTCAATAACCGTGCATTGGTCTCAAACTCAAAAATCGCGTAGTCCATGCTGCGTGCGATTTCCGGGTAGATGATCCCCGCGGCACGGCGTGCCATCGAATTGTAACCATCTGCGGCAATGAGGTAGTTCGCTTTATATTCGAAGATCTTGTCGATCTCCGTTTCCATATGAGCGACGGCATAGCCAGTCATACCCTCAGTCAATCGGTCGACGGTGAATGCGACATGGTCTGGGTTCGGTTCGATACAGCGGGCGCGGTGCCTCCACAGAGGGTGGTGACCTTTATCTGCCAAGGTTTTGACCAAGATGTCTTCCAACTCGTTTTGCCCAATCACCGCAAGGAACGGATACTTCACAGGCAACTCACCATAATCGATGACTGCACGTTGCTTCTGTGTGTTGTCAAATATTGTCGATCGTCGAATGCGGTGCGCATTCTTCAAGATCGGATCGATGATGCCGAGCGTATCAAGTAGTTCCAGTGTCTCGGGGTGCAGAGCCAATGCGTAGCTGTGGATATTGGCTCTTTTTTCTCGGTCGAGGAGAACAAAATCCATGCCTTCATCGGCAAGGGTATGGGCGGCAGTTAGTCCGACGGGGCCAGCGCCAAGGACTGCGATATCGACTGATTTGTGATTGAACATGACATCTGGGGGTTCGGGGTGGATAGATACTTCAGTGCTTTGCTTTCGCGCTGAAGCTATCCTAAGAAAAACCGTTCCGAAGGTCAATCGCGATTTCGGCAGAAACGCCGCTATTAGCCCGAACCGCGGACCTATCTTGGTCGCCTAATTTAGGCGGCTAAACTCGCTGTGCCGCGAGAAGTCACTCTGACACGTCCCGATTTCGAATCAGCACTTTTCCTTCGTAAATCCAGCGATACGGGCGTGTGCTGCCGCGTGTGATCTGGATACGGCTGAACTCCACCGCTTTTTGTTTTTCATTTACCATGACTGGGCAGAGAAAAGTATCTTCCGGCCAGATTTCTGGATCGGGTAGGTCCTTCGCAGCGGTGTTGATTTGGGTCAAATTCGGGATGAATTTAGCGCTGGAGGACCGGCTAGATTTGGTTCGTGAGCTAGAGCTACGGCTAGAGCGAGAGGATTTTGAAGTCATGTCGGATTGGCAATGATGTTAGGTGCATGAAACTTGCAGAGAATGGTGGGCAAATAAATCAAAAACTCACTCAAGCCATGCTCCGTAGTCGATTTGAATGCATCAGAGAAGGCTGGGGTGGCGCAGATTACTTGATGAATGATGAAATTTCACTTGATTTCAGGCGCTTCCTGCAATTACTTGCGCCATTGTTATTTACAAGGCGCGGTCGCCAAGTGGTAAGGCCGAGGACTGCAAATCCTCTATCGTCGGTTCGATTCCGACCCGCGCCTCCACTTTTTAAAACCGTCTCGGAGCATATCTGGGGCGGTTTTTTACTTTCTTCCAAAGTTGTCGTTAGAAACCAATCTTCGCTTGACTTGGCGTTTGGTAACCTTTTCCTACGCTCTTTCTTATTCGCCAGAGTAGCTCAGCGGTAGAGCAGAGGACTCATAAGCCTTTGGTCGGCAGTTCAAATCTGCCCTTTGGCACCATTTTTTAATAGGCTCCCGATTGTAGATCGGGGGCCTATTTTGTTTTTATGTTCTTGGAGCGGGCAGATTCAAACTGCCTGCAGTGGTCCGGTCCGTTTCACGTCCGGTCATGTCGTCGCTCCGCTCCTCGGAACAAATTTGCCCTTTGGCACCATTTTCAATTAAGCCTTCGGATTCGGTCCGGGGGCTTTTTTGTGTATGAAGCCGGATGAGAGCAGCTTTGAACTGCCGTGCAGTGCTAATGACTCTTGCGGCGATGACGGAGCATCGCCCTCCATTAATTGTCTGTGTTACCTGATGAGTGTTTCTGATGAATCTTCAGAATTGTTCATTAACGATTCACTTTTAATCGGTAATGGGTTTGATAGCTAAATTATGTTTACCGGAATAATTGAAGAAACGGGGACGGTTGTTTCCTTTAAGGAGCAAGCGAACTCATGGCGCCTTGTGCTGGAAGCACAGGTGGTCACAAAGGATCTACAGATGGGAGATAGCGTAGCAGTGAATGGCTGCTGCCTGACTGCGGTGGCATTTTCGGAGAATCGGATCGAGTTTGATCTGCTGGGCGAAACCAAGCGACTGACTTCAATCGATGGCGTTGGTCCAGGCGGGAAGGTAAATCTGGAACGTGCGTTGCTGCCTTCGACGCGTATGGGCGGGCACTTTGTTTCGGGTCACGTGGACGGCACGGGCTTAATTGAAGCGATCGAGCCGCGTGGGAAGGATTTCTTTTTTCGTATTAAACCGGATGCCGATAAGTTGAAGTATATTGTGAGCAAGGGCTGTGTCACCGTGGATGGTATTTCGTTGACGGTTTCTGAGGTGGATGAGACGGGTTTTGCGATCTGGTTGATCCCGCACACGATGGAAGTGACGAATTTGCACACCAAGCAGGTGGGCGATGGCGTGAACCTGGAATATGATTTGATCGCGAAATACGTGGAAAAGCTCTTTGGGAACGTCCAGTAGTTGGGGCGAGATTTTCCCTGAGCTTGTTCAAAATTGAATGTTTTGAGTTGGACGTTCGACGTTCTCTTGTTCCTATGTGAGCTATGAATTTACTAACTCCAGAAATCCGTTCTCAAATCCAAGAATTGACCCGTCGCGCGGGCCATATCTGGAGGTATCTTTGACGGCGCTGCGAAGCAGGCACGTATTGCTGAGTTAGACGCGCAAATGTCGGAGGCGTCCTTTTGGAACGATCAGACCGCGGCTCAGAAAGTTATCGGCGAAGCGAACCGTTTAAAGAATACGGTGAATCCGGCGGCTGCCTTTAATGCGGAGATTGCTGACATGAAGGCGATGCTCGAATTGGTGGATGAGATGGACGACGATCCGGATGCGGAAGCGTATCAGCAGGAAGTGATCGATACCTTACATCGTTTGCAGCCCAAGTTGGACCAACTGGAGCTGGCTTCGTTTCTCAGTGGACCGAACGATGGTTGCAATGCCTTGCTCACGGTGAACTCCGGTGCAGGTGGCACGGAGTCTTGTGATTGGGCCGACATGTTGCTGCGGATGTATACGCGTTGGGCGGAGAGTGCTGACTTTAGCGTGGAAGTGTTGGACATACAGCCCGGTGAAGAGGCGGGCATTAGTTCCGCCACGATGCGCATTACGGGACCGAATGCTTTCGGCTATGCCAAGGCGGAGCGCGGGGTGCACCGATTGGTTCGGATCAGCCCCTTTGATTCAAATGCGCGTCGACATACTTCTTTCTCTTCGGTCGATGTGATTGCTGAGCTGGAGGATGATGCAGATATTGTCATCGATCCTTCAGAGATTCGCACGGATGTGTATCGCGCCAGCGGTAAAGGCGGGCAGCACGTGAATCGGACAGAGTCGGCCGTGCGCCTCACGCACATTCCTTCGGGGATCGTGGTGACTTGTCAGAATGATCGCTCACAAATCAAGAACAAGGCCACTGCGATGCGCACATTGAAATCGCGCCTCTACGAAAAGCAGGAGGATGAGAAGCGCAATGAGATGGAGAAATTCTATGGTGAAAAGGGCGACATCGCATGGGGGAATCAAATCCGGTCGTATGTCTTCCAGCCGTATCAGATGGTTAAAGACCTGCGCACTGGAGTGGAAACCGGTAACGTGCAGGCGGTGATGGATGGGGAGCTCGATCCGTTTATCCATGCATGGCTACGTGCGGGGGGACCAACCTCTCGAAAGGCGGCGGCGGATAGAGATTTTGGTGACGAGTGATTTTCCGAAAACTCTAGGCTGCGGCTTGACGCCGTCGGCTTCGTGTTGGATGAATAGGCGGGCGTGATTAGTTGCGCTTGGATCTAGGATGAATGAAACCACACAAAGCACCGGCGGTCTCCGCTACGAAGATGCGCTTCAGGCGTTTTCCGATCAGTCTTTGTTTGAGAACAAGACTTGGCGTTATTCACCCGACGCTTTTCCGCTCACTTCCGCGCAAGTGAAGGAGATACGTCTGATCGGACAGGCTTGTTATGATTTTTATCGTGCGCAAGAGACGCTGTATTTGCGCTCGGTGGAAGGGAAGAATTTGCTACGCAATCGCGAATTAAAAGCTCCATGGGTGGCGGAATATTTGGATCGGGGTAAGCCAGAATCCCTGATTGAGCACGCGCGTTCGAAGGCATTGCGCGGAACGACGCCGATGGTGATACGCCCGGACCTATTGATGACCGACTCGGGCTTTGCGATGACTGAGATCGATTCGGTGCCAGGAGGCATTGGGCTGACGGCGTTCTTAAATCGTCTCTACATCCCGTTTCATGGTGATGCTTTGATCGGCGCCGGAGGGGAAGACATGATTGAGGCTTTCTATGGAGCGCTTTGTTCGCGTGCCCCCGCGATGACTGCACCCTTTATTGCGATTGTCGTGAGTGATGAGGCGGCGACTTACCGTCCAGAGATGGAGTGGCTCAGTTCACAACTTCGGCAGCGCGGGCGCCGGGTGCATGTGTTTCACCCGAACGATGTGATGCCGCTTGGAGATAAGATCTGCGTCGGCATTGACGGCGATCCTCAGCAAGTAGATGTGATTTATCGATTTTGGGAGTTGTTTGATTTGGCGAATGTCTCGATTGCCGAGTTTTTACTTAAAGCCCGACGAGAAGCGCAGCTCAGTCTGACGCCACCGATGCGACCTTTCCAGGAGGAGAAGCTCAGTTTAGCACTCTTCCGCCACCATGTTCTTGAGGATTACTGGCAGGAGAGCCTGCCGAAGCAGTCCTATCGTGTGCTGAAGCGTGTGATTCCGCAGACTTGGGTGATGGACCCTGTTGAGCTGCCACCCAATGCGGTGCTGGATGCACCTTATATCGGAGGTAAGCCGATCACGACTTGGTCACAATTGGTCGATGCGACTAAAAAGGAGCGGAATTTGATTATTAAGATCAGTGGTTTTCACGAAAGTGCGTGGGGGGCTCGTAGTGTGACCTTGGGGAGTGATTCGTCTCGGGTGGACTGGGAGTCGGCTATTCAGCAGGCGATCACGATGTCGGACACCTCGCTGCATATTTTGCAGACCTACGAGAAGCCGAAGCGCCTGAGCCATCCTGTGTATGCGCCTGATGGGAGTGGTATTTACCAAATGGAAGGTCGTATGCGTCTTTGCCCATATTATTTTGTGGATGAAGAAGCGCACGCCGCCCAGTTGCATGGCATTTTGGCGACGCTCTGTCCGGCGGATAAGAAAATTATCCACGGTATGAAGGATGCGGCACTACTGCCCTGTGTTGAAGTGTAAGCAGAGGGGCGTAGCATCAGGGTGGCACAAGTTTTGCTCTAAATATCACATTTCCTGATAAAGACCCTCATTGATGCTTTCTTCTTCCATAGACGCCCGAAAACACTATGGGTTTTCGCTCTTGGCGGGATTTTTGACGCCAATAACCACACAATTATTCAATTTCCATGACACAAACAGCTACTAAACCTAAGAAAACTGCGAACAAGGCAGTTTCTAAAACGACTAAAACGAAAGCATACCGCTTTGACATCGATACGACTAAAGAGTCGATGAAAGAGTCGATTTTGAATCATTTGCGCTTCACCTTGGCTCGCCATTCGGAAAATGCGACTAAGGACGAGTGGTGGACAGCGACTTGTATGGCAGTGCGAGACCGTCTGTTGGATCGCTTTATGAAAACGCAGGAAGTGCACCACAAAAAGAAGGTGCGTCGTGCTTATTATTTGAGCCTCGAGTATTTGATGGGGCGCTTGCTCATCAATAACTTACATAATGCAGGATTGTTTGAGCAGACTCGTGATGCGTTGACTGATCTCGGACAAGATTTCACCGCTATCGCGGACGAAGAAGCGGATATGGGCCTTGGTAACGGTGGTCTTGGTCGTTTGGCAGCCTGCTTCTTAGATTCCCTCGCGACATTGGATTTGCCAGCGATTGGTTACGGAATCCACTACGAATTTGGTCTTTTCCGCCAAGAGTTTAAAGATGGTTATCAAATCGAGCACCCCGACGTTTGGATGGAAAAGGGTTGCCCATGGGAAGTCATGCGCCCGAATTTTTCTCAAAACGTGCAACTGTATGGTCGCGTAGAGCACAAGATGGATAGTAAGGGCATCTTTAAGCCGAAGTGGGTCGACTATAAGATCATCGAAGGCGTGCCTTATGACATCGGTATCGTCGGTTACGGTGGCGAGACTGTGAACTTCCTTCGCCTTTGGGATTCCAAGTCCACTAAAGAGTTTGATTTGGATGTTTTCAATGATGGTGGATATGTCGAAGCAGTTCGCGAGAAAGCCATGGGTGAAACTATCTCTAAGGTGCTGTATCCGAACGATTCGACCGAAAACGGTAAGGAGCTGCGTCTTGTTCAGCAGTATTTCTTCGTGTCATGCTCGCTCAAGGATATCATTCGTCGCTTCCAAGCAAATCACAGCGATTGGTCGGAGTTTAAAGATTACAACGCGCTGCAATTGAACGATACGCACCCAGCTATCGCGATTCCTGAGTTGATGCGTCTCTTGATCGATGAATATGAACTCGAGTGGGATGCCGCATGGGATATCACTAGCAGCGTTTGTAACTACACGAATCATACGCTCCTTCCTGAAGCTTTAGAGAAGTGGAGTGTGCCTCTGTTTGAGAAGGTGCTTCCACGTCACTTGGAAATCATTTACGAGATCAACTCGCGCTTCTTGCAAGATATTGTTGAAGCTAAATGGCCTGGGGACGGCGCGAAGAAGGCTGAGCTTTCTATCATTGAAGAGGGTAATCCTAAGATGGTGCGCATGGCATATCTCTCTGTCGTTGGTTCGACAAAGGTGAATGGTGTGGCTGCATTGCACACCGATTTGTTGAAGAAGAACCTCTTCGCGACTTTTCACGAATTGTATCCAAACAAATTGATCAATATGACGAACGGCATTACGCCACGTCGTTGGTTGCTCGCATGTAACCCTGGTCTAAGTGAGCTTATCAGCGAGAAGGTTGGTTCTGATTGGCCAAAGGATTTGGATAAGTTACAAGACCTTGCGAAGTTCGCGGATGATGCGAAATTCCAAAAGCGTTTCATGGATATCAAGCGTGCAAACAAGCAAGCCTTTGCGGATTTCGTTCTTGCGGATTCCGGCACAGTTATCAGCCCGGATGCCTTGTTTGATGTGCAGATCAAGCGTTTGCACGAATACAAGCGTCAGCACTTGAATGTTTTGCATATCTTGACGCTCTACCGTCGCCTGTTGAACGATCCAACTTATGAAATGAATCCACGTGTATTCATCTTTGGTGCGAAGGCAGCACCTGGTTATGCATTGGCGAAAAACATTATTCGTGCGATCAACAAGATTGCTGAGAAGGTGAACAACGATCCACGCATTAACGGTAAGATCAAAATCGTCTTCCCGCAGAACTATCGTATCACGATGGCGGAAAAGATGATTCCTGCTGCGGATCTTTCAGAGCAAATCTCCACTGCTGGTAAGGAAGCTTCCGGCACTGGTAACATGAAGTTGTCGCTCAATGGTGCGTTAACGATTGGCACACTCGATGGTGCCAATGTCGAAATCGGCGAAGAAGTCGGTGAAGAGAACATCTTCATCTTCGGTAACACCGTGGAGGAAGTCGACGTGATCAACTCGAAGGGCTACAACCCATACGATTACTATAACAGTAATTGGGAATTGAAAGCAGTGATCGATTGGTTGCGTTCTGATTACTTCACGCCAGGTGAACACGATGCTTTCGCGCCGCTTTGCAGCAGTTGGCTAGAAGGTGGCGATCCATATCTCTGCTTGGCTGACTATGCGGATTACGTTCGCGCACAAGAAGATGTTGACAAGGCATTTAGCGATAAGAAGCGCTGGGCGAAGATGGCGATTTTGAACACCGCCCGCATGGGTAAGTTCTCTTCTGATCGCACCATTAGCGAATACGCTAAACAGATATGGAAACTGAAACCCGTTTCTGTCGGATAACCGTCAGCTTAGAATAATTTCAAAAGGGCGTGCCGCAAGGCGCGCCCTTTTTGTTGGGACCTTAGTTTGTCGTTTCCTTTGAAGAGCGTGCAGACTGGATTTCATTCAAGCCGCGAATGATGCGATATTTTCCAGAGAACTGTCGGACATAGTCTTTAAGCTGAGCTTCCGACTGTTCATTGAAGTTCTCATCGCCCGCGAGAAAGAGCACGACGTTGATCGATGGCTCTGTCTTATTTTTATCCTTATAAAGAGTATCAGTGAGCTTTTTGAAATACTTGCCGACTAACTGGTCGCTAATTTCGAAGCTGGGTCTATGTCCGGGGTGAGACGTTTTCCATGGGAGCTTGAGTTCGTTGGCATTCGAGTAGATGCCGTGGCGTTGCGCAAGGATGCGGTCTGGTTCTCCTTTGGCGGCTCGCGCTTTGTTAATCTTGGCCATCTCTGCGTCGATACGTTTTTGCATTTCTGGCTTCTCCAGGTTATGCGCTGCAAGTTGTTTAATGTAACTAGGCTGTGCGATTTTACGCTGCCATTCAGCTTCTTCTCGTTCATTCGGCGTGCGGCGCAAAGTTTCGAATCCACGATGATATCCGGTGATGAAGAAAATCGCGTCCACGTCCTGCTCCAGTGCGTATTGAGTTAGGAATGCGGTTTCATTCCCGCGCCACCCGTGTCTAAGTGTAGGGAATACCTCTTCATCGTCGTTGAGTGTGACAATTTGTGGTCTTTTTGCGAGGCGGTTGCCCTCGAGTCCAATGTTGGTATCTACAGAGTTGATTGCGCTAACCCACTGCACCAAGCCCTGGTGTGCCTCCGTTCCTGCAGAGGAGAGTTGAGGCTTATAGAGCATGGTTCTGCTACGGTCATAGAGCATGACGTTGAAGAGCGTGCCCGCGGAGAGATTGCCTACCATGTCGGTGATCTCGTCTTTAATGATTTTGTAGCTGTTCAAGCCACCTTTTTTGTCGGTGACCATTTCACGATTGGCATCGATGATGAAGAGTAAGCGTTCGGCTTTTGTTTTGAGTCCGAAAACACTGACATTTGAGATGCCCATGCCGAGCGAACCTTTGGTGCCGCCGAGAAGGCTGCCGCCACCGAGTCCACCGATTCCAGAGCTGACAGTGAATGATTCTTCCATCGTGGGAAGTTCGACATCGATGTTGGAAATTGCGATATTGCCGACTTGCTTCATGCGCAAGTTGTTCATCGGCTGGTTTTGAGGCGCGGCTTGTTGCTTGATCTCAATTTTCACCTCTTTCGGCGGCTCGATTTCTTCGATTACCGGAGGTTCTTCAAATTTTGCGTCATCCGGGATGATGTATTTGATGATCGTGATACTTCCCAGAATGAAGATTGCTACAACGTGTAACAGCAAGCTGATCAGAATGACGTTCAGCAGCATGGGGTTGATTTTGCGCTTTTTTGGCTCGGTGATCATGAGATGGGAGTTTTGGGTAAATTTGGAGATGTATTATCTCAGTGTGGAATTAGGTATTAAGAGACATTTGGCAGTTTAAGGTCAAGCGATCCGATGTTAATAGCTAAAGTTATTAGATCGATTTAGGCATTCGTTTGCTGGAGGGCTTGTTCTTGGATGGCCTTTTGGTAAATGGCTCGACTGATCCAGGCATCGGTGGCGGCGTAGCGAATTTGCTTATCGTCTAGTTCGCTACGTGCCCAGTTCGAGACTTGAGCGGCTTTGCTGATGCGTCCGCCGAGGCAGAGCCCAGCAAGTGCACGGAGGCCGCGGTTTTCGTAGCCCAATTTGCGAGTGAGCTCGGCAATTTCGTAAAAGCCCGCTGGCTCGAAATCCTCCATGGCGCGGAGCTCTTTTACGTCATCTTTAATGGCGACGCCTGTCTTTAATATCTCGGGAGATTCAAGTATCGGCAGCAGTGGTGCGAGGGTCTGGACTTTAGAAATGCGGAACAAATACACGCAATCTTCAGTTGCCAGTTGGACTAACGCGGGAGGGTAGTATTCACCTTTTTTAAAAGTGGGGCGTGTCTCAGTGTCGAAACCAAGATGTGATTCTTGCGTCAGTTTTTCGCAGACCGCAGTCATTTCTTCGACCGTGTTTAAAATCTCGATGGGTCCTTCCCATGCGATCAAGGGTAGGTCATTAATTTCAGCTTTGGATATACTTCGTGTTTCTGGGGTGGTCGAATCGGACATTTGATGGGAGAATTATAATAAGAGCGCAGTCTAAGCTTCGAGGATCAAGCCATCGTAAGCGAGTGTGATTTGCTCGGGGTAGAGATGGCTGGCCTCAGGAGTGGCGGTGCGATTGTAAGCTTCACTGTATGCGAGTGCCTCTTCATGGATATTTTCGATATCACGGTCAGAGTGAGCTGGTTCATGGTGGAAGACTGTCAGCTTTTTGACTTTTGCCCGAGCCGCGAGCTCTACAGCAGTCATGTGGTCTGAGTGTCCCCAGTGGCGCTTGGCATTGTTGGCATCTTCGAAGGTATATTGTCCATCAAAGATAAGCACGTCGGCGTCTTTGAAGAAATCGATAAAGTGGTAATCTTCGTCTTTGGCTTCCGGGCCGTGCTCGGAATCGGAAGAGTAGATGATAGATTTGCCCGCTTGTTCGAATCGATAGCCCCATGAGTCGCCGGGGTGATCTTGCTTGATCGTGCTCACCTCGACATCGCCGACTTTGAAGGAATCGCCGGTTTCGCGTATATCGAATTCGATCGTGGCTTGCATCGTTTCAAAGGGGACAGGGAAGCAGGGAGGTTGCATCTGCTCACGAATCGCGCTTTCGATGGTTGAGTGGAACCCGTGGAAAATAATGCGGTTTCCAGACACATAGGCGGGTGCGAAGAAGGGAAAGCCTTGAATGTGATCCCAATGTAAATGTGAGATGAAAATGTGGTAGGTCTTTGGGTAGGTGCTGGGATCGATACTCAATGCGTAGTCCCGTATGCCTGTGCCTGCATCGCAAATGATGACATCCTCGGTGCCAGCATCGATTTGGACGCAAGAGGTATTTGCCTTGTAGGTGCCATGTGCGCTGTGCGGTAGGCGTTCCAAGTATTTGTCAACATCGCCCTCGGTTTGAAAACGCTCGTTACGTGCTCCCCATAGAGCATTTTTGACCTTCTGTCGAATGACTTCAGAAGATGCTGGTGAGGGGAGTGAGGCACATGAGCCCCAGATTATTGCTTTCATGTCGGGTAGTTAAAAACTCAACTATGTTTGTTACAAACTCGGAGTCAAAGCAAAGGATACCACAATTCGAGTGAAGTCTTTGTATTTTGGGCTAGCCCGCGAGCTCATCTGGGGACAGCCTAGCACGCGTGAATCTACCAAATCTTCTCACACTCTCCCGTATCCCGATACTTTTCGGGGTTGTTGCCTTTTTGCATGCTCAGTTCACAGGAGCTAGCACGATTGCTTTTATACTCTTTATCATCGGTGCGTTGACGGATTGGGCAGACGGCTATTACGCGCGGAAGCAGGGCCTCGTCTCGAATTTCGGCAAACTGATGGATGCGCTCACCGATAAGGTATTCATGGTCGGTCTGTTTATTGCACTTTTGGTGATGGGTGTATTGCCAGGCCTTTGGTCGCTATTTCTTCTTCTACTGATTCTTAGTCGTGAATTTTTAATCACGGGGCTTCGTTTAGTGGCGGCTAGCTCTGGTGTGGTTTTGGCTGCTGAAAAATCCGGGAAGCACAAGACCGTCTCGCAAATGGTTTCGGCGATTCTATTACTCATGGCGATCGCGGTGCGTAAAGACTTCCCCGAATTGGTGCCAGCTGTCGTAGGCGACACCTTGCATTGGGGCGGACTCGGCTTTTTCGTCGTGGCCACCTTGCTGACGGTATCTTCGGGCACGATGTATATGGTGAAGTATTGGTCTATTTTTACAGGAGAAAACGATGGTAAATCCGAATAGTTTTCAGCGTTACTTCCCTTGGACGTCGTTGCTCTCGACGTCCGTGGTCGTCGGCTTGGCGACATTAGGACCACTTGGTTTGGTCAAAAAAGGACCTGGCACTGTCGGCAGCGTGGCTGGTATCGGGCTTTATGGAGTCTTGTTCTATAATAGTTCGTTTTTGGGCTTTGTCTTGTGGGCGGCTTTGTTGACTTATCTGGCGATCGGTATTTGCGATGCAGCTGAGCGTCGTCTGCAAATGCGTGACCCGGGCATGATTATTCTGGATGAGTTCATCGCCGTGCCGCTGGTTTTCTTTGGTATGGGCGGGCACAATGGTCTGATTGCCACACATGGTGGTTGGCCTGTGTTGCTCGGTGGTTTTGCGCTGTTTCGAATATTTGATATTTTTAAACCTTTTGGGATTTCGAAACTACAGAATTTGCCCGGAGGCTTAGGTTGCGTGGTGGATGACTTGGCGGCAGGCGTCGTTTCCTGTGTCTGTCTGCATCTGATTTTGCATTTTATCTTTTAAGTTCGGAATAATTCAAGCCGCACTGCGTCCTATTCGAAACAGACAATATGAGATTTGATTCAATAATAGACGCAGTTCATTCGGCCTTAGAGCAGGAGCTCGACTTGCTGGCGGTGCTTTCAGCTGAATATTACCGCGCCCCGACGGACGGATTTTACACCAGTAGTGTAGGCATGCATTTACGCCATAATATTGGGCATTTCACAGCGTTCTTCGATGGTTTAGATGTGCGGCGTATTGACTACGAATGCCGTGAGCGAAACACGATGATCGAGGAATCGCGAGAAGTTGCTGCAGAATTGATACGAAAGTATATGCTTCAATTGGATGCTTTGCGGTCGCATGAAGAAATCACGCTTGAAGTGCGCGAAGAAAGTGAAGCAGGGGTTCTACACCGAGATTGGCTGCCCAGTTCGCTCGGGCGTGAGTTGCAATTTTTACTTGGCCACACGGTGCATCATAACGCCTTGATTGCTATGATTGCGCATGGACGTGGCGTTGCTTTGCCTACGAGTTTTGGAGTGGCGCCTTCGACGCAGCGCTATGAGCAAGGTAAGTACCCCGCGTCTTCATAACTGGTTATGTGCACGCTTAGTTGGTGGGCAGTCGAGACCGAGCGCGGCATCGTATTTAATCGCGATGAGAAGCGGACGCGTTCGCATGGCGAGGTGCCTCGTGTGATCGAAGGCGATTCCGGTCGATCGATCTTAACGCCGCGTGATCCGGATGCAGGAGGCACATGGGTGGGGGTGAATGAGTGCGGCTTGATTGTCGCGGTCTTAAATAATTATCCTTTTTTTCAGGAGGCTCAACCGGGGCAACGTAGCCGCGGTAAACTGGTTTTGGAATTGCTCGATCGCTGTGAGACGGCAGCTGATTGTATGGAGGTGATGAGTGCTTTAGATGCATCTATTTATCCCGGTTTTCTCTTATTCGCATTCGGTCGTGAAGATGGGCCACTCGCCCGTGCGTGGGATGGCGAGTCACTGACTGAGCTTTCTTTGACTGGTGAGGGAGGCTTGCACGTGCTGACTACTTCTTCTTTCCGGCGGGAAGATTGTGAGGCGTTTCGCTTTGATTTGTTAGCTGGACAAAATCGGGAACGAACTGCGTTGAAGGCAAAACATGGTTCATTTAACTTGGATGATCCCGCACTCGGTCCAGTGATGGTGCGTGAAGACGCTGCGACCGATTCGATTACAGAAATTGTTGTCGGACCGAATAATGCACATATGTGGTTTCAAACTGTGCGAGGCAATCCACCAGTGTTGAGCGAGGCCGAAGCGTTTCGGATACCACTTTTATAATTGGTATTCTTTGGGCGAATCTGAAAAGTAGAGAAAGATGCGTTTAAGATTCGTTATCATATTATGGATACTAGCCTTAGTGCTATCTACAGGATATCGAGTGTTTCGTGGACTGGTGTCTCCGCCGCAGGTGGATCAACTTGTTTATGTTGCCGAGGTGGCACCCTCGGTGGCGAGCAGTGGTCGTGTGCGCTTGGCTTATCGTGATTTGAACCCACAAAAACCTGGGGTGCCAATACTGTTGTTGCACGGTAACCCCATGGCTGGTCGAGCCATGCTGCCGTTGGCAAAAGCGCTTGGTGCAGAGCGACGTATTTTGATTCCGGATTTGCCCGGTCTGGGCTTTACTGAGCGAAACTTGTTGCGTTACTCGGCCGAGAATCAAGTCGCAGTATTGCTCGACTGGATGGATGCGATGGCGCTCGATCAGGTCCATGTAGTCGGTTATTCTCAGGGTAGTGCAGTTGCCTTGGAGCTGACCAATAGTGCCCCATTGCGGATGGCTAGTGTGACTTTCATCGCAGGTGTCGGACTCCAGGAGCATGAACTACTAGGGCGTTATGAATGGAACCAACCGATCTATACCGCCTATCGCGGTTTTCTCTGGTCGTTGCGTTGGTTGACGCCGCATTTCGGATATTTTGACGCGCCGATGTTTGGTCCCGCCACCGCGCAGAACTTTGCGGACACCGACCTGCGGCGGAATGAAAGCATTTTGAGGCAATTGGATAGCCCAGCTTTGATATTGCATGCGGTCGATGATCGCTTGGTGCCATTCGCGGCGGCTCAAGCACATGCGATGTTATTGCCTCAGGCGGATTTCTATGAACTGCCCGGGGGGCATTTGGGATTGTTCAGCGATACGGAGTTGTATGCCGATGCGCTCAATCAGTTTATTGAAAAGGTTGAAGCCAGGGGCTCAATGTTGGAAATCTTTCGCCGAGGTGATCAACCTGCGGCGAGCATCCAACTGCCAGAAAAGCCATCGTTTTTTCAGGATGCTATGCTGGCTACTTTGCTATTCGTATTTGTCTTCTTTTCAGAAGATTTAGCGTGCATCGCTGGAGGTATCTTGGCGGCGAGTGGGGCTGTCACATTGCCTGCTGCGATCATCGGTTGTTTCTTGGGGATCTTTGTAAGCGACCTAGGTTTGTATTTGATTGGGCGTATTTTGGGTGGTCGTGCTTTGCGTTTAAGTTTTGTCGCTAAGGCCAGTGAGGGGAGTTCGTTCACTCGTTTGCGTAGTGGCTATGAACGAAGCGGCTTTAAGGTTGTTTTTCTGACGCGTTTTATTCCGGGAAGTCGTGTGATTGCTTATATCACCGCGGGGGTCATGAAGCTGCCGTTTCCACGCTTTTGCTTATGGTTGGCGGTTGCCGCAGCAGTGTGGACGCCGATTTTGGTATCCGTCGCTTATTTGGCGGGGCAACCATTAATGCAGTGGTGGGAGCGATCTGGGGTGGCTGTGTTGCCCTTAATCGCACTCGGATTGGTGTGCTTGTATGTCGTGCTGCATTTGCTCACGCAGTCGATGACTTATCGAGGCAGGCGCTCAATTCGCGGTCGTTGGGTTCGTTTAACTCAGTGGGAGTTTTGGCCAGCGTTGCCCGTGTATTTACCGGTGTTTTTCTATGGTTGTTGGTTGGCGGTTCGTTATCGCAGCGCGACAGTATGGGCGGCGTGTAACCCAGGTATGTATCCTGCCAGCGGCTTGGCCTTGGAGTCGAAGAGCGAAATCCTCGCTGCGCTCAATCCGAATGCTGATTGTGTTGCGGATTGGGTGTGTATCCAGCCTTCGGATGCTTTAGGGGATCGGCTGCGGGCGTTGTCAGATTTCCAAGAGGCGCAGGCGCTCACCTGGCCTCTGGTTTTGAAGCCCAATATCGGTCAACGAGGTGAGGGTGTGGCTGTGATCCATGATCAGACCCAAGCGGAGTTGTATTTGCGTGAAAATACGGAGTTGGTGATCGCTCAGCGCTTTATCTCCGGGGTGGAGTTTGGGGTCTTTTATATAAGAGAACCCTGCGAGGAGAGTCAGTTGTTCTCAATCACAGAGAAGCGTTTGCCCGAGTTGATCGGAGACGGTGTGCGCACGGTAGAACGCTTGATCTTGGATGACGCAAGGGCGGTGGCTTTGGCGAAGCATTATTTAAAAGTGAACGGGGCTCGACTGGGTGAAGTGCCTGAGGATGGTGCGCACATACAGTTAGTCGAACTGGGCACGCATTGCCGAGGTGCTATCTTCCTTGATGGCAATCGTTACAAAAGTGAAGCGCTGCGTCTTAAGTTGGATGAGTTGCTGTCGACGTATGAGGGCTTTTATTTCGGGCGATTTGATTTACGTGTGCCGAGTGGAGAGATGATGGCTGAGGGCGAGGGCATCCGGGTGTTGGAGTTAAACGGAGTTTCTTCGGAATCGACGGATATTTATGATCCCAAGAACAGCATCCTGCAGGCATGGCGGGTCTTGTGTGCGCAGTGGGCATTGGCATTCCATATCGGTGCAGCAAATCGTGCGAAGGGTGCCTCTGTGCCGACCGTGAGAGAGATCGTTTCAGTGCTTCGAGGGCACCGTGCGCGGTCGCCTTATGAGGTGTCATCTGAAACTTAGTTCGGGCGAGTCTACATTTTTCTCTTTTCCTTCTACGGAGGATGGGAGAGAAGAGTGTATGCCTTGGTATCTTTACCATGCCTTGAAGCAGTTGTTTCCTTCTGGGCGTTTCTTTTCCTTCTTCTCTCTCATGTCGATCATGGGGGTGATGTTGGGCGTCTGCGTGCTGATTATTGTGCAGAGTGTGATGAATGGTTTCGGTGAAGGCATTCGTCAGCGATTGGTGGAAACTCAGGGCGATATACGGATACGCTCGAATGAGGTCGTTTACGATTGGGAGACCTATATCGAGCAATTGCGGGAGGAAGACATGGTTGTTGCCGCGGCACCTTTCGCTGAGGGGATCGTGATGCTGCAGCATCAGAGCCGGCCACAGTTTCCAATGATTCGTGGTGTTGATCCCATTGCAGAGTCCGAAGTGATCGATCTAGAGGGCTTCCTGACTTTAGGTAACCTCGACGACTTTGATGATGAAGGTGTCTTTTTAGGTGAAGGTTTGGCTTATGCCTTGAAGGCGGGACCTGGCTCTGTGGTTGAGGTCTTCACTCCGCTGATGTTGGAGCGCTTGAAGAAAGATGAGGTTTTGCTGCCGCGTGAGTTCACCGTTATCGGTCTTTTTCGCACAGGTTCACCGCAGGTGGATGGTAATATGATGATTTCCACGCTGCGTGTGATGCAGGAACTGTATGGCCTAGATGAAGGTGCGCATGGGATATCTGTTAAGCTACGCCCCGGAGTGGATGCCCTAGAGTATTCGAATGAATTGGAAGCCCGTGTATTGCGCCCTGGCTTAGAGGCTGTGAGTTGGTTAGAGTCGAATCGTGATTTTCTTTTTGTAATCGAACAGGAGAAACGCGTGATTTCGTTCATCATCATTTTCATTATACTAGTGGCTTCTTTCTCAATCACGATTGCTTTGATGATGGCGGTGATGCGTAAGACACGCGAAATCGGGCTCTTGGTTGCGATGGGTGCTAGACCTAGGCAGGTGGCTTATAGCTTTTGTTTTCAGGGTTTCGTGATCGGCACAATTGGCACGGTCTGTGGCATTGGGATGGCATTGCTTTGTTTACACTTTCGTCGACCGATTCTGGTTGGTTATACGAAGTTAACCAATTCGGAGGTGAATTTCTTGGGGGTCTACGACGTCTATGAAATTCCAGTGCATTATTTGGCCTCTGATTTTGTGACGGTGACTTGTTTTGCTATTATTATTTCCACGCTCGCGGGTTTGGTCCCCGCCTTGCGAGCTGCTCGTCTTAAACCCGCCGATGCTTTGCGTAGTGAATAATTCAAGCGACATACTATTGGAGTCCAGAGGTCTGGTGAAATCATTTCCCGGAGGGCTTGAGGGCGAAATCTCTGTGTTGAGCGGTATCGACTTTAAAATCTCGCGCGGTGAAACCGTGAGCATTCGAGGTGAGTCCGGTAGCGGTAAGTCGACCTTGTTGAATGTTTTATCCGGACTCGAGACGGCAGAGAGTGGCGACCTGTTGTGGAATGGGGAAAGTGTCTCCAAACGTTCGCTTTCTTGGCTGGCTGCACGGCGGGCGAAATTTATCGGTTTTGTATTTCAAGCTTACTACTTGGCGCCGGAGCTGAATGCACTTGAGAACGTCTTGCTCGGCGCACGTATCGCCGGTCGAGTCGATCGAGCTGTAGTGGATCGCGCAGAGGCGCTTTTGAAGAAAGTTGGGATGGGGCATCGCTTGAAGCATAGCTCGACTAAGCTTTCAGGTGGCGAGCGTCAGCGTGTGGCGGTGGCCCGCGCATTGATCAACAATCCGCCATTGGTCTTGGCTGATGAGCCGACAGGTAATTTGGACGAAGCGACAGGTGAGGCGGTGATGGAGCTTCTATTGTCTCTCGCAACCGAAGAAGAAAAAAGCTTGGTCTTAGTCACACATAACCCTGACTTTGCTGCGCGAACACAGCGGCAATTGCAATTGCATTTGGGGCAGTTTAGTTGAGTGATCAGATAAGGTAATCCTCCTATCTGATGTGGCCTTTTATCTTGTCATCGGTGGACTCTTTAGCCATTCGATGGTGCTTTTATTTAAAGACTTATGGAACAAACACTTATTATTCTTAAACCAGACTGCATGGAAAAACGCATTGCAGGTGAGGTTATTTCACGTTTCGAGCAAGCTGGTTTCGAGATCATTGCATCCAAGATTATGCGTCTTGATAGCGCGATTCTTCGTGAGCATTACTCGCACGTTGCGGATAAACCTTTCTTTCCTGAGATTGAAGGCTTCATGAGCAGCCGTCCAGTGATGCCAATGATACTTGCTGGCGATGATGTGATTGCCAAGGTGCGCGAATTACTCGGACCTACAAATTCTGCAGATGCACCTAAAGGCACGATTCGTGGTGATTTAGGCACTGATATGATGCGCAATGTGGTGCATGCTTCTGATAGCCCAGCGGCAGCGATTGCTGAGAAAAAGCGCTTCTTTCCTGAGCTATAGACTGTGAAAGTTAAAACCGGACTGGGGCTGGATAGTCATCGTTTCGTCGAAGGCGAAACAGAGAAGCCTTTTGTGCTGGGTGGTGTCGTCTTTGACGACGCACCCGCACTTTCCGGTAATAGTGATGCGGATGTGATTTTACACGCATTGACCGACGCGATCAGCGGCGTGACCGGTGTGACGGTGATCGGTGCTGTGGCGGACAAAATGTGCCGTGCTGGGGTGACCGATAGTAAGGCTTATCTAGCAGTGGCTCTGGAGAGTCTGGGAGACTGGCGGTTGAGCCATGTTTCGATTGCGCTGGAATGCTTGCGTCCGAAGATCGACCCAAAAGTCCCTGTGATCCGCGAATCGATTGCGGGTTTGCTAGGCTTGGAAGTCGCGGACGTGTGCATCACCGCAACGACGGGTGAGCAATTGAACGACGTGGGTCGCGGCTTAGGTATTCACGCAACTGTCATCGTGACAGCTGTTGGCGAGTAGTCAGTCTCGCTTAGTGCTCTAGGATCTCGACTTCGTAGCCGTCGGGATCGGTGATGAAGGCCATCTTTTTGCCATCGATGAATTTCTCGCGCCATTTGCTGGGCCAGAGGTCGATTTTAAGATCCAAGCCTTCGAGCATTTCGCAATAGGCGGCGATGTCGTCGACGCGGATACAAGTATGGGCGAGGTCTTCCGGCACATTGACTTCGTAGTCGGCCGAGTGGGTGAGCTCCAGCTTGTGGGCGCTGCCAGGTATCTGGAGGTGCGCAAGTTGATTGCCGCTGGGCGATTTGTCTGTGCGGCGAAGGACTTCGAAGCCACAGGTTTGGCAATACCAGTCGATGGATTGCTCTAAATTGGAGACGCGGATACGGGTGTGGTCGAATGTAACAGGCATAACTTCAGAGTAATACTTTGAACGCGAATAATGCAAACGAGTTTTCCGAATGGGAATTCTAGGTGTCTAAGTAATGATAGATCAGCCACATTTCTAATGCATCGCATCAAAAATGTGGTCACCCATATGGTGTTCGTAAAACTCTTAGGCGACATGCGCACTTTAGCTGCCTATCCGCACTGCAGTCACGTATATATATATATATATATATATACGCTCCCTTGCGCTTCAGTTGCAAAGCACACATCTCATCCTATTGCATAATCCGCGTCGAAGCGCTAAAAGTGAAAGTGTAAAGTGAGCGGTTTCAGCCTAGTTGGCTGAATGCGTTAGTTTACAAATTCCGGACCACTGCTTTGGCGACGCCTTGCACACAGAGCTCTGTGACGGGGTAGAGCTCCGGGTAAAATTTATTCTCAGCTTTGAGATAGGGGTGTTCGCCCGGTTTCTTAATGTAGCGCTTAAGTGTGGTTTCGCCATCGATCAACGCCGCCACGATATCGCCGTCGTGGGCGTCGCGGGGTTCGATGATGACCATGTCACCATCGTAAATTTCTGCATCGACCATACTTTCGCCACGCACTTGAAGGGCAAAGGTGCGTCGGCGGCTGGAGAAGCCAGCGCTTTGGATGTCGACTTGAAGACGGCCAATCTCGCCGGCGGGCTCGACGCGGTCGGGGTAGCCTGCAGCGATGTCGCCCATGACTGGGATGTCGACCACCTCGGTGGCATCGTCTGGCATGGAGGGGATTTCGGGGCTATCGGGACGATTGATTCGAAAGGTGCGGGCTTGGCCGGGAATGCGTTCGATGGCTTCCTTCTTTTCTAGTGCTCGGAGGTGCCCCATGACCGCATTGGTGCTGCGGAAGCCGAACTTCTCTTGAATCTCACGAATACTTGGCCAGTAGCCGTTGCGCCATTCGTGGTGTTCGATGAAAGTGAGGATTTCTTTTTGCCGAGTAGTCAGATCTTTCATAGTGTTCACTTGTTTAGGTGAACACTTGTCCATTGTCAAGTGGTAGTCGCTGTTTGGTGCGGTTTTTGGCGCAAATGCGCTTGTTTTGATTGTTTCTAGACTCTTTTGCCTACGGACTTGCGCCGTGGTGGTAAATTGCCCAACGTCCTCGGTTTTCATGAGCAAGAAATTCTACATCACTACCGCAATTGACTACGCCAATGGCTCGCCACACTTGGGGCATGCCTACGAAAAAGTGCTGACCGATATCGTCGCACGTTTCCGTCGTTTGATGGGCGATGAGGTGAAATTCGTTACTGGTCTGGACGAGCACGGGCAGAAAGTGCAAATGGCAGCTGAGAAGCAGGGCGTGCCTCCGATCGAGATTTGCAACAGTTTGGCAAAGGAGTTTCAGGGTCTTTGTGAGCGTTTATCGATTTCGAACGATGACTACATTCGCACGACGGAGACTCGTCATAAAAATGTGGTGCAGGATATTTTACAGAAGCTGTTTGATAAGGGCGAAATCTATAAAGCAGACTACAACGGCTTCTATAGTGTGCGCCAGGAGCAGTTCGTGACTGAAAAAGAGAAGGTCGATGGTAAGTGGCCTGAGATTTATGGCGAAGTCGTCCAAGTGACGGAGAGTAATTATTTCTTCAAGCTCGCCCAATATCAGGACTGGTTGATCGAAACGATTCAGAGCAATGAGAGCATGATTTATCCACGCTTCCGCAGTGCGGATGTGATGCAGTTCTTAAAAAAAGAGCCACTCAACGATCTCTGTATCTCGCGACCAAAAGAGCGTTTGGAGTGGGGCATCGAGTTGCCGTTCGATTCTAATTTCGTAACTTATGTTTGGTTCGATGCTTTGACGAACTATATCACTGCGGCGGGCTATGGCACCGACGAGTTTGAAAAGAATTGGCCAGCGGATTACCACGTGATCGGTAAAGACATTTTGGTGCCACCGCATGCGATTTATTGGCCGATTATGTTGAAGGCGCTGGATATCGAATTGCCCAAGAGCTTCCTCGTTCATGGTTGGTGGTTGAGCTCGGGTGCGAAGATGTCGAAGAGCACAGGAGAAGTGGTCAATCCGCTGGATCTTATCGAGCAGTTTGGCACAGACGCTTTTCGCTATTTTGTGACTCGTGAAATGAACGTTGGTCAGGATAGCGAATTTTCGATCGAGTTGTTTATGAGCCGCTACAATAGTGACTTGGCGAATGACTTGGGTAACCTAGTCAGCCGTCTATTGAACATGGGTGGTCGTTACACCGAAGGTAAGGTGCCGGCTGCTAGTGTCGAAGAAGAGCCGGAAAAAGCGCTCAAGGATTTGTGGTCGGAAGTCGAAGTTGAACTCATGCCGCTCTTCGAGGGCTTTCAGTTTCACAAGGCATTGGACCGTATTTTCACATTCGTATCAGGCATTAACAAGTATGCCGAAACACGTGCACCTTGGAAACTTGCTAAGTCGGAAGATCCAGCAGATCAGGCAAAACTGCATACCTCGCTTGCCTATATGGCAGAGGCTTTGCGTTTGGCGGTGGTCATGTTGACGCCAGTCATGCCGGAAATTTCTGAGAAGATCCGCGGCTTGGTAGGCGCTCCAAGTTTTGATCGTCTCGATGGGCAATTGGTTTGGGGTAATACTCTCGAAGGTTGCACGCTTGGTGAAAAGGCGATCTTGTTTCCGCGCCCAGAACGTAAGGCGTAACGCATCCATTTTCTACGGGTATTTCTCGGTCTAAATCTTGCACTGTTTGCGGTGCTTGTTTTAGTGAGGTATCTATGAGAGTTGGATTTCAATCGATTAAATGTATTGTCGCGTTTCTCTTTATTTCGGTGTCGGCTAGTCAAGCTAAAGGCTTTGATTTGCCTCTAGATAGCCCGCCGATGGATCGCGATGATCCAAAATATTTAACGAGCTACGCGCCTGTTATTAAGCCCGCGAAAGAGGCGGTGGTGTCTGTGCATTCAGCACGGATATTGAAGGTGATACGTTCTGGTGGAATGGATCCTCGCGAGGAGTTGATGCGGCGCTATTTTGGATTGCCGCTGCCACGTCAGAAAGCACCCACATTTGAGGAGCGCCGTGTGCCTCAAGGTATTGGCTCGGGTGTCGTGATTTCGGCAGAGGGTTATATTTTGACTAACAACCATGTGATCTCGACCGAGGACGGTGCGGCGGCAGATGAGATACTGGTTGAATTGAATGACGGGCGTGAATTGAGCGCGCAGCTCGTTGGGCGTTGGTCGAGTTACCCAAACTGAGCCAGAGCATGTGTTAGTCTGGACGGTTTAATT
>JANQXM010000032.1 GCA_030729385.1 Opitutales bacterium | reverse complement strand
GGAGGCTGGGGTGCCTGTAAAGCTCACCTTCGATTTTAAGTTGCCGAGCGATCTGCCGAGCCTTGTTGATTTCTCGCCTGCCATGCTGGAGTCACATCCTGCCTACCAAATGAAGGCTTTGTTGGCGCAAATGGCGGAGACGCAAATATCCGTTGAAAAGGCGTCTCGTTGGGCTGATGTCGCACTCGAAATTTTCTACTCAGAAGAGCGAGGTGTGGATGCTCCGAATGGGGCAGGTCGCGATCGTTTCTTCGGCGTCGGCGTTTCCATTCCGCTGCCTCTGATGGATACGAAGCAAGGTGCGATTGCGGCTAGTCGAGCGAAGCGTCAGCAGTTCCAATTCGAAGTTCAGGCGGAAGCGGCGAAGCTGATCGGAGATGCTCGCATGCACCGCAGTCAGGTGAAGCAACTCTACCAACAAGCAAGAGCTTATGATGAGACGCTCACACAACTCGTCGGTCAAAACATTGAGGAGATGACGGCGGGCTATACTGCCGGGCAGATCGGTTTAGCTGAAATGTTTCGGGCGCAGGGACAAGCTTTCAAAATACAGTCAGCTCAACTTTCGATCCTTTATGATTACGAGCAGGCATTGATCGATTGGAAGGCTGCAACGGCCAGACAATCTCACCCCACCCAAGTAAACTTATAAACTTTTGATTTGATGAATACTAAAATTTTAAAACACGGACTTATCATCTGGAGTCTTTCGCTCCTTAATTTTTCAACGTTGAGCGGTGAGCCTGAAGAAGCGATCGTCTTGGACGCGACGGGTGTTGCGAACTTGCGATTACAGACGGTTGTCATCGAAGAGCAGGCTTTTGAAAAAACAGTCTTTGCGATCGGTCGTATTGAAGAAATCCCCTCGGCTCAATCAGTGCTTTCCTCGCGTGTTGCGGGTCGTGTTACTGCGCTAAATTTCTTCGAGGGTGATTTCGTCGAAGTCGGCGACGTCGTCGCGACAGTTGAGACGCGACAGATTGGTGATCCGCCTCCTTCTATTGAGTTGAAAGCACCGCAAGCAGGTTTGGTGATCACATCGCATATTCGTTTGGGGCAACCTGTTCAGCCTGATGTTGAGTTAATGGATATTTCGGACCGTTCGATGATGTGGGCTGTTGCAAAGATTCCTGAGCAAGAAGCGTCGGGTGTGCAGATCGGTAGTCTAGCACGTATTCAAGTGCCCGCGCTTGGGGAGCAAGCATTCGAAGCCACGCTCGTGCGCTTTGGGGTGAATGCGGATCGCAGTGCCGGAGCAGTGGAAGGAATTTTCCTGTTGGAGAATGCAGATGGGCGTTTGCGGCCAGGGATGCGTGCGGAGTTCGCAGTCGTATTGGATCAGCGGTCCGATGTTCTGGCTGTTCCACGCGAAGCGATTCAAGGCGACCCCGCAAACCGTATCGTATTTGTGAAGGACTTTGATTTGCCGAACGTCTTTCTGCGGGTGCCTATTGTTACCGGAGAACGTAGCGATCGTTTTGTCGAGGTGTTGAGTGGATTGTTTCCCGGAGATGAAGTGGTGACTCAAGGCTCGTATTCTCTGGGCTTTGTCGGTTCAGGCGCAGGCATTTCACTTAAGGAAGCCCTCGACGCGGCGCATGGGCATGAACATAATGAAGACGGCTCAGAGATTAACGAAGATCAGAAGATCGCTCCGCCTGCGCATGATGACGATCATGGGCATGAGCATGAAGAACATGAAAGCCATGGGCGCTTATTGTTAATTTATGCGGTTTTGATGACCTTCTTTTCCATCGTCGTCTTGCAGCGATTGATGAATCGAAACAAGGTGAACACTGAGGAGCGCAACTAGGTATGCTCAATCAATTGATACGTTTCTCTTTGTCGCATCGTCCGCTGGTTCTCATGGTGGTGCTGATTGTTTTGGTGCTCGGTATTAAGAAAGCCACTGATTTGCCTGTAGAAGTTTTGCCCGACTTGACTAAGCCGACCGTGACGATCTTGACGGAGTCGCCGGGCTTTGCTCCGGAGGAGGTCGAGACGCTCGTGACGGTTCCTTTAGAAAATGCTTTGATGGGAGTGACCGGCGTGACACGCCTGCGCTCCGTTAACGATGTCGGATTGTCTTTGATCTTCGTCGAGTTCGAGTGGGGGACGGATATTTATCAAGCGCGTCAATTCGTGCAGGAACGTCTCGCAGGAATTGCGGGTATTTTGCCCGACGAGGTGAATCCGTATATGACACCCGTTGCTTCATTAATGGGAAATATCCTTTTAGTTGGCTTGGCTGACCCGAGTGGAGTCACGAGTCCGCGTGAGCTGCGCACTCTGGCCGACTGGACCGTGTCTCGGCGTTTGCAGTCGATCCCCGGAATCGCGGAAGTGTTGTCTATGGGGGGAGGAGTGAAGCAGGTGCAAGTGCAACCCGATCCCGATAAGATGTTGGCGATGGGTGTATCCTTTGAGCAAATACGAAGTGCTGCGGCACACGCGGTGAAGAATACGACGGGTGGATTTTTAACGGAGTCGGCGCAGGAGATTATGGTGCGTAATCTAGCGATGACGACGGATCTCGATGCGATCTCGAATACGGTTGTCAGTTATGCGAATGATCGGCCGATTCGGTTACGTGATGTGGCGGAGGTTGTTTGGGATGTCGAGCCGATGCGTGGTGATGCCGGACTTGGTTCAAAGCGATTGGCTGCTGATGGGGAGATCGTGAAAGGCTACGAAGGCGTGATCTTGAGTGTGACGAAGTCCCCTGGGTTTGATACCATCGCGCTTACTGAGGAGGTTGAAGTCGCACTGGAACAGTTGCAGGCGACATTGCCCGAAGGTGTGGAGATTGTGACGCTTTATCGGCAGGCAGATTTTATACAGCTCTCCATCGGTAACTTGGAGGAGGCCTTGCGTGATGGTGCGATCATTGTAGCGCTCATCCTTTTTCTCTTCCTGTTCAACTTCCGTATTACGTTTATCACGCTGACTGCCATTCCGCTTTCACTAGGGATGACGATTCTGGTCTTTGACTGGATGGATTTAAGTGTGAACTCCATGACGCTTGGCGGGCTTGCTGTCGCGATTGGTATGGTGGTGGACGATGCAATTGTAGATGTGGAAAACGTTTACCGCCGCTTGCGCGAAAACTCATCGTTAGCTAACCCGTTGTCGAAAATCGAAGTGATTGCTCGAGCATCGGCGGAAGTGCGCTCATCGATTCTCTATGCCACGGTATTAATTATTTTGGTCTTCTTGCCCTTGCTGGCGTTGAGTGGTGTGGAAGGACGACTCTTCTCGCCGATAGCGATTGCGACCATTTTCAGTATGATTGCTTCCTTTGTCGTTTCCTTGACGGTGATTCCCGTGCTGTGCTCGTTTCTGCTCCATCCGGAATCAGGAGGGAGGCATACGGATGGCTTTATGGTGCGAGGATTGAAGTGGCTCTTTAAGCAGACTGCCTTGCGACTCTCGCTTTCGCAGCCCTTGCTCGTGGTGTTATTTATCTGTGGCTTGCTCGTTATCACTTACTTCTCGGTCATTCAGATGGGGGGTAACTTCTTGCCGGCCTTTCGTGAGCCCACAGCCTTAGTCGCCATGACGACTGCTCCCGGCACTTCGCTGAAGCAAACCACGGAGTTGTCCAAGACGGCGCAAGACATACTCTTGCAAATCCCCGAAGTGGATACGGTGGGTTATCGTGTGGGTCGTGCCGAGCGAGGCGATCACGTGGTTCCCGTCTCTACGGTCGAGTTTGATATCGAGTTTACTGAAGTTTCTGAACGACCCCGTTCGGAAGTTTTAGCAGAGATACGCGAGAAGATGCGCACGATTCCTGGCACGTTCAGCGCGATGAGCACGCCGCTCGCGGACCGTATCGGACACATGCTCAGTGGGGTGTCGGCGAAAGTTGCTGTGAAGATTTATGGGCCCGAGTTGAGTGAGTTGAGGCGACTCGGGAGTGAGGTGACTGAGATCGCGCGCTCGATACCTTCGTTGGAAGAAGCGCGTGCGGAGCAGCAAGCCTTGATCCCGCAATTGCGAATCGAAGTCGACCGCGAGCGTGCCTTGGCGTATGGAATTACTCCGGGAGCATTGAACGAGCAGTTGGCGTCGTTGATGGGTGGCGAGGTAGTTGCTGAAATATATGAAGGGCAACAGGTCTATGATCTTGTGGTGCGTTTGCCGTTGGAGTGGCGTGAGTCGCCGGATCGCTTGGCGAACCTTTATGTCGATACTCAGAGTGGGCAGCGGGTGCCGTTGAGTTATGTCGCGGAACTGCATCAAGCGACGGGGCCGAATACGATCCTGAGGGAAAATACGCAGCGCCGCTTTGTGGTTTCAATTAATCCGACAACCGATGATCTTAATTCCGTAGTCGAGGCTCTGCAGGCAAAGGTCGCGAGTAAATTGGTTTTGCCCGTTGGTTACAGCGTCGCGTTTGAAGGTGAGTATCAAGCGCAGCAAGCCGCACGGCGCACGATTATGATCATGTGTGCGCTTATTTTGCTGCTGATTGTCTTTCTGTTGTTCAGCTATTTTAAGACCTTTAGTTTCGTGCTGTTGGTGCTGAGTATTATCCCGATTTCATTAATTGGCGGAGTGCTCTATACGGGGATGACTTTGAATAATATTAGCATCGCGACACTGGTTGGTTTTATCGCGGTAGCGGGAATCGCTGCGCGAAATAATATCATGCTACTGTCGCACTACTTGCATCTGATGCGACATGAAGGCGAGGGGTTCACGCGAGAGATGGTGGAGCGCGGCACGCTGGAACGCTTAGTGCCGATTTTAATGACTGCGATTTCGGCAGGTCTTGCGCTTATGCCTTTGATCCTCGCAGCTGATGAACCCGGTAAAGAAATATTGAACCCAGTGGCCATTGTCATTGTCGGAGGATTGGTGAGCTCGACGGTTCTCGGCCTCGCGGTGACTCCTGCGATTTTTTATGCTTTCTTCAGGAAACCCGCAGAGAAGTCGATTCGTCTAGAATCCGCGGCTTCAGAATAAATTGAATAACCTTAATCAAATATGAAAATACATACATCAACGAAATGTGCGCTTATCGCATTAATCTCTATCTGTTTCATCGGCGCTGTTCATGCCGGTCCTGAGCATTCGCACGCCGCGCTTGAAGAAATCGCCAGCCCAAATGGAGGGCGAGTCGTGACGGTGGTTGAACCCCATTTTGAATTTTGGCTGAGGAGCGATCGTGTCGCACAGATTACTTTTATCGACGATACAGGTAAGGCGATCCCTGTCGGTGCTCAGCAAATTTCTTTGGTGGGGGGCTCTCGTTCAGATCCAGTAAGTTTCAATTTTGTTCAGAAGAGTGGTGTCCTTGTTTCGGAGGGTCCCTTGCCTGAGATCAAGAACATGCCGATTGTGCTGCAGATCAAAGCTGCGCCTGATTCGAAGAAAGTGCGTGAAAAGTTCTATTTGAATCTTAGCAAATGCGGGTCTTGCAGCTATCAAGAGTATGCCTGCATATGTGGTCATTGAATCCTTAAAAATCCGGATTGCAACTTAG
>JANQXM010000031.1 GCA_030729385.1 Opitutales bacterium | reverse complement strand
CTGCCTACACGGCTGCCTAGACAGACGGTAGCTTCCCCTCCGACACAACACTCAGCTGTGGCCAAGCCGCACTCCTAGAGCTCTGCACACTCCCCGAGGCCGACATCGTCCTCGTTGCCGTCGTTGGCGCCTGCGGTCTCAAACCAGCACTCGCCGCCATCGAAGCAGGTAAAGACATCGCCCTCGCCAACAAAGAGCTCCTCGTGCTCGGCGGTGCCTTTTTCATCGAAGCCGCCAAACGTAAAGGCGTGCGCCTCCTCCCGACCGACAGTGAGCACAACGCGATTTTTCAATGCATCGAAGGTCACGCGCCCGAGCACTTGGATAAACTCATCCTCACCGCATCCGGTGGACAATTCCGCGACCAACCGCTCGACAGCCTTGCCGATGTCACACCCGCCGATGCGACCCAGCACCCGAACTGGTCAATGGGTCCTAAAATCACCGTAGATTCGGCGACCATGGCCAACAAAGGTCTCGAACTAATTGAAGCCCACTGGCTCTTCGGCTTGGAACCGGACCGCCTCGAAGTGGTGATTCACCCGCAAAGCATCGTCCACTCCTTTGCCCAGTTCATCGACGGCTCCATCCTCGCCCAGCTCTGCCCTCCCTCTATGACCTTTGCCATCCAGCACTGTCTCCTACATCCTGACCGCGCGCCGGGAGTGGAAAAGACACTGGATTTCAGCGAAGCCATGCAACTCGATTTCAAAGCACCCGATCTGGAGCGCTACCCCTGCCTGCGTCTCGCCTACGAGGCCATGCGCACCGGCGGCACCGCACCCGCGATCTTCAACGCCGCCAACGAAATCGCCGTCGAGCGCTTCCTAGCCAAAGAGCTCGCCTACCTTGATATTCCGAAGGTCATCGAACATACTCTAGGCTCCGTAGACACTTCACCCGTCACCGACCTCGAACAACTCTTAGAAATCGACAGCACCGCGCGTTCAGTCGCCCGCAACTGGAACAAGGCGAACAAGGCGAACGTCCAACGTCGAACGTCCAACATCGAATAGTGAACGCCTTCCACCAACACTCATTTTCATAATCATTCAAAATTGGACGTTCGACGTTCGATGTTCGACGTTCCCCTCTCTTTCAGCTTTTCAGTTTTCAGCTCTCAGCCTTTTAAAAATGCTTCTCAACATCTTCTACATCGCCGTCGCACTATTTGCGCTCGGCTTCTCTATTTTCATCCACGAGCTCGGTCATTTCATCGCCGCCAAGAAACGTGGACTCATCGCTGACCGCTTCTCCATAGGTTTCGGTCCTCGCCTCTGCGGTTGGAAGTGGATGGGCACCGACTTCCGGATCTCGCTCTTCCCGCTCGGTGGCTACGTCTCCCTCCCACAACTCGCCGATATGGGTCGCCTCGAAGGCGGTGAAGACGACGAAACCGAAGCGTTGCCTCCTATTTCATATGCCGACAAAATGATCGTCGCTGTTATGGGCGCGGTCTTCAACATGATCTTCGCCTTCTGTCTTTCCCTCATCCTTTGGGGCGTCGGCCGTGACATAATCGTCTCCACCGAGGTCAACGCGGTCCCACAGCAAATAGTCAATCACGAAGGCCTTCCTGTCCCAGGTCCTGCCTACGAGGCAGGCATACAAATCGGCGACCAGATTATTCGAATCGACGGCGCCAAAATCAACAACTGGGTCGAGCTCAACAACGTCATCATGACCGGCACCCAACGCGACGACTCTGGTCGCGCATTTGCCGAAGTTGAAATCCTCCGCGAGGACGACATCCAGCAAATCACAGTCTATCCGATTTTGATGGATGTCGGGATCGACAGCATCCGCACCATCGGCATCGCCCCTGGCACCGATCTAGTCGTTAGCGAAGTTCAGGAAAACATGCCGGCCTTCAAAGCAGGGCTGCTCCCAGGCGACACCATTCTGGCGCTCGACGGCAAACCCGTCACCTCCTCCGCATTCCTCAGTGTATATCTAAGCAACCATACCGGCGGCGTAATCGATCTTCACGTCCTTCGTGAAGGCAATGAAGTAGTCTTACCGATAGAGCCTATAATCGCAAATGGCGAAACCACACCACGCTTTGGATTTGCTTATTACTACGAAGCCGCCACCGAGCACGTGCACCTCAATCCTGTTGAGCAAATTACCGCTATGGCACGCACCATGAAACAGACCCTAGTCGCACTGGTCAGTCCAAAATCCGACGTTAAAGTCGGCAACATGAGCGGCCCCATCGGCATCGTCCACGGACTCACCTCCATGGCTCGCTACGGTTGGATCGACCTCGTCTGGTTCCTCGCTCTGATCAACGTCAATCTCGCTATCTTCAACGTCTTGCCCATCCCAGTGCTCGACGGCGGACACATGACCTTTGCCACAATCTCGAAACTAACTGGACGCCCAATCCCACGCAGAATCATGGAAGGCTCCTACACCGTCTGCATCGTCATCCTGCTTTCCTTCATGCTCTACGTCAGCTACCGCGACGTCCTCCGCGTCGGTCTCGACGCCGGAGTGATCGAAGACAAACCCAATGCATCGCCCGCCGAAGCACCCGCAGAAATTCCAGCTGAACCGACAAACAACCTTGTAACGGAATAACCGCAGAGGACGCTGAGAGCGCTGAGCTTACAACCATGCAATTAAAAGATGAGTGATTTAAGCGAGCAGATATTAGGTGCTGCAATTGAAGTGCACAAACAACTTGGTCCAGGTTTACTAGAGAGCACTTACGAGCATTGTCTCGCACATGAACTCTCTTTAAAAGGTATTCAAATAGTTCGACAAAAGAAGCAACCAATCGCCTACAAAGGTCTTGAGTTAGATGAAGGCTATCGACTCGATCTTCTAGTAAAGAATCAAATCATCCTCGAACTCAAAGTCGTCGACCAACTCAACGACATACATAAAGCTCAACTGATCACTTATTTAAAATTATCCGGCTGCAGTTTAGGCTATCTCTTAAATTTCAACGTCACCAAAATGAAAGACGGCATCAAACGAATCGTCCACAACCACAAAGAGTAAGCCAATCTCATCCACCCACGTCGTAATAGCCCCGCGCTCTCCGCGTCCTTTGCGGTTAATCCCCCTTCAACCTTCTCCCACTTCACCAGTGACCACACTTTCCAATCTCGATTACTGCGCCTCCCGTTTCCAAGCCAAACGCCGCCTTACCCGTGAGGTCATGGTCGGCAACGTCGGTGTCGGCGGGTCCAATCCGATCCGCATCCAGTCGATGACCACGACCAACACAATGGACGTCGACGCCACGGTAGCGCAAACCCTCGCCCTCGCAGAAGCTGGCTGCGAGATCGTCCGTATCACCGCTCCGAACAAACAAGCCGCCGCAGCTTTGGGTGAAATTTCCAAGAAAGTCCGCGCCGCGAAATGTGACGTCCCACTCGTAGCCGACATCCACTTTCTACCATCCGCTGCGATGGAAGCCGCGCTCCACGTTGAGAAAGTTCGGATCAATCCTGGCAACTACGCCGACAAAAAGAAATTTGCCGTCCTCGAATATACCGACGCCGCGTATAACGAAGAACTCGAGCGCCTCCACGAAACCTTCAGCCCCATCGTGCTGCGATGCAAAGAACTCGGCCGCGCCATGCGCATCGGCACCAACCACGGCTCACTCTCCGACCGCCTCATGAATCGCTACGGCGACTCCCCGCTCGGCATGGTCGAAAGCGCACTTGAATTCATCCGCATCGCAGAGAGTCACGGTTACCAAGATATCTGCCTTTCGATGAAAGCCAGCAATCCAAAGGTCATGGTCGAAGCCTACCGCCTCGCCGTCGCCCGCATGATCGAAGAAGGCATGGACTACCCGCTCCACCTCGGCGTGACCGAGGCTGGCGATGGAGAAGATGCCCGTGTCAAAAGTGCCATCGGCATCGGCACCCTGCTCAACGATGGACTCGGCGACACAATCCGTGTCTCCCTTACCGAAGACCCGATCTACGAAGTGCCCGTCGCCCGCGACCTCGCCGACAAAGCCATGGCGCTCTGGGAGCAACAAGCCGACAGTCCACTTTCCGAACAGACCAAAGACAGCATCAACCCTTTCGATTTTGAGCGCCGTAAAACCCGCGTTATTGAACTCGGCAACGGCTGCAATATCGGTGGCGAAACCGTGCCCGCTGTAATCGTTAAAACCGCGCATCCCGTCAGCGCGACCAACGAGATCATACAAGACGTCTGCCGCACACAGATGAAAATGAAGGAGAGCAAGATCGAAGGCCTCCAAATCTCAGTCCGTAGTGCCGAAGACCTCGAAGCCTTCAAGCCACTCCACGAAGCGCTCCACACTGTCGTCAAAGCCTTCGTCCTCGAACTCTCGGACCACGTCGACCTAAGCGAACTAGAAGTCTTCGAATGGCCCGAAGGTGGTCTCGCCGGCATCACACTGCTGCAGCACATCTCACAAGAAGACGCCTACTACGCCGCCACTTTCCTACAGTTTTGTCGCGATAGAAAATTCAACTGCGCGATCGACTGCACTGCCAACGCCCTACGCGACGAGATCGGCGCTCAGCTCGCCCCCATGGGCAGCGCCAATCTCATACTGACTCGCAACGCCCCATCCGATGAGAGGCATCCTGTAGGCAGCTACCGCGCCCTAGCCGAAGCCGCGAAAGCCTTCGTGCCCGACGCCCCGATCTGGATACGCAACACACTCACCAACACACTCGAGCCCAAAGACTATTTCACCGACCGCATGTTAGAAGCCAGCATTCTCAGCGGAGCCGTCCTCTGCGATGGCATCGGCGACGCGATCAGTATCGAAACCGAACCGCTACTAGAAAAAGCCACCACCCTCGCCTATAATATTTTACAAGGCGCACGTTCCAGAATTTCCAAAACCGAGTTTATCGCATGCCCCAGTTGCGGTCGCACACTCTTTGATTTGCAAAGCGTGACTCAAAAAATCCGCAGTCGCACCGATCACCTCAAAGGCGTCACGATCGCCATCATGGGTTGCATCGTCAACGGTCCGGGCGAAATGGCCGACGCCGATTTCGGCTACGTCGGCGGCGCCCCCGCCAAGATCAATCTCTACGTCGGCAAAGAATGCGTAAAGTATAACGTCCCCGCCGCAGAAGCCCTAGATCGTTTAATCGACCTCATCAAAGAGCACGGCAAATGGGTGGAACCGACGTAGCGCTGCGCGCTACAAACATCGAACGTCGAACGCTCAACATCCAATGGTGAATCATTTGGAGGGACGCGCTCTTTCGCGTCTGCAGTGTGTCTATAAACCACAAAGATCGCAAAACCCTACGTGACATCATTTTTGTGCCTTATGTGATTTCTGTGGTTAAACCCTTCCCGTGTCTCTTCGCACATCTTCTTAGCCTGTCCGCCTTCGTGCACTTAGTGTCCTTCGTGGTTAATCCCATACTATAATCACCATAAGAAGTTCGCTTCTAGGGACTCACTGATTACATAGATAGCATGCAGGTTGAAAAACTAAAATACACTATCTGGGCAGCCGACGCGGAACGCGCAGCGAACTTCTATCAAACTTGTTTTGGCGGGGCGATCGTTCGACAGAATCCACACATCACTGGTCGAGTTACCCAAACTGAGCCAGAGCATGTGTTAGTCTGGACGGTTTAATT
>JANQXM010000030.1:27531-28720 GCA_030729385.1 Opitutales bacterium | reverse complement strand
CAGCACCGTCTCTATCGGCACATGGCTGAGACGGCGCAGGACGGACTTTGAAAAATCTCCCTGTGAAGCTAAGCTCGTTACCAGCTTCGCATGCACACAAGCACTGATCGCGTCATGACGGCTGGTCGACAGATTGCGTTGATTCAACGCGGAAACGATCGCGGGAACCGTCGGATTATAGGCCACGCTTTCCGCCGTGCGCCCCGCGAAGACCGCGCCATTGATACACTCAAGGGCAAAGCCTTCAGGAGCATCAGTGTAAGGCGCATAACTGTGGCGAGCAGCATTCATCGCTCGCTCAACCAAGACGCCTTCAGCTCGGCGAATCGGCTCCAACTGCAAGGCAGGCAGGTCCAGCAAACCAGCCCCCTCCCCGCGCGCATCGCCAAAAGCAAGTGGCAGCAAAGTCGGCAAGTCGGTCACTTCGCCCTTAAAATGAATCGCCAGTTGCTTTGCCAGCGGCAACTCCCAAAGAAATTGACGGCAGTGCCCACAAGGCGCCTCCGAAACGACCAAGTCCGTCAGCCGCGTTTCCCCATGCATCCAAGCATTCAAAATCGCAGATTGCTCGGCATGTAAACTCGCGCTCAAAGGCACGCCGACAAACTCCATATTAGCGCCCAAATAGAACTGCCCCGTCGCACCCATCGCCACCGCCCCCACATTAAATCCGGAAACAGGTGCCTGCGAAAAAGCCCGCGCCAATGGTAGCAACTGCTTCGCCAGGCTGACATCTGAACGACCCATGCAGAGTAGCTTGCCAGAGAACTCCGGCGTAGCAAGTTGACCCAAGATCCCCCCTTGATCCTCCGCTGGAACCGCGCCAATCAACTCAACCAAATTTGGAATACCCAACGCCATAAAGAGTCACACTATTTCAGAAAACGAATGGTGTAAGGATAGATGTATTCCTGACCTTCACTTGCCTTAAGCGCAGCAATCACAGTCAAAGCAATCGTGCCAACCATCAGGCTGATCCCTGCTAGAACGAGCAGTGGTATCAGCAGCATGTTCACAAACGGAATAATCGCCATCGGGATGCCCAGTAGAAAAAGCACAAAGCCGTAAATCATGACCGATACTTGAAAATTGATTGATTCTTTTCCGGCCACATCCACCGCAGGATTTTCCTCTTTTTTGATCAGCCAGATTATCAAAGGTCCCAGAACGTTGCCAAATGGGATGCCCA
>JANQXM010000030.1:25422-27431 GCA_030729385.1 Opitutales bacterium | reverse complement strand
GCCGTCTGGCAAAAGATCTCCGGAATGAGCCTCGACCTCGTCCGCCAATTTCCCGACGTCGTCGCCCTCAATCTCGGCGGCGGTTACAAAGTCGCCCGCATGGCCAACGAAGTAGCGACCGACCTACAAGAGTGCGGTGCCCCCGTGGCTGAAAAGTTCCGCGAGTTTGCAGCCGAGACTGGACGCAAAATCCGTCTCGAAATCGAGCCCGGCACCTTCCTTGTTGCCAACACCTGCTCTGTCCTTTCCAAGGTGCAAGACATCGTCTCCACCGGAGTCGACGGTTACGAATTTCTCAAGCTGAACACCGGCATGACCGAAGTGCTACGCCCTTCGATCTACGGCGCGCAACACCCCATCTATATTGTCCAGCCCGAGCCTGCCACTGCGACCCAAGCCTACATGATCGCAGGTCACTGCTGCGAATCCGGTGACATTCTCACCCCCGCATCCGGCGATCCCGAGATGCTTGCCACGCGCGAACTTCCAATCGCCCAGATCGGCGACCTCTGTGTCATCGACGGTGCTGGTGCTTACTGTGCCGCCATGTCGACCAAGCATTACAACTCCTATCCCGAAGCCGCTGAGATCATGCTCGACGCCAACAAGCAGCCACACCTCATACGTAGCCGGCAAGAGCCCGCAGACATCTGGACCAACGAAGTCAGCTACAAAGGATAATTGTTTGGAGGGCGGTGCTCCGTCACCGCCGCTGATACGCTCTAAGCTCCGTCTTACACGACGCGGTTGCGACGGAGCGCAACCCTCCAGAATTAAAACAAGGCCAACTGATCGTCTTCGTCCTTGGTATCCGTGCCGGACTTTTCTTTCTTCATGCGCTTGCGTAGCAAGTTGTGCGAAGAGTCATCGGCTTCGAGACGTTCGAGAATGGTTTTGGCACGATCAATCACAGTCGTTGGCAGGCCTGCTAGTCTGGCGACTTGAATACCGTAAGAGCGATCCGCTGCACCTTTGATGACTTGGCGGACGAAGATTATTTCGTCGTTCCATTCTTTCACGGCGACGGAGTAATTCTCTAAACGGTCGAGCGTCTGCGCGAGTTGCGTAAGCTCGTGGTAGTGCGTGGCAAATAATGTGCGGGCGCCGTCAGCATCCTTAGGATGCAAATGCTCAATCACCGCCCAGGCAATCGAAAGCCCATCGTAGGTGCTGGTGCCGCGACCGATCTCGTCGAGAATCACTAGGCTCCGCGGGGTGGCGTTGTTCAAAATGTTTGCCGTCTCATTCATCTCGACCATGAAGGTCGAGTTACCACGGGCGAGTTCGTCGCTCGCGCCAACACGAGAGAAAATACGATCAACCAAACCGATCTGACAGCTGCGTGCAGGCACCCATGCGCCAGACTGAGCCATCAGCACGATGAGCGCGACCTGACGAATATAAGTCGATTTACCCGCCATATTGGGACCGGTGATTAAAGCGATTTGAGGCGCGTCATCCGCAACACCAGAACTTGAAAGGCGGCAGTCATTCGGGACGAAAGCATGTGTGCCAGCAAGACCGAGGCGTTGCTCACGCATCATTTGCTCCACCACCGGGTGACGACCTTGATCGATCAACAGTGTATCGGACTGATCCAGCTCGGGCTTGCAGTAGTCCCACTCACGAGCCAGCACACCCCAACCGATAAAGACATCGATCTCAGCAATCGCGGCGGCGGTTTCCTTCAAGGCGTCGGCATATTCAAGGATCTTCGCAATGAGTCCGTTGAAGAGTGCATCTTCGCGACCAAGGGCTTTTTCGTCGGCATGCAAAATTTCGCGTTCACGCTCTTTCAAAATGTCCGTCGTATAACGCTCGGCATTTTTCATCGTCTGCTTACGCACGTAGTCTTCCGGCACCAGCGCGATATTACTCTTCGTCACTTCGATGAAATAACCGAATGCGCCATTGAACCGAATACGTAGATTTTTGATCCCGCTGCGTTCTTGCTCAGCCAGCTCAAATGCGGCCAGCCACTTTTGACTGTCGCGGGTTAAACTACGAAA
>JANQXM010000030.1:24129-25322 GCA_030729385.1 Opitutales bacterium | reverse complement strand
CGCATACGGTTCTGCAGGCGACCAAGGATGCGCTCTATATCGCGAATGCCGCGCAGCAGTTGCTGTAGCTCTGTTGATAGCCCCGGAGCGGCCACAAACTCCTGAACGCAATTTTGACGACGTTGTATCTCGTGGATGTCCAGTTCAGGTGCACAAAGCCAGCGCTCTAGCAAACGTGCCCCCGCCGGTGTGCTCGTGCCGTCCATCGCCGCAAGCAATGAGCCCTTACGTGTATTAGCGGCCGACTTGAAAATTTCCAAATTTCGCAAGGTGGAGGGATCGAGCAGGAGCGTTTTCTCTGTGCTGTATTCACGGATATGACGCAGGTTTTCCGGCTTGGAACAAAGTGTCTCAGTCGCGTAATGCACAAGCGCCCCCGCAGCTCCGAGTGCAGGATGATCTCGATCTAAACCGAAGCCATCAAGATTGAGCACGCCGAGCACTTCCATGACGGACTGCGCTCCAGAGGTGGCATCAAAATGATAGTCCGGAATCGTAGTCACTGCACGACCATCGCACAGGTGCGAGTAAAGCTCGCCAAAGGTTTCGTGCGTGTGTGGCAGGTTCCATTGCTGTGCCGCATTTTCAGGCACTAGGATTTCGCGCGGATCCAAACTTTCGAAGGCAGCAAAAAGATTTTCCGGCCGCACATCGTGTGCGATAAAAAACTCACCAGTGGTCAGGTCGAGCCAAGCCGCATTGAGCCCTTTCTTCTCCATCGAAAGCGCGAGGAGGAAATGATTCCGCTGCGCATCGATCTGAGTGTCGGCCAAACGTGTGCCGGGGGTGATGATACGGGTCAGCGCGCGTTTGACCAATTTCCCGGGCTGCGGTGTTTCCACCTGATCGCAAATCGCGATCTTAACACCCTGATCAAGCAGCTTCTGGATATAACCATCGGCCGCGTGAAAGGGGATGCCCGCCATCGGCATGCCGTGACGGTGGGTCAGCGTGATACCGAGCAGCTTCGCGCCCCACTCTGCATCCTGCTTAAAAATCTCATAGAAATCGCCCAAGCGAAACATCAGCAACGTATCATCCGCGAGCTTGGCACGGATTTCGTGCCACTGCTGCATCATCGGGGTCAAAGGCTTGGGTTTATCGGCAGACATGAATGTAGAAAGAGGTTAACCACGAATGAACACGAATTGCAGCGAATCAAAAGAGAATATTTTGATTCTTTATACAGAATG
>JANQXM010000030.1:0-24029 GCA_030729385.1 Opitutales bacterium | reverse complement strand
CGATGAAGTTCGCCTGCGAGCACCCAGAGGTCGTTAAGAAGCTAGTCATTGTGGATATCGCGACCAAAGCCTACCCGCCCTACCACGACAACGAGTTCCGTGCCATGAAGCGGGTGCCATCCGGTGCCGTCGAAAATCGACGAGAAGCCGAAGAACTGCTCAAGCCGATGGTCCCAGATTGGGCGATGCGACAGTTCTTGATGACGAATTTGGTGAGTGGTGAGTTTGGTTTAAAATGGCAGATCAACTTGGAAGTCCTGCACTCCAGCCTGCAAGTGCTACGCCAAGATTCACTCCAAAGCGACCAAAACTACAGCGGGCAGAGCCTCCTCGTGCTCGGCGGCAAGTCAGACTTCGTCAAACCTGCCGACCTCCCGGACATGAAGGAACATTTCCCACACATCAAAGTCGTCACATTACCAAATGCGGGGCACAATGTGCACGTCGAGGACCGAAAGGGCTTCCTCGATGCACTGAATAAATGGCTGTAAAGCGTTACTTGTTGCAGGTTGTTAGTTGCGAGACGTCATTTTTCGCGTATTGATTTCCTGCAAACAACTTTCAACGAACCACCAATCACACAATGACTACCCGCTCACAGTCTGAGGCCGACAAGGTCGCTGCCGCCGGATTTGCCGAAGTATATGAACCGGTAAAACCGTATCTGGATGACCTCGACGTCTTCCTGCAATCGCAGGTGGAAGACCTTGAACCCGAAATCCAAGAGCACGTGCGCTACGTCTTCGGGCACAGCGGAAAGCGCCTACGCCCCATGCTCGTCGCGTATAGCGGATGGGAAGGTCCCGCCGAAAAGCGAGCCGCCGATCTCGTCAAACTCGGCTCTGTAATTGAGTTGGTGCATCTAGCGACTCTCGTGCATGACGATATTTTGGACGAGGCCGACACACGCCACCGGCAAGAAACCGCAGCCAAGAAATTTGGTCCTGCCGCCGCCGTCCTTATCGGCGATGTGCTCTTCTCCCATGCGCTCAAGCTCGCTGCTGAGTTCGACACGAATGAGATCTGCCGCTCTGTCGCTCAAGCCACCTCTCGGGTCTGTGCTGGAGAAATCGCCCAGACCTATCAACGGGGCGATGTGAACTACGACCGCGATTTTTACTTCCGCGTGATTCGCCTGAAAACCGCGGAACTTTTTGAAGTGTCTTGCCGCCTCGGCGCCAAAGTTGCCGGCTATTCTGAAGCTTTCAGCGAAGCTGCGGGGCTCTTTGGTCGCCACTTAGGCATTGCCTATCAAATCTTCGACGACCTAGTCGACCTCTACGCCGACGAATCCATGATCGGCAAAACGCTCGGCACGGACCTAGATAAAGGAAAATTCACCCTCCCACTGCTGCTACTTCTAGAGAAACTACCCTCCGATGAACGCGAAAGCCTGATCGCCCGCTTCAAAGCCGGTGACAAAAGTGTCGCGGCGGATTTCACCTCACGCCTCCACGACTTTCCGATTTTCGATGAAGTGGTCGCAGTCTTCGAGGATCAGCTCAGCCAAGCCACCAAGGCGGTCGAGCCTTTCATCGAATTACCTCCGGTCGCAGCCATGCAAAAGATCGCCGCACTGGTTCGCTCGCAGTTGGGGCGCATTCAGTAGTGCCTTCGAGGGTGACTATGCGAAACGAGAAATCGCATTTAACATGGCACTTTTGGTAATCTTACGTATCCTATAAACTCATGCGCACATTCTCTGCACTATTACTGAGCCTCTTGTTTGCCTTTCACGGGCAAGCAGCGCTCTGCGTAGCCAGCACTTGCGCCGACGAGTTGAGCAGTTGCCAATCCATGGTCGAAGCCACAGCAGATGATTGCTGCTGCCATACCAATGAAGCCGAGGACACTCAGCAATCTGAAGAGTCCGAGTCCTGCTCGACCGACTGCAACCTAGAGACACACGCACACAATGAGTCGCCAGTGTTGCCTGTGGAATATCGCAGCCTCTCGCTGAAATGCACGGTTGTCGCCTACACCGCACTACCTTTAGAAGAAAAAGTCATTTCGATTCGTTACATCACAACGAAGGTCGAAGCACCACCCGGCATACAACGTTCAGCGTTGCATTGTGTCTGGTTGATCTGAGTGGACCGTCATCTGTCTCTGGGGATTTCCTCACTGACAGCTCACTCAACGCAGGGTCGCTCTGAATTCACCCATGGCCGCTCACCTGCGTATGAGCCCTCTCTGCGAGCGGTCATGCAACCACACACATATTATGAAATTTTTCTTACTCACACTGACTATTCTATCCCTGGCGATCCCAAGCATCGCCAGCGCACGCGCAGAATTTCCCGTCGCCACAGAAGAGAATCGTTTGGCTTCGGCTCAAACACTCCTCAAAGGTCAAACGAATCAAATCGCCGTTTACACCAAAGGCCTGGTTTGTTCCTCCTGCGGGATCGGCTTGCGCATACATCTCAAGAAGCTCGATCAGGTCGACACTAAAGCCCTGGACAAAGGCATCACCTTGGATGCCGAAAACCAATTGGTGGTTGTGGCCACCAAGCCCGACGTCGCGCCTGACTTACTCTCGATCAAAAAAGCGATTCACAAAGCTGGCTACGAACCCACTCACTACTATCAGTGGGCTGGTGACTCAGCGGTGTTGAAACTCTTTCCGGAGGAAAAGTAAATGCAGCACCAGACATTCTCTAAAGGCGTGCTGTTAATCGGGCTTGCCTCCGCAGCGATATCACCGCTTCATGCCGACCAGCCCATCATGAACATGATGCCTCGTTGGGATGGTGGTTACGGCTTCCAAGTCTTAGCCGAAAACATTCACCGCAGTGACCTTAAGCAAGGCAGCGAGGTGGTCGGCTCGGGCTTCACTGAAGACATCACAAAACTGCACCTTCAAGGTGTCTATACCTGGGATCGCTCGATCCGAATGACCTTCAAGTTGCCTTACATTACCGATGCGCGACGTGAGCAGCTTGGTGCGGGCGGCTCAAAAGATGTGCAACACTACGATGGACTCGGCGATCTCACCATCGCGTTGCCGCTGAAGCGTTACTTCAACCTCGCCGCACGGAGTGGCAGCTGGACGCTCGCGCCGCAGTTACGCGTGCCAATCGGCGAGAAAGGGGATGACGGCTATCAAGTCCCAGACCGAGTCTGGGGCACAGGACTATCCGTAGGCTACGAAACAGAAACCTACGACTGGTTCTTTGCCACCAGCGCGGGCTTCTGGTTCTTTGAACAGCCCGAACCCGCGGAGTGGAGCTGGTCTCTAGACCTAGGCTGGAATGCCCGTGACAACATGCAGTTACTACTGGAAAGCGATCTCAAGTGGGACGATGACAACGCCTTCACTCTAGCTACAGGACCCGCGCTCTATTGGCGATGGAGCGACCACGTCCACACTCGTATCGAGTGGAAACATGATGTGGTCTCCAAAGTCAGCACCCACACTCCCGACCACGGCAATGGTGATCGCTGGAGCATCGGTATCGGATTTGTTTTCTAAACAAATTTCCAAAGAGGCCAAAGCAATCGCTTTGGCCTCTTTTTTATCTGCACGGGATACCCTACTTATGAAAGCGCAGCTTACGCAGGCCGAACCAAGTCATACGAAGCAGTAAGGCCGCACCTGAGAAACGGGAGATATTCGTATCCCCATAAGCACGGTCGCGATAGCGAACCGGCACATCGCGAATCGCGAGATCCAACAGTGCCGAGCCAAAGATCAAATTGAAATCCCCATAAGGATCGAACTCGCCAAACTCTTCGATGCGTTTAAGCAACCGATCGTAGTCCTCTCGTAGCAGCATCTTCGTGCCACAGAGGCTGTCCTTAATCGGACGATCGATGACAAAGCTCAAGGCCAACGCGAAGAACTTATTACCACAGAAATTCAGCGGGCGCATCGCCTCTGATTCCATCGGATAGACTAAACGACTACCATTGGCGAACTCGGCACGCCCACTCGCAATGGCTTCATAAAACTTAGGCAAGTCTTCCGGCGGCGCAGTCAAATCGCCGTCTTGAATGACGATCACATCGCCCTTTGCTTCGGCAAAGCCAGCAAAAACCGCGTCCCACTTACCTTTACCCGGCTGCTTCATGAAACGGACATCCAGCGGTCCCTCGTAGGCAGCCACCTCTTTCTCAATCACCTCCCAGGTGTCATCGGTGCTGTTGCCCTCGACAATGATCAACTCGGTTTTCTGTCCCAAAACAGGGATACGATCTAAAGCCGGCTTGATATGCCCCGACTCATTGCGGGCAGGTAAAATTACAGAACAGCTGTATTCGCCTTCGATGCGTGGCTTCATCACGGGTCGTGCGATAATAAACAACGAGACCCCCATGTGGCGGAAAAACGGCAGGCGTCCCACAAAGTTATTAAAGAAGCCATCCAGTAGAGGGATCTTAAACGGGAATATTTGCTCCGAGCTCTTTTTAACAATTTCAAAGCCGGAAAGCTCCAGCAGATTTACCAAGTCATCCGTGGTCAGCCAATTGCTAGCAGGTTGCTTCAACACAATCCCCAGCTTCTGCCCCAGCCAAAAGAACGGCTTCCAGAGATTATTGAGCGAAGTGATGTAAACTCTAGTGCGGGGATGGCAGGACGCCCGCACATTTTCAAAGCACTGCTGGATGTCGGTCAAATACCCACACATATAATCCATCACGATGGCATCAAACTCCTCATTGATCGCTTGATCATGGAGGTTGCCCTCTCGGAATTCTAAGTGTTCAGCCGTATTCTTAGCCTTTGCCTGCGCCACCATTTTCGGGCTCAGATCGACGCCGACTCCCTTCGAAGGGTCCAAGCCGGCTAATAAATCGCCTCGACCACAGCCCCACTCCAGGACACGTGCCCCGGGTCGTATGTGATGCCTCAACTTACGCAGGATTTGCGCGTGAAATCCGCCCTGTTGCTTACGAGGCTTTGCATCGTTCTCTGCGACCCAATCAAAATGCTCTTTATAATCCATATCTGTAGTAATGACGGGCAATTAAGACGTCCAACGAACCAATCGGAAAGCAAATTCCCCGCATATAACTTAGACCATTCGCCTGTATAGCCAGACTTGCTTCTATTCCAGAAATTGATTGGGTCTAAACTGTGCAAACAACAGAGACTTATAGCCACGGAGCCACCATCATTCAGCAAGGCACTACTAGCCGTTCATTCTACGTGCTCGAAAAAGGTGCTGTCGAAATTTACATCGGCGACGTCCTACTCAACGTAATCATGTATCCTGGCTCCATTTTTGGCGAGGTCGGATTTATTCGAGGCACTCCGCGAACCGGCAGCATAAAAGCACGTGCAGATACAATTGTGCAAAGATACGACTGCGCTAGTGTTGAAGCCTTAATTGCACATTACCCTGAAATCGCCGCAAAGATGATCGAAACACTCGCCAGCCGACTTCAACGAACGACTGAGAAAGTTTCTGAACTCACATAATTGCCAACGAAAGTATTTCTTTCTAACTAGTAAGGACGCACTACAACCCACGATACATTACCATGAAAATCACACTCCTATCTATTATGCTCCTTTCAATACTCAGTCATTTTCTCGCCGCAGAGATCGAAGTCGGGGCCGCAGCCCCGAAGGTATCCGTTGCGGATCACACCGGTAAGGTAGTTGATCTTGGCGCTGCCCTCAAAGAAGGCACCACCTTGGTTTTCTTCTACCCAAAAGCCCTCACAGGTGGTTGCACGAAACAAGCATGCAGCCTACGTGATTCCTGGGATGTCCTTAAAGAACGCGGTGTCACCATTTATGGTGTGTCCGCCGACACCGCGGAACTGCAAAAAGAGTTTCGCGACCGCTACGAGTTCCCGTTCGCACTGATCGCTGACACCGACCAGGTAGTCTGCAAAGCATTCGGCAAAGGCAAATACAGCCGACAAGCCTATCTCTTCAAAGACGGCGTGCTCGTCTGGCGTGATCTAAAAGCCTCGACCACCAAGCAAGCGGAGGACGTGCTAGCCGCCCTCGATGCATTGGAGGCTAAGTAGCCCAGTCGTATCATCCGTTGCCAGAAGGCTTAGAAAAACAAGGCCTCTGAAAGGGCTTGCTCGGGTGCCAATGGTTTCACGCGGGTCGGGATCTTCTCCTTAGTCTTACCTAAGTAAGCTTCGATTTCACCGAGCGATCCATCGCTAAATTTTCGCCATTTGAAATAACGATCATCATCGTATTTCCACTCCAAAGACAACGAGCAGTCTGCATCTAGCCCATCACATCCTTGGAGAATAAACTCGGCATTTTGTGCAGTGCAATCTTCACATTTCGCGCACTCACTAAGGCACTCCTTGACCCACTCCATCAAGCGCCGACCCTCGCCGATCATGCCTTCGCCATGTGAAACAATTACACTTTGTAGCCCATGGCATAGGTCCTCGATTTTATAGCCGCTTAGAAACTGCCCCACTGCTTGACGCACAGGCAACAAGCGCGCCTTTGCCAAGTCACTGACATCATTCGCGGCAGGCCAGACCAAATCACCAAAAGACTCTGGCTCCACGCTACTGTCATAGACACAGCGGCGAACACCAACGAGTAGATTGTTAAAATACGTTTCTATCCGTGAAGTCGGCACGCCGCTAAACCAGTGATAGGTAGGCAGATCCGGCTCTAACCAAACAGAAACCTGATTCGCCAAATAGCCGCAATCCTCTGATTTGTAGCTCAACAGCAAGGCCTCACAACAGCACATTTCACGGTGCGACTCGCCGATATAACACTGGCTAAAAAGCTTCGCACTCATCGAGCCATCCCCAACATGACGAGAAGGACAGAGCACAATAATCCGACTAGGATAACGCTGTGCAAAATGTAGCACAGCCTCAAAACGTTCAAGCGCTTCATCCGGAGTCACCTCCAGACCGAAGTGCAGCACCACATTCATTTGTGACGCACGAAATTCATTGGCTGAACTGGACGGACCTCCGTCCCACATAGTGGCAAGGCGAGCCGTCACCTCTCCCACGGGGAGTTCTATACCGGGCAAAGCATCTATTAAATCAGCCATAGGAATATCCAATCAGGTTTAAGTCGATTATTCAGAAAGTTCGGATCAACCCGAGCGACGCCACTGGTGATTTTTCTCCCAAAGTAAGCGTTCGCTCGCAAGCGGTCCCCAAGATCCGGACGCATATTCTTCCATCCCATTCTGACCGCATTCTTCCCAATGCTTGAGAATCGGCGTGATCAATTTCCAAGATGCTTCGGTTTCATCGCCACGAATGAAGAGCGTGCTGTCTCCAATCATCGCATCAAGAATCAGGCGCTCGTAGGCCTCCGGTGTATTTGAACCAAACGTAGTGGAATAGCGGAAGTGCATCTTCACCGGTTGGGTGCGCGTCTCCAAGCCTGGTATCTTTGAGTTCATCACCAAGGTGACGCCTTCATCCGGCTGGATGCTGATCACCATTGTATTTGGCGCGACATTGAACTTCTTACCCTCCGAGAAGAGAATACCTGGAGGCCGCTTAAATTGGATCGCAATCTCACTCGCACGTCGTGCCATACGCTTACCGGAGCGGATGTAGAAAGGCACACCCTGCCAACGCCAATTATTAATTGATAGGCGCAGTGCCGCGTATGTCTCGGTCGATGATTCGTCAGGAATACCCTGCTCTTCCTTATAGCCCTTAACCGGTTTGCCACTCACCAGACCATCTGTGTATCGAGCGCGAACGACATCGCCGCCATCATCCCTAAGCTCAAGTGGCTGTATCGCCTTCAAGACTTTCACCTTCTCATCGCGAATCGATTCCGGATCAAGCGACACAGGCGGTTCCATCGCAGTCAGCGCAACCAGCTGCATGGTATGATTTTGAATCATGTCGCGCAGCGCACCACTGGTATCGTAGTAGCCGCCGCGTGTGCCGACACCGAGACTTTCCGCTACTGTAATTTGCACATTATCCACATACTCACGATTCCACATGGGCTCGAAAATCGAGTTGGCAAATCGCTGGACCAAGAGATCCTGCACCGTCTCCTTACCGAGGTAGTGATCGATACGATACACTTGAGGCTCTTCAAAAACACTGTTGAGCGCTTTGTTCAATTCACGTGCCGACTCCAAATCGCGACCGAAGGGTTTTTCAATAATTACCTTTGAAGCCAGCTTGGTGTGCACATGTGCCTTCGCCATGCCGCTCTTCCCTAAATTACGAATAATGGGCTGAAACACTTCCGGTGGCGTTGAAATATAAAACAAGCGCTGCACATCACGCCCAAGGTCGCTCTCGATTTTATTAATTTTCGCCGCGAGAGACTTAAAGGCTTCGAGATCATCATAACCGCCATCATGGTAAATCATGTTATGACGCACACGCTCCCAAATCTCCTTATTCAACGGACGACGTGAGTGCTCATCAATCGCTTCATCCATCAGATCGCGAAAAGCGGCATCCTCAATCGGCTTACGCCCGAAACCGATCAAGTGGAACTCTCCGGGCAGCAGATTATCCACTCCTAGGTTGAAAATAGCCGGCACCAGCTTACGGGCAGTCAAATCGCCCGAGGCACCAAAAATCACGACCACGGTCGGCGGCGCGCCACGGTGCTTACTTAAACCTTTTAAAAAAGGGTGTCTCGGTTCTTCAATTTGGTCAGTCATAACTTAAAGGTTTTTGAGCTTGGTAGTGTTTACTAAAAAGAGGGACATTTGCGTAGTGGCGGACATCTCCACTCCCACTGTTGGAAATCGCAACGTCTATGATGTCAAAGCGGAAGTGTTTTGGCGGATTATGCAATTGCTTTAAATAGTTCTTATATCCGCGCCGCAAAACCTCTTTTTTATGACGATCTACGGAATGAAAGCCAGAGACCAGTGCATTTTCGCTTCGCGCCCTCACTTCCACGAAGACCAAAACCTCCCCATCGCGACAGATGATATCGACCTCATCCCGCTTGTAGCGCCAGTTCCGAACGATCAGCTTATAACCTAAAGTGCGCCGGCAATAATCCGCAGCTAGGTCTTCACCAAAAGTGCCACGCTCCGCTCGAGTGCTATCCTCAGATATGCGTTTCTCACGAATACCGAAAATTCGCTCACGGATGAGATGAATAATATTCACAGGCAGTTTACTCGTTGATGGCAGTCGATAGTTGGTTAATTCTCCACTTTTCAGATTTCCAATAGACCACGAATCGCCGCTTCTTGAAACAACAAAGCAACAACGCTCCCATAGAGAACACCCTGATCGTCGGTTCCGGCCTTGCAGGCTGCCTTCTGGCTTGGCGGCTCCAAGAGCGCGGTCTACCCTTCCAAATCGTCGGCAGCACGACACTTCCCAACGCCTGGTCCGTCGCGGCGGGTCTGATTAATCCCGTCACCGGGAAATGGATGACTAAAAGCTGGAACATCGATCAGCTCATCCCCGAGGTCGAGCGCACATACCGAGCGATCGAGCAGGCACTAGACATCGAGATCTATCACCCGATGCCCTTCCGCCGCTACTGTCAAAACATGGAAGATGTAAAACGCTGCGGTCGGCGCAGTCGTAATCCTCGCTACGCCAATGTGTTGAGTGAGCATGTTCCGGTGGGATCCGGTCCCGATGCCATCGTCGACACGCACGGCAGCTTCGAAATCTATCAAGCCAGCTACGTCGATCTACCCATACTCATTGCAGCATTGCAGGACCATTTTCAACAATGCGGCCGACTTCGAGATGAAACCTTCGTCCACGCAGAACTTGAAAGAACGCCTAACGGATGGCACTACAAAGACAGCGAAGCACAACGTATCATTTTCTGCGAAGGCATGGGGATACAAAATAATCCCTGGTTTAATTATCTACCCATCTCCCCCGCGAAGGGCGAAACGCTCATACTGACCTCCGACACACTGGAACTCCCAAAAACGGTCTACCATCATACCAAGTGGCTCTTGCCTTACAAGGATCGCAGTTTTCGAATTGGCGCGACTTACGACGACAACGACCTCAGCCACGAGCCCACCGAATCCGGCAAAGCTGAGTTATTCAAACATGCTCGGGCTTTTATAAAACCTGAACACAAGTTAGAAGTCCAAAAACACATGGCAGGCATACGCCCAATGACAAAAGATGTCCGCCCTTTCCTTGGCACACATCCCAACGAAGCCAACCTACATATCCTGAATGGACTTGGCTCCAAAGGTGCCTCACTCGCCCCAGAAATGACCAAACAACTAGTTAGCCACCTCTTTGACGGCGAACAACTCGATCCCGAAGTTGATATCACCCGCTTCATAGAACAATAATTCCGCCTCACGCTTTCAATTCTCAGTTCTCAGCTTTCAGCTTTTCAAAAAATGCACCTCACCGAACTCGCACATCAATACCTTGAAGCGCACCTACACATTGGTGATCTGGCAATTGATGCCACCGCAGGCAACGGGCATGACACGCTGAAAATGGCTGAGCTCGTTGGCAACACAGGCAAAGTTTTTGGCATCGATATCCAAACCGCTGCGATCGAAGCCACACTCACACGTCTCACTGATGCCAATCAAAGCGAGCAATGCCAACTAATCGAAGGGGATCATGCCGATGCCTTAGCCGCCCTTTGCGAGCACCACAAATCAAACATCACAGCGATGACCTTCAACCTTGGGTATCTCCCAGGAAGCGACAAAAGCGTCCAAACAAAGCCCGTGGCTACTTTGCGCGCGCTTAACTTTGCACAACAGCTGTTACACCCAAAAGGAGTGCTACTCGTCACCGCCTATCGCGGTCACGAAGGTGGGCTTGAAGAATCGAAGCATGTCGAAGCATGGATGCTCGCCCGCAAAGTTGAAGGCGCAAAAATCGAAACACACGAGCCGACCGCGAACCGTATCCCACCGATTTTATGGGTCTATCGGACCTAACTTACTCGGTCCCGATCAACATTCCGAAATCAACGCTCTGCAATTCCAGGAAATCGCCTTCATATTGACGAGAGCTGACAAAATGAATGCGCACATCGTATGCCCTTTTCGGCGAACGGAACGGGATCACGATGCGTTGCGCACCACCAGAAGCGCCCCATGGCAATTGCAGGGGAATGTCAGTTTGTAAACCTTTCCCGCTCTGATCTGTCCACAGCAGTTTGATATGTGTGCGATTGTCTGGACTTACTTTCCAGCGCAATGTCACATCGAGTAAATAGGTTCGCTCAGGCGCCACGGCCACGTCTCTGAAGATCGAAAATACATCTGCTCCACTAACATGAATACCTGTATCAAAGCCCTTCGCCGAGGAGACTTGCAGATGCTGTGATGGTCTAAAATCAAAATGCCAGCCAGGCACAACAGGCAGCTCTGGACCAAGGAAATTCCTTGTATATGTCCCCTGATGTTTGAGTCCGGAATTAGTCAGAGTCGATCGAACAGTGGACGCATCTTCCACCCAATGACCCAGCCCAAAGCGATCTTCATCGGAAGGCAGTTGCCCCAGCTGAGCCAATACTGCAGATGCGAATGGCTCAGGGTCAGACTGAAAGACTTTTAAGAATGTATTCAATCGAGCATGCATCGGCTGAGCGACTATTGCCTTTGCCGTTACAAAATATTTCCCACGAGCTTCTTTATATTTTCGTAATGCGTTCCCAGTTTCTAAATCTCCTCGCAAGGCGTATTCCACCAGTTGACGACGCGCTTGGTGGAACGCAGCATACACTTCTGTAAATACAAATGCTTCCGCGGCAACTTCTACACGCACGAGCCGGCGCGGATCGCCAACCACTTGCGAAGCTGCTTCCGACAGCAATGATCGCATTTGCAACAATACTTCTGAATCAAATAATTCAATCCCTGCCTCGTCTAAATAGAACTTAATCCAGTCCGCTTTACCTTCGTTCGCATTGCGATACACCTCCGCAGTTTCATAAAACGCACGCATCGGCACAGCAGCCGCTCCGAAGAAATGGCTGTAATACTCTTCCAATAAAATATCCATGCTCTGCGCGGGGTCCCACAGCAGCTCTGCAGCCAACCAAGCTTTTGCCCCATCTAATCCCCAGGCTGATGGCAGTTGAGAGAAAAAGACATCTACGCCATACGTATTCAAATACTTGATACTTTCGTCAATCCAACCATTCATCTGGCGCGGATAAGGATACGGTGCTCCAAAATAATAATCCCATGTGCCGACACGTTCCGCGCCCGACTCCACCCAACGCTGAATCAACGCTTTATCTTCTGCCCGATAATCTGCGTCATGCCACTGCGCGCGATCAGAAGTCAACACAGGCATCACACGGGGATGCATCTCGATGCTGGGCGATGGCTCTGTCCAATAATATGACAACGCAGTCAAATAGCGGTCTTCACCATGCGTTGTTTGCCAAGCACCGCCCTCATCAAACACCTTTTTGGCAACCGCATTCATAAACCCGAAAACATAATCGGTGTAATCAGGACGGGTTCGAAAGTAAGTGAGTGGCTCGACTTTGGACTGAGTCAGTGGCGACTCATCGAACATCACATTATCATTAATTGAGAGGGAGAAGCTACGACTACTCGGATTTGCATCAAAATATCGAAGAGCTGCCTCTGCAGCGAGTTCGACTGCTCTAGGCTGTGCGAGATTGGGTTGAGGGTCGACCGCCCCGCTGCCTTTCGGACGGCGCTTGCGCCCATGGACAAGCGAGAAGACTTCAGGCTCAGCATCAAACAACGCAGGGGTGAATACTTTTGCGAGGGCATGGTTGAACTGAAACTTACGGCTTAATCGGTTGCGCCGACCAAAGTCAGTTTCTGTTGGGTAGAGTGCTCTCTGAATAAACGCGGGGGTTTCGACCCAATGTTGCCGAGGGAATTTAGCGGGCACTTCGCCGACATATTCTAAACCGATTTCGTTTGGCCAATACCAACGCGCGCCGAGCACATCACTGCACAATGCGTAGATGCCATTCGCGAGTCCCTCCTGCGAAGCCGCATCGATAATAATGCGTGAATGAACACGACGAATGCGAAAACTGCCGGTCGAGTCAAAGGACTTTCGAAGCTTCAATACAATCGACTCTTTTGGAGGTCGGTCCGTCGCCTCAAACTGCTTGAGCAACGTGCCGTCCACACGTTCTCGATATACCGACTGCAAATCGTTTATTGCGGCTAACAATGCCTCGCCGGGATCCTCAATAGGCACAAGCACTTGAATAGAATCCAACGACAAGCGGGCAGATCCGAGCATACGCTGCATCTGCCAACTAGCAGCACGCTCACTCGCGTCGATTACACCACAGGTGAGTATACAGAGAATGGCTGTTATGTAGAATGATCGCATCGGATAAGCTGCATTGCATGGATTTCACGAATGCAAGCAAAAGAATTCTGCTCCATAAACGTGAAGTCATATGCCTTGCTTTAGATCGGGCACAAAAAAGAGGCGCCCGCTAATGCGGACGCCTCTGAAAGAGTCGGAACTCAACAGGTTTTAGTAAACCTGTGTGGCTTCTTCTTCAGGAACTGGAGTCTTGAGGAGATCAGAAGTCATTTGTGCACGGAAGCGTGAGTCGCCTTCGGAGACGGCTTCTACAACAACGCGGAACTCGATGATCTGTTTAGCCTTCAGCACTGGGTAAGCAGCGAAGTTTACATTGTTACCAGAGATAGTGCCCTTTGTGTCACCAGCTGCAGATACAATCTTGAGACCAGCTGGAAGTTGAACCTTAAGTCCAACGTTTGTATCCTGTGCTGTTCCTTGATTAGTGATTTGGATCACGTATGTAGTTTGCTCGCCGATAAGAAGAGGATCTTCTGTATCGATCACTTCGATGAGAAGTGCTGGGGAGCCGCGCCATTCGGTGCATGCATCGTCAGAACCGCTCAAGCCGTAAGCTGCAGAGTTTGCGCTAACTTGGTTGCAGTATGTGCCTTCTTGGAGGCCGAGAACTGTAACGTCGAAGCTCTTGGACTTACCTGGAGCCAGGTTAGTTGTCCATGTTGCTGTGTTACCGTTGATTTGTGCACCCTTAGCAGTGAGCAACTTGTTTTGTGCAGGAACTGTGTCTGTTACGACAACATCCTGAAGTGGCACATCACCAGTGTTAGTCACTGTGATTTGGTAAGAAGCTTTCTTACCAACGAATTGCATTGGTGTGCCTTCTTTAACAACATCAAAACCAGCTTCGACGATCTTTACGCAAGCGTCGCCAGAAACGGAACCGGCATTGGAAGAGTCAGCCTTAGCAACGTTGCAGTGCTCACCAGTTGCCGCAGCAGCAGTGTTGATTGTAACGTCACGGCTTTCACCCGGTGCGAGTGTGCCAATGTTTGTTGTAAGAGTGCTGTTACCGCTCTCATGAGCAACACCAGCTGGAAGTGTGTCTGTAAGAACTACATCGTATGCGCAGAAGTTACCAACGTTAGTCACTGTGATGTTCCAAGGAACACCAGCGCCAAGAAGAACTTGTGGGTTTGGAGTAGTCTTTACGATAGCAAGCTCAGGAACACCAACAGATGTTGTTGTGCAAGCTTCTGGGTAAGCAACAACTGTAGCACAGTTGCTGAAGTCAGCTGCCTTAGTTGCCTTAACGACAAGCTCAAGCGGAGTTGTGGAACCCTTCTCTACGTTGTAGAGTGTCCATGTTACTGTGCTGCCCTTAACTTCGGCTGCTGGATTGCTGGAAACATAAGTTGTGCCAGCAGGAATTTGCTCTTCAACGACGATCTTCTTCGCTTTTTCCTTAGCTGTAACTGTGTAGTTGTAGCTGAAAGGAGTGTTAAGCGCGACCATTGCTGGTGCAGACTTATCAAGGCGAACAAGTGACTTGTTTACATAGTCAGTGACAACACCGGAATCGCAATCAGCAACAGGTGCTGGAGCTGGAGCTTTAGGAGCTGGAGCTGGCTTATCCTTGTTGTAGTCGTGGATGTGGCGGTTACCCGATGGAGTCTTCAGGTTGAAGACTGTGGTTTCAGGAGAATCCGACACGGTGAAATTCTTGCCTGCGTCAACATCAGCGGAAAGCTGAGAGACGGATAGAGCTAAGAATCCTACCAATGCAGAAGCTCCGAGGAACTTTTTCATTATATTCATATTATTGTATCTGTGGTTAGTTTGCATGTGAAGCGAACGGCGCGTCCGCGCATCTCAAATTTAAAGATGAATGAAACACCTCAGTATAGAATAACGTTAAATCGAGTAAAAATTTTATTTAAACTGCATTAGATACGCTAATTGAGGGTATTTCTGAGATTCATACTGTTACTTCAAAATATGACAGCACCGCAGCTAAATAAAAAGCACGCCCCCATGGGAGGCGTGCTTAAAGAGAAGTCCTTTTATGCAGCTATAATACTGGCTGAAAGAAGTTTTTCACCTGAGCCACCGCATAATCGCGATTCAGCTGCGCAATCATGTCGAGAGGGATGCCCTTCGGACATGCTGCCTCACATTCACCGATATTGGTGCAACCGCCGAAACCTTCGCCATCCATCGTGGTGACCATGGCTAGCGAGCGGCGATCCTTTTCCGCTTTCCCCTGAGGTAAGCTATTCATGTGGGAAACTTTGGCAGCCGTAAAGAGCATCGCTGAAGCATTTGGGCATGCAGCGACGCATGCGCCGCAACCGATACATGCCGCAGCATCCATCGCATAGTCTGCGGTCTGCTTGTCGATCGGCATGGCGTTGGCATCCACCGCGCTACCTGCACGACCAGTGATAAAGCCACCGGCTTGGATGATCTTATCCATCGGTGTGCGATCGACAATGAGGTCTTTAAGGACGGGAAATGGCTTTGCGCGCCATGGTTCGATCGTGATGGTTTGACCATCGTGGAAGTGACGCATGTGCAACTGGCAAGCGGTCGTGCCCTGCTCTGGTCCGTGCGGCATACCGTTGATCGTCATCGAGCACATGCCGCAAATACCTTCACGGCAGTCGTGATCGAAGGCGACTGGCTCGTGGCCATCGGCAACAAGTTGCTCAGAAAGAATGTCGAGCATCTCAAGAAATGAGGAATCCTCGGAGATGTCGGACAGCTGGTAAGTTTCGAATTTACCAACTGATAGGCGGTTCTTCTGGCGCCAAACGCGAAGAGTGAGATTCATTGTTTTTTCCATCGTTCGAATTAGTTGGCTTATTTGTAACTACGGGTTGCGAGTTTAATGTTTTCGTAGACGAGCGGCTCCTTATGCAAGGCCGGTTCGGCGTCTTCGCCCTCGTATCCCCAGACACCAACGAAGGCGTATTTCTCGTCGTCGCGCATCGCCTCACCATCATCGGTTTGGTGCTCCGCACGGAAGTGACCACCGCAAGATTCTTCACGCATGAGCGCGTCGCGACAGAGAATCTCACCAAACTCTAGGAAGTCAGCGACGCGTCCAGCACGCTCAAGCTCTGGATTAATACTGTCGGCATCGCCGACAACCTTAACGTTCCCCCAGAACTCTTTGCGTAGTGCCTGAATTTCTTGAATCGCTTCCTTCAAACCCGCTTCCGTGCGGGACATTCCACATTTTTCCCACATAATATGGCCGAGGCGTTTATGGAAAGACCGTGGCGATTCAGTGCCGTTAATAGTAAGCAGTTTATCGATACGCCCCTTCACATCAGCTTCAACCTCAGCAAAAGCTGGATGATCGGTCGTGACTTGACCTGCAGCGGCGACACCTTGTTCACCAAGATAATTGCCCACAGTGTAAGGCAAGACGAAATAGCCGTCAGCCAGCCCCTGCATCAGCGCGGAAGCACCGAGGCGGTTCGCGCCGTGGTCAGAGAAGTTAGCCTCACCACCGACAAACATGCCAGGGATGGTGGACTCCAAATTATAGTCTACCCAAAGACCGCCCATGGTGTAGTGCACCGCAGGAAAGATCATCATTGGCGTTTCATATGGATTATCGCCAGTGATGCATTGATACATATCAAAGAGGTTACCATAACGCTCCTCGATGGTATGCTTACCGTCGCGCTTGATCGCGTCACGGAAGTCAAGGAAGACACCGAGACCGGTTGTCGCTACACCGCGGCCATCGTCGCAAGCTTCTTTAGCAGCTCGTGAAGAAATATCGCGCGGGGCGAGATTACCAAAACTCGGATACTTACGCTCTAAGAAATAATCGCGCTCTTCTTCAGGCACGTCATTTGGATTGAGCTTACCTTCACGAATTTTTTTCGCAGCCTCTTTATCCATAGGTGCCCAAACACGTCCATCATTACGGAGCGACTCGGACATCAAAGTGAGCTTTGACTGCTTATCACCGTGAACAGGTATACAAGTTGGGTGAATCTGCGTGTAGCAAGGGTTCGCCATGCCAGCACCACGCTTGTAGGCGCGGTGGGCGGCTGTCACATTACAACCCTGCGCATTCGTCGAGAGGAAGAAAACATTTCCATAACCACCAGTAGCCATGACAACACAGTCACTAGCATGGCGTGAAACCTCACCAGATACCATATTACGAACGATGATCCCCTTGGCATGGCCGTCGACTTTCACCACATCGAGCATTTCGTGGCGGTTATACATCTTTACCTTACCCAGACCGATCTGCTTGCTCAATGCGGAGTATGCACCGAGTAGCAATTGTTGTCCGGTTTGACCGCGAGCGTAGAATGTGCGCGAAACCTGCGCGCCACCGAACGAACGGTTAGCCAAGTAGCCGCCGTATTCACGAGCAAAAGGCACACCTTGCGCCACGCATTGGTCGATGATGTCGGCGCTGACCTCAGCCAAGCGATAGACGTTGGCTTCACGAGCGCGGTAGTCGCCACCTTTTACGGTGTCGTAGAAAAGACGCTGAACACTGTCGCCGTCATTTTGATAATTTTTCGCAGCATTGATACCACCTTGAGCGGCGATACTGTGCGCACGACGCGGGCTATCTTGGTAGCAAAAACAAGAGACGTTGTATCCCTGTTCTGCAAGACTCGCAGCGGCGGCACCGCCAGCCAAGCCTGAGCCAACAACTATAACGTGGTATTTGCGACGATTGGCCGGATTGACCAATTTCATCTTAAACTTGTGTGATGACCACTTTTCCGAGAGCGGTCCTTCTGGAATTTTTGAATCAAGATTCATAGTTGTTCGGTCCTATTTGTGAAGTGTTTCAGTGATCGCAGCGACGGGCCCCGGTAAGCCTCCGGAGGGGTCCTCCTTCAATATCCCGGCGAGACAAGCCACTGGGATAACGGCAAACCCGAGGAAAATCACCCAAGCGTAGAGAACCGCGAGGCAGTCTAGGCGTTTACGCCAAAGCGTATTACGCAAACCCACACTCTGGAACATACTGCTGAATCCGTGCGAAAGGTGCAGGCAAAGCAAACCTGTCGCGATGATGTAAAATGCAGACACCCACCAGACCTGGAAACCGTCCACCATCATGTCATTGACGTTAAATGTCATGATCGGCTCGCCCTCCTTAACCACCGCATGTCCATGTTTAACCAAAGGCACTTCGTTTGGCGACAACACCGAAGCGTCACCGTATTCCATCGATGGCACCACTCGTGCAGTATAGTGAGCGATATGAAAAAGGATAAACGCGAGAACGATGATACCGCTCATGCGCATGGTGCGAGCACCATAGGATGATTGAAGCGACTTCTTTACATCATAGCCCTGCGGACGCGCCTTGCGATTATCGAGCGTCAACGAAATCGCAGTCCAGATATGCACGGTCACTGTTCCCAACAAGAACAGACGAATCCCCCAGAGTGCAGAAGCGGGCAACAAATGGTGCAGCTTATAGGCATACGCGTTGATCACGTCGGCCCCGAGAAATATTTGAAGGTTACCCAGCATATGCCCGAGCACGAAAAGCACGAGAACGAGGCCGGATAGAGCCATGAGAATCTTCCGCCCGATGGTGGACTTAAAAAAGCAACACAGTGAACACATAATCTTATTAATTGGAGAGAATTACAGCTACGGTAAGCACCGACCTTTTCAAACAACTAGGGATTTGCAACACATCTATAAGTGTAGCGAATAGGTACTATAAGAAGAGCATACCCCAGCCGTCGAGCAGTCGAAATCATTTTCATTCGTTGATACGGTCACCGAATCTTTTGTCCATCTTAAAATTAAAAAAACTTATTCTCGCTCATGTTAAAAACAGCTTAGCTAATTCAGCGTGTTTTAAATCACACTTTCTTTTTAAAAAAGTTTGCCATGGGTAAACGCCCATCAATTGAATGCGAGCCGGAAGCGGCAACTCCCTTGCCAGCTTCCTTTTTTAGTTATGACGCAGTCCAGCTCCATGAAATATATCTTTGTTACCGGCGGTGTAGTCTCCTCGCTCGGTAAAGGCCTCACTGCCGGAGCGCTCGGCGCCCTCCTCGAACAACGCGGCTTGAAAGTAAGACTGCAAAAGTTCGATCCGTATCTGAATGTCGATCCTGGCACGATGAGCCCCTTCCAACACGGCGAAGTTTACGTGCTCGACGACGGTGCTGAGACGGACCTCGACCTCGGTCACTACGAACGCTTTACCTCCGGCAAGCTTAGCCGCTTGAATAACCTCACCTCCGGTAAAGTATACGAAACGGTTCTCAAAAAAGAACGCCGAGGTGACTATTTAGGCGCAACGGTGCAGGTGATCCCACACGTGACCAATGAAATCAAGCAACGCATCTATGACGGTGCTGGTGATGATGTCGATGTGCTCATCACCGAGCTCGGCGGCACCATCGGAGACATTGAAGGCCTTCCATTCCTTGAGGCCATGCGCCAGTTCGCCCTCGAAGTGGGCCGCCAAGACGTGCTTTTCCTTCATTGCACCCTCCTCCCTTATCTCAAAGCCGCTGGCGAGCTCAAGACCAAGCCCAGCCAACAAAGCGTCGCGAAACTCCGCGAAATTGGTATCCAGTGCGACATCCTTGTTTGCCGCACCGAGCAACCAATGACCAATGAGATGCGCCAAAAGCTCTCCCTCTTCTGTAACGTGCCAGTCAAAGCAGTCATTGAAGAATGCGACGTAGAGACCTCCATCTACGAACTACCACTCGCGCTCAAAGCAGAAGACCTCGACGATCTAGTCATCGAACATCTCCAGCTCGACGCACCAGACAACGACATGAAGGTCTGGCATGATGTTGTCCGCCGTCTCAAGGCACCCAGCCATAAAGTCGAGATCGGCGTTGTCGGCAAATACATCGAGCTGCAGGACGCTTACAAATCAGTTTACGAATCCATCACGCACGCAGGCATCGCCAACGACGCAGCCGTGCGCATCGTCCGCCTCGACGCGGAGGAGATTGAGAAGGATCCGAAGAAGCACCTCGGCACACTCGACGGCATCCTCATACCTGGTGGCTTCGGCGACCGCGGCACAGAAGGTAAAATCGCTGCGGCAAAGTATGCTCGTGAGAACGGTATCCCTTATTTCGGTCTCTGCCTCGGTATGCAAATCGCCGTCATCGAATACGCCCGCAACGTGACTGGTCTCGAAGACGCCAACAGCACCGAGTTCAATGCGCAGACACCTCATCCTGTCATCGACATCATGGCCGACCAAAAGGAGCTCACCACCAAAGGCGGCAACATGCGCTTAGGCGCCTGCCCTTGCCAGCTCATGACGGACAGCTTCAGTTACCACGCATATGGTAAGGAGCTCATCGACGAACGCCACCGTCACCGCTTTGAGTTTAACAACGACTATCGCGAACAACTTGAAAAAAGCGGTCTCCGCGTCGCCGGCATTAACCCGGAACGCAATCTAGTCGAAATCGTAGAGATCCCCGATCACCCGTGGTTTGTCGGTGTGCAATTCCACCCGGAATTCAAGTCGAAGCCAAATGCAGCACATCCACTCTTCGCCAATTTCATCGCTGCTGCGTTGAAATACAAAAAGTAAACGATGCGACGAGCGCTGCCAGTTCTTCTACTTGCGGTCTTCATGGCCGCTGGTTGCAGCACGACTCGGCGACCAAGCCTTTACCTAAGCCACTTCGATCTTCGAGAGCCGACGGTTAAAGACTTCGACGTCTGCGCATCATCTGGGTGTCGCACAATTTCAAAGCTGAGCTATAGCGATGAAGAATGGCAAAGCATCCGCAGCCTCTTCGAGCCCGCACCAACCACCGCCGCTGCCGAGCGCGAACGCCTCATCCTCACCATCGCGGCGATGGAAACCATCATCGGCGAAAAAAACGGCACCTCTGCTGACAACATGAAGAACGACCGCCGCGTCGTCACTGGCCCGCAACTCGATTGCATCGCCGAAGCTGCCAACACCACAGTTGCGCTCATCCTTCTCGATAAGGAAGGTCTCATCCGCCATCATCGAGTCGGCTATCCGCAACACCGCGGCTTCACTCGGCTGCGCCTCCCGCATAATACCGCATCACTTTTTGACAACGAGACTGGAGAGCACTACGTCCTCGACTCTTGGTTCTACGCCAACGGCGAACCGCCCGTCTGCGTCCCCGTCTCCGATTGGAAAGCTGGATACGACCCACATAAAGAAGAGTGGCAGCGATAAAACGTGTGCGTATTTGATTTTGGCGTTTCTCTCAATAAGGTGCCCCTCATGAATCACTACGATTACCAATCACGCCTCAAAGCAATCTGGCTCGAAGCCACTGAAAAATACAAAGCAGGCAACCGCCAGCCTGATAGCTACTTCGACGAAGCCACTCTTGCCGACCTAGCTTCCGTGGGCCTCAACACGATGGATGTCTACGACTATGTCGAAGACTACCTGAGCGGAGGTGAACCCGACTTCGAAACCTTTATCATGGTTTGCGAAGCGCGACGTGACTACTTTATCACGATTCAAGAAGGCAAAGCTTCAGACCAAACGCTCGATTCCTCAACGCTGCCCGCGAAGGACCTTGAAGTAAACGGCATCGTCTGGCTTCCGCGCATCATGCCTAAAGTCTTGGCAAAGCTCCGTGGCGAGCTCCCCCCAGAAACAATGTATGGCTGCGGTGGCGACCGCCGCTTCTTCAAAGCCAACAACATTCATCCCGCCGAATTCCTCCGCGTCGCATGGGCCTACGAAGACGAGCCCAAAAAGATCATCAAATGGGTCGAAGCACGGATTGCTGAATAATCAGTGGCGCTGATGTTCGAGTTTTTAGTTCGAGCAAAGAGCGGAATATCCACTTTGGAGGATTGCACTCCTACGTAAGAACCTATCAATCTTAGAGTTCGATACACCAACTGCATTCTCTAGAACTCGAACTTATATACTCGAACATCGCTTCAAGCGATCTCTCATGGATAAACTAGCCGAAATTATGGCCGCTAAGCGGCATGCCCTGCGTAACTCGATTCGCCCTGTCCGCGATTCCGAGCTCGAACGCTTAAGCCGCATGCAAAAGCAAGGCGGCAGTTTCTTGAAAGCCCTCGCACGCAAGGACCGTCTTTCCGTCATCGCAGAGATCAAACGCAAGTCGCCCTCCGCTGGCGAAATTGCTGCCGCCGACCTCGATGCCGTCGAACAAGCCCGCAAATACGTCAACGCCGAGGCCGACTGCTTTTCCGTCCTCACCGATACCGATTATTTCGGAGGCACACTGCAAGATCTTTGGGACGTCGTCGAATTCCTCGAAGTCCACGAGCGCAAGACCCCTTGCTTACGCAAGGACTTCATGGTCCACCCCATTCAAGTCGTTGAAGCCGCCGAAGCCGGCGCCCGCGCCATCCTCATCATCGTGCGCGCGCTGGAAGACGACGAAATCAAAGCCCTCCGCGATGCCGCCGGCATGGCAGGTCTCGACGCTCTCTACGAAATCCACGAAGAGCGCGAGCTAGAGAAAGCCCTTAAGTTCGACCCGAAGATCCTCGGTGTAAACAACCGCGACCTCAAACGCTTCAAGACCGACCTCGCTGTATCCGAATTATTGATACCGCAGATCCCCGACGGAATTGTCAAAGTCAGCGAAAGCGGTATCTTTGATCCGGAGGACGCCGAGCGCGCCCGCGCTTGTGGAGCCGACGCCATCCTAGTCGGCGAAGCCCTCATGCGCGCCGAAGATCCCGAAGGACTGGTTCAGGCGTTTCACAACGCCTGAACAAACGTCGAACATTGAACGTCCAACTTCCAATATTGAATAATTGCGGCTACTTGAACATTCGGCGTTCTACGTTGGACGTTGGACGTTCGACGTTCTAGCGTAGCGATTATGCCACTATCCCCCACAGCCACTCGCGAGCTCCTTAACCAATTGGAGCACTTCCCCAACAAAAAGCTGGGGCAGAACTTTCTCGTCGATGGCAATATCGTGCGCAAGTCGATCGAACTCGCCGAAATCGGCGAAGGCAGTCACGTTGTCGAAGTCGGTCCAGGTCTTGGCACGCTCACCCGCGCGATCCTCGCAACCGGCGCGGAACTTTGGGCAGTCGAACGCGACAGCACACTGTCCGAGCACCTCCGCAACAACGTCCTACCCGAGCAGCCACGCCTCCATCTCATTGAAGGCGACTGCCTCGACTATCCACGCGCCGAACTGCCGGACGATAAAGCAGCACAAGGCTTTCGCATCGTCGCTAATCTGCCCTACGCGGTCTCCACTCCATGGATGGATGCCGTCCTTTCCGGCGAGCTCCCCGAGCGCATGGTGCTCATGCTTCAAAAAGAAGCCGGTGATCGCTACGCCGCCCCACACGGCAGCAAAACTTTTGGCGGCATTTCTATTTTTCTACAATCAGCCTACGAAGTGCACAGCAAACACCTCGTCTCCGCGCAATGCTTCCACCCCGCGCCAAAGGTCGACTCCGTCCTGCTACGACTAGACCGCAAGGCTGATGCCGTTCGCTTTTCACCCGCCGCTCGTGACTGCGTCCGCCGCATCTTCACCCAACGCCGCAAACAACTCGGCGCTCTCTGCAAACGCGACCCACAACCCGAAGCAATCATCTGGTTTAAACAATTGATGGAGCAAGGCATCCTCCCGACCATCCGCCCCGAGGAACTCCCCCTCGAACACTGGCAAGCGCTTAGTAACATGCTGACACGCTAAAAGCTGAAACACTGAACGCTGAGATTACGGGAGGCGATTTTTCCAAGTTTCAGCATCTCAACTTCTCAACCTCCCAACTTCTCAACTTCTCAACCTCCCCACTTCTCAACTTCTCAACCTCCCAACTTCTCAACTTCTCTAACTCCCCACCTAAGTGAACCC
>JANQXM010000029.1 GCA_030729385.1 Opitutales bacterium | reverse complement strand
CTAGGGATCCAGACTAACTTTTCAAGTGGTCCATTTCAGGTAACCTCGACCAATCGAACTGCGTCTCAGCCGGGCGGCTCGGGAATTGCTGGATACTGATGATACGGTGTCCGACATCGCCTACGAATGCGGCTTTAATAATTTGGCTAATTTTAATCGTAGCTTTCTTACGCGTTACAAAATCAAACCGTCCGAATATCGCTCAAAGTAAGCGTTGAAAGCGAACGGCATCAAAGAGATTACGAACGGTTTGATCAGCCTTCAAATCGCGCTGAGCATTGGTCATCTCGGTCAGCGTGATTACTTTGGTGTATCAGTTAATAGAAGCAACGAACTCACACGCCCCCCATCGTCGGGGAAAATCAGCTCGACCGAAGTCGTCGATTTCAGGCAGTCCACAGGTAGCGGAACAGGAATCGCACCAAAGAAATCTTTACGATTACCCTGATCGTATCCAGGCCAATTTGCTGGCACCTCCACGGTGTGACCATTCACCTTTACGATCGGTTGCTTCGATTTCTCGGGCTTACGCCCGATGCTCATACGCAATGAAGCACGCACCGCATCGCTAGGCACATTCTCGAATTCAAAACTCAAGACTTGCTCCGCTTTGATCGGCACTAGGTGTGTTTTTGAATAGTGAGTCTCACTGATGATTTGCCTATCGAAGACGAGCGGCTCTTCATACTCATAGCAAAGTATAGCAGTTTCGTAGGGCTGCAGAGTCACCTCATTTAATTCCGCCTGCAGCGGCTCATCCGTATAAATGCCTGCTTTCGTTGGCGGCACGTTGAGACGACGAATGCGGGCAGACTTCAACACTCCGCTCGTGTGCAAGTTTTCTAGACGGATTGTGGTGACAAGATCGTCGAGATTATTGAGGCATATGAACGCCTCATCGCCTTCAACAAAAGTCGCGACGGCCACATCGGTATTATCTGAATACGCGACTGTTCGATCTCCATGAACCCCCTTCCATAACTCATAAAAGTCGATTTTCTTCGTGAAGAAATAGTTTCGAACCTTGCCATTCTCTAAGCTGTCCGGATCCGGACGCCATAGGTCGGCCAAATAGGCTTCGAGCGTGCCGGATTCTTCGTAGAACCAAGGTGACTTACTAGTAATAAATGGAACCGCGATTAAAAGACGATCCTGCCGCTCAAAAAGATTAAAGAGGATATGATTGTAGGCGCGATGCTCTTGAGAGCTTTTCTCTGGTGTGTAGTGTTCAGGATAGCCCTTGGGTATGTCACCAAACTCGGTGATAGCATGCGGCTTCACCCTTCCCCACTTGATAAAGCTATAGGTTTCAATCAAATCGAGAATCGCTTCAGAATTGGATCCAGAACGGCGATTGTCCTGCCCCGTTACATTAGTGCCATCATAGAGGTGTGTGGAGAAACCGTCCATAAATTCGCCGGCAGTATCCATGAAAAGCTTCATCCGAGTATCCCAGTGCCAGAAGTCATTGAGCTCCATCGATGGCCATGCACTGGCATAGCCGATCACATTTACATCGAGACCGGACTCGTCGAAGGCTTTACCAATTTCCCTGTAGAGTTCGGACATACGCAGACGCACAGCCGCATCATCTGAACCAAAATTACCTGCATGAACGAAAGGTTCATTCATCGGCTCATAAAAAAGCGGGCGTGTTTCGTCGTTAAAGAAATGCTGAAAAAATGAAACAGACCAATCGGCAGCCGCTTCTAGATCCATCTCCATGTTAAAGGTCTGGGAAGGATGATCGGTCACCACCATACGACGATCCCGATATGGGTAGGTGACCTGTGTTTCATACAGGTCATTGACCGCTACTGAGAGCGCTGCTGCTTGAGCGTCGCTAAGGAAAGGTGTGTCCAGATATTCGCCCTGCGAGTGATACCAAAACGGACCGTTGAATCCTCGACCAAAGCCCACCCCATACTCGCGCAGGAACTTGTGGTCGACCGTCTCGATCGGGCCATACGCTGGATTCGTATGTATATTAAAATACTTCTCACGGCTCAGCTCGGACTCCTTCCCTAGATATCGCTGAGTGGAAAGATCGATCGATACTGTGGTGGACGAAACGCCAATAGAGCAACCGAAGGACAGTGCCAACGAGGGCACTAAGAGATAAAAGGGTAATCGAGATATCATATCTCTTTCAAATTAGCTTTACTCGTAAATAGATCAACAAAAACATAACTCTTTAATTATCTAAATAGCGGATACCTGGGACCCACAGAAAACACTCAAAATACTTACATACAGCATGATATGTATGTTTCATATATAAATGCCAAAAATCTAGTGTCGTGTAATTATTGTTTGCCTAATCCTTCGATAAAACTTATATAAATACATAATCTACACACACACTGGTATACTACTAGTGTGACGTCTCACATTTCCCAAATGAATACACGCCAATCCCACGAACTCGACGCACTTGCCCCACAATACGAACAAATCCGCAAGGAAATGCTCAAACAGCCGATCACCGCGGGCGAAGGTCCTTTTGAGGGGACTGCCAAATCGCTCCAGCAATTCGAATGCCCTGAATGGTTTCGCGATGCTAAGTTTGGGATCTGGGCACACTGGGGACCTCAGGGACTGACTGGCACTGGCGATTGGTATGCGCGCAACATGTATATCTCCGACTACCAAGAGGACGAAGGCTGCTTCCATAAAAACGTATATAACTATCATCGCGAACGCTTCGGGCACCCTTCTGAATTCGGCTACAAAGACACCCTCCCATTCTGGAAAGCCGAAAACTTCGATCCTGACGCACTGATCAGTCTCTATAAAGATGCCGGTGCCAAATACTTCATGGCTCTCGCTGTGCATACAGACAATTTCGACTGTTGGGACTCTACATACCAGCGCTGGAACTCGGTCAACCTCGGCCCCAAGCGTGACATTGTAGGTGCGTGGCGCGACGCCGTCCGCAAGCACGGTTTACGTTTTGGTGTATCCGAGCATACCTCCAACTACTACCACTGGTTTGGCACTAGCATGGGCGCAGATAAAACTGGTCCCATGGCGGGCGTGCCCTACGATGGGCAAGACGAACGCTACCGTGATCTCTATAATACCAAGCTAGCCACGGATCGCCCAGACAACTGGTTGACGCCAGCCGATTATCCAAAAGATTGGGCGAAAGAGTGGTATTTCCGCATGAAGGATCTGCTCGACAAGTATGAGCCTGACCTCTTCTACACAGATGGCGCCTTCGCGCTGGACGAATACAGCCACAGCATCGTCGCTTACCTCTATAACGAGAGTATCCGTAAAAACGGCGGTAAACTGGACGCAGCTTATACACAGAAAAATCACCCTGGTCTAGGCACCTTCATACCTGGCGCCGCGGTCTTTGATATTGAGCGTGGACTCGCCGAAGGCATAACCGAAGAACCTTGGCAAATCGATACCTGCCTCGGCAACTGGTTCTATCATGAAGGCTTCAACTACAAGTCTTCCGAAAGTGTCATCCACTTCCTTATCGATGTCGTCAGTAAGAACGGCAACATGTTGCTCAGTGTGCCAGTTCGTCCGGAAGGCACAGTCGACGACGAGTGCAAAAATATTCTAGCAGACATCAAGGCATTTATGGATCTCAACGGAGAAGCCATTTATGCAACTCGTCCTTGGAAGACCTTCGGTGAAGGCGGCGTCACTCAATACGAATCCAAGTGTCACAACGAAAAGCCGATTGAAGCACAAGAAGGCGAATACCGTTTCACTCGGTCCAAGGACGGTCAAACCGTTTATGCCTTCATCTTAAAGTGGCCTGGAGCGAAACAAATCCACATCCAGTCATTCGCAGGCGAAGGGTCTATTCAATCCGTAGAGCTCATCGGGCAATCGACACTACCTTTCACTCAAGACGAACAAGGTCTCAAGGTCCAGTTACCTGCAGATGCGTCCAATGCTCACGCTAGCGTCCTGAAACTGAAGTTCTAATCGGGCTCGAATAAGAGATCGGGTAAGCCCTATTCAGTTCCCGTTGAGTAGCCACCCGTATCATATTGGTTCGGATCGATTGGTGCGAAGTCCTCATCCGAAAAATTCTCAGCCTCTTCCACTTGAGGGATGCTATAAACCGCGTAGGTCAGCTCGTCAGGATCACTGGCTTTGCGATACAGTAAGATCAACTTACGCTCGGCTTGACGCATCCCCATTCGACGATTCTCAATTAGGTAGGTTTCCTCCCCATTCTGTGCCGCCATGGCAAGTCGTATCAGAAATCGATTCTTCTCATTCTTCACTCTAAAGTCATTCATCGCCATCGGTTTCAAATCCGTGACTTCAGCATCTATTTTCGCCCTGACCGGCTGTTGGCTAAAGTTCAACACACGCACTGTGTTCGGCGCAAAACTTGCGTTTTCAACATCCAACACTTTTGCCGCATGTTGACCACTCGAAGTTTTCGTTAACAAAATGACTTTTTTACCCGCAACTCCTAAATCTGTGATTAGTGCAGGGACTGTCTCTTCAGTGATTGGCATGCCAGCATCATAAAAAGCCATTTTCGGACTTCCACGATACTGCAAACCACGGGTCAAGGAACCAGGCATGGCATTGATCTGGTAAAATTTCCCATCCGCAAAATATTTCAAGCTCACGCCCATCGCAGCATTCGCAGCAGATTGGTTTTGAGCATTCAAATACAGCAATTGCACAATATAAGCTGAACCAGCTTCGTCGCTTTGGGCAGACACATTTTGCAGCATGCAAAAACACGTCAACAAGACTACAAGGAGACTTTTCTTCGAAATCATAATAAGTATGCGAATGAAATAATGGCTAGTTTAGATTTCCCCATCGCTTAACCAGCGAAAGGAAACAATTTCGAATTTACGACCGAAGCGTTGATTCGTCGGATCTGTGGCGACATCATAATTTTCATCCACATTATCATAATACTCTGGCGTGCGCTGAACGATCATTTCGCAATATGCCGAACCATCGACTTTCCCAGTGGTGATTGTATTTGCGCTACCATAGCCACGGATCGTAAACGTATCACTACGCGCAGTGAGCATTGAGCCAACCTTCGCAAGTATATCCGCCTGAGTGAGCGCACCCGGTGCCGCATCCATAAACGGGCGATTGCGGATCACCTCAATTGAATCTGACTGGAACGGGCTAGAATCACTGGGTAAGGTCGGAGAAATGTATTCGTCGTCCCAAAGACCGCTGCCACTTTGCGACTGCCAACCCTCATCAATTGCTGGCTTTCCGTTCACACTCGACTGATCGATAGCAAACTGAAGCGCGCCCATGTATGCAAAACGCTTCTTTGTAGCAGATGAAACATCATCGGGAGATATTGAGCGGTTTATGAAATCTGATAACGATAGAAATGGATAACTAGTCGCTGACCGGCGGGTCCGTATCTCTTTTACGATAGCTCCAGCCAAGTCTGAGATTTGATCGTCGGAAAGACTACGAAACCCTGCAATCAACTCTTGGCGATCGTTCTGACCGTAGTCAGGTATTAAGCCCGTCGACTCAAACTCAGGAGCCGTAAAGCGTGAAAAATTATGTCGTAGGGTCGTAGCCGAAGCGCCCTGCCCGAGAGTATCCACGTCGCGCAATGCACCAAGCACTGCCGTCCATGCAGCTACTGAAGTCGAGTTCACATTAAACCCGCCTTCTAGCATTATATGTGCGGCCGACTCGTCGCTACTGGTTAGATCCTGATCCGTGGCTGCCGCCTTCCATTTAGTCATCCGTGCATTGGGCAATGGGAAGCTGACATTCGATTGATTATCGGGCAGTATTGTCGACATGTAGAAGCGATCCCAGAGTGCATCATTGAGCTCGTATGAATAGTCGTAATGCGCACCCGCCCAGTCTGCCTTAAAGTAACTTCCAGACGCACCATCAAACATCGGAGAACTCGAATTAATCACCTCTTTAGTGCTACTCAACGGGAGGTGTATATTCGCTATCGAGTTGCCTATCGCGTAAGCAGGGGTGGTGTGTGGCTGCTGTAGATTACTATACCAGTTCTTACCTTCAAAGTTGTAGGAAAGTTCACCAATGTTCGACAAGTTCGCATGCATGAACTGCCCAATCCCTAGTGGCACACGAGTCGGTGCCTCAAACAATATACTTTGTTCATTTCCATAGGAAGCAGTGTTACCCAAGCCGACGTAAGAAATCTCGCTATCTGTTCCTCCTAGGAAATTGGGTAGATTGTTACCTTGCCACCACGCATATTGCCCAAAACCAATCATGCGATATTGATAGTTTCTATCAGCAGAGTTCTGTTGTTGTTGAATGCGGACGTGCATCTGATCCTGAATAATCTGCGCGCGAGGATTCATTTGGCTAAGCAGATGAATTTTTTGAGTTTCACGAACGTCCGACTTAGGAAAGTTTATAATCCGAGCGATGCCCGTAATTGTATGAGCGTGTTGACGAATCGTTGCCAAATCGATGGGGGAAAAATCATCAAAAGGAGTTCCAGCTGATGCGTTTTGCGGCTGAATGAAACTAAAATCCGCCTCACCAAATCGATCTACATCAATCACCCGTGGAGAATACCAAGGATGATTACGATAGTAACCACCGGGACCAATCGTGGCAAAAACCAAAAAACGATCCGCAAGATTCGGGTCCTCTTCAAACGTTGTCGCATATAGATTTGTCACCTGCGTATCGACATTGGCGTATGGAGCCATGCAGACGCTTGCATTGCTACCGTTCAAATAGAAAGGATATTGCGCAGCGGTCACTGGAAGTTCCACTGGAGCGGAGTAAAAACCATTCACAAATTCCGCACTTGCACCAGGCACCAGCACATTTTGCTCAGCGTTGGTCCAATTTATATAGGAGTTTACAGGGGGAGCAAAATTAATAGCGGTGCCTGCTGGAATGGTCGTTCCAGAGATCGTCATACCCATCATACCTCTGTTTTGATCGTCCGGATGCGGTATGATGCCCCACTGTTTGATTAGGTCTAGTATGTTATTATCTCCCTCAGGCGCCTCAGTCAAATAGACGCCACGCATATCCGTTTGGAAGCCCAAATCAGGAATTACCAGATCCTCATCGTATGGATTCCAGAGCGTAATCAGCGGAAAAATTCCCACAGTATAGCGGTAGTCATTTGCGAGATTTTGACCAGGAACTAGCGTTTGATACTTCTCCGCAAACGCTTGAATTACAAAATTTAAGCGAGTCACTACGGGTGTAATTCCGACTTGATCATTCGTCGGCAGGCGGAAATTGATCGCACCTGAACTCGTATCGTGCGCCAAGCGGTAATGGTCTCCAAGCTGAGTCCAGCGTGGACCACCAGGATCCCCTTCGTCAGCAGTTCCGCCCGCGGTGGCTGAGAAGACCTGACCGGTCAAGCCATTCGCAGCTGGGTCAATCAGGGCAGTCGATAAATCTTGTTTTAAACCTCCGTTTTTAACATCGGAAAGCACGCTCTTGGAATGAACCGTAAAATCATGATAGAACTGACGCGATACCATATCAGCGCTACCAGTCGCTCCTACAAGCGGTAGGGTCTTATATCCGACAACTCGATCCAAGCCACTGGTAGGATTCTTCCACAATGAAGTATTCGAGGGATCGGCAAGATATGGGCGGCTACTGTCGCTAGCTTTTGCCGCTGATGGATCGCCTTGTTGCGCGGTTGCCGCACTGTAATAATCTGAATCAGTCAATGAGCTATCCGCATAGGGATTATTCAGATTAACACGCGCTTTGACCCCATCGTCACTAACCCAATACGCGTATTTCCCAATTCCCGAATCGGACTCACCTAGAATAGTTTCCGTTGGTACCACGACTTCACTTTCAGCGACTTCTACGGATGAGCCTAGTGTTGCCATCTTTATAGTGTTAGCAGCATTTGCTGGGGATGACGTGAGACGATTATTCGCATCTACAAAATTAGAGATATCTCCACTAACTAGCCACTGCGGCTGATGTTGGTCCAAGCCCACGCTCTGATCAAATGCATCACTAGTATTAGACTTACTGGACCAAACTCCAGTCCACTGCCCTGCACCCGTCAGCGGAGTGCTATTCGGAGCCAAAAGAATATCCGCACGCGCAGTGACACGCTGATCGGAGCCTGCCATTTTCTGCAAATTTCCGAGTGCTATATATGCCCCCAACTGAGCATTCATTCGAGCTCTCAAACGGTCTTTACCATTCTGAGCGCTAGAGCTCTCAACCCGAACTAATGTGCTAATACTTAGAAGTAATAAAAGCACAAAAGCCATTAGACCTAATGCGATTACCAAGGCAAAGCCCTGTTTTGATGCACGTCCATTTGCCTTAAATTTAATCCCGAGAACATCTCTTTTCGCTATAGTAGCAATCAGTTCATTGGAGTCGTTATGGGTTAACCTGTTTTTCATAAACATATTAGGGTATTTATCAGAATAGAGCGCCAGAATTAGCAAACTGACGTAAACACATGATTTACACGTGTAATTATTACACGTGTAAATCAAATATGTGAATTTGGTTATCGCAACACATTTCTCACAAATGCGGGACGTCGTGATTACATTGCAAAAAAGATGGTTACATACTCACGCAACATAAGAACTGCTAATGCGCTAGTAGTGACTTACCACGACAATTACTCCGCGAAAAGTTTACAGGGCACCGTCGATCGAATTAACATGCTTGCCATGACCTGAGGTTGGCGACTCAGACAAAACAATCAGTGGTTCCACCTCGGGAGCTCCAAGTGTCAATGTGACCTCAGCGGTCGTTAAGCCTTCGACCTTCGCTTGAATAGTTACCGTCTGCGCGACTCGTCCAGCTCGGAGGATCAGCTGCGCGAGACCATTGTAGGCCTTACGAAACGGAACTTTATCTGATTCGTGGCTGATAGGATCGCCGTTGCCAACACCGAGAAGGGTCACCCCCTGCCCGATTACAAAATGGATTTCGTTGTCAGCTGTCGGCACGACACGACCTTCAGTATCGACCACTTCGACTTGAATGATGGCATTGTCGCGACCGTCGGCAGACAGCGATTCGCTATCGGGAATCAAGCGGACCGCAGCGGGAGCGCCTGTGGTCTCAATAACAGTTCGCAGAATCTCAGCACCAGCAGCATCATAGCCAATCGCCTCGAGTTTACCTGGGGCGTAGGTCACATCCCAAACGAGCTTACCATTGAGTGGCATAGCTTGGCGGCCGAGGCTCTCGCCATTGAGGTGAAGTTCGACTTCGGCGCAATTACTGTAGCACCATACATCGAGGACTTCGCCCTCTCGGCCTGCCCAATTCCAATGCGGAAAGATGTGAAGCATCGGTGTATCTGTCCACCAGGCTTGATGGTAATAAAAGGCATCTTTCGGGAAACCGCATAGATCCATAATACCGTAACGTGTAACAACCGCAGGCCAGCTGAATGGATATGTCTCGCCGCGATAATCGAAACCAGTCCATAGGAAAGTGCCACCGAGGAAGTCGCGCTCAGCGCAGTCGCGCCAGGTATCTTCGATTGAACGGCCCCATGGTGTCATCGTTTCATTAAAGGCAGTAGCATCCCCTACTCGATCTGGATTAAGGTCGACATAGTTATCAATACCGAGGTCGCCCGTATCTGGCTTATGAGGCTCACCATTGTAGTATTCCTGGCCATAGAGACCACGAGTTGCACCGGACCCACCAGTCTCACCGCCAAGCAATACGATATCTGGATGTTTGGCATGAAATTCATCATAGCGTTCAGCTTCGCAGAAAAGGTTGCCGTCGTCACCGCGGCGCGCGGTGTAGTTCGCACCAAACACATCGATATGAAAGCCGTGCTCGAGGAAGTTATCTACGATCTCGTTGAAGTCGCAGTTAGCAGAATAAGTGCAACAACGCGTAGGGTCGATCTGATGAGCACGGTCTTGCATGCGTTGTAATATGCGCGCACCAACGACGTTTTCCTGAATCAGCATTTCCTCATTACCAAGTGACCAAAGGATCACACAGGGATGATTTCGGTCGCGAATAATCAACGACTCCATCTGCCCCATTAATTCCTTAGAAGTGCCCGGCATCCGCACCTCATCCATTATCAATAGTCCAAGGCGATCGCAAATATCTAGGAGTGCTGGCGTTGGCGGATTGTGAGCGGTGCGCATGGAATTGCAGCCCATCTTCTTCATCTGCTCCACACGCCACTCTTGCAATCGATCCGGAATCGCGATGCCAACACCTGCATGATCTTGGTGATTACACAGACCTTTCAATTTAATCGACTTGCCATTGAGAGACACGCCCTTGCGGCTATCAAACTGAATCGAACGCACTCCAAAAGTCGTGCTATATGTATCGACCACCTCGTCGGCAATACGGATCTCCGTGCGCACGGAATAAAGGTAAGGCGTCTCTGGCGACCACAGCTTTGGTGCAGCAAATTCGACGATTTGCTCCACGACACCCGATGACACCATGTCGATCACCATCTCTGCACACTCGACCAACACCTCAGCGCCATCAGCATCGAGCACGGTGTTGACAACATCCACTGCCACTGGCTCGCGACTATCATTTTTAATAGTCGTCTCAATCGCAACACTCGCAGACTCTGGAGCCTCACAGTGTTCGATCTCGGCACGCACGCAAGTGCCACAGTAAGGCACATGCACTGGATTCGTTTTGACGAGGCGAACATCGCGGTAAATACCACCCCCTTCGTAAGACCACAGCTCGAAACCAGTTGCATCGACGCGAACGGCCAAGGCATTCAAATCACCGAAATTACAAAGCTCGGTAATGTCACATACAAAGCTAGTATAGCCAGAGACATGACGGGCGACAAAGTGACCGTTAAGCCAAATTTCGCAGTCACGATATATACCATCAAACTCCAAGGAGAGCCGCTTCTTCGCATCTTCCGCAGGCAATGCAAAGACCTTGCGATACCATGCAATCGCCACTGGCAGCGAACCATGCACCTCATTAGCATCAGGACTAAAGTCAGCCTCAATCACATAATCATGCGGCAAGTTTACCTCGCGCCATTCGGCATCTGGATAACCGGGCTTCGACAAGCCTTGATTGCCAGCCTTCATCCATTCAGGAGCTTTAAAGCGGCTCTCGTGGATCGCAGCAAAGTTACGGAATTCAATATCGCCGAGGTGGAACTTCCACTCCGGGTTCATACAAAAAATTTCTCTCATATACTATACTTAGGCTTAACCTTTGATCTTTAATACGGCACCAGAAGAAGTGTTGTATCTACCACCTACGATGGCACAGAAAAGATACTCTGGCTTACCGTCTTTCATTAGTAACTGCGGACGCTCAAAACGCCCTTCACGATCCAAGCCATTAGGTGGCTCCGGAAGATAGACCTGCGAATTTAAATATCCAATCTGCGGCTTTTTATCCCAAGTCAGCCCATCCTTGGACTCCAGATAAAGACCATACTCATGATTATAAAAACCCATGTCGCGCAGGATCATTTTATACAGTCCATCTTCCTGCCAAATATAGGCATCCTCCGTCTGCGCTCCGGGCAACTGGGTGCGCATGTTTATGATCGGGTTTCCCTTATACTTAACATAAGGCCCCAGCGGCGATGGCGCGGAAGCCAAGCCATACGCGCGATTCGTCAAGAGCCCTGTATCCGCAGTTCCAGGGCGAGTGCCAACAGACAAATCACGCTCCCAGTCATTGCGATTCCAGCCTTTATAGTAGAGTCGGCACTCACCGTCAGGCGTCTGCAAGAAAGCGGGATTTGAAGTCACCAGACTATCCCAATCATCCGACTCGTGCGAACCGGCATTAACCAATGGCTGGTCGAAACGTTCCCAGGGTCCATAGAGCGAATCGGAAACGGCAACGCCTGCACGCTTCGTATTTACCGTCCCGTCAGAATTACCCATGTAAAACAGGTAATAGAGATCACCGATTTTATGTATCGTCGGGTTATGAATAGTCATACTATCCCAGTAATCGCCTCCGCGCCCGACGAGTGCCGTCTCCTGGATCTCATAGGGTCCTTCAGGGTGCGATGCCACTGCATGGCCGATCTGACTACAGGTTAACCAGCCCTCATGTGCGGATTCATTGACCCACTTAGAGTAGAATACATGGACATTTCCAGCCTCATCATAGATCGGCGAGCAGCCCCACACATTGTTATCTGGATCTTCAATGATACGCCCCACTCCTTGGAGGCGTCGTGCGAAAGTGGATAGATTTTGTTCTATATCGGGTTCGATAGCAGGCATGTTCATATATATTAAATTTAACCTCAAGAAGAGGCGGCAAGTCAGTTCCGAGGCATTTCGATGCATAGAATCGAAATCGAAATAAACCTGGAGATTAAAACATGATTTCTCGTGTAATGTTAAATTAAGATATGACCAGTCGGACGAAGCAACTGGAAAGTGATCACAAACTTGCGAAAGAAGATTAGTAAACAACTGATTGACAGCTTTACTATAATGTAAAGTAATACTTTGATGATTAAGCTTATCGACATCGCTAAACAACTCGACCTTTCACGCGTAACGGTATCCGCAGTATTAAATGACCGATACAAAAGTCTCGGCATTTCCGAAGCGACCGCCGAGCGAGTCATCAAAACTGCCAGCGATTTAGGCTATCGCCGTAACGAAATTGCCATGTCAATGAAAACTGGTAAGAGCTTTCTTCTGGGCTGTATGACCGGTGCCCTCGATCTCGAATGGGGCGGTCGTATACTTGAGGGCTCCCTATTAGGTCTACAAGATTCCGCATACTCCTTAAAAGTTGAGTCCGTGCACTCTCCCAAAGAGAATGAAGCTGCCATTAAGCGGTTCCTTGGCGCACGTGTTGCAGGTGTCCTCGCATGTAATATCCTCCCTGACATGGACGAAACCGCTCATCTAAGGAATGAACTCAAGCGCTACGACATCCCAATGGTCTGCAATAATTGCTATAAAGGACTGTCCCCATATCAAGTCGACCCTGATAATACAGGCGGCAGCTTTCTGGCAGTTGAACACCTAGCAAGCTTGGGGCACAAACAAATCGCCTTTGTCGCGGGTGACCAACAAAGTAATTCAAGCACAGAACGTCAAGCGGGGTTCTTGGATGCGCTTGGTAAATTCGGGCTCAGCCTAGGTCCAAATTATCTGGAAAAAGGCAACTGGGATTTCGACGAAACCGAACGCGCGGTCAAACGGCTCCTCGAAGCAAAGCAACCTCCTACAGCAATTCTATGCGCCAATGACGAGATGGCGGTTGTCGCCATCCGCACTATCCAGCGAGCTGGACTACGCGTCCCCGAAGATATTTCAGTAATGGGCTTTACCAACGAGCGTCTCGGTCAACTCTCAAACCCACCGCTCACAACCGTGGCCCTCGGCGAAAAGAAGGTCGGACAAGCCGCCATTCAAATGCTTATTAAAATCGTTGAAGCCGAAGAAAATAAAGAGCAGAAGCCCGAAGCACAAATCATCCCATCAAGATTACTCATTCGCGCATCCACTGGCACCGCTATGAAAAATTCATAGATCAGCAATTAGTGGTATTTTACAACAGACTATTTATTGACAAAATACTTATTGATGTCGGCCATCACAACCTCTTTAGCCAGCCACTCGACATGGCCGTCGGCAAAGAGGTAATGACCTCCGCCCTTGTATTTATCGTTCACACCAGCAGCCTTCCAGTTAGGCCAAACTAACTGATCTGCCAATCCATCGCCATTTGATTCCGCCACCATGACAAGCTGAGATGGATTCAAGATGTTGAACTTTTTCTCAGGCACTTTCTTGCCTTTGTTATTATCAGGATTGGGGTGCCACCACCATTGACCAAATGACACGTAATTATATCCGTATGACGAAGTCTTAATCGCATCATCCGGATCAAATTCCACCTCATACCCTGGGTTCTGGAAAATACTTTCGTGGGGTGCGATTTTCCAAACATAATCATTCGGACTAGTCATTCGCTCTACTAACCCCAACTTCTCGCCGACTAAATCCCACCAACCCCAGTTAGCGAACCTTCGATCCATTCCTGCATATGGGGGATAAGTATTAGGTGGGAAATACTCAGTGCCATCCATCGCAAGCAATTCTAAACCATTGCCTATTTGCCGTAGGTTACTCACCGACTTTGACATGTTCGCACTCTCACGAATTTTCCCGACAGCCGGAATAAGAATGCCCGCTAAAATCGCAATAATTGCGATGACTGTAAGCAATTCAATCAAAGTGAACGCACGAATCGTTTTGGAGGATTTGTAGTTAGTATGGGTAGACATATGAAGAAATAAGTTTGCACGTGTAATATTGGCAAGCAAAATATCCTAAAACACGTAAACTTATTGAATATATAGCCTTTCATGTATGAAAACATATTTACTTCCATTCATTCCGCTTCTCTCACTCCTCGCTCAAGCAAGCACCCCCAACATCGTTTTGATCATGGCCGACGATTTCGGCCAGGGAGATGTCGGCCGCCAGCATACTGAACGCACAGGACAGCCAGCACTCGCGCCGACCCCCACCCTGGACGCATTAGCAGATTCGGGAATGTGGTTCACAGATGCGCACTCGCCGACTGCACTTTGCTCGCCGAGTCGCTACGCGGTGATGACCGGCAACTATAACTATCGAAGTTATGCCCCTTGGGGCGTCTGGGGCACTTTCCGCCCGACTGCAATAACCGAAGACGATGCGACGCTTGGAACCGTCGCTCAAGAAACCGGCTATACTACGGGATTCGTCGGCAAGTGGCACCTCGGAGGCGACTTCTATCAGAAGAACAGTGATAAATTCTACAGGGGCGACGACCGGGGCGATACACCCTTGAATGTAGAGATGAACGAATGGATCGCCTTCGGGCCACAGGATCTCGGATTTGACTACGACTACACCCTGCCTACCGGCGTTCAAGGCCCCATATATGTTGCTTTCGAGAATGGCAAATGGGCACCTTTCAATGAAAATTCTAAGCTGATCCACTACGACAAAAACACTGCCAAAGATCCGTTTTTTATATCCGACAAGGGGCCGGGCACCGGAGACTCAGAATGGGACGCATACGAAATCAATAAAATCCTCGCCGAGAAAGCCACAGGCTTCATCAAGCGTAGCGCTCAAACCAAAGAGCCGTTTTTCCTCTGTTATTGGTCACCCGCAGTGCACATTCCACACACACCTCCTGTTGAGCTAGAGGGAAGAAAAATTCGCGGCACCACACCGACCCATCACACAGACATGAATCGTGTGATCGACTGGGAAGTCGAACAGATCGTCACAGCTCTAAAGACATCCGGTGCCTACGAAAACACGCTTATCATGTTTACTTCGGACAACGGCGGTCTCTCAGATGGACGCGCCGCTCAAGCGGGGCATTTTTCAAATGGTGGCTTGGTGCGCGGCACTAAGAATCACGCCCACGAAGGTGGGCACCTAGTGCCACTGATCGTCTCTTGGCCAGGCGTCATTCCAGCTGGATCACGCAGCGATGCGCTCATCAATGGAACCGATATACTCGCCACCATCGCTGAGATTACAGGCTATCAGATTAAAAACAAACAAGCTCAAGATTCCTATAGCTTCCTCCCTCTCCTGAAAGGTGACGACTTTGAAGCCCGCGATGAAGTCATGCTACAAGCCGGTGCTAATAATGAACTAATGCTTCGACAGGGCGATTGGAAATTAATCATGCAATCCGACCATAAGCTCACCAAAATGGAACCGATCGCCTTATTTAATTTGGCCAACAATCCGGACGAAAAGGAAAAGGGAAATTTGATCTTAAACCCCGAATACGCCAGCAAAGTGAAGTCCATGCGCGCACACTACATTAGCGTACGTAACAACCTAAATCGAACCGTGCCTCTCAGCCAATAGGCTGATACCCCACGTGAAACATTAACACTGCTTAAATATCCAAAGATAGTTTGAAGGGGCATATCTAATCTTCGATATTTCTTGCATCTTAAGCACGACGAAACTGGCACATTCGCACCCATCTTTCGGGCTATTAAACATCGTATGCAATGAAGATTCACGCACTCATCTACCTTCTACTCTCTGCGACGACACTTTATGCAGCGGGTAAGCAGCCGAACATTCTCATCATCCTCGCCGACGATCTCGGCTACGCGGACTTAGGCTTCACTGGCTCCGAAGATATTCAAACGCCCGAAATCGACCGCCTAGCTACAAACGGTGTCATTCTCGAAAACGGCTATGTTACGCACGCATATTGCGGTCCTTCCCGCGCGGGTCTAATCACAGGTCGCTATCAAGCACGCTTCGGAATGGAAATCAACGCCACCTATTCTCCGTTCGATCCTCACATGGGCTTGCCCGTCACTGAGAAGACTTTCGGCAAACGCTTGCAAGCCGCTGGATACCGAACTGGTATCATCGGAAAATGGCACTTAGGCGCCGCAGAGCCCTTCCACCCAAACAATCGCGGCTTCGACTACTTCTACGGCTTCCTCTCGGGCGGACATGATTATTTCCCGCGAAACGTGAATACTCATATGTCACTAATCTTAGAAAGTGGAAAACCAAATTACGGCGCCAACGAAGGCACTTCGCTGCCACTGCTACGCAATAAAAATACAGCCGAATTCAACGAATACCTGACTACCGCACTCAGCCGAGACGCGGCTAAGTTCGTCTCCGATGGCGATCAGCCATTCTGCCTTTATCTCGCTTACAATGCGCCGCACTCCCCACTGCAAGCACCGAAAGAATACATCGCCAAATACACCCATATCAAAGACCCCAAGCGTCGCACTTATGCAGCTATGATCGATGCGATGGATGAAGGCATTGGCATGGTCATTCATGCGCTCAAAGAATCCGGCAAATTTGAAAACACCCTAATCTTCTTCCTCACTGATAACGGTGGAGCCGTTCCTCAGCCATGGAACGATTACGAAGACTGGGCGGACAATGGACCATATAGGGATGGCAAAACCGCAGTCTATGAAGGTGGCGTCCATGTGCCATTCGTCATGCACTGGCCCGCAGGCCTCCCAAAAGGCAAGGCTTACCCGCATCCCGTTTCATCTTTGGATATCACAGCCACTGCCGTCGCGCTTGCTGGCGGTGATGACTCTGCCCCGGCTCTCGACGGAACCAACCTCGTCCCCTTCCTCACCAACGAAGAAACAGGCACGCCACACGAGGCACTCTTTTGGCGTGAGCGCGGAGACAGAACCTGGGCGGTCCGTACGCCTAAAGCCAAATACCTTCACCAAAAAGGAAAGTCCAAAGGCCCCGAACTCTACGACATGACACAAGACCCTTACGAGGGGAACAACATCGTCGAACAAGCACCTGAAGTGCGCGCACAGTTAGCCAAGCTCTGGAACGAATGGAACGCAGACAACATCGCAAACAATCAAATTCACGCTTACGAATATCAGGAATGGCGCCTGAAAATGTATGACGAGCTCAACGCAAAACTCAAAGCAGAGGCCGCAAAGAAAACACCGTCCACAATCGAATAATTTAATATACCGAAAACCCCACAGCATATGAAATTTCACTTTGCCCTAAGCTTACTGACACTATTGGCGACTCAGCTTTTCGCCGACACTCGCCCCAACATTATCATTATGCTCGCCGACGACCTCGGCTATGGTGACGTCGGCTTCACTGGCAATCAAATCGTCGAGACTCCCAATCTTGACCGCCTAGCCAATGAGGGCGTTATTTTCCAAAACGGCTATGTCACGCACCCCTATTGCGGTCCGTCGCGTGCGGGACTCATTACCGGGCGCTACCAAGCACGCTTCGGCATGGAGATTAATCTCACCTACTCGCCCTACGATATTCACTCAGGCTTACCACTCGACGAAAAGACCTTCGGTCAACGCTTACAACCCGCAGGCTATCAAACTGGTATCATCGGCAAATGGCACTTAGGTGCATCCTACCCCTTCCATCCTAACAATCGTGGTTTCGATTACTTCTACGGCTTCCTCTCTGGCGGGCATGATTACTTCCCAGACTCAGTTAACACCCACCACCCGTTACTACTCCCCGATGGCAGACCACACTACAGTGCAAATGAAGGCGTCTATCAACCGCTCCTACGCAATACCAACGCAGCCGAGTTTGATGAATACCTCACCACTGCGCTCAGTAAAGATGCCGCTCGATTTGTCAAAGATAGCGACAAACCTTTCTGCCTTTATCTCGCCTACAATGCGCCGCACGCATCTCTAGAAGCACCCAAAGAAGTCATCGATAAATATAGCCAAGTTGAAAATAAGAAGCGTCGAACTTACTTAGCTATGATTGATGCAATGGATCAAGGAATAGGCATCGTCATAGAAGCCCTTAAAGAATCCGGGAAATTCGACAACACGCTCATTTTCTTCCTCTCCGATAATGGCGGCGTTCAATCCAAACCAGGATATGAGCATGAAGTCTGGGCAGACAACGGGCCTCTGCGTAACGGCAAGGGCAGTATGCGTGAAGGCGGCAGCCACGTGCCGTTCATCGCACACTGGCCAAAAGGTCTGCCAAGCGGAATCATTTACCCCCACCCAGTTTCCTCACTCGATCTGTCTGCGACTGCGGTCGCCCTTGCCGGCGGTGACACTTCGGGTAAACCACTCGACGGCGTAAATCTAATCCCCTACGTAAACGGCGAGATTAAGGGCGTGCCCCATGAAGCACTCTTCTGGCGCACGACTAATGGCACTAGTTGGTGCGTGCGCACACCTGAGGCCAAGTTCCTACTCGAAAGCCACGGTGCCACTGAGCCCGAGTTGTATGACATGGTGAACGATCCATACGAGTCGAATAACATCATCGCAGAACGCCCAGAACAACGCCAGCAACTCGCACAACTCTGGAACGAATGGAACGCCATAAACGAAACCACTTTCCTCCTCCAGTCGGGCAACTATCAAAAGAAGCGACTCCAAATGTATGAAGCGCTACACAAAGAGCTCCAAGAGAAAGCGAAGAAAATACAACCCATCACTGTCGAATAGACACTCCTCACTTGATGAAAAATAGAATTTCGATTTCTGTCCTAACAGGCACCTTTTTCTTACTCCTACTCGCACTTTCAGTAAGTGCAAAGCCGTTCAAAGCCAATGAACGCGTGGCATTTATCGGCGATAGCATTACCCACGGCGGCAGCTACCACACATTAATTCAGACATTCTACGCGACACGCTATCCAGAGCTTAGCATCCTCTGCTTTAATGTCGGGATCAGCGGCGACAATGCACAAGGGGGATATCAGCGAGCATCATTAGAAGGCGAAGGCATATGGGAAAGCGATGTGCGCATGTATCGCCCGACAACTGCCACCATAATGCTTGGCATGAATGACGTAGGCGGCGATCAATTTAACAGTGCACAAACCATCGAAGCGTTGAATGCGGCAAACAAAAAACAACTCGTTTGGTATCAAGCTAATTATGCACAACTACTCGAAAACTTAGTCAAGCTGGGCATATCGGACCCAATACTCATCACGCCCTCCCCGTATGACCAGACAATGGTCAATGAAAAAGCTCGAGCAAATCTATACAAGTTTGGACAAGGGAAAAACGACCTCATTCGCATTTTCTACAAAGAGGCGATTGCACTTAAAGCGAACAAACGCGATCTGCAAGTCATTGATTTTAATACACCGATGTTAGCAATCAATACTCAGATCCAAACGAAAGCACCGGATGCCAGTATCATCGGAACCGACCGCGTGCACCCAGGACCCGACGGGCACATGGTGATGGCCTACCTCTTTCTCAAAGCACAAGAACTGGAAGGATCAGTCGCAAGTCTTGAACTTGATGCACCATCCTCGTCGGTCGAATCCACTTACAACTGTTCCATTCAAAAGCTGCATTCAATCGGAAATGGCCTTTCATTCGAATACACCGCCAGCTCACTACCATTCCCGACGGCACCCTACCGAAATGTCGCCACACTCATTCCCTTCGAGCGCACATTCAATCAAGAGAGCCTAGTCGTAAAAGGTCTCTCCCCTGGCACACATAGCCTCCAAATCGACGGACTCGAATGCGGCCGCTTCACCGCAGAGGAACTAGAGGTTGGTATCAATCTCGCGCTTTTGGATAACGCACCGCAAGTCCAACAGTCTAATCAAGTTTACGCGCTTAGCCAACAACGAGCAAAACTAGCAGCCAAAATTCGCACAGTCGTTTGGACAATCGGCTACCTATCTAAAATCAAAGGGCACAACGCAAATGACGTGCATGAAAATCAAGCGATGATTAAACGCCTACTCGCTGGCGAACACCCCGAAGGTCTTTGGAGCGCACCTTCCGATTATGTTAAATCAAACCTTCGTCAGTATTTACAACATTTCGATGCATATGACGCCATGCTCAAAGAATTAGAGGAGACTTCCGAGTCACTTTATGCATTGGCAAAACCCGATGTGCATACTGTTCAAATTATTCCCGTTCAATAAACCTCCCCGATCAAATAGAACTCCCCTTTATGCGTTATCGCAACCTACTCCTTAGCCTCTCGCTCTGCATGTCAATCGCTCATGCAGAACTTCCCACCAAGGGACTCGTCCTCCATCTCGACAGCTCGGTGAAAGAATCAATCGAGCTCGATAGCACAGGGCATGTGCTTTGCTGGAATGACCTCAGCGGTAAAGACAATCACGCCACCGCCGAAGCCGACTACGCGCCGATTTATGCCATGCAGGCACTACACGGTGAACCCGCGATTCGCTTCTCCGGGAAACAGCGATTGAACCTCCCCGTGCTTAGCCAGAAGATCAATGGCTACTCCATATTCATCGTTTTTCAACGCACAGCCGAGCAAGCGACTGACCATAGTTGGCAACGGCTCATCTCTTCAACAACCGAAGAGTTCCCGGAAGACAATAAAGAGCCTGGCATACAACTGAATACGGCAGAAGATGCCGGCGCGATGGAAGCACGCATCATCTACGATCTCTTTCGCAGTGATTTACGTGCCACGATGACCATCGGCTCAAAGCACCTCTATCACCAGCAGCATCTCTATGGCGATATTGCCGAAGTTTTGGTCTACGACCGCAGTTTCATCGTATTCGAGCCGATCGAAGCCATTGGGCATTACCTTCAAGAAAAATGGAATTTAAAGGTTCCGACAGAAGGTGACTGGACACGTAATGGCGCACTCCCCGAACCACTCCCGGTTCGGCAGACCGACGCCTTACCTCTATCCGACCAAGCCAATCAAGGGCAATGGCAACCCTTCACACCCATGTGGGATGAGTTCAACGAAAATAGCCTAGATACTGATAAGTGGCATGACCACAACCCCTACTGGTATGGGCGTATACCAGGTCGCTTTCTGGCGCGTCATGTTCGTGTCGAGAATGGTAAGATGGCCATCACAATGGTGAAAGACTCAAGCCTTCCACACGAGCAATTTTACAGGAGCCACAATGTTTATAAAGATTACGCAAGTGGTAGCATCGTCAGTAAGGAGCGCATCAACTACGGATACTTTGAAATCCGGGCCAAGCCAATGGCCTCTGCGGGATCGAGTGCCTGGTGGTTCACAGGAAGCTCCATCGACCAAGCGACTGACACGCACATACGACTCGAAATCGATGTCTTCGAGATCGGTGGTAAAGCCAAAGGCAAGGAGCTTAAATACAACATGAACCTCCATGATTTTAAGACTGCTGCGAATCCGAAACATTACAGCCTCGGTGGCTCATGGGTGGCGGAACGTCCACTTGCGGGTGACTTCCGCGTCTATGGTCTCGAGTGGACTCCGGAGACGATCAAATACTTCGTCGATGGTGTGCTCGTTCGCCGTGTCAATAACACACGCTGGCATGGTCCGCAGTATATGGTCTTCGACTCCGAAACGATGTTCGACTGGCTTGGCGTGCCCGAAGAGAGCGACCTACCCTCCACATTCGAAGTCGACTACGTGCGTGCGTGGACGAACCCCGAAACTGCCAACAACTGGAGAGAGCGCTACACTCCCATCGAACGCTCAAATGGAAGCCGTATAACCGATTACGTCCGCTCCATGGATCCTTAAATGTAGGCGGTGTAATCCCATCGCCAGTATTTACTTGAGGAATGTAATAAAGAAAATAACTTTACACATGTAATTATAAAACTACCCACTTAGCCAATTCCCAACGATGAAAGTCACTTACCTTGTTCTTATCACCGCGCTTCTACCTGTTTTCATCAGCAACCTCTCGGCGAAGGATATAGATGCCACGATTCTCGTTAATTTTACGGCGCCTCACAAAGAGAACTTAGCGCCAATCTCTACTTCCGACTACCGGGATTTCGCTCCGGATGTCGACGTGACGGCTCCAATCAACCACGTGAGCAGCCAGGCAAACAATGCCCAATTGTCTGCCCGCGGACTCCATAATGCCAAAATTACCGTCCACTCTAATAATAATTGGAATACCTCCCGTGGTCACTTCATCGACACAGCGATTTTGGACAGTTACCTCTTTGCCTCACTAAAATCAAAGCCACTTGGAAATGAAGTTACGATCTCTGGTTTAGGTGATATCCCGAACGGACAGGAAGTAACGCTTACACTCTGGGGAACTGGTGACAGCGAAAACAGTGACACCAATTCGCTATAAGCTACAACGGCAAGCAGTCCGAAACGAAAATAACGAATTATGATGCAGGCAGCCCCAAAGCAGCTAGCACCACATTCAGTTTTAAGAAAGTCAAAGGTGCGAACAGTGTCACAATTCTCTGGGGAAATCACGGGGATGTCATTAGTGGCTTTGCCGGATTCGCCCTGACAACGAAATCTAATTATGTGGCCATCCCAGAGCCAGGCGCGGCTTCACTGATCGCAGGTGCTCTGGCTTTAATCGCATCGATAGGCTCTCGCCGTCGCGCTTATCGTTAACCGCGCTACGTAGTGATTAATCCAATGAGTCGTCCATTCATTGTTTCATTACTCGGAGTCATTTCCTTTGGTCCAGAGGGATCACTCAGCACGGAACGTCCGACGCACTGGTCTCCAGTATGGACATCATGCCGACTTTCATCGACGCCGCTGATCTCAATGTGCCCACTTTGATCGACGGAAAAAGCTTACTGCCTCTGCTAACAGGAGAAGATACGTCACCGGTCCATGAATACATGCTTTGGTCCGGCATCCACGCACGAGCCTGGGGCTTCCTGCATTACACCTCTTTGGTGCCAAAGTATATGGAGCGTCAGAAAGCTCCCGGCGGCTGGGCAGTCGTCAAAGGCGATCATGTTCTGCGCTTCACGGGCAGCATCGAAGCGAATCTCTACACGGAAACTACAGCAGGCTCAAAGCCGAAGCTTGCGCTCTATGATCTAAGTATCGATCCAACAGAATCCAACGATCTCAAGGATCAACTCCCCGAAACTGTGGAAACCTTAAAGACACTCTACGAGAAGGAAGCGCGTAACTTTAAAGCGCCGGTCGTTTGGAATGCCGAAAAGTGGTCGGAATTAATCCCGTCGTTCTAAATCATTTTAAAAGATTCTCAAACTTACGCGGTCCACGCGGCTTTGGCTTACGCACCAGCAAACGCATATCTTTAAGTTCAGACTTGTGCTTATCGGCTGCAATCCGCGCGATGACCCGTTCTGTGCCGTCACCATTCGAACGGACAGAGTGCTGTTGTATCACACCATCTGTAGTCCACTCATTGCCGTCGACGGAAGCCTGAATCTCAAACCAAAAGTCCGGCCCGAGTTCTTCAAGACGATCAAAGGCCAGCGCTAGATACTCGCCTTGTGCATCCGTGATCTCGATCATGTGCGGTAATTGTTCGGCAGTCGGGCTGCTCGGATCCGTCGGATTACCGCCGTGAATGTATTCATCGAAGTTGTTCACGCCATCGCCGTCGAGGTCTGCCTTCGGTTCCAGCGGTCCATGCTGCGCCTCGTAGCGATCCGCAATACCATCACCATCCGTATCAGGCGGCGGCAGTGGTGCCTCAGAATCGACGTTGTATAAATCAAACTGTGCTAGATGTGGCTCTAGGCGCGCCTTTTCCTGCAGCAGCACATCCTTATATTCACCTTCCGGTAATTGGCTGAGTTTAGTGAAGCTGTCATAGTCGCTGCTGCGTTTGTTCACATCATACCACGTGCCGTAACCATCGCGCATGACCTTATCATTGCGAATCATCTGCGCATCCATACGCATCGAATAAATCCATTCGCGATGTTCCTTCGACTCACCAGTCAGGTAAGGCCACAAGCTCTTTCCATCCAACTTATCGTAGCCTTTAGGGAAGGTGAACCCCATGATATCCGCGAGGGTCGGTAGAATATCGGTAATGTCGGCGACGATGCTCTGACGCCCTTTCACCTGCAGCATACGATCCGGCGCATAGATTAAAAAAGGCACATGTTGCCCTTGTTGACTGATGAAGCGCGCCTTACCGAAATTGCCATCATTATCCTGTGTGGCGTTATCCGCCAAAAATAGGATCACGGTATTATCGAGTTCGCCGATCGACTTCAACTTCTCCACATATTGCCACATCTGGTAGTCGAGATACTCCACATGGTAGCTGAGTCCTTCCGGTGTAATGTTCTCACGCTCATAAGTGCCGTCTGCTTGCTTAATGTGCTTGGGCGCTTTGCGTATGTAGCGGTCATTCTTCCATTCGATCACAGGCGTGCCCGGCCAGACGGTCGGCGAGTCCGGCAGCACCACATCTTTAGCCAAGTGCCCCAAGTGCGGCGTGTGGAGGACGAAGAACGGTTTGTCTGCCGCTTTCGAGCGGTCGATAAAATCAAAAATATATTCCATCTCCAAATCCGGTGCGTAATCATTGATCTCGGTCTTTACGAATTTGAATGGTTCGTTCGGATGGTCCGGGTGATTGATCAGCTGCATCTCCGGCCACCAGAAAAAGGATTCGTGGTCCCAATCCTTCGGGTTGTCGGTCCTAAAGATTGGAAACGGGTTCTTATTCGGTGTGCCGTATGGGTTCCAGCCGTCGTGACGTGGCGACTCCCCTGGATTAAAAACACCTTCATTAAAGCCCATGCTGAGCATGTCGCCACCAGCTGTAATGTGTGTCTTGGAGACCCAGATATTGGCATAGCCAGCATCGCGGCTCATGTTACCCAGCGTTATAGGCGCGCTCTCATAGGCAGAATAAAGCGTGTGGGAGTCCATGCCGATATGCTTGTTGTCCCAAAACTTATTCTGATACGAATACGTGCCATTCATTAAGGATACTCGGCTCGGCTTACAAATCGTCGCGGTCCACATCGTTTCGACAAAGCAACCGGTTTCAGCCAAACGATCCATCTGCGGAGTTTTCGCCAAACGATCCCCCGTCCATTTCGATGATTCGTAAAAAGGAAATTCCCGCGCACTGATATCGTCCGCCATGATTAGGATCACATTCGGCTTGTCGACCGCGATTCCCAGATGTGCCCCAACAGTAAGTGCGAAGAGTGACGTTTTTATAAGGTTATTCATAATCGTATGATCTCAGGTGATTAGTATTTCTTCATTCGCTCACTCGCCAGGTGCGAATCCAATCGTATTGCGTGGTGCGCTCGTCAAGGGTGCCGTGCTCGATTAAGGTGCCGGTATCGCCGACTGGATTCCAGTCATACGTCTCAATCGCCATATGAATATAGGCCGGCATATTCCAATCGACCTCTGGACGTATCGTATACTGATACTCGCCATCAAGATAGAAGAGAACCTCTCGCTCAGATTTCCACCAGGCGCCATATACATGAAAGTCCTGGGAGTTCCTCTCTGTCATCGAGCGCTGGTCTTGCAGTTGAACACGGTCGGGCTCCATATCTGGATTTCTTCGAATCATGTTGGAATGAAATATTCGATCCCAGTCTTGGGCCCAATCCACAGCTTCCTGAACCGGCTTGCCGATACACTCTTGAATATCGAGTTCCTGGGACAAGCTGGTATCGCCCTTTGTCATGAGCCAAAAAGTGGAAGACATCTCGGTCGCATTGGCTTTCATTCTACATTCGACATACATACCTGTAGCAGCAGGCAATATCGAGCGCACGATCGCTCCCTCATAGACAAAACGATCTCCGCCCACATAGACTGGTTCATCCAGCTTACCCACGGTTACTTTCATCTTACCGTCATCGACACTGACATTTCGCTCTAAAAAAATAGCAGGAGGACGACCCACCCAGCCCCAGCCATGAGCCATCGGATCGGCATGCCATTTCGTTAAATCCAGCGCATCACCTTCAAACTCATCCGACAATTCAGCGACCGACTCCCAGTTCACTTCTTCTGGCAAATCAATCGAATAAGGACCTTCCGGTTCGGGAATTGCATTCAAAGCTTCAATAGCCAAGGCACGTGGATCCTCGGGCAGTTCCACATGCGGCATCACAGATTCCGGAATATCGAGCTTACCATCGTGCGCACCTTTCGCAAAATTGTGAACGCTATAAACGTTCTCCTGAGTCCAGTCCACTTCCAGCCTGCCGTCACCCAGCACGATGGAACCCAACTTCTGACGGAACCACGCAGCCAATGCCTGATACTCGGGTTCCTGCGCCACATTACGGCGTTCATCAGGATCGAGACGTAAATCATAAAGAGACATATCAACTTCTTCAGTCGGCGCATCGAGTCCCCAACGAATACGCTCACCTGGAGCATAGCCTTCGCCAGGCTTAGTCCAGAAAGGCCGCACCCGCATGGCAAAAGCAAAGTCTTCACTGCGCAAATAGGCACGATCTCCGCGCACCTGATTCATCTCCCCGATTACGTAATCCCGCTGCGGTCCGCTATAGAGTGTTTTCAAGAGGCTCACTCCATCGAGTCCGGGATGCACCTCAGAATTAATCTCTGCCATTTCATAAAACGTTGGAGCGAAGTCTACAAACTCGACCCAGTCGTGAACAATCTTACCAGAGGGGAAACGAGATTTATCGGAAGACACCGCAATCACACTGTCGTGCACAGTTTGATACCAAGGACCGAACTTAGCCTCAATCCCCTGCTCACCCAAATGCCAGCCATGGTCGCCACAGACATAGAGGATGAGATACTCCTGATCATGCTTTGCGCAGTAGTCTTTGAAGGACTGAATCGCCTGCCCAATCAAATGGTCCCCCATCGCACAGAATGCATAGTAGTCACGAATCGCTTGCTGCTTCTCCTCATCGGTCATTCGTGAAAAGTCCATATCCTCGCGCAGATCCCGCAGCGACCCTGGCATCGACTCAGCTTCAAATGCCTCGTATTCAGGAATCCGATACTGCTTATCTTTAAACCGATCCCGAAACTCTTTCGTCGGCAGGACAGGCGTATGCGGGAAGACGAAGCCTAAATTTACAAAAAGTGGCTGACTTGGGTCGGGACCTTTTGTGCGATCTCCGGTGACTGTAGTATAGTCCTTCCCTTCGTTAGTAAAATAGCGCTGCATCGATTGAACAATAGCCCCATCCAAGGTCTCACCTGTTTTCGCTGGCGACACCCCCCCAATGATGAGCTCCGGGTTAGAGCGAGTATAGCTGCGTAGTATATCAAGCTCCGCCTCGACTTCCTTTCGGGTCTCTAATTCTTCCACTGTCAGATCACGTTCAACTCGATTCGTCCAATAGCGCTTCACGCTGCCGTCCGCATATCGAAAGACCTCTTCTGTGCCGATCACCTTATGCAGCTCAGACGACCAGGGCTTGTTAAACCAGAAGTCACTTCCGTCTGTCTTTTGCAGCGTATTGTTAGTGATAAAAGGATCGTAATAACCTGGGTCTTTCCAGTTGTTGTAGTTTTCCCAATCGAAAATATAGTAACCGCTCTTACCAAACATCGAAGGCTGGTAGCCATGCTCCAACATGACTTCAGGGATCATCCGACTTCGGACATCCACCGCCTGATGTGCCTTACGAAATCCATACATACCACTGCGATGAGGATATCTACCAGTATGCATGGAACTCCGAGACGGCGCACAAGCCATCGAGTTGCAATAAGCATTCGTAAAGAGTGTCCCCTCGGCAGCCAGCGCATCAAGGTTAGGTGACTCAACATAGCCAAGCTTACTTTCAGCCTGCCCCGTCGTGGCACGGTTAAATGCGGCGACCGAATCACTGCGCTGATCATCGGTAATGATCCAAAGGATATTCGGCTGCGAAAGCGGTTTGGCCACTGCGCTCAGTAGAGTCAGCGTCAGACCTAGAAAGATAGAAACATGGGATGGGGTCATCGTAAGAGGAGTATAGAACAAAGGAAAGCATCCTGTTTTTTTCAGACACGTCGATGACTCAGCGCATATCTTTAGATACACACAAAGCCCATGAAAGATTCGTGGCGGACTTCCATAAGAAGGAAAAGGTAGCGCAGGCCCGCTGCGTCCCGGCGTAGCCCGTAGGGCGAAGTCGGATCCCGGACCGCACGAACGTCGAAAACTCACGACAACACAAAATCGAACAAACGCAGAATCCCGTCCGTCTCGAATGGCACTACCTTAAGATGGCTTTGGGTATTTGAAAAGGTGGGGTCGCCTCGCCGAGGCGACCGTTCGCCGGACGCTGCCAGATACCCATCCATAAGATTCCGGCATTTAATCCTAACAGCGAACGGTGCTCTCGGCGAGAGCACCCCACCTAAAACATACGACTCACGGGCTCCTTAAGCTTAATGTTGAATATACATACTTGAATACATAAGCTCCTAATTTCGTCTTAAGGTAGTGCCATTCGGTCCGTCCCGCACCGCATCCGTCGTTGTTGGCGAGACATTACGAACGTTAGTGCGGCGCAGATACGCACCAGCGCGACCTCCAAATTTAGTCCAACATTTTTGAAGCTGACTTCAGACAGTCCCTAAAACAACTTCCGCCATTCACGCGGCGAGCGACCATAGCGCTTCTTGAATTGGCGATTAAAATTAGAGAGATTATTGAACCCGCAGGCATAGCAAATTTCGCTGATAGTCGTATCGCTTTCCGCCAGAAGGCGACAGGCATGCCCTAAGCGTATTTCGAGCAATGCTTCAGTAAAAGTCCGGTTTGTAGCACGCCGAAAAAATCGGCTAAACGTCGAGACGCTCATGTGCATGGCGGCGGCCACATCAGCCTGTGTCAAAGCATCCGAGGATTGCGTCACTAGCAACTGCCAAGCTCGCTCGATACGCTGCCCCTGTTTGTCATCCGCATCATAGGTGTAGCCAATACTGGACAACAGTTGACGCTCCCCCTGTCCTGCTAGTGCGGTCAATAGCTCTAGCAGTCGTAGCATGCGCTCAGGTCCATCGGCTAAAACAAGTTCCAAAATCAAGGAATGTAAACCCTCTGCCGTATTACCCGAGAACCGAATCCCGCGCTGCCCGTCTTTCAACAGCTCACGGACAGGGCGCATCTCCGGAGTCGAAAGGAGCGAGCGAATCACCTCCGGTAAAAACTGAACAACTAAAGAAGACGCCCTTCGACCTGCCTGATCCGCATGATAGAAGTGAGGCAGATTTTGAGCGAACAAACATAGATCGCCTGGATAGAACGAATCCGAATGATCCCCGACCACACGAATGCCACGCCCCTCCTCAATATAGACCACCTCGATTTCGGGATGAAAATGATACGGTGCATCAAACTCTGCCCCTTCATACCGATAGGCGGAAAACGACTGCTCCGTGCCGAGTGGCACCTGCTCTCTGATAGCTTTCAATCGATTAATTCAATATCAAACCTCACAATATGGCAAGAAAGTATCACAATTTGGCAATAGAGCGCTAGTTTGTGCGGCGTAAATCGGATAGAATAAGCAGCTTTAATCACCTAAATAACCAAACCGAATACAATTATGCCCAAAATTACTTTTATTCAGCAAAACGGCGAAAAGGTCGTGGTCGAAGATGCCGTCGGCACCCTGATGGAAATCGCAACCGACAATGATGTCGAAGGTATCACTGGTGATTGCGGCGGCGTTTGTTCCTGCTCAACTTGCCATGTCTATGTCACTCATGACTGGCAGGATCGAATTGGTAGCGCCGATGAGATCGAAATGGATACCCTTGATTTTAATGAGCACAAAAAGCCCAATAGCCGCCTATGCTGTCAAATCGAATTAACCGACGAACTCGATGGTCTCATCGTCGAAGTCGCTCCCGAAGAATAAGCAAAAGCCCACAAATACCCTATGCAAGATTACAACGACCCCTTTCGTGAGGCGCGCGCTAAGTGCCCAGTCCTCGCTGCTCAGCACCAGGGAGAAACCATCCCCATGATCCTTCGATTGAAGGACGTGCGCAAAGCCGCCAAAGATTACACTACCTTCAGCTCGGATGCGCCCCGCCGTGTGCCGATCCCCTCCGAAGAAGATGTGCGCACCGTGCGCCAGTATCCTCTCGAAGTCGACCCACCCGTCCATGCGGAATACCGCAAACTGGTCGAGCCCTTCTTTCTCCGTCCTAAACAGCCAGAGGTGCTCGCAAAAATACATTCCTTAATCGAGCGCCTGCTCACTGAAGCATGCGCGGCCGACGAGATCGATATTGTTAAAGACTTTGCCATCCCCCTCCAATCGCACGCCCTCACCTATCTGCTCAACGTGGACGAAAAAGAAGCCGAGCTTTGGATCAGCTGGGGCATCCACGTCTTCAAAGACGGCGACGGAAAATCCAAGGGACCGTTCATGGAAAAATATTCTCAGCAGATGTTCGAAGCCGCCGAGGTAAATCCCGGCGAGGATTTCTTCTCCGCATTGAACCAAGCTGAGTTCCAAGGACGTAAGCTAACGATGGAAGAAAAACTGGGCTATGCCAACATCGCCTTTGCCGGTGGTCGCGATACCATCATCCACACCGCAACCCGTATCCTTAAATACTTCGCCGAGAACCCGAAAGCACTGGAGTGCATCCGCGAGCACCCTGAGATGCTAAATACCGCCTGCGAAGAGTTCTTCCGTCTCTTTATACCACTCACTCACATTGGACGAGTCTGCCCAGTTAAAACAGATGTGCATGGTCACGAAGTGGAAGCTGGCGACCGCGTCTCACTCTGCTGGTCTTCGGCAAATCGCGACCCCGAGGTTTTTGAAGCACCCAACGAAGTGCGCCTCGACCGTAAGCCGAACCCACACATCGCTTTCGGCTTCGGCATCCATAACTGCCTCGGTCAGCACCACGCTCGCGCTATCATGCGCGGCATCGTTCAAAAACTCAGTGAGTCCGTAGCATCGATTGAAGTCACCGATCAAACCGAGCTCATTGAGCACGAGGAAGACTACTCTCGTAAAGTCGGCTACGAAATGCTTCGTGCTAAATTCAACGCCCGTTGATTCTCCAATTATGATCATTCAAGCAAAAGCGGCCGTCGCTGACGCCCAAGGTTCTTTCACCATCGAGGACATCGAAGTCCATCCACCCAAAGCAGGCGAAGTGCGCGTGGCAGTCAAAGCCTCCGGGATCTGCCACACGGATTACGACTCACTCACTTGGGGCTACAACCATGTGCTCGGGCACGAAGGCGCGGGCATCGTTGAATCTGTCGGTCCAGGCGTCACACACGTCAAGGCAGGCGACACTGTCTTACTCAACTGGGCGATTCCCTGCCACGAGTGTTATCAGTGTCAGACTGGTCACCAAAACATCTGCGAAAAGAACTCGCCGGTGGTCGGCCACAATCCAGACGACGGAGCCGCACATGCTGGCTCCACCACTTGGAAAAACGGCGAAGCACTCAAACGCTCCTTCAATATTGGCACCCTTAGCACTCACGCGGTGGTCAAACAAGAAGCGGTCATCCCAACGGATGTTAAAATTCCTTTTAGCTCCGCCTGTATTATCGGCTGCGGTGTGATGACTGGCTACGGATCGGTCGTAAACACAGCCAAGCTCACTGCGGGATCCAGCGCTGTCGTGCTCGGCACTGGTGGCGTCGGACTCAACGTCATACAAGCCTGCCGCATTTCGGGTGCCGCACGCATCTTCGCCGTGGACGTCAACCAAGGTCGACTGGACATGGCGAAACAGTTTGGCGCGACCGACCTGATCCTCGCAGAGCGCAATGATACCGGACTGCTCAAAGCGGCCGAAAAGATCAAAGCCCTCTGCAGCGGGCGTGGCGCCGACTACTCCTTCGAGTGCACCGGTGTGCCTGAACTCGGAGCCGCTCCCCTTGCCATGGTGCGCAGTGCCGGCACCGCCGTGCAAGTCTCAGGGATCGAACAAACCATCGAGATCGACATGAATCTCTTCGAATGGGACAAAGTTTACATCAACCCACTCTACGGTAAAGCCATGCCCGAACATGACTTCCCAAAGCTGCTCAGCCTCTACGAGCAAGGCGCACTTAAACTCGACGAACTTATCACCCGAACCTACGCGCTTGAAGACTTACAACAAGCCATCGACGACATGATGGCTGGCCGCAATGCAAAGGGTGTCGTCGTTTTCGATTAAGTATCCATATGGCTGATACAAAGTCCCATTTTCGCACCACAGAGATCGGCGACTTCCCTTGCGAGGGAGGTATGCTAAAACATGTGACGGTAAAAAGCCCCGCTCTGACGGCGCGCGCCGATTGCTCCGTCTATGTGCCGAATCAAGTGCAACGAGGGCAAAGCATGCCCGTCGTCATACTGCTCCATGGAGTCTATGGTAGCCACTGGATTTGGAACGGCATGGGGCAAGCCCACACCACTCTGCAGGCGCTCATTGATCAGGGTGAAGTTGCGCCGATGATTTTAGTCACACCCTCCGATGGGCTCTGGGGCGACGGCAGCGGTTACTTGAAGCACAACAGTCAGGACTTCGAGCGCTGGATCGTCGAGGATGTGCCGCAACTTGTGCATGAAGTCACTGGCAACGCCAAAGACGCACCTCTATTCATCGGAGGCCTCTCGATGGGCGGCTACGGCGCACTCCGCATAGGCGCGAGTCATCCCGGCAAGTTCAAAGCCTTCTCTGGACACTCATCCATCACCGTATTCGAGGAGATGGGTCAATTCGTCGAAGAACCACTCGAGCGCTATGACATCGAAGATCCAGATGCCGTATCAGTAATTACAGCGATACAACGCAACCAAGAGCACTTAGCTCCTTTTCAATTCGATTGCGGCATCGATGATCCGCTGGTCGAAGGGAATCGCACCCTCCATCGACAACTAAAAGAGGCCGACATCCCACACGAATACGCCGAGCACCCAGGCGGCCACGAATGGCCCTACTGGACGAAGCATGTGGCAACGACCTATCGGTTCTTCGACCGAGTCCAAAAATCAAAAAGCTAAAGTAGTGTCAGCGAAATAAGCCTCAAAGATGTAGGATTGAATATAGAGGTAGCGCAGGTCCGTCCCAGACCGCACGAACGTCCGAGACATCTCGCCGACACGAAACTGGACGAGCAAAAGCAGTATCCCGTCTGGCTCAATCTCCCCGCAAACATCCGTAACGTCTCGCAAGTCTCCTGCGGTCTGGGACAGGCCTGCGCTACCTCATAAATGCATCACTGCACTCCCTAGAATGCTTTAATCCTGCGCAGCTTCAACCTTGAAACGAACCTTTGAGCGTATCGCTTCAGGGAAATCTTCGATCGAGCGGATCTTAAAATCCTTATAATAGACTTCGGCCGCCTCGGACTGGATCTGAATTTGACCAGAGGTCAGAGGAGTGCCATCCTTCTTGACTGCGTTTTCTACGACCATGACCACCTCGCCATTGACTACATGGATCGCGTCGTTGCCGATAACATAGATTTCAAGCAGGTTCCATTCTCCATGCGGTGCATCAGGCTCCGGATAAGCACTAATATAGCCACTGCTATAAGTCTCACTTGCCGAATCAAAGCGCAGACGTTTCACCCCATCTAGCTTGGTGGTTCGAATCTCCGCTTTCGGACCGGCAATTTGGATAAAGTCGCCCATATCCGTCTCCTGCACTTGATACTCCAGCGAAGACATCCAGACCTGCCAAAAGGCTCCATGCTCACCATGGCAATGATAGAGGATGCCACTATCGCGCAGATCGTTGAGCCTCGGCTCCCACTTCTTATCGCCCCACTTTACCTGCACACTCAAATGGTAGTTCGAGTAGCTTTCGAGTGTAGTCAAACCTCCATAAATTTCGCCCGTAATTTTGAGCACAGGCTCTCCATTTTCTTCCACCACGGTAAAGACGTTCTTCACATCCGCATTCAGTCCGATCGGCGTGCCTTTATGAACATTACTCGACTGGTAAGTGCCCTCTGGCAAACCCTCAACGGTCGAATGCGGGACCCCCATCCATGTTTCAAAGTTAGAGAGCTCCTGATCAATGAGCGGACGCCAATCGGAAGCAAGAGCTGGTAGTGTAATCGTGGCAAAGAGAGGCAATAGTATACGTAGCATAGTTATAATTTCGTTTTAAGTTAGAGCCTGGAGCTCAAATTGCAATCGGCTACTGAGAAGTAACCGCCCGCCAAGTGCGCACCCACTCGTATTGCGTTTGGCGTTGTTCGAGGCTTCCCCGCTCTACCATACTCCCACGCTCGGGGACGGGATTCCAATCGTAGGTCTCAATCGCCATTTGAATATAGGCGGGCACATCCCAATCGACTTCCGGCACCAGTGTATAGACATGCTCCCCGTCCAGATAGAAGAGCACTTCCCGCTCCGACTTCCACCACGCCCCATAGGTGTAAAAGCGCTTGTGATTTTCCTTCTTCAGTTTGAGCCCTTTCTGAATTTGAACTGGCTCGGGGTTATGCTGGTTTTTACGATGAATCAAATTGGAGTGGAAAATATGATCCCAGCCATTCACCCAAGGATCCGCATTATCCGAAATCGTCCCGACGCATTCCTGAATGTCCATTTCGAGTTTCTTGATGGTGTGGCCTTTGGTCATCAGCCAAAAAGTCGAAGACATTTCAGTCGCATTGGCCTTCATCTTACATTCAAAAAACCATCCTAACTCACCCGCGTGATGCGAACGCACGATCGCCCCCTGATATAGGAACTCGTTACCGTTTATAGTCTCGGGTTTATCAAGCTTGCTCACCGTAACTTTCAATTTCCCATCCTCAACCGACACGTTGTCGGCCAAAAACAATCCCGGGGCACGCCCTATCCAGTTCCAACCATTTCCTTTCGGCTCGATTTGCCATTTATCTTCATCTACGCGACGACCATCAAACTCATCCGTCATCTCTTTAACGGGCTCCCACGCCACACCCGGTATGCGATCTTTCACAAAAGGGCCGGTGGGGTTATCGTCATCCGCGAGCGTTTCAGGCACTGTATCATCGACGGAATGAGCCGCGACTTCTGGCTTGATTTTCGGACCAGCTAGAAATGCTTTTTGTTCTGGTGTGACCAAGTGCGCATAGGCTCCGCGCCATGCATCAACTACCCCTAAAGACGAAGCGTTTAGTCTATCCAGTGGAATTTCGAAGATAATTTTATCCTCCCGTCGAATGAATGCAGTCTTTGCAGTTACATCGAGAATCTGAGCCTCCAACTCGCGCCCATCCGCCGAGGCAATCACCAACATGGCATAGCGATCAGGGACGGGGATCGGCTCAGGATCGGGCACAGATTCAGTCACAACCTCGGGGACGGGCTTGGGCGGCTCAGTGTCTGGCACTTCCACAATAACTGGTGATTCGACCACTGGGACCGGAGCTTTTTCTGGTGGCGATTCAACCACTGCGGGACGACTGCGCTTAGCCGCATCTAAATATAATAAATAACCAACTCCAACAACCAAAGTGGTAACAACAAGAATCGACACAGCCGCGGCTTTTTTCATAGTGCTTTTTCGTTTCAGATCAGAAGTAAACTTTCTCCATTTTGCGGTTACTCCAACACACCAGATCGAATCACTACCGTGCCAACAGAACCAGCATCACCGTCGGGAAAGCTGACCTTAACCGTGTTCACCTCCTGTAATTGAGATGGCTTCAGGTAGATCAACTTAGTCGTCGCATACTCACCTTTGTCAAAGCGGTCTGCGCTATTCTCAACAGGCACTTCTAAAGCATTTCCATTCAGTTCAATGATCGCTTCGTGACTCGACCCACTGGGACGCGTGAGTCCTACTCGTAAAATCGCATATTGCATCTTTGAGTCCAGCGGCGTCTCAATTGTGAACTCTGCATTGCTTAGGGGTAAACGCGTTTGATTCGAATAGTGAACCACTTCGTTAATACGTGACTGCTCTTTAATGTCTGTCCCCATATCCGCCACGATCACCACCGATTCACGACCTGCCAGTTCTAACAATTCCGGTGTATCCACAACTGCCTCATTAAAGTAAGCAGTGAAATCCTCATTCCGCCCAAAGCGGCGTATTTCAACCTTCGAAGCACTCACTCCAGACAAATTTACCGACTCGGAGCGCCAACTCTGGTTGTTAATTGCGATATATAATTTCGAACCATCGACGAAGGCGCGGGTCTGCAAATCAGGATCACTAGAAAACGCCTGAACGCGACGACCATCGACACCGCGGAACAACTTGTAGAAGTCTAGCATGTGCGTCTGCACCCACTTAGACTCATCAGTGTAGTTTTCAGGAACATACAAACCCGCGTAATATTTGGGGTCCCAATTCCACGTATTCGGCAACAGAAAAGGCACAGACTTTTGCACCGTATGTGGATGATCAATGAAAGTCATCGTATTAGCGATAATGCTACTTACGTGCACGAAGCATACAATAGAGCGTTTCTTTAGCTCATTCTCCCACGTGTCTTCAGGGAAGTGCTTCTCGGCGATCTTAGCCGCGAGCGCCTCACCATCATACATGCCCTTTGGTTGCACATTGATGTAGCCACCCTGCTCACTGATAACAACGTCCACTTCTTTACCGTCTTCGAGCACCGCATAGTTTTGCAATAGATCGAGCGTGCCTTCAAGTGGCAGACCGGACTGCACACGACCACGAAAGTCTCCGTCCGTCCAATCAAAGTAATCGTAAGAGTGGAATGAATAGAAATCCATTTTTCCCGCCGTCGCATCATAAAAGCCCTTCATACCGTTGAAGTTCTGGTAATTGTCGCGATAAAAGTAGGATACCGACATACACATTCCGCCGACTTTCACATCAGGATGGACTTCATGGAACTTCTCTTGAACGGCCAAGTGCCAGTCCGCAAAGTGCTGATCAACAAAGAACATCCAATGCGGCTCATTGAGCGGCTCATAGAACTTGGGACGGTCAAAGTCGTTATAGTTATATTTGAATACCGCAGCAGCCAGCTCGACCGCCGCATCGATATTCTCGGGCACATACTCAAGTTTGCCATGATTCATGGCGCCCTCTTTTGTATACTTACCCATATACTCAGGGTATGCGTTATGGTTGCCGTGCGCTGCAACGTCCAGATTCGGACCGAAGTCTTTCACGAATTGTTCACCCGGCTGACTTAACTTCTGCTTCTTCAATTTGGAAACATCCGCATAACCCGGATGATTCGGATCCTCAGGAAGCGTCGAGGCAGTCCATTTAACCGGACCGAGTTGACGCCCGAACGTGATGCCTAAGTAATGCACGAGATAGTCGTAAATGTCGTCGGGCACACGCTTGTCGAAATTGGTGCCGTGATCACTCACCGAAAAGTAGCGTTTACGATCAACTTCCGAGACACCGCCGATAGCACGAGTCACGTTTGGTTCAACTATGATATGCGGCTTTGAAAGGTCTAAAGGACCATCGCTGGCGATTAATGCTGTGGGTTCAGGCTGACATCCAGTAAGAGACAAGGCGACCGCCGCGAGTAGTATACATTCAGATTTCATATTCATTGGTTCTTAAACACTTAAATTATTCGGGTTTCATATTCTTGTAGAATTGCTTCACGTCTCGATGAAAGGGGGCAATATCCGAAAAGTGGTGGGGGATATTTTGCTCGTTCCACTCCTGCCAAATCTTCTTCAAAGTGGCGGCTCGTTCCGGCTCTTGATTAATCATATTGTTCTGTTCGCTGACATCGGAAAATAAATTGTAGAGCTCACTCTGCTGATCCCAATCGTTCTTGATCCATTTATATCCATCAGCTGTCACGACAGCCCATGCGGTGCTGTTACGACGCCGAAAGTAAATCGCTTTGTGCGGCGCACTCTGGTCATCTCCTGTCAAATAAGGGATCAAATCAACGCCCTCCAGCCCGTCCGCTTCGCCTCCGGCGAGTGACACCGCAGTCCGCGCGATATCGAGCGAGACGACTGGTTTAGTGAATTTTCCTCCCGCAGGCAATGTGCCGGGCCAGTAGGCAAGAAACGGCACATGAACGCCGCCATCATAGGTATCTCCCTTGTAGCCGCGGAAGGAACCGTTGGAGGTATAAGCCTCCTGAGATTTATCCCAGTGAGGCGGACCACCGTTATCGCTAAGAAAGAAGATCAAGGTCTCCTCCGAAAGGTCAGCATCTTCCAACTTTCTCAAGAGACGTCCGATCTCTCGATCCATTTCGAAGACCATGGCGGAATAGGTCTGTCGCTCCCAACCTTCTAAATGGCTGAATTGCGCCACAGTTTCTTCCGGTGCCTGTAGCGGAGAATGCGGTGCGTTATAGGAGACGAACAGAAAGAACGGATCGTCCTGATTACGTTCAACAAAGCCGATCGCCTCATCGGTGAGTTGTGTGGTTAGGTAGCCTTTCACATCCACAGGTTTTTCGTTACGCATCAACGTATCCAAATACCCTTCACCGAGAGGCTCAGTCATATCCACACGGAAGAAATCATGCCCGCCCCCAAGAAAGCCGAAGAAGAAATCGAAGCCACGATTATTGGGATGGTGAATGCCATGCGATCCAATGTGCCACTTACCCACCACCCCAGTCTTATAACCAGCTTTTTGCAGACGCTCAGCAAACAAAGACTCGTCTTCCGGCATTCCGGTAATGGGATTGTCTCTGGAATATGGCGGATTGGTTTCGAAGCCAAACCGCTGTTGATAGCGACCAGTCAAGAACCCAGCCCGTGACGGACCACAATACGCATGCGTGACATAACCAAAGGTGCACTCCACCCCTTCATCAGCCAATCGGTCGATATTTGGCGTCGGGATATTTTTGGAACCAGTATAGCCCAAATCTCCATAGCCTAAATCATCCGCCATAATCACTATAATATTAGGCTTAGCCGCCAAGCCAGTGAGACCAGCAACAAGAATGACCAATACGACCGAAAAAGATCTGTTAAGAATTGGAAACATATAGCGAATCGAACTTTATTCTTTCAACCCTGGGTAGGCACCAGGCAGGTTCTCCAAATACTCAACAAGGAGTGTTTGCATCTCCTTCAGTTGGTTTGCGTATTCAGGGTTCTTCGCGAGGTTGGTCGTCTCAGTCGGATCATTGTTTAGGTGAAACAATTGATCGCGATCAAAGTAGCTAGATGCCCAAGGTGTGTTTTTCGGGTCTTTTAGCTGCCATCTCTCAAACGCATACCCACCCGGCTTCATGCCGAGTTGATAGTATGGAGCGTCTTCCAAAAATGGATACATTTGTTCCATCCACGGATGCTGCTCCAACATCTCGCCGTAGTAATACTCTTTGGCCTCAGCAACACGCGCTTCTTTTGTGCGCTCTAAACTTGGAGGCACGTAAAATGCCACATAGCTCCAATCGGCGGTTGCAACACCACGCGCCAAACCGATTTCACTATACACGGCCTTGCGCCAATCTTCGGGTGACTCACCGCGAAGAATCGGCGTCAGGCTGAATCCGTCGAGCATCATATTTTTCGGTGGATCGATGCCTGCCAGTTCAAAGAAGGTAGGTGCGAAATCTGTATTTTGAACCAGCTCTTGCGGACGTGTCCCTGGCTCGATGACTCCTGGCCAGTAAGCCATAATCTGGGTGCGAATCCCTCCCTGATAGTTGGTGCCCTTGGAGTGATACTCCATTCCGTTGTCATTGAAGAAAATGATCAAGGTGTCCTCAGCGAGTTCGAGTTCCTCAAGCTTCGCCATGATCGCACCAATCCCGTCATCCAGCCAGGTAGCGGCAGCATTTTTGTTTGGGATACCTGCGGCCTTCGCGCGCTCAAGCACGCTTGCACGTGAAGGTTGCACTCCGGTGATCGGCGCATCAAGCACTCCCTTACCACTCTTGCGCGGATCACCGACAAGCGATGCATAGGTATCCGGCACGTGCATCAGCGTCGGAGCAAAATACATATACCACGGCTGATCCTGATTCGCCTCAATAAAGTCAATGGCTGCCTTAGTGTTCCATTCCTGATTATGCACATTGGAATTGGTATTCTTCAAAGTCTGATCGTCGTCGGGATTACCACCGTAGACCGCATCGGCGAAATCAAACCCAAAGCGTTTGATCTCGTTGGCAATGATGTCATGATTTGCATGCATAACCTTCTGAATTTCCGGATCGTAGGGATCTGCTCCCTTCTCGATGTGTTCGACTAGGTGCATAGTGCCATTCAAATGCCACTTTCCGGTAAAACCGGTAGCATACCCGGCTTGGCGCAACACGCGCGGGATATTCGGCTGGCCTTCTGTAAATCCTAGGTTCCAGAGGATGCGGGTCACTCCGTCTTCAGTCGTGCCTGTCTGGAAATACGGCTGTGGGCAACGACTAGCGAAATGACCACTCAAGCAAGTATACCGACTAGGTGAGCAGACACTGGATGAAACAAAGCCATTTTCGAAGTAGATGCCTTCATTAGCCAGGCGGTCAATGTTCGGTGTCAGCGAATTGCCACCAAGAAAACCGAAATGATCACGAAACTCGTCATCGGTAATGATAAAGAGAATATTTGGCTGTTTACGATTTTCCGCAAAAGCAGAAAGAGCGGTCAATAATAGGAGTGTATATGTCAGTAAATGTTTCATGATTTAACAGTGATATTCACCCACTTCGCTCCATGGGATATGGCGCTCAAAGCGTCGGATGTAGTTCCAGTTCCAAGTTTCATCGTATTGGTGGCAGACGCCCCAATCCAAACCAGCTAGTGGCGCCTTGTCCGCATCGAGATTTTTAACGAGACCAGCTGCTTCCGGTCCGGACTTGATGTGGGACATAATCTCAAAGTTCACGCCATCTTCAGCGAACTGAATCGTGTTCTTCTCAACGCCGTCGGTGATCAACATCGCGGCGATACCGTTCTTGTAATTCCAACAACACACTTCGTGACCGCTATTGGTGATCGGGTTGTAGGGAGATTTCACATACGGGCCTTCCAACTTATCGGAGATTGCGACGCCCCACTTAATCTCACGACCGCCCATCGTCATTTCTTCGCCCATCGTCTCGCCCTTATAATAGAGGTAAAACTTGTTGTTAAAAAAGAGTAAGCAGGGATCGTGTGTTTTGTGACTATCGAAGTCACCCTTCTCTTCCACGATGAATCGATTGTCTTCATCGCCCTTCCAGACACCATTGGTCGCAGGAGAAAGAATCGGCGCATCGAGCTTCCGCCAAGGACCATATGGGTTGTCGGCAATAGCCATTCCGATCTGCTCGATGGTGCGATTCAAGTAAGGTGCCTGCACCGTCTGATAGACGAGGATAAATTTGCCTTCGTGCTCCAAGACCTCAGGCGTAAAGCATGCGCGGTCGTCGTAGGCACCAGCAGGGCCTTGTGTGATCGCAGGACCTTCTTCCTTCCAGTCCCATCCATCCTTAGAGGTGGCATGCCAAACTTGAGTCTTATCCCAAGGGAACACCTTGTCGTCTGGGTTATCAGAGCCGAAACCGGCAGTCTCGCCCTCGCCCTTTGTATACCAACAGTGGTAGAACCCATCAACAAAGAGAACTGCGCTCGGGTCACGGCGTATCACTCCCTCCTCAAAGGCAAAGTCACCTCCGAGGTCATGAATCTTGAATTCACAGAACCATTCGGAACTGCCTTTATCATAGCCTCGTTCGATGGCACGTTTGGATGCTGCGCTAAGTAGTTTTTCTTCGGACATGAGATTTACAATTTTTCGTTTCGATTAATTTGAAGAACAGCGCAGGCGATCTTGCCACCACTGTCCGGATAAATGATTTCAACTTCATTAGTCTGCGCCACGTGTTTCATAGGCACATTGAATTCGATCATGCCGAAGAAGTTCGATCGACCTGCTTGATCGGAACCCGCCCAGTTCGTTGGGATCTTAAGTGAATGGCCATTGAACTTGATGGATGTCGGCAACACTGCCTTGCCAAGTTCACGCCCTGGCGAAACGCGAAGAACAGCAGTGCCAGTTCCAGATGGCGTGTTGTCGAATTGGAACTCGATTGGCTGATCAGCTTCGATGTCTTTCAAGTAGTCGGTCGCATACACACGGTATTCTTTAACCTGCGCCTTCGGACGCTTTGAATGTTCCAAATCAACAAAGAGCATGAGCCCCATGCCTGGCTGCAAATTTACAGTTGAAGGGATACGATCCATCGAACGTTGGTCTACAATCGGCTGCTCACCATGAGTCATAAGCGAGCGCGCCTGAACTGCTTTAACATTCACTCCTTCCAATCCAGTAAGTTGCACCGTGTGAGGCTCAAAGGCGAGATTGCCTAGAATTACAATCAAGCGGTCACGATCTGCAAGAAATTGGACTCGCACATCTGGATTCGAACTCTGACTGACACGCCACTCCCCCTCGACACCTTTCCAGAAATCATAGAAGAGCGTCAGGTCGGTGGTGACAAAATCTCGTTCTGCTGTCTTACGCCACAGAAGAAAAGGATTCGCCTGCCCAGGCTTCCCTGCGCCCTTGAGTTCGTATGTCCACATTGCCTTACCCAAAATAAACGGAATGGTTTTGATAAGACGATCTGGGTGATCCATGAAAGTCATATGCTGACCGTTGAACGAATAGAGCATGCCAGCAGAACGCTTAGGGCTATAGTCTACCATGCCCATGTTCCCTCCGGGGATCTTACCGTATTCAGTAATCATGAGCGGCTTGGCTACTCCAAACTTGAGGTGGCTATAGGTATCAATGATATCCATAATAGCCTCGGAGTTGCTCCCCGTTCGATCGCGTGGAGCGCCTTCTACATTGACCCCGTCATAGAGGTGATAGGAAAAGAAATCCATGTTCTCGCCAGCGATATCCATGAACTCTTTTTGCCAATCATTCCAGTGCCCAAAGTTACGATGCTCCAGCTCGATCCATGCCGCCGCATAACCGCCGACCAGAACATCTGGATTCAATTCCTTCACGCGCTTAGCCACCACATTATGCTGCTCTGACATAGTCTGAACTGACGCGCCTTTGATGTTCTTAATTTTCACAAACGGCTCGTTAAAGACCTCGAGGTAGCGTGGACGTTCACTGTCGGTGAAGTAATGCTTCAGAAACTGAGCAGTATATTCAGCAACTCCCTCGTAGGAGCGAGGACCCCACGGCACATGCTCGTTATCCGGCGTCGCGTGCATAATTTCCGGGTGCGTGCAGATCACGACCTCTTTCATTTTCTCAGACAACTCGCGCTGACGTCCGAAAAGCGACTTACGATACTCATCCGCACCTCTTTTAATATCCTCAACATCTGGCATATCCGGATTATTCGGATCAGCCTTGGTATGAGTTGCCTGCCACGAGAGCAGACCACCGTCTCGCCCATACCGCGCATCGAGCACATCTTCTAAATAGTGCAGCTCATCATCCGTCATATCCTTTGAGCCATAGGACTCGTGGACGGTGATAAACTGATCACGATCGAAGGTGGTGACGCCACCAATATTGCGAATAAAATTAGGCGATAGGTGAACCTCTACTACTTCTGACTGAGCAAGTAGCAGCGAGGAACCCAAAAGACCAAGGGGCAAGAGAATCGATTTCATATTCCAAATAATATACTTTATTTACTAGGAGCTACAGCGCCACGACGCGCTTCGAGTTCCTTACGGATTTCCATCATTTTATCCTTCGTGAGCGGATATTTCCACAGGAGTAAGAGACAGATCAACAAAGCGCCGGCTTGCGGAAGGGAGTATAATAAGCGCATGCGCTCCATCGTCCCTGGAGACTGCCGATCCATGACCGCCTTGCGCTCCATATTGTCGGTATACATGCCGAGCGAAATCGGCTCTTCGCCTTCAACTACGAACTTGTCGGCATCTGAAAGAAGATTGTATTCCGCTTCCGCTTGAATCGCGATGGCAGCCTTGTCCTCGTCTGGCAGGTTACTGTCGAATTGAACTACATACTGTAGCACAAATCCGGAGATCGCGATGGCCACAGTCATGGCAATTTTGTTACACCAATTAGTGATCGCAGCGATCAGTCCCTCGCTACGGGAGCCGGTGTTATATTCGTCCCAGTCACAAACATCGGCACGCATGGAAAGGATCAAAACCCAAAAACCACACTCGCCGATCGCGACTAGAGGCTTCATCGACAAGGCCAGCCATGGGCGACCAGGAATGGTGGTGAAATACATGCCAATGAAGGCGACAATTAAGATAACGACTGAAACCATCATGATCTTATGCTTGTCGACCTTATCCGTCATTTTCCCAATCACTGCGGCCGCGGCTAGCGCGAAGAATAAACGCAGAGTGCCGTCGATACCACCGAGGCTAGCTCCCTTAATCACGTCGCCACCATAAATGTAGTAAACATTAACAAAGTAAGACAAATTGGCCGTTGCCATGATCGCGAATAGGTAGGTGCAGATCACCCCCACAACGATGAGCAGTGGCTTGTTACGAAACATAGCCTTAAGCGCATCCTTGAAGCTGCCAGCACCTTCCTTCACTGCGATATTCTTGTAACGCTCGACGTTAAAGATCGCCGGCATAATACCTGCGCCAATGATGACGATTGCGATGACCCAACTCACAGCGCGCACCCCACCGATCTCCCCACCGATCCATTCAAATGTGCCGAGCCAAGCGGCGAGCGGAAAGATCCAGACGATGCCGAGATTGAAGAATTCCTGCACATACTTACGCACCACGAAGATTTTACTACGTTCGCGGTAGTCTGGCGTCAGCTCAGCGCCGAGCGCTTCGTAAGGCACCGAAAAAATCGAATAAACCGAATAGAAGAGCATCAAAGCGACAAACAGATACACGGTAATCGCCGTCGTTGACCAAGTCTCTGGAACCAACCAAATAATCGGAAACAGCAGGCCTGTTAAAATCGCTCCGACAAATATAAAGGGTTTACGGCGACCGAATCGACTCTTGCAGGCATCAGAAAGACGACCAGCGAGCGGATCAGTAAATGCATCCCAGCACCGAGCAGCGGCCAACGCGAGACCAACCACCGTAGCGCCGAGGCCAAGGAAATCGACAAAGAAGGGCGTGATAAAAATCCACACGAGGCAGACGTTGGCATAGTGATCAGAAACCACACCCATCGAGTAGGAGATTTTCTGACCAAGAGGGACGATATCTTCTGGCTTGGTCGCCTCGTCATCTATCTCGATATTTTCTTGTTTTAGTTCTGACATGGGTGTCCTTCTGTGGGGGTGGTTCGTATTAGATATAAGGAAGCGCCAACTTTGCGTATGGCATCGACCATTTCGGGGTAAGGTGTGTCGCAGATGTCCACGAGACCTACGTTATAATTTTCACCGTCGGCTCTGCCTGCGATGTGTTCGTCGACATACTGAAACCAATGCACGCCCACCATTTGCGGGTTGGCCAATGCACTGGCGAAGTAGTCTTTAAATTTTTCGGCACGTAGAAACTGGTTGTCTGCCTCACGTAAGCCGGGGTGAAAATGTCCACGATCAGTCGAGCCAAAGTGATACTCACCAATGATCAATGGGCGATCAATGTGATGCGGCAGGTGCAGATTGCGGATGCTGTGTTCGTATTTATTATAACTCACAACGTCGCAGAACTCGGAGGCCGAGATAGCGACCGCATCATTCACCCATGCGAAACGGCAACCAAGGTAGAGATGATTCGGCGCCGCCTTTTTTAGCTCATCGCGAACTGTTCGAAAATAGGTGTCGGCGATCTTTTTGTAGAATCGCTTCAAGTCATACGAGGCACGGATCGCATCGGGAGTTTCTCTTGATTGTAGCAAAGCCTCCCACGAGTCGTGCGAAGTGCCCCAAGCAATATTGAGCTTATCGATCTCGACGTAATGCGCCTTAAGGTCATGAACGAAAACTTGTTTCGCTACTTGATCCGCGGGGCTAGCCAAAGTTTCGATCGAAAGCGACATGCCATCGTTCCCCCATGAGAGTTCGTTATCTACGTAGAAACCAATACACCATGGATCTTTCGCCTCAAACTTCCGCTGTTTTAATTGCCTTTGGATCGATGCTCGGAAGGAAGGATCAAATACATCGTGAAATTTCCCCCAATAGCCCTTTGAGCCCTCAAGTGAACGGTTACCTCTAATGAAAAAATTCGCTACATACGGCGTGCGTCGTTGCTTGTAGAGACTCGGACTTGCCCAATTAGCCACCGTGTTCATCCCCCAGCTCTTGAGACGACTGTGCGCCATATCCTCGAACTGCGCTTGCCAGTCCTCCCCATATTTCCGGTAGAGATTCGCTTTGTAGGTTTTGAACATAGTGAATGGCACCTTATCCGCATAGAATCCATGGGGCGCCCAACTACTTTTACCATAAAATTGACTAAGTGGTTCACTATCTTTCGGCAGTCCCTCAAAATATATTTCACGATCCTGCACACCGGTGTATCCAAAATCGGAATCCATACAGGTGGGACCAGTCGACCAGAACAAGTAACCATCAGGATCGACGAACCACCATTTACCGTCGACCTTTTGCACGCGAAAGTAGCCGGTCGAGTCTAGCTTCGGTCCATCTCTCCAGCCACCATACGGGCTCAGATTTTTAACGCCAGGGTGCTTCTCAAAATCTGCTAGCTCAGCTGAAAGTGCCATTTGAAGATCTGCATCGGAATGAATTTTTCCAGTCCAATCGTCGTGCTTGTATTGCCCATATTGGTCGACAAATGGCAGGAAGTTATCAGAGGAAACCGCCTTCATTTCACCTTCAGCACGAATGTTACTAATCTGAAATTGACACGGACCTTTAACATGTCCGGCAAACACTTGAATACGATCTACCATGGATACCTCCATCAACGGGACACCCGGCGCACGACGCATGCCGACTAGCTTAAGAGGCTGATCAAACACCCAATCTTCTGCCACGAGGCGGATACTAATCGTCCGCGTTTCTGCGGGCTGTAGCAACTCGAACCCCTGTGCATGTTGTGGTGTTTCTGTTTTATCCGCCTGCTTGCTGTCCAGACGGATGCCTGCAAATAGTGGTGCGCTCCCACGATTGGTCACATCCACTTTTACAGTATAATATCCGGACAGATCCCAAGGCGCACCCACCGACTTGAAAGAAATGTTCGGCCATTCGTCTTTGCCATTGGTCGCAACAACAATCCCCGCTCCTTCATGTGAAATAATTTCAAGATCGGTTGTCTCGATGCGCGGATGCAGACCATCTTGAGATAAGACAACCAACTGCTCCGCACTTGAAACAAGCGCGATGCAAATCAATAACATAGTTAGAATTCCATGTTTCACGCAGTCACCTCCTGTTTCGTGCTCACGCTAGCTAAACCTTCCGACCGTGCAAAAACGACGATTTCCTCAACCGCACGGGAAGCAATCATTAGGCAACGCCCCTGTGAGGTCACGAGTCGATCAGACTGAAAATCCTGCACGTTGTCCTTACGACCGTTATCGACTCCAAGTATTCGCGCATCACCTTCAATACTGAAAGCAATTTCGCGTTCATCCGTTTTGACTGGAATGCCACGACCATCCACAATCTGTGCAATCACATGCGAGCCATCGACTTCGAGTTGGATCGCAGCCGCCTCACTCGCGGTTTCGATGACGTCGGATGCCTCTACGGCGCGAGCCTCCAGCTTGCCCGCGGCAAAGGGCACTGCCCACTTGTAAATATGATCGGGAAAATCAGACAGCTGCTTCATACCGAGCGACTCACCATCTAATAGGAGTTCAACAGCAGAGCAGTTCGAGTAGACTTCGACCGCAATCATTTCACCCTCGCCATAGTTCCAGTGCGTATTCACGTCGTGCCAATACCAGAGTTTTCGTTCCCAGGCGTCGGTGTCTTTCTCGCCAATGAAGCCTGTATCAGGCTTAAAGATGTAAGGTGATTTCTCGAGAGTCTGCGTGGTTAAGTGCACATGCGGCTCGTCGCTCCAGAGCGTCTTCATCATATGGTAGGAGCCACGTTCAAATCCTGCAGTATCTAGCAACCCGCTCTCATTGGCACGAACCGGCCATCTTTCATTCACTTCGCCAAGATAGTCGATACCCGTCCAGAGGAAGGTGCCAGACACATGAGGGCGCTCTTGAATCGCCTTCCACTCATGCCATTGTGCGAGGTTCTCCGCCCCCATCAGTGGAAGGTGAGAATAATGCTCGTGACCGTAGTCGTAAATAACACGACGATAACTAAAGCCAATCACATCCAATGCATCCGCGTAACCGGAAAGATAGCTGGAAGATGGTAAGATACAGTTGGCAGTAACCGGACGTGAGGTGTCCATCTCTTTAGTCCACTTGGAAAGCTTCTGCGCCGTCTCGCCAATATCGTATTCACCTCTGGGTAGCGTTTCCAACAAGTTCTTAATCTCATCGACTGAATTGGGTGGCTGTTCCCAAAAGTAGTTACCACTCCAGTCGGCATTGAAGAAGCCGGTTGCTTCGGCATTGCGCGGATAGGTCCACTCGATCTCGTTGCCGATACTCCATTGGAAGATCGACGGGTGGTTCCGATGCGAACGCATAACATCTTTGAGGTCACGCTCTGCCCACTCCTGAAAATGCTCTGCGTAGCCACGCGAGATATAATCCGAGTGCTGCTCGTTCATATTCTTACGCTTATCCTTTGGATTGTCCCACTCATCGAAGAACTCATCCTGAACGAGCAACCCCATCTCATCACATAAATTTAGAAAGTCATTCGAAGCCGGATTGTGCGCGATGCGGATCGCATTACAGCCACCCGCCTTAAGCTTCGCAAAGCGACGACGCCAAACATCGTCTATTACGGCTGCACCGACACAGCCACCGTCGTGGTGCAGGCAGACGCCTTTGATTTTCATATTACGACCATTAAGAAAGAAGCCCTCATCGGCATCAAAACGTATCGTGCGGATACCAAAACGAGTCGTATATGTATCCAATATCTCGCTTCCCTGCTGCACCTTGGTGACTGCAGAGTAAAGATGTGGGGTATCGATATCCCACAGCTGAGGACTAGAAACTTCAAGTGTCTGCACAACATTCGCTGCAACTGCCGACAAAACTCCAGCAACACTCTGACCACTGTCATCGAAGATTTCTGTGGATACCGTAACGCCTTCGACTGCGTTACAGACCTCGACTTCGATTTGAACAGTCGCCTTCTCTGAGGAAACTTCTGGAGTCGTGACAAAAGTGCCCCAGACTGGAATATGCGTTTCAGAAGCCCCGATCAGTTCGACTCGACGGTAAATTCCAGAACCCGTATACCAGCGGCTATCACAGTAACGTGAGTGATCGACACGCACAGCGATCACATTCTCGCCATCCATCACCTTATCGGAAATATCGTAGTAGAATGGTGAATACCCATAAGGATGATTACCGAGCTTCTCACCGTTCAGATAGATGCTCGCATTATTATAAACGCCGTCAAAATGCAGATAAGTCGTGGCCGTTCCGAGCGATTGAAAAGTCTTACGATACCAAGCGATACCGCCAGGCAAATAGGCAGTGGCACCTTCAAGCGATTCACTAAAGGAAGCTTCAACGCTCCAATCGTGCGGAACTTCGACAGTGTTCCACTTAGCGTCCATGAAGGCAGGCGCTTCGGCTCCCTCGGGATCGCCGAGGAAGAATCTCCAGCCATCTTTAAGCGGAGAAATGATTCGAGGTGTTGTATCTATTGGCATTAATCAAAAAGCGCAGAACGCGTGTTGTGTGTAAGTTGTAATGTTTATCGAGAAGCCTCTGTATCAATAAGGGTCTCTTGGACGGACTTTGATGACTTCTTCGTAGTCAACGATCCCTTGAGCCTGCTCGCGACCTTCGGCAATTTGTGTCAACTGCTGCACCATCTCCGGCTTTTGCTTAGAGAGATTGCGCGACTCAGAGGGGTCGGTCGTTAAATCATAGAGTTCATAAGCGACTCCGGGCTTCTCGCTAGTCTGCAGATACCACCCCGGCTCGATGAGCAACTTCCAACGCCCTTTATAGATCACGCTTTGCTGGCCCTTGTCGTTGAAATAGAGCACGTCGTGCGGGTCGACCGAACCGCCCTCAAGCAAAGGCAACACGCTGCGCCCATCCAATGGCTCGATCTTCTTTCCGCGAAATTCACTGGGATACTCGGCACCCGCCAGTTCAAGCACGGTTGGTAACCAGTCCCCCACCCACACCTGATCATTTCGAATCGTAGCAGGCTTAATTCGACCTTTCCAAAAAGCGACGCAGTGGGTCTTTAAGCCACCCTCCCAAACCAACGCTTTGCTGCCGCGGAAAGGCGCATTCATGTATTCATTTAGAGTGGAAACAGATCCATTATCCGAGAAGTAAAGGATCAGCGTATTATCCAACTCATCGGTTTTAACCAGCGACTCCATTAGGCGCCCAACATTCTGATCAATACTATCCACCATTGCTGCGTGAATAGCCAATTGACGGCGGAAGGTATCAACATCACTTGGAATCCAACTTGGTTTATAAGCCCCATCTTCGGGGAAAAGTCCTTCCGCTTTCAATGCATCTACCCGTGCCTGCTGAGTTGCCCGAAGGTTCTCATACTTGGGCAGATACTTTTGCACCAGTGCCTCTGGTGCTTGCCAAGGACGGTGAGGCGCACGATAGGAAACATAGAGAAAGAACGGAGCTTCATCTGTGGATGCTTGCTCGATCATTTCAATTGCCCGATCAGTCACACCATCGGTGGCGCTAAAGACGGCACCACTCTTACCGTGATTCTCACTGTAACGAGAACCCGGCTCAGAGGGCCAACAATGCACAGTGTAGTTGTGCGAATAATCCAACTTTGCCCTCTCGTTGCCTTCCATAAACGGATGGTTCTGTCCGGGCTTAAAAAAGAAGCTGTCCTGCGCACTATAGATCCCAAAATACTCGTCAAAGCCTCGTTGACTTGGCAGTGCCAAATAATCGGCTTCCATTTCTTCCTTTGTCAGCTCCCAGCCCTCATGGCTATTCTTCCAAACTTGCTGAGCCCCCTTATTAAACTTCATGAGACTGCCACCTAAATGCCATTTACCAGACATCAGCGTGCGATAACCGTTATCGCGTAATAGCTCAGCCACAGTTGGCACCTCATAAGATAAGCGCCCACGACGTGCCGGCTGCGGCATTTCACGGCTCCAGTCTCCGAGCGAGCCACCACCAAAACCAACCTTTGCTGGTTCAAGACCAGTCAAGAGCGAGGCGCGTGTCGGACTGCAACGACCATTACTATAGAAATTCGTCAGACGCATACCGTTTTTGGCAAGCCGATCAATATTCGGTGTCTCAATCTCGCCGCCATAGCAACCGAGATCCGTGTAGCCAGAGTCGTCCGACATGATAATAACGATGTTCGGACGCTCTACAGCCGACAAACTTAACACACATGTGCAAAACAAACTCAGCCGTGCAATGAAGCGATATCGCTTAACCATAACTCTACTCGTGTAATTCATCATAACAAAAAAGACTCGGATACGTTTCTATAGTTTAATTCGTGAGATCATTCCCCACGGAAGTCATCACTTGTTTGCGGTATAATTGAGGGGTCACTCCCATCACTGATTTGAACAGCTTGGAGAAGTGAAAACCATCACTACAACCAAACTGGGATGCAAGCTCATCGTTGGACAAAGTATATCGCGTCATAATGCGCCCGGCTTGCCTCATCAAGGCAGTCCGCCGATAACGCGTCGGCGAGATTTCAAATTGCTTCACAAAAGCCTTACGCCAGGTCTCATAACTACACCCGCATTCTTTCGCAAGTAGTTCCCAGTTAGGCTGTTCCTCCGGGGGGAGAGATTGTAAATGTTGCTTACTCGCCTCCATTTGTTCTTCAAAACTCCAGTCAACGCGATCCGCAACTGCGATGTGATTAATCAATAAATGTATATCAGATAGAGTAATTACTGCTTCGGAAAAATTCCTCGGACGACTGTTCGTGATACGTTTCCAACGCGGCAGCCAAAGATCTACACCACCTAAGTGAAATACATGCCGATCATTCAATCGGGCACGCTCGACCCAACGATCGAAGGCTGCGCCACTAAAGCAAACATAGATTTCGCGCCAATCTCCACCGCTTTGGCACCCATACTGATGCGAAAACCCTGGCTCAACAAAAATACAGTCGCCCACCCCAACCTCAATCTCAACACCGGTTTCATCTCGATAAATACCCCCGCCACTGACGATGAGCGCGAGAGAATAGAACTCCAAACTACGCATATGCCGCAAGCCCCAGTCCTCCTGAGTGACAAACACACCGGCATAGTTAAGCGCACCGAGCGGGGTCGGTGTATCTATCCAATGGTAAATCTCAGGCTCTAGGGGTAAATCCATTAAACCAAAAGATACATAGCAAGCTCACTCCGTCGACAATAAAATTCTATATCTTTAGATACAAAGATAGAAATATGCTTACCTTCCGAAAACACCCGAGGGTAAACATCCTACCAATACTTACATTCTAATTGATTTTTTTTGCTCGACTAGAATCAACAGGAGTATGTAAGTTACGGTATTTAATCAGTAACTCCGCCCCCATCAACTCATTCTATATGAATTCACGAATTGAAATCGACCTCAGTGGCAACCACTGGAAAATGCAAGGCATCCGCCCCGGACAAGGCGTCAAAGAAGGCTTCCATGAATTAGCCTCCGAATACCAAGGCACCTTCTACAGTTGGAACCAAGGCTGCGTGCCCGGCGACGTCTATACCGACCTTCAGCGCGCTGGCGAAATCGACGACCCTTATTTTGGTCGCAACTTTGCACGTGCTAAGTGGGTGCAAGAGCTAGAATGGTGGTATATCACCAAGTTCGACACACCTGAAGAACTGAAAGGTAAACAGATCAGCCTCTGCTTCGAAGGCGTCGACTATGGCTGCGAAGCATGGGTCAATGGCACCTACTTGGGGCGCCACGAAGGCATGTTCTCACACTTTGAGTTTGATATCACTCATCTCGCACGCTTCGAGAAATGGTATCAGGGTTGCAATATCCTCATGGTCAAAATGGATCCGCCACCGCGGAACCACCGCAATGTGATGGGACGCAAATTCTGTTTCGGCGGCGACTATATGCCAGACGTCGTCCCACTCGGGATCTGGCAGCCAATTAAGATACGTGCCACTGGCAAGCAACGCATCAAGAAAACGCGTATAGAGTCGAAACTCGATGGCGACGATGCCGTGGTCTCGATCGACGTTGAAATTCACAGCAAAGCCGACTCCCGGCAGGACATTTCCCTGGAGTTCAGCCTGAGCGGTGAGAACTTCACATCCGACACGATTACCCATCAAGCGACAGCGACTGTTGCTCACGGAGCGAATACAGTGCGCGTCGAAATCCCGGTCAAGAATGCCCAACTCTGGTGGCCTTGGGATATGGGCGATCAGAACCTCTACGAACTCACAGTAGAACTTAGCGCCAAGGGCGAGGGTCAGGACACCCACAGCGAAGTCTTTGGTATACGAGAGCTCACCATGACACGTAATCCCGGCTTCACCGAAGAGGAAGTCGAGAACGACTGGACGTTCATGATCAATGGCAAGCGCCACTTCCTGCGCTCGACTTGCTGGAGCGGTCCACCCTCCATGCTCTATGGTCGCAATCGAAATGAAAAATACGATCTGCGCCTAAACATGGTCAAGGAAGCCAACATAAACAACCTCCGCATCTTCGGCTGGCACCCGCCCGAGGTCCCCCACTTCTACGAGCTCTGCAATCGACTCGGTATCACAGTGTGGACAAACTTCTGTTTCGCGACTCAAGCCTATAAAGCTACCCCCGAAGCCCTCTCGCCGGCTGTCGACGAGTGTGTGCAAATTGTCGAGCAACGCCGCAACCACCCGTGCGCAGTTATGTTTATGGGTGGCGAAGAAGTTTACTTCTCCAATGCTCACGTTGAGAGCGACAACAAATACATCATGCAAACCATCGGCGAAGCCGTTCGCAAGGTAACCAATATTCCTTATGCTGACGCCTCGCCGCTCAGTGGACCATTCGGTCAGGAATTGGGCTACAAGCCAAAGGAATCCACTCATGCGAATGAGCATTATTACGGCGCTGGTCACACCCTGATGGAAGAGTTCTACCCCAGCCTCGACTTCTGCGTGATTCCCGAGCTAACCGCCGCATCCTCACCATCGGTCGAGAGCCTGAAGAAATTCATTCCGGAAAACGAACTCTGGCCAATGGGACCGAGTTGGGGCTACCACTGGGCGGATATCGATATACTTAAAGTGCTCAACGTCGAAGTTTTCGGCAAACTACGCTGCGATTCACTGGAAGACTTTGTCGAAGGCACACAGACTGCACATGGTATCATCGCTCAATTCGCGCTGGAGCACTTCCGCCGCCGCAAACCGCGCGTGAGCTGCGTTTCCCTTTGCCACTTCATGACACACATGCCCGACATCAAATGGGGCATCATCGACTACTACGGTGAAAAGAAGCTCGCCTTCGATTACGTTAAACGCGCCTACCAACCACTGCTCGTTAGCTTGGAATACAGCAAACGACGCTGGAATCCAGGCAAAGAGTTCCAAGCCGGGATCTGGCTCGTCAACGACCTCCACGAGGACATCAAGGACGTCACTCTGAGTTGGACCATCACCAACCCTAAAGGCGAAGTTTGCCAGAAAGAATCCATCCAGGTCGACATTGAAGGCGACAGCTCGACTGAGGTGCAGCACGTGAACTGGAAAGTCGAAGGCGAACAGGATGAAACCTTCCGAGTCGACATGAAGTTGATCGGCAGCGACGGCACAGTTCTTTCCGAGAACTTCCACACCCTACTCGTTGGGGACCAAGTAGAAGCCAAGAAATACTGCCGCGAAATGCACGAGAAAGTCACCGCTTCAGCCAACTCCTACGGAAAGAGCTACTATCGCTACTTCCCTGAAATGTGGGACTTCGAATAATCTTAAAACAGCAACATCATGAGCACAAACAACTCCAATACCCAGCACTACAAACTATTCATCAACGGCGAGTGGACTGAAGCCTCGACCGGTAAAACCGTCGAGGTGCTCAGCCCCTCGACTAATGAAACCATTGCCACCATTCAAGACGGCGACGAGACCGACGCACAGCGCGCACTCGAAGCTGCCAATGCGGCACAACCGGCATGGCGCGCACTTCCACCGCGTAAACGTGCCGAGATTCTCTACGCATTCGTAGCAGAGATCAAAGCCAACAGCGAGCGCCTCGCCGAGCTCCTCGTGCGTGAACAAGGCAAACTGCTCAAGGTCGCCCGTATGGAAGTGGCTGTGACTTGCTCATTCATCGAGTATGCCTGTGAGTGGGCGCGAAGTATGGATGGCGATTTGGTAAAATCAGACAACCCAAACGAGCACATTTGGATCCATAAAAATCCGCGCGGTGTGGTCGTCGCCATCACCGCATGGAACTTCCCACTCGCACTCGCAGGGCGAAAGATCGGTCCCGCCCTAGTCGCTGGCAATACGATCGTAGTGAAGCCAACATCCGAAACTCCACTTGCAACGCTCGAACTCGCTGAGCTCGCTAAGAAAGCCGGCGTTCCCGATGGTGTGCTCAATATCGTCACCGGTCCCGGACGCACAATGGGCGACGCACTTTGCCGCAATCCGATCACTAACATGGTCACGATGACCGGAAGCACGCCTGCCGGACAGGCCATCATTAAAGCGACCGCGGACAACATGGCGCATTGCCAACTCGAACTCGGCGGCAAAGCTCCTTTCATCGTATTGGAGGATGCCAACTTAGACATAGCAGTCGATGCAGCGCTCCACTCCCGATTTGATAACTGCGGCCAAGTCTGCACCTGCAACGAACGCCTCTACGTTCAAGAGACTATCTACGACGCGTTCATGGAAAAGTTTATGACCAAAGTCAAAGCCCTCAAAGTCGGCGATCCGATGGACGAAAGCAGTGACATGGGACCGAAGGTCAACGCGCGCGAACTCGCCAACATGGAGCACCTAGTCAAAGTCAGCCTCGAAGAAGGCGCCACCCTCGCCCATGGCGGCAAGCGTCCAGAAGGTGCGCAATTCGAGAAAGGCAACTGGTTCGAGCCAACGATCCTAACCGAAGTCACCCAGGAGATGACCATCGTGCACGAGGAAACCTTCGGTCCGATTCTACCCGTCATCAAATTCAAAACTATCGAGGAAGCCATCGGCTACGCCAACGATTGCGACTACGGCCTTGCTGCCATGGTTTGCACTCAAAACATGCAAAACATTCTACGACTCAACGACGAGTTGGAGTGCGGCGAAATCTACGTCAACCGCGGTCATGGCGAACAACACCAGGGATTTCACAACGGCTACAAGCTAAGCGGAACCGGCGGCGAAGATGGTAAATACGGCTTCGAACAATACCTAGAGAAGAAGACCTTCTACGTAAACTTCAACTAGTCAAAACGCAGTTCAATTCATTAATCTTCAGACCTATGAAACTCATCCGTTTATCAGGACTCATACTTGCGATGCTATGCGTCATGAATGGTTCGTCCCCTTTACTTGCTAATCTAAGCGAAGGTGCAACGAACACAGCCCCAATAAAAGATGAGTATCATACACTGACGAATGCACAGGGTAATAGCCTTCAAGCACGCATTCTGCATGTCGAAGGGAATACCTTGTTTATACGACGAACTGATAACTCTATTTTTAAAATTGAGTTGGATCAATTGAGTGCCTCCAGTCGTTCACTCGCAGAAGACTGGGACGCTCACTATGGCGGCGACATCACGCCGTCACAATTGACCTATTTGCGCAATCTCGGGAAGCCTCCAGTGGAAAAGAAGCCAATCGCGGTAAAAACTAAGTTACCCGCGACAGATTCTAATGATCGCTCAAAACCTTTTCTACTTGAACCTGACAGAAGTGTCGTTTGGCAACCAATCGATATGCTTACAGACGAATTCGAGGGCGAGCATATCAACGGCGGCAAGTGGCACTATGACATAAAACCTTGGGACGACCAATCATGGTCCAAAGACAACACATGGGTAGCCGACGGCAAGTTACACCTCAGTGCAAACTACGAACCGCATATTGGATTTGGGGGCGTGGAGCAGTTCTATAAACTAGGTATTGTCATCAGCCACGGCACGACGACTTACGGATATTTCGAGGCAAAAATCAAAGGTTGTAGTCTATTCCCCGGAGTCAGCCCAGCTGCATGGTTATACAATCGCCCGAGTGAAGGATCATCCGCATATCCGCACGTTGAATTCACTTCGATCGATCTAGCGCGACTGCAAACTGCGGAGTATAAAACCAAGCTGCAGGCGACCACGGATGTCAGCCATATAGGACTTCATTTAAACTGCCACTATGAAGAGCTTGGACAAAAGATGGCAATGAATCATCAAACAAAGCCATCGATCTGCGACAACTCATGGCAAGCTCCTTGGGATCCTCGTGACGAGTTTCACATCTACGCAGTGGAGACAACTCCTGAGACAATCACATGGTATATCGACGGCAAAAAAGTAGCCCAACAGGAAAATCTCTACTGGCACTTGCCCATGAACTTTTCGCTTAGTCTCGGTCTACGCCCGCCCTATATTGAATGGGATGAGCAATTCAAACGCTTCCCGATCCCCGAGCAATCGACAGCGGACGGCTTCCCAACTGAGATGCAAGTCGAGTATATCCGCGCATGGACTCGCCAGCCATAGATCGCAGAATAACCATTTAGAATTAACCGATTAATTTATGAACAAGATTACCAATATTTCCACTCGCCTATTTGAAGTGCCACTCGCCGAAGTCCTCACCGACGCAAAGCACGGCGACCACACCCACTTTGAACTCATTACAGTCACCATCACTCTCGAAGACGGCACCGAAGGCACTGGCTACACTTACACTGGGGGCAAGGGTGGCTACTCAATCAAAGCCATGGTCGAGCACGACTTCGAATCGGTTCTCATCGGTAAAGACGGTGACGACATCGAAGGTATCTACGATTTCATGGAGTGGCATGTTCACTACGTAGCGCGCGGTGGCATCGCCGCCTTCGCAGTATCCGCGATCGACATCGCACTCTGGGACATTCGCTGCAAAAAGGCAGGAAAACCACTCTGGGAAATGGCTGGCGCAGCGGACAATACTTGTAAGGCATATTGCGGCGGCATCGACCTACTCTTCCCACTGGAGAAGTTGCTCAACAACATTCGTGGCTACCTCGCCGCTGGATTCAATGGTGTCAAAATCAAAGTCGGTCGCGCCAATCTTGCTGAAGATGTCGAGCGCGTCAAAGCAGTGCGTGAGCTAATCGGACCAGACATCACTTTCATGGTCGATGCCAACTACTCGCTCACTGTCGATCAAGCGATCGAAGCGGCCAAAGCATTTTCAGAATATGACATCCTCTGGTTCGAGGAGCCCACAATACCCGACGACTATAAAGGCTTTGCCACCATAGCGGACGCCACAGGTGTGCCGCTCGCTATGGGCGAAAACCTCCATACTATTCACGAATTCGGCTACGCATTGGAACAGTCAAAGCTTAGTTATATCCAGCCCGATGCGTCTAACTGTGGTGGCGTCACTGGTTGGCTCGCAGCCGCTAAGCTCGCACATGAACACGGCGTCACTGTTTGCACACATGGCATGCAAGAGCTACATGTTAGCCTACTTTCTAGCCAACCCGACTCAGGCTGGCTCGAAGTGCACAGCTTCCCGATCGATGAATACACGACGCGCCCACTCGTGGTCGACAACGCCCGCGCGGTCGCACCAAATGCACCTGGCACAGGCGTCGTGTTTAATTGGGCTAAGCTCGAACCCTACGAAGTGAAGTAGCGAGCGGCTGAACGATTCAAGATTTAAGGGACGCGCCGAATGGCACTACCTTAAGATGGCTTTGGGTATTTGAAAAGGTGGGGTCGCCTCGCCGAGGCGACCGTTCGCCGGACGCTGCCAGATACCCATCCATAAGATTCCGGCATTTAATCCTAACAGCGAACGGTGCTCTCGGCGAGAGCACCCCACCTAAAACATACGACTCACGGGCTCCTTAAGCTTAATGTTGAATATACATACTTGAATACATAAGCTCCTAATTTCGTCTTAAGGTAGTGCCATTCGGGACGCGCATGCGCTACTTTTTTCATTTTGCAATGAACTTCGACGAATGCCTCACGGCTGGAGGACAAGGTCATCGTCGCTGTAAGGAATCCCGTCTGCTCCGATTGTTCTTATTTCGATCTGCCCAGTGCCGAGTGGGTGGACGATATAGGCTTGTCCCCAGCGGTCGCACAAAAGTCCGTTTTGAAAAATGGGTAAGTCTGTATCCAGATACTGAAGGCCTTCTGGATTGGCTCCGGTAAGAAAGGCGGAGAGTTGCTCGTTAGTCGCCACATGGCGAGTGTCTAGCTCTTTGAAGAGACTATGCATGCCATCCACCACACGTCCGACGAGTTTTAAATCCTGCGCAGCGGTGCTCTCAGGCAGTCCGTGCTCAACGAGATAGGCGTTACCATCCGGTCCCCGATAGACCTCACTTTGCGTGAGTATAGGACTGGGCGCTTCAACAGATGCGATTGCCGACTCAGGGCTCGGTCGAGATGAGCGAGAGAACAAGATGGCGATGACCGCAATGCCAACTAGCACCGGAATCAAAATTACTAGGCGAGGCTTTACCACGGTCTAAACTCCCCTTTCCCTAAGTTTAAGAAATGAAACCGATCGTCGGCTCCGTGGAAAAATTACCGATATTTGGAAGCACCATATTCATGTCAGCAGAAGAGACTCCAAACCAAAGCGACATTTCCTCAAAGAATTTATCGACCGATGTCGTAGGCAGCATACGTCCGCCAAACCCAACATCATCAGGACCATTCAAAGACAGATCTGGAAAAGCTCCAAAGACATTACCACCGTCGATGGGACCACCCCAAACCATTTGATTCCCTCCCCATGCATGATCGGTCCCACGTCCGTTGGAGCGCAGTGTGCGACCAAAATCGGAGGCAGTGTAACTGATAACATCATCGGCCACGCCTAAGATCTCAAGCGCCTGCTGATAGGCAGAAATTGCATCAGAGAGTTCCTCCAGCATCGCAGCCTGAGTGACCAGTAACTCACCGTGATGATCCCATCCGCCGCGCTGAATGAAAATGGTGCTGCGACGCAACCCGAGTTGTTCGCGCGCCTTAATCGTCTTAGCGGCAGCGAGTAGTTCTTGAGCGATGCCGGTGCTAGGAAAAAGCGGTGCAATGGCAGAGTCATCGATGCTTTGGTAAACAGCATTAAAGGCCGCCTGAGAGTCGTGGCTATTACTCACATGTGTCGCAAACGCATCCTGAACCATATTATTGTAGGTGCCACCAAGGAGACCATCGACTGCGAAATTCTTGCGAGCTTCTGTGCTGCCAAGACCTGCAGCAGGACCACTCGGCAAGAGTGCGCCGTCTTCAGTGATCGAAAACTGAAGTGTGTCTTTACCGATCTGGAAGACGTTGTTTCCCGCCAATGAAATCGACATCGACGTGGCGCCCGTGTTCAAGTCGGAGTGTAACACGTCCGCCATGCGGCCGGCCCAACCACTGAGTTCGGAAAGCCCCTGTGGCACAGAAGTCTGCCACTGCGTGATCTGGTCGATGTGCGAAAACAGTGACTTAGGGAGCGGAAAATTACCTGACTGGTATTGCGTGAGCGTCGTGGGCTGCACGAGCGTGCCGATGTTACTGATAAAGGAAAGGCGTGACCCAGAACTGGCAAAGGGACCGGTGCCGTTGAACATATCTGCGAGCCCTGAACAGCTGGGGTGTAGTCCGTAGAGGTTGCCATCCCCCACTCCCGATTGATTGATCGGAAGAAGCGTCTCGGAACCAAGCGCTAGATCCGTGCGCGCCCCCGAATATTGGGCATAGCCATCAACGTCTCTACGCACGAGGAAGTTGAAGCTATCGATCCCGCCCGCGAGCAGAATACAGACGATAGTCTTACAATCCCCACCGATGGATAGATTCGCGGCGGCCGCTTGATTCGCCAACTTAAGGTTAAGCAGGCTGGTGAGCACGGAAAGCGAGCCGATACCAGCGCAAGAGGCTTCACCTAAAAATTTTCGACGAGAGATGCGTTTTGGCATGGTTCTGTTGGGGTTATTTCAGGCAGGAGCCTTCAGGAGAAACAAGGACGAGGTAAGCAGCCAGACGTGCGCGCTCAGTTAGATTCGACTCCGAGGTAAGCGCGGTCGTAATAATCTGCCGACTCTCTGCGCTCAAAGTTCCGGCGGTGTAAAGCAAGGACAGGTGATCGAGTAAAACCGGAATGTCACCAGCAAGAGCAACTAGTTCAGAGAGGTCCTCCGGATAGTCGTAATCAATATATTTGAAGCCGTGGTAGCACAGACGCCACATCCAGTTGGGGAACGATATGGACGAGTATGAGTTGACGATTCCGAAAGCAGGTGAATCCAGCCCGTTATCGGCGAGCGTGCCGAAGAGCCGGAAGTCGGGGCGATAATAATTAAATACAGAAGGTGCCTTCATCGGTTCTTGAAGCGTCTCTGCTTGATGATTTCCCCAATCCCAAGTAAGAAGATCCTCATGGCGGTCGAGCTTCAGCATACGTGCTAAATGCATGTAGCGCAGGAGTGGTTCGCGAAGTTGACCGAAGTATGGCGTAGCTAGGTGCTCTAGCGGGTCGCGCGCCTCTTCATCCAGATATATGGCACGGACGACAGCATTCATATCACCTGTCACACTGGAACCATTATCTACGAATACGGAAGCAACCCGTGCGACATATTCCGGCGAAGGATTGGAAGTGATCAAGAACTGGATCAATTGACGGCATATGAACGGTGCGGTATTTGGATGGCGCACCAAGTGATACATCACGTCCTCCACATCTTGCATGGCATTCTCATCAGTGGTGCCTCTGGCAGGAATTGTGTGGTATGTTCCGTTGCCAGCAACGACTTGCTTAGAATCAAAATCATGCTGCACGGCATAGACCTTCATCGGCGTAATCATCCACTCGTTTACACTATCACCATCATCCCGCCAACCAGATCCGAACGATGTGCCCGAGTTCGTGAGTGAAGCGTAGTGAGTTCCAGTAAAAACACGGGCAAGCTCAGTGATCTCATAGTTCCCATAGGTGGGAATCGGCTCGCCCTGCGCGTCCAGCTTTTGAGTGCCGTCCAAATTCAGTTCCCACAGCCCAATTGAAAATAGCTGCATAATCTCCCGGGCATAGTTCTCGTCTGGATAACGCTCGATCGAAACATCGGCCTTTCGATTGCCGAGGTGACTGAGATAATTCCCCATATAAGGACTAATCGAGACCTGTAACAAAAGGTCTTCAAAATTACCAAAGGCATGCTCAATCATGAGATCGTAATAGGCGGCAGTAGCCCTAGGTTGATTGGCCAGACCGGCAGCACTTCTAGAGCCTACGAGAATCTGGCTGAGCGCAAAAGCGACTCGCTGGCGGAGCTGATCCTCCGACTGTAAAGCCACCCGCATCCACGCGGTCATGTAATTGCCTCCGCCAACGAAAGGCGTGCCACCTCCGCCGTTGATCTGGTAGCCCGCCAGATCGGGATCGGTCTGACCATTTTCAAAGTCTGCCTTGATCGCGTCAATGTAGGGACGGGTGAAAGACACAGGAAGCAACAGCTGTTCATCCAACCATGCCTCCGCACCAATACGCGCGACATAGTCGACCTCATTAACCGAAGCCGGTCCAAAAGTTCCTTGAAGAAGTAAGCGCGCTGCTTGTGCTTGAGTCAGTCGTTCGCCAGGGGATGAGCGGCGATAGATTTCGTTGAATGCAGAGAGATCACCGCTTAGGTTCGTATCTAGGACTTCATCGCCATCGGTATCATAAGACTTGTCGAGGGCAACCGACTCACTGTCACCCGGATCGCTGGAAAAGCCTAGCCAAGGCTCGATCCAATCGGGCACTCCATCGCCATCGAGGTCGCTCTCCGAGCTAGCAATTTGAAAGAATTCGGCGTCTTGCGAAATCGGTATAGTCAGCTCCCAACGATCACCGTTTAAAACTGGCGTTCCAGTAGCGACCGGTAAAGGCAGCGTGCCGAACTCGGTAAAGCATAGAGCTGAACCGGGGCGCCCTTCGAGCTGAGCCCAAGACAAAATGATGTTGTTCCCCTCTCCTTTTCGGATGCTAACACTGGGGCTGACAAACGGATCAAAAGGATCAGTCCCGAAGCCGGCCTCGGTGCCATTATTTACACCATCGCCGTCGGAATCAGCAGCCGGATCTAGCCCCCAAGCTTGGTAGATCGCCTCCCAAATGTCTGGAAGTCCATTCGCGTCCAAATCTTGGGCTGTTGGATCCATAGTTAGCCCGTGAGGCTCTAATGCATCGGGGTAGACAAGGAAGGAGAAGTTATCCACGTCCACACTGGCGATCTTGGCAATCGATCCAACTGGCATCTGTAAAGTGGCATCCTCTCCAGTCGCATCACCCGTGTTGCTAGGGTCGCTGTTGTAACCAGTCGTTAACCCTCCATACATGTCGCCCCCGATCGGATAGACGGTATTGTCGAGCTCGATGGCGGGATGCGTGTAGAGTGCGGTTCCCTGATAGTAGACCGTGCAGACGATTTCATAAGCGGTCCCACCGGCATTCGGGGCGATCTGCGCACTCAGAGTGAACCAGTCACTTTCCGAGGCAGTGAGTCCGGGATCAAGTCCTATGTCAGCATTCGACAACCATGCATTGATTCCATCAACGAGGACACCCCAGTTGTTATCCTCGCGGCGTGCGATCTGGAAGGTGAAATTACCATTGGTCCCACCGACCTTCCACCATTCGGGTTCCGTGGTGATCACTAGCCCGATAAAGCCATCGTTGACACCACTGATTCCAGGAGCAGGCGTTTCGTCGAGAGGAGCTCCAGTAGTCGAGAAGCGGAAGTCAGCTCTCAAATTAAGCGTATGCCCGACAGCTCCAGCAACAGCTGTCTGATAAATCGTATGGTAGTTACGTGAAGCCGTTGTTACATCCAAGGCATACCCCTGCGAACTACCCACACCATTGGATGCCCCTACCGTCCAAAGTAATCGCTGCGAGGGATTGTTCCCGTCCCACTTACTGCTCCATATTGATGTCGGTTGAGATCCGAGAAGCAAGTCGTTAAAGGTCTCTTCAAAACCAAACGATACATCTGGCAATACTAGCTCATAAGTGACTGTGAGTAACGGTATACGAACGCTTTCGCTCGATCCAAATGCAACGTCGTTGCCACCGGAGTCCATCTCTACTATGACCGTGTAGTCGTCATTGCCTGTAACCAGTGAATCGACGTCGACATCAATAACCTCCGCACTACTCACGCTGCCGCTGCGAATACCCACCTCATCGAGTGTGGTGGGTGCGTTCAGATCGGTAATACTACTTTCGGTCCAACTAGTGTCTGAACCACGAAAAAAGCGGAGCGTGCCGTTACCAGTATCACCATTTTCCTGTAAGCTTAAGTTAACATCAGTAATCACACTGCCCGCGGGGATCCCCGTAACCGTAAATTTCATATAGACGGTGCGCACACTGGACTGGCACCGCAGCTGGTTCCCATCATTCACGATCGCATTCTCAATGTAGACGTCCTCAACCGGTGTAAATTGGACCGATTGCGTAAGTGCTGCGCAAACAGAATACTGTGCGATCACGATGCTCAGAAGGAGCGTGCAGAACGAAAAACGTATGGCTGAAGTGAGCGGTCTCATCAGGAAAAGTTACTAACTTACGCGTGAAGCAAAGGCTACTACATCGCACTGTATGAAAAATGAATTACCAACGACGCTACCTGACAATTGCCTAAGACTGCGTTGAATATAGGGATAAGGAGAATCGTAAGAAATACGGATGCTACTACTTACAATCCACGTGTCAAGTAATGGGTCCTATTATAAAATCTTAAACTATCAATTCATGCGCAATTTCGCCTAGAGCTCAGCTCACTATTAAACAGCAAAATACCATAATAACATTGGGTTTAGGTAATTTTAATGATAACCAAATGAAAAACTAGATGCACTTAAAACCCTGTAAAACTACACAAGTAAAATTAAGTTTACTAGGAGGCTAAAATTCCCGCATGAAACCTCTCGGTATGACAATAAAAAGCCCCGGGAGAAAACTCCCGGGGCTAGATTTATAGAGAAGTCTGTAGAGACCGACTATTCCTCAATTCTGAAGAAGCTGTTCGCAGGCACTGGATCTGGGATTACGTAAGTAACCGAACCATTACCCGAACCGTCAGTGGCTGGAGTGTCCATAACCCACACAAACGAAGTCGCCAGATCGACGGTATGCGTCAACTTGTAGACGGTAGACGCCTCACCCGTGAATGCAATGGTCACTGTGTCACCACCAGTGAAGCCAAAGGAACCAACTTGTGGATCAACAGGCGTTCCGACTGGGAAGTCGAGCGGGTTAAGCGGATCAGTTCCAGCGTTCACTTCAGTATCGTCGTTGTAGCTATCACCATCAGTGTCTGTGTTGAGATCGCTAGTTCCAAGGAGGAATTCCTCAGACTGGCTCAAGTTGTCCATGTCAATATCGATAGAGTCGCTGTAGCCGACCAAGGAGAAGTTGTCCATGTCCACAGAAGCGACCTTGGCAATATTTCCAACAGGCATAAACGAAACGGTGTCAGAACCGATAAGCGGGGAACCCGTGTTGCTAGGGTCATTGTTGTAACCCGTGGAGAATCCGCCATACATGGCACCACCGATTGGGAATACCACATTGTCGAGTTCGATCGCGGCAGTGGTGTGGAGTGGCGTCCCCTGATAGGAGACAGTGCAGACGATCTCATAAGCGGTGCCACCAGCGTTCGGAGCAATCTGCGCACTTAGAGTGAACCAGTCACTTTCAGAAGCAGTGAGTCCACCAGCTAGCCCGATATCGGCATTGGACAACCAAGCCTCTACAGATCCATTGACGAAAACGCCCCAGTTGTCATCAGCACGACGTGCAACCTGGAAGGTGAAACCGCCATTGGTATTATTGACCTGCCACCATGCGGGTTCCGTGGTGACCACAAGGCCGATAAAGCCATCGTTGACACCATTGATCCCAGGAGCTGGCTCTTCGTTGAGCGGGGCTCCAGTAGTTGAGAAACGAACATCACCACTGAGAGTCAGGACATCTCCAGTGACGGAGGCCTGATTGATGGTATGGTAGTTGCGCCAAGCGGTGGTGACATCAAGGGCATAACCCTGGCTGCCGTCCACTCCATTGGCGGCTTCCACTGCCCACAGATTTTGCTGGGAAGTCGTAGGGGCACCTGACCATTTGGTGCTCCATAGTGTGCCGGAAGGCGTCCCGAGAGCATAATCATTGAAGTCCACTTCCGAGCGAAGCGGAGCGTCCGTATACGAATTCGCGTCAAGCGGATCAGTAGTCGGCGCCGCGTTCACTTCGGCGAAGTCGCTGAAGGTATCACCGTCAGTGTCATCATTACCGTCGGAGGTGCCGAGCGCCAATTCCTCAGCCTGAGAGAGACCGTCCATATCCGCGTCGACGCCACTAGTAGCATATTTAAGAACAACTCGGCTTGATCTTCCAGTGAAGGTAGCTTGACCGTTCGGTGCAAGTTGCTGAGCGAAAAACGCCTCCGTTGGAGTCGCTGGGACAGTGGCTCCGTCGTCATCGTAAGTGAATGTCTGAGTAGGACCGGAGTAACTCCAGGTCTGCGATGTTGTGAGATTAGTGACTGTAAAGCCAGTGACCTCCCATGCATTGGTGCCAGCATCGGTGCACTCAGCGAGATAGGAGATCCTAATGTCATCGCTTTCAAGATCGACAGCTCCAGTGCCCACTCCCGGATCACCAGCACCGTTAAGACCAAATAAAGAACCATCAATAATAAGGGCGTCGCCATTCACAGTATCGGCCAAATCCGGCCAGAACTTGATGTTTCCACCAGTTGCTGCCGAGAATTGGTTATATGCTAGTTTGAAGCCCTGCTTAGGCTTGGAATCAGATGCCGTTTCCCCGCGGAATCCCGCGACCACCATATTGGAATTCACAGCAGGCGGCAATGTAAATTGATAGTCGTAATCTATCGAAATAACGTCTCCGGTCGCGAAGGTGCCTGTAGCCGTTGCCGGATTACCTCCGGTGCTCCCCAGAACCCCGTTGCCGTGGACTGTGCGGATATATCCAGCGCCAGTATTGCTGATTGTGCCAGCAGTGGCATCGACTTGAGTGTTGGTCTGCCCTAGCCAGCCTTCTTGACCACTAAGGTTGCCGTCCACATACCCATTCGCCTCTGAGAAGTCAGCATAGAGAGTAACCAATGGGTTGCTGTTCGCATCAAGTGGATCGTAGCCATTGTCATCCTCGAACTTGTCGCTGTAGCCATCATCATCAGAATCGGAATCGCTGTCACTCGTGCCGAGTAGGCCTTCTTCGAGTTCCGTCAATCCATCGCCGTCCGCATCGATAGACGACGAATAGCCAAAGATGCTAAAATTGTCGGCGGTTGCTGCGCTAACCTTGCCAACGGTATTCACCTTGTCTCCGGTATAGCCAGAAAACGGCGAAGTAAGCCCGCCATACAAAGTTGAACCAGCCAGAATTGTGTTTGGAAGGTCCCATGAAGGTGAGGTAAATACCACGGCTCCAGTTGACCTATTGGTCACTGTGGCAACACAGGTCCAACCAGATGCTGGTGAAGCAGCACCCGTGTCTGTGAGCGCAAGGCTCACAGTGAACCAGTCACTAGTCCCTGCCGGCGCTGCGAGTCCCTCTCCTGCGCGAGGTGGAAGCCCCAAGGCCGTGTTATTTTCAAAGCCCTCGATAAAAGGAGCTGCATTCAATGACAACCCCCAGAAGTCGTTATCGCGGCGAGCAAGAGCTACCGTGAAGCCATTGCCATCAAACCAAGTCGGAGTATTACTAATTTCAAGCCCGAGGATACCTTTGTTGACACCGCTAGGAGTGTCGGTGAGCAAAGTGCCGTCGATCGCGATCTGAAAGTCAGCCTCAACGATAACTACATCTCCAGTCGCCCCAATTTGGCGCAGACTCTTGTAGCTCTGCTCTGCGGTGAGCACGTCAAGCGAGTATCCCTTACTGCCACCCTCTCCGAGCGCATCCTCGACTGTAAAGAGATTCTGCTGATCCGACGGATCCGCTTGGTATGTGGTGCTCCAGTCCGCAACAAGAGGCGTCGCACCGGAAGTATAGGATTCAAAATCATCAGCAACTCCGACTGGAGCAGCGATGGCGGCAGGAGCGGCTGCGATGAGCGCGATCCCGATGGAGCGGCCAAAATGCCGCGCGAGGTTTGTTTTCATGGGTTTCATAGACTATAGTAGAAATATAGTTTTAGTGGGGTTAAGGGAATGTGAGGAGAAGAATATTGCAGCCAACAAGTCACGTGTCAAGCAATCGCTTAGAATAAAATCTAGAATACCCGATGAACACGCATACCCATACACATCTTAAAAGCCAAAAAAATTCCTAAATGCTTATATATAAAGACAATAACAAGCAATCAGGCATCCTAATGGCATGCTAAAGACATTCAGAGCACACGCAGAACTACACGTGTAAACCAATGTGTAGATCATGACACACTAGAGCGATGAAAGGAGGTGAAAGTAACTGCCCTAGCTCTAATGGCCAGCGGGAGTGTCTTTGCCGTGGATAGTTTCGAGCAGTTGCTGGAGCTCTTGAACCTTCTCCTCATACGAGGGCGCGAGGTTTTCACGCTGACCAAAGTCTTTAGCCAGATTATACAGTTGTGGCTCGAGGGAGTTGCCTGTCTCAATATTCTTCTGTGGCATCAAGGCAGGTCCTTCGTGCGGGGGTATAAAAACCCAGTCGCCCACGCGAACCACGGTCTTAGCGCCGATGCCTTCGGTCACGAGACTGGAACGCCCTACAGTATCATCACCCGTGAGCACGGCGCTAAGATCGCAACTGTCTGTAGCTCTGACTGGTTCCGCCGTATTTCCAGCCATCTTGCTGAGGCTAGCGAGAAAATCGACATGACTAAACAAAGCCGGATTCTCACCAACGGGAATACGCCCCGGACCGCGCACAATCATCGGCACACGCGCACCGCCGTCGAACATACTGTATTTACCACCTCGTAAACCTCCAGTTGGCTGGTGCTCGCCACAGCGCTGCGATGCTTCGTCGAGGTAGCCGTCGTCGAGAACAGGACCGTTGTCGCTAGAAAAGATAACAATAGTATCTTCATCAATGCCGAGCGACTTCAGCTGCGTAAGAATTTCACCGACACACCAATCGAGCTCCGCGATGACATCGCCACGCGGACCGTGTTCAGTGGCGCCTGCGAAGCGCGGGCTCGGTATTCGAGGCACATGCGGCTGATGCAGGGCATAGTAGAGGAAAAAGGGCTGATCGCTTTGCTGGCTTCGCGAGATAAAATCTTTGGCTTGATCGAGAAAGACATCGCACATCGTTTCATCATCCCACTGTGCTGCTTTTCCACCACGACAGAAACCGATGCGCCCCACTCCATTGACAATGCTATCATGATGATGGTCATCACTATGTCGCATACGGTGCAAGCGTTCCGGATGCGTGAGCCCAGTGGGCACTTCCGGGAAAGGATTCTCGCCACCATAAGCGACCTCGATCGGGTCACTAGGATCAAGATTATCCACGCGGTCACCGTCGACATAGACGCAAGGCACACGGTCGTTAGTGGCAGCCATGATGTAGCTGTGATCGAAACCGACGTCGAGGGGCGTGCGTTCAATGCGCCCGTTCCAATTGATCGACCCGTCCCCTAAACCCAAATGCCACTTACCCACCACCGAAGTGGCGTAACCCGCCTCTTTTAAGCGACTCGGTAAAGTGCATTCGCCTGGACGAATCAACATCGGCGCATCGCCTTGTAAAATGTGCGCCTTGGAATTACGCCAAGGATAGGCCCCCGTCAAAAGACTCAACCGCGATGGCGTGCACGTAGCGGCAGTGGCGTAGCTATTGGTATAGCGAAGCCCCTCGGCTGCCATACGATCCAGGTGCGGGGTTGGAATCCCGCTGGCACCGTAACAGCCGAGGTCGCCGAAGCCGAGGTCGTCGGCGTAGATGATAATCATGTTGGGCTGCGTCATGTAGCTGCCTATCGCCCCATCCAGCCACCGTCGACCAGCATAGTGTGACCACTCATGTAGTTAGCTGCTTTAGAAGCGAGGAATACCACGGGACCCTTAAAGTCTTGCGGTTGCCCCCAGCGTCCCGCGGGGATACGACCTAGAATCTGCTCGCTGCGAACCGGATCATTGCGCAGGGCTTCAGTGTTATCTGTGTCAATGTAGCCGGGTGCGATGGCGTTGACGTTCACGCCCTTGCCTGCCCACTCGTTAGCAAATGCCATGACCAACTGCCCAATGCCGCCCTTACTTGCGGCGTAACCAGGAACGGTGATGCCACCCTGAAACGTCAACAACGACGCAGTGAAGATAACCTTACCTGAACCACGCTCGACCATCTCTTTGCCAAACTCGCGAGTCAGAACGAATTGTGCGTTCAAGTTCACCTCGATCACTTTGTCCCAAAGATCGTCGCCATGCTCCACTGCAGGTGCACGTAGAATCGTGCCTGCGTTATTGACCAAGATGTCGACCACAGGAAAGTCTGCCTTCACTTGCTTGATGAATGCGTAAAGCGCCTCGCGGTCGCCAAAGTCACAAGCATAGCCCTTAAACTTACGACCAAGCGCGGTGACTTCTTTTTCAACTGCACTGCCGTTAGTTTCGAGGCTAGCACTGACGCCGATGATATCCGCACCAGCTTCAGCCAGTCCCAGCGCCATCGCTTTTCCAATGCCGCGCTTGCAGCCGGTTACGAGGGCCACTTTTCCAGTAAGATCAAAATCGTTTAGAATGTTCATAAAATGTATTTTTGTTGGTTAAATTAGGATTGGCAGTCGATCAGCACCTTCATGGCTTCCGCGTTGGTTTCCAGTTGCTTGAAAACATCGGGCAACTTCTCAAGCGGTTCGACCAAGGAAATGAGTTTCTCGAAAGGCACATCACCACTGGCGATCAACTGAATCGCTTTCTCGTAGTCCTCCGGCTCATAGACACGTGCACCGCTCATCGACAGTTCCTTCCAGAAGAAGTCGAAGAGGTTAATCTCAATCGGCTGCGGGTAAATCGCGACCACAACAATACGACCACGAATGGCGAGCAGCTTGGTCATCGACGCGGCAGCCTGTTTCGCTCCGGACACTTCAAATACAATGTCCGCACCGCTGCCACCACTCTGCTCTTTCGACCACTCTTCCAAGTTCGTATCAATCGGACTCAATGCCTCCAAGCCGAGCGACTTGGCAAACTCCAAACGGAAAGGGCTGATTTCTGAAACCACCACCCGCGCACCAGCGGACTTGGCGACAAGCGCCACCAACATACCGATCGGGCCACCGCCGAGAACGAAGGCTAGCTCGCCCTCTTTCACTTTGCCCAAACGAACGTCGTGACACGCGACCGCAAGCGGCTCCACCAATGCAGCCAATTTCAAATCAATATCGTCGGGCAACTTGTGCACGGTGAATGCTGGCACTGTCCAAGAGTTTTGAAATGCACCCGGCGAATCGATACCGATGAATTTAAGATCCTTACAAATATGACTATAGCCGCGATCCGCTTCCGTTTCGCCGCGATTATCGAGCGGACGCACGACGACCTTGTCGCCAATCGCAAAACCTTCGACGCCTGCGCCGAGCTCCGCAACTGTGCCAGACATTTCGTGACCGATAACCATGGGCGAAGGCACGCGTGCGTCCATCGCACCATGCGCGATATGGATGTCTGTCCCGCACACTCCGCAATAAGCGACGTCGAGACGAATCTCTCCATCAGTTGGTTTGACCGGCTCACATGCGCCGACTGAAAATTCAGAGTTCCCGTTGTAATATACTGCTTTCATATGTTTATTGGTTTTAATTGTTACGATTGAAAATCTGGCTCCACGCCACCGCGCCCGCTGGACGCATAGGCCGCTTCGACTACTGCCATCGTATTGACGACATTTTCGACGCTAGTCGGCATCTCACTAGCAGAGCCTTCGAGATAACACATCAGGCTAGACATGGTGCCGATAAAGGCCTCGGGGAACCAAGAGCCTTCCAGCTTCTGCTCCACCCATTGCGGAGCTTCGCCTTCTTTAAGAATACAATACTCAAACTTATCCGGCGCGCCGTCGGGGTAGTTCATAAGCAGACCCATGCGTGCTTTAATCGCACCTTTAGTGCCTTGCCATTTAATAAAGCTCTCTTGGTTCTGTGATCCAAAATCATGGTCGTGGTTGATACTCAACACGGCTCGACATTTGTCACCGTAATCCATAATCATGCCGGTCCGCGTCGAAGACATCGGCTTCGCAGGATGCCCCACAGTCTTCGCCATCACGGAACTCGGATTGCCCAAAAACGAGCGAACGAGATCAATGTGGTGGACAGAGTGCTGAGCGATTTCGAGACGTGGATGGAATTTAACATTGGGAAACAAGTCCCACGGCGTCTGAACAGAAACGCGCACTTCCATATCATAGAGTTCACCAATCGCACCACTCTCGACCAAATTTCGAGCGGCAATAACGAAGGGCGCAAAACGAAGTTGGCAATTGATCGCAGCCACCAAGTTCTTACGGCGACACACTTCCAATATCTCCAATGCCTCCGGCAGGGAATCACCCATCGGTTTTTGTATCAGCACCGCCGCGCCATCCGGAAGTAGCTCCAAAGTCGGAACGAACTGAGCCGGCATCAGCGTGAGATCAAATACCGCATTTGCAGGTGCGGCAGCAATCAGCGCCTCTGCACTATCATAGACATCAGCTATGTCATATGCTTGCGCTAAAGTCTCGGCGCGCGCTCTGGTTCGATTGGTAATACCAGCCACAGTGAAGCCCGCTTGTTTGTAGGCAGGCAAATGGGCATCTTTGACGATGCCACCCGCACCAAATATGTAGATCGGGCGCGGCTCCAGAGGAAGCTGTGGTTTGCAATCGATCATTAAGATGAGAGGGGTTGAAGCTTATAAATACGCTCTGCGTTACGATGCAGCAGCTTGGCTTGATTCGAAGTATCTTCGGCAGCGATAATCTCGCACGTCGCCGCAACCCAGTTCTGGAGACTTGAGGTCATAGTCACGACCGGCCAGTCACTACCCCACACGACACGATCCCATCCGAAAGATTCGATGCAATGTTCCACGTATGGGCGCACCGTTTCTGTGGTGGCCTGCCCTTCGGAGCAATAGGCAAGAACTCCAGAAATCTTACAGACAACGTTATCTGTTTTAGCCAGTTCACGAATGCCCCTCGCCCAAGAATTAAAATCTCCACTGGGGATGTCAGGAACCCCGCAGTGATCCAGCACGAATTGCACTCCGGGGCAAGCACGCGCCAGTCTTTCCGCAAGCGGTAGTTGTTTTTCAAATACACATAGATCGAAAGCCCAACCGCGAGCGGCGAGTAAATTCAGATTAGGAATAAAATGTGGTGATTCTGCGGTGCCCTCTGGTGCGACGTGGAGAATCCGACGCAATCCAGATATCCCGCATCCACTAATCGAATCCAAATAGGCTTCAAAGCCATCATTCTCGGGACGACAGTTCGCGATGACCCCTTGGACGAGAGTCTCCGAATCACGCCTCAACTCATCGACGAAGCGAGTCTCCTGATGCCAGTGCGGATCATCCGGTGAAGTTTCCATAAAGACAGACGCGGCAATACCAGTGCCTTCGATCGCAAAAAGATAGTCCGAATAGTGGAAATTCTTTTCTGCCAATGCAGGCACATCGTCCGTCCATGAATACGGCCAGCGATCCGCATAAACTAGATGCTGATGGGTGTCTATAATTGAAATACTCATCAGATTACCAAGCCATATATACTGTGCGTTTTTGCAGATAGCCTTCGATTCCGTGAATACCGTCTTCACCGCCGAGACCACTCATTTTGTGACCATTATGATAGCCCTGAATGTAGCCACAAATGCCTTTGTTCACAAAGATAGTGCCTGTCTGCATATTATGGATCGCATGCATGATGCGACTGTGATTCTGAGTCCAGAGATACGCGGAGAGTCCGTCGTTACGAGAATTATGGATCGCTAGCGCCTCTTCATAGTTGGCTACTTTCACGATCGGCAGCACGGGGCCAAATATCTCTTCTTTGACGGCCGTCATATCGGCAGTGGCGTTAAGGAGAACAGTCGGCTCGATCCAATTACCCTTTTCAAATTCCGCCCCTTCAGGGCGCTTGCCACCACAAGCCAGCTCGGCGCCTTCAGCCACGGTCTTCTCAATAATATCAAATACGCGCTCGAGCCCCGCAGCAGTCGTGCTCGGTCCCATGCCGATGTTTTGCATTGGGTCGCCGACCTTGAGTTGAGCCACTTGCTTGAGGAGCTTCTCGGTAAATTCGTCGGCCACGGCTTCGTGCACCAAGACTGTTTCGTTGCAGATACAAATCTGACCACAGTTGGCGAAACGCGCGATCACCGCAGCGTCAACTGCTTTATCGATGTCGGCGTCTTCCATCACGATGAAAGGCGCTTTGCCCCCAAGCTCCAAGCTCTGAGCTGGTAAATTCTTGGCCGCAGCTGCATTGATAATCTGTCCGGCGCGGATGCTGCCAGTCATCGTAATCAAGCGTGTGCGAGGGTCTTCCACCAATGGGGCGCCCACCTCCTGAGTGGTGCCTGTAATGATACTGAGCACGCCCGCAGGCAAACCAGAGGCTTCAATCAATTTCGCAAATTCGCAACTTGCAACTGGCGTCGCATCGTGAGGCTTCACCACCATCGTGTTACCCGTAATCAAAGCAGGTCCTACCTTGCGGCCGATCAGTGCGAGCGGATAGTTAAAGGCGCAGAGACCAACCGTCACACCATAAGGCACGCGATAATTATAAAGCTGTTCGTTCGGTGCATCGCCCGGAAAGATTTCACCAGTGATACGGCGCGCAGCCTCTGCACTGTAAGTCATATAGCGAATCGTGTCATCAACTTCACCGAGCGCTTCGTTGAAAGTCTTGCCCTGCTCCATAACGAGCAGTTTAGCGAAATGATCGCGCTGTGTTTTCAAGCCATCAGCCAGCTTATAAAGATAACCAGCACGCTCAATCGGCGGCAATGCTTGCCATGCTGGCTGGGCCTTCTCAGCGGCGGACAAGGCCTCCATCGCTTGCGTAGTGGAGCAAGCCGGAACGGTGGCAAAGACTTCGCCGTTGGCTGGATTTTCGACATCGATGGTCGCGCCACTTTCGGATGCGCTCCATTTGCCGTTGATGTAACTTTGGTAATGTTTGATGGGGGTGCTCATAATATCGGGGGATGATTCGTGTAATTATTTACCTTTATAGTTTGGCGGGCGTTTTTCAACGAAAGCGTTGAAGCCTTCCTTAGCGTCTTCGCTATCGTAAAGTGTTTCGAGTAGTTGAAATTCCAGCTGAAGCGCATCTTGCAACTCAAGCGTCTCACCGCCCCATACGGCTCGCTTACAGGCAGCCACGGCAAGCGGTGCCGACTCTGCGGTCGACTGCGCGAAAGTTTCGACTTCGGCTGCGAACTCACCTGCTTTGAACAGGCGATTCACTAAACCGATGCGCAAGGCTTCTTCAGGCAGAATACTTTCGCCGCTGGTCAGTAACATCAAAGCATGGCTCGGACCTACGATGCGCGGCAAGCGCTGCGAGCCTCCATTACCTGGCAGCAGACCAAGACGTGCTTCTGGCAAACCGAGTGTATAGCTTCCTTCAGAAGCAAAGCGAAGATCACAAGCCAGCGCTATTTCGAGTCCACCACCGAGGCAATGACCTGCGATGCAAGCGATGAAGAGCTTGGAGCTGGCTTCAATTTTTGCGAGCGCCGCCCGAGCGGCAGCCACCATCTGTTTATTATTCTCGGTGCTATTCGTGGCGAAAGCTTTGATATCCGCTCCAGCACAAAAGAATTTCTCCAGTGCACTTTCAAGGATGACCACGCGTGTGGATGCGTCGCCATCGGCAGCTTCAATCGCAGCAGCGAACTCAAGATGAAAAGCGAGATCGTAGGCATTGGCTTTTGGGCGATTGAAAACAATGCGCCCCACTCCATTCTTACTGGAGAAACAAACAACCGAATCTGTCTTAACTTCACACATCATAGGAGATCCTGTTCAATCTGTTCATTGTGCTCGCCGATGGCTGGAGAGCCAATCGCAGATTGTTCGCGAACGCCGCCGAATTTAATCGGGACTCGTGTAGTGCCATAAGAAACGCCACTGCCCCGCTCCACCGTTTGCAACATATCGAGCACTTTGAAACCTTCGTGGTTTAGCAGATCGTTCCAGTCGAGAATCTGTGCGCACCAAATATCCGCAGCTTCTAGTGCTGGAAGCCATTGAGAGGTCGGTCCGGTCAATAAGTGCTCAGCGATGATCGCCTTAATTGCATCGCGCTGAGAATACCAAGTCGCAGGATCGGGATACTCCAACAATGCTGGACAGCCAAGCAGCTCACCGAGTTGCGGAATCGAGCCCATCGCTAATGCGAGAAAGCTATCTTTGGTTTCGTAAATACCATACGGCGCTCCGACTAGCGGGTGTGCGTTATTACTCTTGGTGCGTTCGACTTCTTGCCCGCCGTCCTGCCAGTGCACCGTGAGTGGTTCAAATTGAAAATCAAGAATCGACTCCAACATACTGACTTCGACCAACGCACCCTCGCCGGAAATCCCGCGACGCACCAACGCCGCCAAGACTCCTTGGCATAAGTGTGCTCCCGCAAAGATGTCGACAATCGCCAAGCCCATCGGCACAGGACCGTCGCCCGCATTACCACTTAGCGCGGTCAAACCGCTCAAGGATTGAACTAGCAAATCTTGCCCTGGTTTATGCTTCCATGGACCTTCATTACCGTAGCCAGTAATACAGCCGTAGATCATCGAAGGATTGATCGCTTTCACCGAGTCGTAGTCGAAACCGAGACGCTGCATGACCGTCGGGCGAAAGTTATGCATCACCACATCAGCCTTTGCAATCAGCTCACGAATCTTCGTGCAGTCGGCTTCGTTTTTCAAATCTGCACAATAGCTTTGTTTGTTGCGATTGATCGCATGAAAGACCGTCGACTCTCCATCGATCTCGGTATTCGAGACATAAAGTTGCCGACAAATATCGCCTGTGCCAGGACGTTCGACCTTGATGACACGCGCACCCAAATCTGCAAGGCGCAGACTCGCCGAGGGACCAGATAGAAACTGACTAAAGTCGAGCACGGTAATGCCCTCAAGTGGTAATGATGTTTTCTTATCCATTAAACACCTCCTTTTCGAGTCGTTCATTTGCTTCGCCCAAAACTGGTGCGGCTCGATCTGAAAAGATACGTTCACCATCAATCCGGATCGGGCAGCGTGTGGTTTTCACCGTAGCGCCACTGGGGCGCTTAACGAGTTGATCCATTTCTAAAGTCTTGTAGCCCGCGTGCTCCATCAAGCGCGCGTAGTTGAACACATCCGCACACCAGTAATCGGCAGGCTCTAGAATATCCAGCCAGTGCTGCGTGCGCTGAGCGCCAAGGTGAGCAGCTAGTTTTTCTTGCAAGACGTCACGCTCAGCAAAGGCATCACCAACGAGCCCCTCGCAACCGATGAGTTTGCCAAGGTTCTGCAGGCACCCCATGGCAATGGCAATGTGCCCGTCGGCTGTCGGATAGATACCGTAAGGGGCACCTAGGTAAGCATGCGCATTCGTAACCTTTGCACGCTGCGGCAGTCGACCACCGTCGTTTAAGTGCGTGGTCAATACTTCAAATTGAAAATCAATCATCGACTCCAACAAGCTCACTTCAACCGTCGTGCCCTGCCCCGTGCGCCCCTTCTGAACGAGCGCAGCAAGAATGCCTTGCGCAAGGTGGGTGCCGCAGAGCATGTCCGCGGTTGCCATGCCGAACGGCACCGGCGGACCATCTGCAGTGCCAGTCAACCACGTAAGACCTGACATGGACTGAGCGAGTAGATCTTGCCCGGGTTTATCCTTCCACGGACCAACCTTACCATAGCCAGTCACTGTTCCGTAAATGATACCCGGCTGGATCGCTTTAACAGTGTCATAATCAAGACCGATTTTTTCCATCACTCCAGGACGGAAGTTGTGAGTCATCACGTCAGCCGTCGCGATCAGTTGCTTCACCTTTTCCACATCGGCTGGGTCTTTCAAGTTAGCAGCGAAGGACTCCTTGTTGCGATTGATGGTATGGAAAACCAAACTATCATCTTCGACATAAAGATTCTTTGTCGCCAACTGACGACAAGCATCCCCTTTACCAGGGCGCTCGACTTTGATCACGCGTGCACCGAGATCAGCCAAGCGTAGTCCAGCATAAGGTCCTGCCAAATATTGGCTGAACTCAAGCACTGTTAATCCTTCAAGTGGCAATTTCACTGGCGAGTCTCCCTGTAAATTTCGTTTACGATATCAAGCGTAGCATTCACATCGCCGTTATTGCGTAGATAATCGTAAATGTGTAAGCAAGCTGTGTCCTGAAACTCTAGATAACCGGCATAGCGAGGACGCACAAAGGCACGGTCCAATGTCGGCAACGTGCGACTAAAGAAGCCAGCACATTGCGTATCTAAATCAGGGTTTTGCCAAGCACTGCGGTGACCAGGTTGCCCTCCCGTCTCGTAGTAGATGCCGTTTTGAATAGCTGGTGATGCAGTAAACTCGGCGTAGGCTTTAGCCACATCAAGGTGCTTACATTGAGCAGAAATCGCCATACCCGCACCACCGAGCATCGTCGCGCCTGGCTTGTCAGATTCGATACCGATCACATCGCCGAAGTGTATGAGGTGCGGTGCATAACCTTTGCGCGAGTAATTCGTGTAGCCATAGCCCCAAGGTGAATAGGCAGGACCATTCGATTCTTGAGACATCACCTCCAGCGTGCGGATGGGATTGAGATCAAAGAAGCGATCCTCGATCAAATCAGTCAAAGCCTTCAAACGCTCCAGTGCGTTAATGGCGACTGAGCGCTCGGCCACTTCTTCCTCATTCGGAAAAATCGTCTCGCCCGCAGCCATGAGCAGATTCAAAAAGTTGCCATAGCAATCGAGCGCGATACTTGGGCAGCAAACCAGCCCCTTCTCAGCCAAGGCGATCAACTCATCAAAAGTCTGCGGCACGGATTCACCGGCGACCTCCAGTAGATCAGGGCGATATGAGGAGACAGGACAAGCCGCATCCGTCGCCAACGCCCATTGGCTACCACCGAAGTTATAGCTAGGGTGCGATTGTCCGACAGAGTTCGCCGCTTGATCGGCCATGAAACTTTCTGAAAGCAGCTCAGTCAAATTCGCCAAGATGCCACTCGACGCCGCGAAGCCTGCCCAAGGGTGATCGATCACCAAAAGGTCATACTCAGCCGCAAGCTGAGCTAATGGCTTGTCAGCAAACTCCTGCAAGGAGCGCTTCTGCCATTGGATGTCTAGGCGGGGGTTTAATTCATGAAATCGCTGCGCTGTGCCGACCACTGAGGTAAAGCCGCGCATGTGATCCCAAGTAATCCCACGGAGGGTCACTTTCTGGTTCATATGGAGAGGTATTTAAATTTAAATATAAACATTTTATTTATTTATGAATTGATCAAGGGCAAAATTTCAATCAATTTGAAAATAAATTACTCCCAAACAATGAAAACACCCGCGACACGCTACAGTGCACCAGCTCTCGAGAAGGGGCTCGACATACTAGAATACCTAGCCCCTCAGACTGTGCCCCGTTCAAAGGCTGAGATCGCAGAAGATCTAAACCGTACGCCCAGCGAAATCTACCGAATGCTGACCGTATTAGAGCAGCGTGGATATGTCCGTAAACAACCGGGAACATCCTCCTACAGCCTAAGCCTCAAGCTGTTCGAACTCGGCCACCTACAGAGCGGAATGACGACTCTTCGCAAGGCCATCCGTCAACCCATGGAGCAGCTGGCCGATGGTATTGGTCAGGCCTGCCATTTCAGCATCCAGAACGGGACAGACCTACTTGTCATCATGGAGCGTATGCCCTCTCGGCGCATCTGCTTGGCTGTAGGCGAAGGCACCACCCTCCCCATCACTCAGTCGGCCTCCGGCTATGTGCAGCTGAGTCAAATGGACGAAGGAGACATGCAGAATTTCCTAAAACTAGATCAATATTTCCAACAACTTACCCAGACCAAACAGAAGGCCAATTTGAAACGCATCGAGAAGATACGAGACAACGGTTATGAAACGGCGCATAGTTTAATCACTCCGGGTATAATTGATATTTCGCTGCCCATCGGCATCCCCAACTCAGACCTAAGTGGTGCACTCGCTGTCAGCCTATTTTGCAACGACCTCGACGCAGACATCATCCAACAGACTCTGAGCGGAATCCAAAAGTGCGCCCAGCAAATCAATCGCAACCTTGGAATCTAGGCAGTGTTTTTAATTTCTCACTTTGCTGGTTTGAGCCAAAATTTCGCCTTCGCAAGGCTGCGGAAGCGGCGCGACATGAATGTCGTAACGCTTCCGCGAACGCCGCGGGGCGGAATTTTGGCCAAATCGCTCCACGACAATCCCGAAATTCGCTTGAACTGCGTTGTTCGTGCGTGCACGGGCTTCAGCCCGCACGAGCACGAGCCACCTTGTTCAAGCAAACTTCGGGTATTGCCAGCTTTGTGATAAATTTAAAACACTGCCTAACTTATGAAAACCCAATCCATTTACTTCGAAGACTATGAGGTCGGCCACACTCGCACCACTTGCGGGCGAACGATTACAGAAACTGACATCGTTATGCACGCGGGACAAACCGGCGACTTTTTTCCCCACCACATGGATGCAGAATGGTGCTCCACACAGGACTTCGGACAGCGCATCGCCCACGGCACTTTAATTTTCAGCATCGCGATCGGTTCGACCGCAGAGGACATCAACCCCGTCGCCATGTCTTACGGCTACGATAAATTACGCTTCATCAAACCAGTCTTCATTAACGACACCATCACGACGACCGCAAGCATCACCGAAAAGCGCGATCACAAGAAGCCAGGCTTCGGATTCGTTATAGAAAAGATCGAAGTCGTCAATCAACGCCAAGAGACCGTGCTCGTCTGCGAACATCTCTATCTAGTGCACCGAAAAAAGCCGCTGAGCTAAACTCGAAAGAGGTTCACCAGTTCGATAATACAAACTCTTTGCTTAAATATAATTTACACGTGAATACCTGAGCGTTTATTACCTATTTACACAGTCAAATCCAACATTCATTTCATTCCACGAAAACCCTGACATTACGAAAGTTAAGCCTCTTCATCGTAGCCCTCGTGCTAGTTCATACAAACGTATCGGCAAAGGTGCTACTCGACCTGAACGCCGATTTTAACGTTAAAAATACAAAGCCCGGGCTTTCCTTCAAATGGAACCCAGAATGGGTCGAACTCGGCAATCATGTCGGCTACAAAGACCTTGTAAAGAACCCCAAAGGTCCAGACCTAATCGCCGAGGCAGAGCACTCCCCTGGCATGGACAGTCAATCAAAGAATGCAAAGTGGCTCCGCGTCTACAAATTGGTCAAGCATCCAAGTGCTCCAGAGAACCCCGAGATCGAATACGACGTCATTCGCATGGCTCCCGGGGCAGCTAAGAGCGTATCAAGTGATGACATCGATCACTACATCATCGCGACCTACACTATCCAACCCGAGGAAGCAGGTGAAATCTCCATCAAAAACAGTAAGATCTATCGCATACAAGAACAGGAATATGGACAGATCAGCATCTACGTCAATGATAGGCACATTGGCTCGGATAAATTAGTAGGTGATACGCCAAGCAGCTTTAACACCAGCCTTGGGCGACTCGAAGTCGGCGACACCGTCTATATCGCTCTCGGACCAGGAAGAACTTCATCGATCGGTTTCGTCACTCAATTCGAATTGCACTCGAATTAAGCCAGACCTTGCACTGAAAGGAGCCGCCCTACTACCAGTTTGCTTCGATAATCGCTTCTAATTCAGGATACGCTTCATCTGTCTCTTTAAGCTCCACACGTTGAGCTTTGAGCTCTGCCTTCAAGCCTTCAATCACTGAAGCGTATTCAGGATTATCATACTTATTGACTTGCTCTAGGGGGTCATTGCGCAGGTCGTAAAATTCCCACGCGACTGGCGTTGGACCCAAGTATCCAGCATACTCCTCACCCCAGTAGAAATCATCGAAGCGTTCAGGAGGCAGGTAGTTTTGCCCATAATAGAAAATCAATTTATAGTCCTTCGTGCGCACACCAAAATGAGCCGGCACCCAGTGGTGGATCATGTGCATCCAATAACGATAATATGTCGCCATGCGCCAGTTAGCTTCGGGTAATCCCTTAAGCGTGTTTTCAAAACTTCGCCCCTGCATGTAGTCAGGCACTGAGCCGCCCGCTAAGTCGATCATAGTCGGCGCAAAGTCGCAGTTATTAATCAGTAAATCGCTACGCACTCCCGAACGTAGAGCTGCTGGATAATGGACAATAAACGGCATCTGCATCGACTCTTCATACATCCACCGCTTATCGATCAAATCATGACCGCCCAACATAAAACCTTGGTCGCCCGTGTAGATAACAATAGTGCTTTCCCACAATCCAGCTTCCTTCAAATAATCAAAAAGTCGCCCAAGATTATCGTCCACCCCTTTCACACAACGCAGGTAATCTTTGAGATACGTCTGATAGGCTTGTGACGTAGCCTGAGCAGTCGTAGTCACCTCGCCCGCATCGACATAGTTCCGCACATAGTTGCGGCGCTCATGGCGGGCAGAAACTGACGTCCCGATCACAGCGCGCAGTGAATCATCCTCCCCACGAGTCGCTTTCGAGCCGAACTCCGCCCCCACCTCAAAGTTTGCAGGCAAGGGAATCTCCACATCCGCCAAATAAGAAGCATAGCGCGGCGCATACTCAAAGTCATCGTGCGGCGCTTTGTAATGGTGCATAATAAAAAAGGGCTCGGAGCGATCCAGCTGCTTCAAATAGTCAATCGTGAGATCGGTGATCACATCACTTGAGTGCCCCTTTGAATGCACGATGTTATCCGGCCACTGCCCCTGCCCTTTCTCACGAAAATCAGGATCAAAATATAAGCCCTGCCCTGGTAACACTTTGTAATAGTCAAAATGCACGGGCTCGCTCTTCAAATGCCATTTGCCAATCATTGCAGTTTGATAGCCTAGCTTCTTCATCTCGATCGGCAGATACTGCTTTGCGGGATCTAACACCCCATCTAAATCTAAGATTCCATTGGTTTGCGGATACTGCCCAGTGATGATGCTAGCCCGACTCGGCGTGCAGATCGAATTATTGCAAAATGCATTCTCAAAGAGCACGCCCTCCGCAGCGAGACGATCCAAGTGTGGCGTCGGATTTAACTCTGCCAAATGGCTGCCATAAGCTCCTACCGCCTGCGCCGCATGATCGTCCGACATTATAAATATAATATTCGGACGAGTGGACGCACACAAAGAGTTCATTGTGATTAAGCAAGAAATCAACAGAAGGAGAGACTTGAACATAATACAAATATGACTGATAAACTATCACGTGTAAATTTGTTTTCACTTTATCCCCCAAACGCCCTCTCAGATCAACTCAAGTCTCGCAAACAAATGCCAACGAGCATAGTCTATATCGGAACCTATACACGCCCCCTGGAACATGTCGATGGGTGCGGCGAGGGAATATATACGATTCAGCTCGACCACAAAACGGGCGCGATGAGCGCCCTAAATCCCCCCGTAGCCGCACCGAATAGCTCCTACCTCTGCCAGTCAAGAAACGGAGAACACCTTTACGCTATCGGCGAAGTCTATGATTATGCCAATCGAGAAGATGGCTGCCTAAACGTTTTTGCGACGGGGGATGCACTCACACAAAAACAGGAGTGTAGCTCTACCGGCAGAGGCCCTGCCTACATACGGATCGACCAAAGTGGTCGCTGGCTCATGTGCGCAAATTACACCGAAGGTAATCTCGCAGTCTATCCGATTCAGAAGAACGGCAGCCTCGGTCGGGTAAACCAATCAATCCAACTCAATGGAAGCGGTTCCGATACCGTCCGTCAAGATGGACCGCACCCCCACTCCATTGTCCCTAGCTCGGACAATCGTTTTGTCTATGTCGCCGATCTAGGCACCGACCAAATCAGAGGTTATCACTTTGATGCTGCGAACGGACAACTCAGCCACGACGACGCGCTAGACCTGAAGGCAAAGCCTAAAAGTGGTCCGCGCCACTTCATCTTTCACCCCAACAGTGCCCTTGCCTACTACGTCCAGGAACTGAGCTCTGAGGTAAGTGTCTGCCGCGTCGATCCCCTTAGCGGTAAGCTCTCGCACATGCAGACCCTAACGACGCTCCCCGTTGACTCTTCGAGCATCAGTCACTGCTCCGAAATTTGTATCAGTCGAGACGGGCGACATCTCTACGTAGCGAATCGCGGTCACGACAGCATTGCCCAGTTTAATGTTCAACCCGACGGAAGACTCATCACCATAGGGCACACCGATTGCCTTGGGCATATTCCACGTCACATTTGCCTCAGTCTCGACGACCAATACCTGCTCGTCGCGAATCAGGAAAGCCACCAGATCGTAAGCTTCCGACGCGATGCATCCACCGGAAACTTACACAGCACCCAGCAGGCAATCAACATCCCCACCCCCGGGTATATCGAATTTAAACACTAAACCCACGCATCATGTCTCCTTACGAAAACCGCCTAAACGCCGAAAACTTCCGTCGTGTCGCGCTCATTGCCGAAGTCTCCAACGAGCATTTGTCAGCACTAAAAAAAGTGCTTAATAACCAGCCATCCGACCTACACGCACGCGTGGCCGAGGGCGGCATACGCCATCTACATCTCTACCTACAAAGTTTCGATGCGCGGAGTGTGCTCTTCATATATTTCGAGATGGACGAGCTCGATCAGGAGAAGGCTGCTCAAATTTTAAAAAATAGCCATGCTTGGTGGGCACAACTGGAGCCACACCTATTCGCTCATTCACGCGCGAGTGCGAATGATGCCCCTTGGCAGCGCGCAGAGTTCATCAATGTCATCGCCGACAACACCGACCGCGATCGCAACATCGGACAACCCGCAGGTCTCGCCGCAGGACTCCATCCCGACAAGGAGCTATGGTATCGCACCCTTCACCAAACCAACTGGCCGGGCGTGATTGACCAAAACGTGCGTAGCCACTACCAGAACTGGACGACTTTCATGCTCGAATTTGGCAACGAGCTCATGCTCTTCACACACGTCGAGTATCTAGGCAGCGACAAAAGCGCAGACGATGCTCTCATGCAAGCCGACCCCGTGACTCAGCGCTGGTGGCAGCACACCGAGCCCTGCCTCTTTCCGTTAATCGAAAACAGCGACAACTGGGCAGCGATGAAGATATTTTAATCTATTCAGCGGTCCAAATATACGAAGTGTCTTACACAATTAATTCACGAAAAAATGATCCGGTATGACTTCTAGGCTTTCACTATTTATATGAAAAAGCCCTTGCCGGATTTCCGACAGGGGCTTACCCATAATAATATCCCTATATTACTAATTAAAGAGTTTAACTGCGGCGACGCATCATCACCGAGCCGAGCGCAAACATACCTGCAAGAAGCGCAAAGGTGCTAGGCTCTGGAACAGTGGTTACTGAGAAGTTATCAATCTGAATAGAATCAATATTGTTCACCTCAGAAATAGCAATATTGCCAACGTTGTTGAAGCCCGTAGTAAATCCAGCGTAAAGCGTGGATGCCGAAGCGATAACCATGTCATATTCAGTTGAAGTGTAGAGCAAGGAGGCGCCGTTAAAGATGCTAGCCTGACCTAGGATGGTGGTGCCATTGTCTGTCAATAGAAGTTCAACACGCAATGTGTCGCTCAAGCCGCCAGCTGTAGTGTCTACGCCGACCGATGCGTGAGGCACCCAACCTTCAACCCAAGGGGCTATTTGCAAAGAGCTTCCGATTGCAGATCCGCGATTGACTATATTAAAGGTCTTAACGCCAGATGCCCACCATGCATTGTTGGTGCTGACTAGGACGGCCAAAAAGGCTTTGTTGAAATCTCCAGTGATATCCCCCCCAGCGAGGTGATCGTAACGAAAATCAAAACCAATAGTCGCAGTGGTGCCTGCACTCATTGTCCATGACGTTTGGTTAATTGCGTGGTAATTTCTCTTAGCAACACTTGTATCTAATACTGCGTAATCGTTAGTTCCAGACATCGTGATTAGATTTTGCTGTGTGGCGTCGCCTCCGTCCCATTTGACATTCCAGTTCGGCATCGCGAGGACAGCGTTTGCACCGTATGTATCAAAACCATCAGTAACAACGGTGGTCTCAGCATGCGCAGCAGCAGCTAGTAGTAGAGCCGCGGCTAATGGAAGATGTATTTTTTTCATATTTATGTGGGTATTTAAGATTCTGGTTAGGGTGAATACCGATACATTACACGTAAAAAGCAATCAGTCAACAACAATTAAATGCATACCAGATATTTCCAAGGAACTCCCAATCACCTGCTTAATATCGACTCAAACCGCTTGCCAGCCATACTTTTACCCGAAAACACCATCGCTCGCAAAGATGCGCAGCAAAATAAATCCTCAAAACCGATCGAAGTCGCCGTAAACGCAGCAGGCATCTACGAGTAAAGCAAACATTGCATCCAGCGTAATAACAACTTTCCCGCGAAAGCCTGCTGCGCGACGTAGGTCAAAAAGATGATAACACTATAATTTTTCAGATGCATCACAGAAATGAGCGATAGCCAAACATGCGGCGTAGCGGCAAGACCCCGAAACAGAGTTTCGAGGCTACGAATCAAGTCACCATTCAGATCAAAACTTTATCGATTTGTCATCACTACGAGCAGAACACTACTTCAACAGTTCGGCAACTTTCTCTGCGACGTCTGGATCGTTCGCCAACCCCGGAAGCTTCATATCGATAACCCAGCCAGTTCCTGCTGGCGGATTAGATAAGACATCGAGAATCTGCAGCTTAAAATCAGCGTCCGGTGCCTTCTCAATCGCCTTGACCAGTTTATCGATGCGATCCAGCGGACTCGAAGAGGAACTACTGACAGAGCGTTTGATTTGCTTAATCGCCGTGTCCCGATCCTCCGGAGAGGCATTGGCAATATCGATCCAAGTCAGAATGGAGTCTGCCTTCGACCAGCGGGACAGAGACTTCAATGATGCATTTCGAAGAGGAGCATCATGATCGAGTATATTACCCTTCAGATAATTCAAAGCGTGACGCGAATTGACACCGTCAAGGACCTCAATGTAACGCTCACGATCGTCATCGCTGGCAGCCTCACTGATTGCAGGCTTGAAGAATTCAGCCCACAAGGCATCCGGCGAGCGAAGATTCAGACTCAAACGCTTCAGGCTGCGTTGCGCGGGACGCATTAGTGCCCCACCGTCCTGAATGACCCCAAAAAAGATACCAATCGTCTCAAAATTTCCGAGTGACTCCAAAGTCTTAAAGACCGACTCTCGCAGTTTCGAGTCGGCAGACGAATCCGCAGCAATCGCATTAAGTTGTTCCAATGCTCCAGGGCTATTGCGTAATTCCATCACCCGCATGGAGGCGATGCGATCTGCAACCGGCAGCCGTGCATTCCTAAGACTCTCCACTGCCTTAATATCCGCTGAGGGCGCATTCAAGCGTGCTAGCGCATTCAGCACGACATCGCTTTTAGGTTGTGCCAGAATGGCATCAAATAGTGCGTCAAAACTACGGTCAGTTCCAATGTTACCCAATGCATCAATGCAGCGCTCGCGCAGCTGGGCATCCCCAGCTTGAGAGAGTTCCAGTAGTATATCCGCTTCGTATTGCTCTAAGTCCGCCTCGCCGATCGCGGTAACGATCAATATTTTATCCGCAAGCGATGCGGACGGGAGCCGCTCCAAACAAAGCGAGCGCAGCGAATCATCGCCCCTCATAATCGCGCTGTGTATGATTTGCGAACGGCCAACGGAAGCATCCGTCGCCAACAAAGATTGCAGGGCAACTTTTGCAGCAGACGAATCCTGCCGCATCAAGTCCTCAAACGCCAAGACCCGAACCGCAGGATTGTCACTATCAACGAAAATTTGCTTCGCTGTTTCAACATCGGCACCAATTGAAAGAAGCGCGCGCGCGATTTCCAACTTAGCGACACCTGCACCTTGCAGAGCTTTTTTCAATGCTGGTATGGCATCTGCAGAACCAAACTTAGTGAGCGCGATCGCGGCTGCCTGAACGACATGCGCATTACTCGACTCGAGCGATTCCTCAATCAAACCAAACGACCGCGACTCTTTGCGATAAGCAAGCGCATCCAGAAGAGCTGGTGCCTGACTATCTGAAGCTTCGCGTAACGCCTGCTCCAGTGCGATGCGGGCTTCATCGCCTGAAATCGAAGCCAAAGCACGACGTGCACTCCCCTGCACCTTTGGGTCAGAATCGTCCAAAAGCGCAGCAAGTGTAGGCACCGAAGCCGATGAGCCGAACCACTCAAGTAAACGGATCAAATAAAGTCGATTCTCCAAAGGCAGTCCACCATCAATCTGACCAATGATCTCAGCCTCCATGGCAAGATAGTCCGAGCCCTCGGCATCGGCAAATTCAAGCTTGAGGGCGTTACGCGCCTCAGTTTGAACCTTATGATTATCTGAGCTTAGATTTTGTAAACTAGAAGTGATCTCAGTGGCTGACGCCAATGATGCAGAGAGTGAGAATAAGAAAACGAAGTGAAATAGTTTCATACTAAATGGATGAGGTGAAAGTCTAAACAGGGAGTTCATAACCGGCACGACGGGCGCGATCTTGCCAACCAGCAGCTTCAGTGTCGCCGATGATTTGCTCGGCCTCCGGATCCCACTGGAGTGGACGTGCCAAGCGCTCGGAAATGCCTGCAAGTTGACAGATCGTCGCAGTTCGATGCCCGACATGAGCGGGGCAAATAGTTGGCTTACGCGTTTTAATACCTTCGATCCAATTAGCTTGGTGATATGTGGAGCGATAAAGTTGCGTATCAGAGGGGCTCAAAGGACGTCCCACTAGTTCAGCAGGTGTCGACTCGATTTCCCCGTTGCGGCTCACACAGACTTCACCTTCCGTCCCGAAGAAGCGAATCATGTAGCCCTTACGATCTGGGTGATCCCGAACCACGCGAATACCATCGGCATACTCATAGTAGGCGTATTCTTCACCCTCAAAGCCCTTCGGCACAAATTTGACTGGACCAGTATGATCACGCCCGAGTGCCCACTGAATAATGTCAAAATGGTGCGCGCCCCAATCACCATTTTTCTTCGAACCATACTCCCAAAAGCTGCGCCAACCACCGCCGTAGTCGCCCTTCACTCGGTTCTCAAAATAAGGCTCCCAAGGTGTCGGTCCCAACCACTTGTCATAATTGAAGCCTTCGGGAATCGGCTCCTCGGGTTGCAGCACGGGCTCAGGGAAAGTGCCTAACCAAGTGTGCACATGCGTCACCTCGCCAATCCATCCGTTACGAACAATCTCAGCCGCTTTTCGGAAAGTCGCGTCCGAACGTTGCTGCGAACCCACTTGCACGATGTTCCCATAGCGCTTTTCCGCCTCAACCATCGCTTGACCTTCCGCGATGGTAAGCGTCATCGGTTTCTCGACATATACATCTTTACCAGCGCGCATGGCCGCGAGCGAAATCGCCGCATGCCAGTGGTCCGGCGTCACGACCATCACTGCATCCACCGCGGGATCATTGATAATATCTTCATAATCCGGAGTTCCCTTGACGTCTTTAAATCCCCGCGAATTCATCTGGTTCAGCGCACTCTTCAGAGCCCAGGATTTAACATCACACACATAGAGAGGATGCACATTATGCAGTCCGGTGACACCGACGTGTGAACCGATTTGCTTACCGAATCCGATCAGCGCAAGGTTAACACGGCTATTCGGGCCGACATGACCATTTAGACCGAGCGTTTCGGCACGCAAGATCATTGGCGCACCGACGATCGCCGCTCCGAGAGTTGCGCCTGTTTTCAAAAAACCGCGGCGAGTGAGATTTTGCTTAATCATACTATTTGGAGGATCAGGGCTGCTATTTTAATATTTCGCGATTCATTTTAACAAAGAAAAGAATCCAGTTAACTTTTCACGTATATTCTAACGAAAGCGATTAAGGTCCCGTTGAAATATGTTTCATGAAAATCAACGTCCATATCGCGCAAACAATCAACGGTTATGTTGAATTTTTACTATATCTTTTGGATAAAATGAAGAATCTAGCTCGACCATCCACTATAAACACCCCCACTTCAACATGTTGATTTCCACGGTCATTTGTGAAATTATATAACTATAAATCTATCTCGTGTAATTCTAATAACTACCCTCGATCATCTGCACATATCCCATAACGCATGAAACAGCCCAATAGACACGCTCCTCTCTCGCTTTTCGGACTGATCGCCTGCGGCATACTAGTCACACTGAATGCAGCCACCGCGAACACACCGGCGGACCCAAATCGTGCCGAGCGTCCGAATATCGTCATGGTTATGGTGGACGACCTCGGTCTCTATGACCTGAATTGCTACGGTTACGATGCCGTCGACACGCCATATGCGAACCAGCTCGCAGAAGACGGCATGCTTTTCACAAATGCTTATGCGGGTGCGCCAGTTTGCTCGCCATCCCGCGCGGCGACGATCAGCGGTCAATCGCCTGCCCGCCTGCACCTGACGAACCATATCTCCACAGAGCACTTCGCCCCAGAGAATCCGATTCTACTCAACGCCCCTGAAATCAAAGCACTGCCCCCCGAAACCATCACCTATGCCGAGATGCTACGAGATGCCGGCTATATCTGCGGCTTTTTTGGCAAATGGCACTTATCCCTTTCGGACTGGAGCAAGGGGGGGCGTGTGCACGACGAAAACACCCTACCCGACAAGCAAGGCTTCGTGAACAACATCGGCGGCAATGGCAACGGAGGTCCCCAAGGGGGCTGGTTCTCGCCATATAAAAACCCATATCTAGAAAATGGACCTGAGGGCGAATACCTGCCGGAGCGTCTAGCATCCGAAGCCGTCGCCTTCATCAAAGAGCATAAAGACCGCCCCTTCATGGTGAATATGTGGAACTACACCGTCCACTCTCCGATTAAGACGACCGAAGAATTGACCGAAAAGTATAAAGCCCGCAAACGAGCCGGTGCCGAGATCGGCAACCCCGTTTACACTGGAATGATCGAGGCAGCCGACACCGTTCTGGGGCGTATTCTGGAAACACTCGATGAGCTGGGACTGCGCGACAACACACTCGTCATCCTCACCTCCGACAACGGCGGCTTCAATTACGTTGCCCCCAAAGACAAACCGAAACTACGCGGAACCAAAGGTTACCTCTACGAGGGCGGCTTGCGCGTGCCGATGATCGTCCGCTGGCCTGGCAAAGTGAAACCTGGATCCGTCAATGACTCTCAAGTCACACACGTCGACTTCTTCCCCACCTTCATGGAGGCTGCCAATATCAAAGTCCCCAAAGACCTTCCACTCGATGGAGTGAGCATTGTTCCCACGCTTACCAATGGCGTGGAGCTAGAACGCGATGCGATCTATTTCCACTACCCCAACTATGCCTGGCATGCCAAGAATCGACTCGGCGGCGTCATCATCGAGGGCGATTACAAACTGCTCAACTGGTATGACGATGATTCAGTGGAGCTCTACAACTTAGCGGAAGACTTCAGCGAGCAGAACGACCTGTCCAAGCAAAACCCAGAACTCTCGGATCGTTTAAAGCGCAAACTTAAGCTGTGGCTCAAAGACGTTGATGCCAACATGCCGATCCGCAATCCGGACTACATAGCTCCTTCATTCAAATAGATTATCCCAATTGGAGATGTCATTGTCGCGGCATTCGGGTAGGCTCCAATAACATTAAGTTATACTCGAACCCAACTCGCCCCCAAAAAAGTAGATACTATGAAGCCTCACGCTCCCTCCAGAAGAGATTTCTTCAAGATAACCGCAGCAGCCACCGCAGGGCTCGGACTGTCTTCACATTTACTTAGTGGGAAACGTCTGACAATGCCCTCGGCTCAGGCGGAACACGCGATCACCCCAATATGGAGAAATCGAAAAGAAGGCATGCACTACCGTATGCTCGGTCGCACAGGCATGATGGTTTCTGAACTAGTGGTCGGCTCCTATCCATTTGATAAGCGAGAAAACTTCCCGATTTTGGACGCGCAAATCAAAAGCGGAATTAATTACATCGACTGCGCCTCCGCCTACAGTAAAGGCAAAGTAGAATCGACCATAGGCGAATACCTTCAAGAACGTGGCAACCGAAAGGACCTTTTTCTGACAACGAAACTCAGCGCCTATTATGGTGTCGTCGCAACTGCTCTCCGTGAATACGAAAAAAGTCTAAGTGAAGCAGAGAAAAAAGCCATTCGTGAAAAAGCAGACGACTTGATCGCAGAGCGCGGCGTATTCACCCCAGGCTACCACATGAATTACTTCGGAGGTCAGGAGCAACAAGTCACTCGAACCTACTATCGCTTCCTCGCTCTGGAATCTGCGGGCGTAAAAGACGATCTCAAACAGAAGATCAAATCCTACACTCGCAAGCTGCTCAACGAGTCCATGGAACGCATGCAAGTTGACCATATCGATGTGCTCTTTTGCCCACATGGCATTGCCATGCCAGACCTTATGGAAGAGTCAGTGCTACCAGAGATCTTTGCCGAGTTCAAAAAGGAGGGGCTGATCTCAGCTTCAGCAGTATCCTTTCACAACGACGTAGGCAACAACCTTAAAAAAGCCATCGAAGTCGGATACTACGACGTCACAATGTTTGCCTATAACATCGCCAATCAAGCGTCGATCGAGAAGCTTATCTATCGCGCAAATCAAGCAGGTGTTGGCACTGTCGCCATGAAGGTTGCTCGTCTATTCTCAATGGGCAACAGACCCGAATGGCGTAAGGAAAAACTGGATACAGCTATTCCGGGCACCGATCTATCTATACACGCCAAAGCATTTCTCTGGGCACTACAGAATCCGAACCTTTCCTGCGCAGTCTCACAAATGGAAAGCCTCGACGAGGTCGCCGAAAATGTAACCGTCGTCGGTCGAAAGGTGGAACTACAATCAGTCTAGAAACTACATCCTGAGCCCTGCAACATAGCTCCAGCCTTCATGGACTGGTTGCTTGATTATCGAATCTATTTCTGGGTATCCCGCACTTTCATATTCTAGACCTCCCATCCAACGCTGCGCCCCACTCCGACAACGGCGACGGTTATTTTTTTGCCACCCATCTCTCCACGACCACGTGGCAAAATAGTCAAATAATCAAAAACCGATCGAGGCTCCGCCATCCACAT
>JANQXM010000028.1 GCA_030729385.1 Opitutales bacterium | reverse complement strand
TGGCAAGGTAGTGCTCTACCAACTGAGCTACACTCACTTTTGTTGAAAGAAGCCGAGAGAATCTATAAGAGGCTTCTTATGTCAACGCGTTTTTTTATAAAAATTAATTTTCTAAATCGAGATCGATTGTCAGCTTTCGGCGGATCGTATCTGGAAGGGCGAACAGTCTATTTGAACGCAAACTCTCAGCAGTATCATCCCCCAACAACACCCGAAGAACTGGCTTCATTTTAGCCCCATCGCGCTTATTATATACAATGTAAAAGGACAAACGGATAGGATAGTCTCCGTAATGAACGTTATCCTCAGAAGGACCGAAGGCAGGACTATCTGATGTCTCAGCCACTAGGAGCGTCTTGACTCTCCCACTAGTGGGTAATGCTGAAAGAATCGCAATGGAACCGGCGTCACTAGCGAGCATGTCTTCCACTTCCGTGTCCTTCACCATGGCAACCTTTGGCTTCATCTCGGCTCCCTTAAAAACGGAATGCTTAAAAAGCTCGAGTGAGATACTTCCTTCGGAAGGTCCAGCCATCGGCTTGATCGAACGGCTACCCCAACCGGAAAGCCCCATTTCTCCCCAATTGTTGTAGTTGAATTCTTCATTCAATCCAAAAATACCACCAAGGCGACTGAGCGTGATTTCATCAATCGGGTTACCCGCATTAACAGCAACAACCGCAACATCATAAGCAAATGGATACACCATGAATTCATCACGTGGCACCTTGTCAGAGTCAGGCACTGCAATGATTGCCAAATCAACTTCATCAGACCTCAAACGATCCATCGCTGGCAAACTACCAAGACTTTCGATCTTAAAGGTAATATCATTCTCCGCACCATAAGCTTCAAGTGGCGCTTTAATAAAATCAGCGAGGAGATCAGATGCCGCCATGCGGACTTCGACCGCACTTAGCAAAGTGGAAGCAGTGAGAAAAATTAAAAAGAAGCGTGGAAGCATAAATACAAACGGGGTAGGCGAATTATCAAAAATGAGTCAATCTAGCTAGTATCTTCTGTGAATCATGTAACTAGAGTCAAACATCAAAGCCCGCGACATGATCGGCTCAACACTACTTCCCCACGTCGAGTTCGGGCCATTGAGTGATCTTACGATGAAGCGTCCGGCGGCTGATCCCCATCAACTCTGCAGCCTTAGTGCGGTTGCCATTCGCCTTAATCAGTGCATTACGCAGTAAACGTTTCTCGTTCTCCTCCTTACTCAGCGTAGGGCTACTGCTCAGCATCTGCGGCGATTGGTGGGCTTCGACCAGCGCATTATACTTGGCATCGAGGTCGTATTCGTTGACCTCACTACCTCGTTTCAACACGACGATATTTTCACAAAAGTTCCGCAGTTCGCGGATATTACCTGGCCATGTGTATGCACGCAGCACCTTGAGCGCACCTTCAGTCAACACAACGGGCTCCACTTCGTTCTCCTCGGCAAAAAAGTGGATGTAGTGATTGAGCAAAACCAGCAAGTCGTCGTGGCGATCCCGCAGAGCCGGCAAATCGATTGTGACAACATTCAGGCGATACAGCAGGTCTTCCCGAAATTCGCCCTTTTTCGCCATTTCGGCGAGGTTACGGTTGGTTGCGCACACAAGGCGCACGTCCACCTGCACTGGCTTGGAGCTACCAAGTCGCTCGAAACTACGAGTTTCCAGGAAACGCAGCAGTTTCACCTGAGTCGACGCATCGATCTCTCCGATTTCATCCAAAAACAATGTCCCTTTATCAGCCGATTCAAACCGTCCGATCCGCCGCTCAGTCGCGCCAGTAAAAGCGCCCTTCTCGTGCCCAAATAGTTCGCTTTCGAGCAGATTCGCAGCCAAGGCCGCACAGTGGACCGGCACAAACGCCTGGCGCGCGCGATTACTATTCTGGTGGATAGCCTGCGCGATGAGTTCCTTACCCGTGCCCGTCTCACCCTCAAGCAGCACAGTGGCCTTCGACGGTGCCACCAGTTTCACCTTGTCCAAAACATCCACAAGGCTCGGCGAATTGCCCACAATCCCATCGAAACTGTATTTTTTATCCAAGCGCTCGTGCAGCACAACGTTCTCTGCCTCAATTGTGCGGGACTGAAGCGCGCGCTTAATCAAAATCTCCAATTTCTCCAAACTCACCGGCTTGGTCAAAAAGTCGAAAGCCCCACGTCGCATCGCTTCGACCGCAGTCTCCACGTTACCATAAGCTGTCATCATGATACAGATCGGTCGATTCGGCAGTGTGATCGCTTTATCAATCACTTTCAGACCCGACTTCCCCGCCATTCGCAAATCCGTCAAAATAACATCAAAGCTTTCTGCCTCCATCAGGTTGAACGCCTCCTCCGCACCGGAAGCCATATAGACCTCATACTCTTCCTCTAAGGCAAGCCCTAGCCCCTCGCGGGTGTTCTTCTCGTCATCGACGACTAAAATGGTTGCTGGCATGTGAGACAATAAGGCGCAACTTGACTTAAAAAGCAATCTTCACATTCCTATGAAACCGATCCATTGATCACTTGTCAGTGAAACCTGATAACACAAAAATCTCTCACTTTTAGCATAATATTATGACTCAACCTACAACTTCTCCTGAAACAGAAGCCTCAATCAAAGCCGCGATTAGTTGGATCCCTACCCTGCGCGAAGAAATCGGCAGCGTCATCGTCGGACAACACTACCTAGTTGACCGCCTCTTGGTCGGTCTGCTCGCCAATGGCCACGTGCTCCTCGAAGGTGTCCCTGGACTGGCAAAGACGCTCAGTATCCGCACCCTCGCGACCGCCACTGCGGCTGACTTCAAACGCATCCAGTTCACCCCCGATCTCTTGCCAGCCGATATCATCGGCACCTTAATCTACAGCCCTAAGGACAGCACCTTCCACACACGTAAGGGTCCCATCTTCGCCAACCTCGTGCTGGCAGACGAAATCAATCGTGCCCCCGCCAAAGTGCAAAGCGCGCTCCTCGAAGCCATGCAAGAGCGCCAAGTCACCATCGGCGACGCCACTTACAAACTTCCGGAACCCTTCCTCGTCCTCGCAACTGAAAATCCGATCGACCAAGAAGGCACCTACCCACTACCCGAGGCACAAGTCGACCGTTTCATGTTAAAACTCAAAGTCGGCTACCCCAGCAAAGCTGAAGAGCGCGAGATCCTCGACCGCATGTCATCGACCGCACCCAAGCTCGACGTCAACCCGGTCACCACACTCGAAGCCATTTCTGAGGCTCGAAAATCCGTCAACGATGTCTACGTCGACCCCAAGATCCGCGACTACATCGTCGATCTCATCCTCGCCACCCGCGATCCCAAAGCTTTCAAACTCGAACTCGCTCAATACATCCAATTCGGAGCCAGCCCTCGCGCCACGATCAGCCTCACACTAGCCGCCAAAGCCTGGGCGCTCATGCAAGGCCGCGGTTACGTCATTCCACAAGACATCAAGGAGATCGGCATGGACGTGCTTCGCCACCGCGTGATCCCCAGCTACGAAGCCGAAGCTGAAGAGATCACCAGCGAAGACCTCGTCACCTCCATCTTCGAAGCCGTCCCAGTCCCCTAGGTCCCGAAATCACTCATTAGCTATTATTCATTAGCCATTAGTTATTCAAGTGACACCCACCGACATCATCAAGAAAGTCCGGCGTCTCGAAATCCGCACCCGCCAGTTGGTGACGGACTCCGTGACTGGCGCCTACCACAGTTCTTTTAAAGGACGTGGTATGGATTTCGAAGAAGTTCGCGAATACGCCATCGGCGACGACGTGCGCACGATCGACTGGAACGTCAGCGCGAAAATGGATCGCCCCTTCGTCAAAGTTTTCCGCGAAGAGCGCGAACTTACCCTCATGCTGTTGATCGACCTCAGCGCCTCGGGCGTGTTCGGATCAGTCGAACATAGCAAACGCGAACGCGCCGCCGAAATCGCCAGCGTCATCGCCTTTTCCGCAACGCTCAACAACGACAAAGTCGGTCTCCTTCTCTACACCGACGAAGTCGAACATTACATCCCGCCCAAGAAAGGTCGCCGCCATGTGCTACGCACCATCCGCGACATCCTCTTCTTCGAACCCAAAGGTCGTGGCACCAATCATAAAGTTGCCCTCGACTACCTCAACCGCGTGCAACGTCGCAAGACAGTCGTTTTCCTAATCTCTGACTTCTTAGACGCAGACACATTCAACGTTCAACGTTCGGCGTTGGATGTTGAACGTTCGAACCTCTTTAACACCCTCTCGCTGACCAACCAACGACACGACCTCGTCAGCATCGCACTCTCCGACCCACGCGAGCAAACCTTGCCCAATGTAGGACTGATCACATTGGAAGACGCCGAAACTGGCGAAATGGTCGAAGTCGACACCAGCAGCGCCAAGACTCGTCAACGCTACGCCGCACTCGCCGAAGAACGTCGCGCCCACTTCGACAGCAACATGCGCAAGAAAGGTCTCGACTGGATCGAAGCCCGCACCGACCAACCTTACCTACCCGCCCTCCGAAAGCTCTTCGCTCGACGCGCCAGCAGGCACTAGTGGAAACGCTGAAAACTGAAATACTAAAAAGCTAAAACAGCCATCATCTTTTCGTCATTCATAACCAACCTCCCATCCTCCATCTTCTAAAAAAATTATTCTGCCCTAAATTATTCTGCCTCCCTCCTATCCCATTTCTTCTCTCTTCTCTCCAACAAATGCCACTCACCAACCAACAGTCACCAGTCGCCGCACCGACCAGCCAGCTACCTGAGTTGCCGGCTGGCCCGTCGTTAGACAGAGTGCGTGGTCCGGTTGAGATACCCATGTTCGAGCCTTGGCAAATCACGCTCTTCATCGTGCTCGGACTCATTGCACTCGCACTCATCATCTGGGCGATCATCGCGTTCGTGCGCCACCTAAGGAACCAGCACATCGCACTCGCACCCGCCACAACCGCACTCGCCGAACTCGAGGCCGCAGCCGCACTCACCACCGATGACGAACGTTTCGCCGTGCTCAGCACTAACGCATTGCGCCGCTATTTCGAAGAAGGATTAAACATCCCCGCAAAAGGACGCACCAGCGAAGAATTCCTCCGCTCGCTCAAAGGCAACACGCAGCTAGACCATACATACAGCGAGCAGCTCTCCCAATTTCTAGCACAATGCGATGGCATCAAGTTTGCACAACAAACAGTCGATAGCGATCAACGCACGAAGCTGACTACGCTCGCCAAAGAACTCATACAACAAGCCGAAGCAACCAAGGAGGACGCCCCATCGTGAGCTTCTTTCAATTCCAAGATCCCGCCTATTTCTTGTTACTGCTTGCGCTACCCTTGCTTGCCTGGTGGGCCGGACGCATGGGCCCAGAAGCCGCCGTGCGTTTTTCAAGCACCGCTCTTGTTAAAGCAGTCAGCCATCAACGCCGCAGCCGTGCCGGCAAATTACTCTTTGCGCTCCGCCTGCTGGCACTCGCCGCACTCATCACTGCACTTGCCCGTCCGCAATTCGGCAAGATGAACGACACCACCGACGCCGATGGCATCGACATCGTCGTCACGCTCGACCTTTCAGGATCCATGCGCGCACTCGACCTCTCCACTCGCGAAGACGTCGTCACCCGCCTCGATGCCGCCAAGCGCGTGGTCGAAAGCTTCATCGCTAAACGCCCCTACGACCGCATTGGCATTGTCGCTTTTGCCTCCGAAGCCTATGTCGTCAGCCCCCTGACTCTTAATCACGACTGGCTTAAGAAGAATCTTCAGCGCCTCGAGCTCGGTGAGATCGACGGCGGCGGCACAGCCATCGGCACCGCTATCGGAGCCAGCGTCAACCGACTCCGCGACCACGAAGCCCGCAGCCGAATCGTCATTCTACTTACAGACGGTGAAAACAATGCTGGCGCCAT
>JANQXM010000027.1 GCA_030729385.1 Opitutales bacterium | reverse complement strand
CAAACGCTTCGTCAACGGCCTGCTCGATACCATCGCCAAGGGGCTGACTGCCTAATATTGGAAACGGGACGTAAAAATTCCTTTCCCAATCCACTAAACCGGACTATCAGAACTGCGTGAGCTTTTTTTTCCGTATCCTGTTAGCTGCCTGCGTCTTCGCTGGCATGGCGACGGGTATGGTTCACCAAGCCCACCATGATGACAACGACGAGTGCTGCCATTCGCAGCATGAAACCGGAAACGATCATGACAAAGACAGCAATCAAAAGGGCAAAACCCATCATCACGATTGCTGCCATTTCCCTCAGGCGGATCGCGCCATGATCGCAGTGGCTCTGCCCTGCTCCTTCCACACCTGTCTCGTGGAAATACCCGTGGATCGCACTCCCGCCCCGGACGAACCTGTGTTCGCCTTGGACAAGCCGCCGTTGATCTGAAGTCCGTACTTTGCCCGGGATCTTTTCCTGCGGCACTGAGGTTGCGTTGCATTGCCGCACCTCTCTCATGATTTGCCGGGTCTTTTTCGGCGAATCAACACCACGACTTCACACCCCTTTTCCAACGGCGCATTAGCGCACCCATTTTCCATGAAATTTCCTCACCCGGTCATCTGGGCTATCTGCATCTCGACGGCACTCCCTGCCGCCGCCGAACCCGCAGAAATCCTGACCTACGAAAGCATGCCGTCACGCATCCGCCACGGCAACCCGACCCTTGCCGCCGCCAACCACCGTATCGGCGAAGCCCTCGGGCGCATGAAGCAATCAGGCCGCCTACCGAACCCCTCGTTCGACACCGGCATCAGCCACAACCTTCAGAGCGCCGAAGGCTCCATCGAGATCGGCCTCACCCAGAAATTTCCGCTCACCAACCGCCTCGCCCTCGAAAAGGAAATCAGCATCGCCGAGGTCGAAGCCGCCGAGGCCGAAGTCCGCGACGTCGAGCGCCTCCTCATCGCCGAAGCCCGCGCCGAGTTTGTGAAAGTCCTCTCCGTCCGCGAGCGCCGCGAACTCCTGGGAAAACAGAAAGCCTTCGCCGAGGAACTCGCCTCCTTCATCTCAAATGCCTCAAGTCGCGGTGAAATCTCTTCCCTCGATGCCGCCAGCGCACGCCTAGCCGCCCTCCGCCTCACCACCGATGAACGCCGCCTTGATGCAGAGGAAACCGCCGCCCTCGGAAAGCTCCGCCCCCTCGTCGGCATCGCCCCCGCCACCCCGATCCGGCTATCAGGAAACATCCCGCAAGTCGTTATTCCCGACATTTCATCGGTAGATCGCCCCGATCTCACCGCCGCCCGCATTAATGCCGAAGCCGCTGGCACCGCCATCGCGCTCGAACAAGCACGACGCAAGGACGACATCGAAGCCTCGGTCTTCGCCGCCGGAGAGCGCAACGAAGACGCACCCGACGGACTAGAAAACGAAGGTATCATCGGATTTAGACTCAGCATCCCCCTACCCTTCTGGAACAACAACCAGGGAGCCATCGACGAAGCCGAAGCTCGCGCCAAACGCAAACAAGAAGAGGTCAACGCCCTCGCGACAAACATCCGCCACGAGTCACAAACCGCCCTCACCGAGATGCAACAATGGGCAGCCCTCATTTCCGAAATCGAGGACACCCTCATCCCCCTCGCCACCGAGCAAACCGACCTCCTTGAGAACGCCTACCGCCAGGGTCAGGGCGATCTCCAGACCATCCTCACCTCGCGCGAACAAACCCTCGCCCTCCGCGCCTCAAAACTCGACGCCATCCTCGAATTTCAACTCGCCCGCATCCGCTACGAAGCCTCCTGTGGCGGCGGTTTGTAACCGCCATGCCAAAAATATTTCCATCATGAAAATCTCCATCTTACCTATTTTTCTCATGTCCCTCGTGACGTCAGCTCACGCCGAAGACACTGTCGTCCTGAACGCCACCGGAGTCGAAAACCTCCGCATCGAAACAGAAATGGTTTCCGAAACCGATTTCGAAGAAACCTTCTTCTCACTCGGCCACATCGCCCCCCTGCCGGAAAATATCGCCGCCGTCAGCAGCCGCATCCCCGGCCGCGTGGTCTCCCTCTCCGCCAGCCCCGGCGATTTCGTCTCGAAAGGCGCGGAAGTCGCCCGCATCGAGTCACGCCAGCCCGGCGATCCACCACCCACCATTTCCCTGGAGGCACCCATCGGCGGCCTCGTCACCCACCGCGAGATCCGCCTCGGCGATCCGATCAGCCCTGACATACACCTCATGGAAATCACCGACCTGAGCGAGATGTATGCTGTCGCGAAAGTCCCCGAGCACCTCGCCGGAAAAATCAAACCCGGCACCAAGGCACACATCAAGGTTATCGCACTTCCCGACGAAACCTTCGAGGGCGAGATGATACGTTTCGGCACCTCAGCGGATGAGGAAAGCGGCACCATCGATGCCATCTTCCTCCTGCCCAATACCGACAAGCGCCTACGCAGCAGCATGCGCGCAGAGTTTTCCATCGTCCTCGGCAGCCGCCCCAATGTCCTCGCCGTCCCGCGCTCCGCACTACAAGGGGATGCCGCTGGACGCTTCGTTTACGTAAAGCACTTCGATCTGCCGAACGCATTCGTAAAATCGCCGGTCGTCGTCGGTGAAGCAAATGACGACAAAGCCGAGATCATCAGCGGCCTCTTCCCCGGCGATGACGTCGTCACCCGCGGCGCTTACTCCCTCTCCTTCGCTGGCGCTTCAAGTATCTCACTCAAGGAAGCCCTCGATGCCGCACACGACCACGAACACGCCGAGGACGGCTCCGAACTCACCCCGGAGAAAAAAGCAGAGATCGCCAACGCCAAGGCCGGCCTCGCCCCTCACGACCACTCCGCATCTGGAGCCAGCGCCCTCTGGAAATACTCCACCATCCTCCTCGCCCTGCTCCTCATCGCCTACTACTTCGGAGGGAAAATCCAATCCCGCCGCGAAGCCTGAGCCACACACCCCTTTCACCCAAATGCTCAACAAACTCATCCGATGGTCGCTCGCCAACCGTGCGATCGTCATCGCCATCTCCATCCTCCTCATGGTGCTGGGCTTCCGTACAGCTACGGAACTCCCCGTAGAAGTCCTCCCAGACCTCACGAAACCCACGGTCACCATCCTCATCGAGGCTCCAGGCCTCTCCCCCGAGGAGGTCGAAACTCAGGTCACCGTCCCGCTCGAAAATTCCCTTATGGGCACATCCGGCCTCACCCGCCTGAGGTCGAATTCCGATGTCGCCCTCTCCCTCATCTATGCGGAGTTCGATTGGGATACCGACATCCACCGCGCCCGCGTCCTCGTCCAAGAACGTCTCCAAGCAGCACGCGAAGACTTACCCGATGGCATCGAGCCGTTCATGACGCCCGTCGCATCGCTCATGGGGGAAATCCTCCTCGTTGGCGTCCGCTCCACCATCCCCGCGGGAGAAGAAGGCTACATCCCCCCCAGCGAAGTCCGCACCCTCGCTGACTGGACGATCAAGCCCCGCCTGCTCGCCACCCCCGGCATCGCCGAAATCCTCAACATGGGCGGCGGCGTGCGCCAGATCGAGATCCGCCCCGATCCCAACCGCATGTATGCCCACAAGGTCTCCTTTGACGAACTCGAAGAAGCCGCCGCAAACGCCGCCAGTCTCTCCTCCGGCGGATTCCTCGATTCCGGCCCCACCGAGATCATGGTGCGCAACCTCTCCATGACGGTTCAGCCCGATGAGATCGCCGCCACCACCATCAAGAAAGTCGGCGACCGCACGATCTCCATCGCCGATGTCGCGGACGTCGTCTGGGGCATCGAACCCATGCGCGGAGATGCCACCATCAGCATCGCCCCTGAGAAATCCCCGACCTACGGCGTGATCATGTCGATCACCAAAGCTCCCGGTGTCGATACCCGCGCGCTAACCAAGGAAATCGAAGCCGCCCTCGCCGATCTCGCCCCTTCCCTGCCCGTAGGAGTCGAAACGACAACCCTCTTTCAGCAAAAGGACTTCATCGACCACGCCATCGGAAACCTCACCGAAGCCATCCGCGACGGTGCCATCATGGTCACCATCGTTCTCTTCCTTTTCCTGCTCAACCTGCGCACCACCTTCATCACTCTCATGGCCATGCCCATGTCCTTCGCGATCACCATCCTGGTCTTCAGCGTCTCGGGCATTTCCGTGAACTCCATGACCCTCGGCGGCCTCGCCGTCGCCATTGGCATGGTCGTGGACGATGCCATCGTGGATGTGGAAAACGTCTTCCGACGATTGCGCGAAAACGCCGCCAGTCCCCACCCCGCCGGGAAACTGAGCGTCATCGCCAGCGCCTCTGGAGAGGTGCGGAATTCCATTCTCTACGCCACCGTCCTCATCATCCTCGTCTTCCTCCCCCTGCTCGGACTCAACGGCGTGGAAGGCAAGCTCTTCGCACCCATCGCCATCGCCACGATCATCTCCATGATCGCCTCGTTCATCGTTTCACTTACGGTGATTCCCGTACTTTGCTCCTACCTGCTCAACCCGAAGACCAAATCATCCCATAAGGAGGGCCGCATCGGCCGTGGGCTGAAATGGATCCTCGAGCGTACCCTCCTCCGCGCCGCCCTCGCCCAGCCGCTCGTCGTGCTTGTCGTCGCTTTCGCTCTGCTCATCGCCGCCGTCTCGCTTTACCCCGGCATGAACAAGGACTTCCTCCCCCGCTTCCAGGAAGAGACCGCCCTCGTCGCCGCCACCTCCGCGCCCGGTACCTCGCTCGACGAAATGAACCGCATTTCCGATGTCATCGAGCAACAGATCCTCTCCGTCCCGGAAGTCCGAAAAGTCGGCCGCCGCCTTGGCCGTGCCGAACGTGGGGATCACGTCGTCCCCGTCTCAACCGCCGAGTTCGATGTCGATTTCACCGAGGGTGAAAAAGGCGGACGCAGCCGCAAGGCCATCCTAGATGACATTTCCGCAAAGGTGAAAACCGTGCCCGGCATCTTCGCCGTCGTCGGTGGCCCGCTCGCCGACCGCATCGGCCACATGCTCAGCGGCGTCTCCGCCCCAGTCGCCGTAAAAATCTACGGCCCCGATCTGGAAAAAATCCGCGCCATCGGCATCGAGGTACAGACCGTCGCCCAGTCCATCCCCGGCTTTGCGGACGCGAAGCTCGACCAAGCCTCCTCCATCCCCCAGCTCCGCATCGAGACCAACCGCACCCGCGCACTTGCCTACGGAATTCAGCCGGGCAAAATCAACGAAGAACTCTCCTCCCTCCTCGGCGGCAAGCAAGTCGCCCAGCTTTTCGAAGGCCAGGTCTCCGTTAATCTCGTCACCCGCCTCCCCGAGGAATGGCGCAACACCCCGGAGAAAATTTCCGAAATCCCCATCCAAATCTCCGACAAGCAATGGATCCCCCTCTCCCAGATCGCCGATGTCCGCGAGGCCAAGGGGCCGAACGTCATCTTCCGCGAAAACGCCCAGCGCCGCTTCGCCGTCGCCATCAAGCCCGACGTCCGCGATGTCTCCACCCTCGCCGCCCGCCTTGAAGCCGAGGTGAAAGAAAAAGTGAAACTGCCGGAAGGCTATTTCATCACCTTCGAGGGCGAATTCCGAGCACAGGAGGAGGCCACCCGCCGCATCCTCATTTACTCCTCAGTCATCTTTGTTGTCATTTTCATGATGCTTCTGGGCTACTTTCGCAGCGCCTCCCTCGCCCTACAGGTGCTGGTGAACATCCCCCTCGCCCTCATGGGCGGACTCGCCTTCACCTGGCTCAAGCTCGACAACATCTCCATCGCCACCCTCGTCGGTTTCATCGCTGTCGGCGGAGTCGCGGCACGAAACGGCATCATGATGATCTCCCATTACCTACACCTCATGCAGCACGAGGGCGAAGGCTTCACCCGCCAGATGATCATCCGCGGCACCAAGGAACGCCTCATCCCCGTCACCATGACCGCCCTCT
>JANQXM010000026.1 GCA_030729385.1 Opitutales bacterium | reverse complement strand
TTGGGATGTTGGGATGTTGGGAGGTTGGGAGGTTGGTAGGTTGTGATGTTGGGAGGTTGGGATGTTGGGATGTTGGGATGTTGGGAGGTTGGGATGTTGGGAGGTTGGGATGTTGGGAGGTTGGGATGTTGGGAGGTTGAGAGGTTAGGAGGTTGAGAGGTTAGGAGGCTTAGGAGGTTAGGAGGCTTAGAGGTTGGGGCACAAAAAATCTGCTCGGGTCGAAACCACGAGCAGATTTGAAAGTGAATCTTCTGACTACTGTCTTCTGAATTCTAGCTTCTGGTTAGATTCGCGGAGCGAATTTAACCTTTGTATATCTTCAGTAGAGCGTCGGCGATTTCCGAAGGGTTGCGAGCGATGGAGACGCCAGCGTCTTCCATGGCAGCAAACTTGGCTTCGGCTGTGCCGGCACCACTTGCGGAAACGATCGCACCGGCGTGACCCATTGTGCGGCCTTTCGGTGCAGAGGCTCCGGCGATGAATCCAGCGACTGGCTTCTTCACGTGTTCCTTGATGTAGGCGCAGGCCTCTTCTTCGGCACTGCCACCGATTTCACCGATCATGATGATCGCGTCGGTATCAGGGTCTTCGTTGAGCATGCGGACTGCGTCGAGTTGCGATGTGCCGTTGATGGGGTCACCACCGATACCGATGCAAGTCGATTGGCCATGACCGCGCTGTGTGAGCTGCCAGACAGCTTCATAAGTGAGTGTTCCAGAACGGGAGACGACGCCGACACGACCTGGCTTGTGGATGTAACCCGGCATGATACCGATCTTACATTCGCCGGGTGTGATGATACCTGGGCAGTTAGGCCCGATCAGGCGTGTCTTGGTGTTGTGGAAGTAGAGGCGACGACGCACTTCAGCCATATCGCGAACCGGCACACCTTCGGTGATGCAGATCACGAGAGGGATCTGAGCTTCGATCGCTTCGAGGATGGAGTCGGCTGCGAAGGCAGGTGGCACGTAGATGACGGCAGCATTGGCTCCGTATTGTTTCACGGCTTCGTCAACAGTGTTGCAGACAGGCACTTTGCCTTCCCAGAGTTGACCGCCCTTACCGGGAGTCACGCCGGCGACGACGTTGGTGCCATATTCGATGCACTGTTGTGTGTGGAAGGTGCCGGTCTTACCGGTGATCCCTTGAACGACGAGACGGGTGTCTTTATTTACAAGAATACTCATTGGATTATTTCTTAAATGTGATCGTTGTGGGATTAGCTGATGGCCTTGACTTGCTCGACGATGATCTCGGCGGCTTGCACTAGGCTATCTGCAGGAGTGAGGGCGACGCCACTTTCGCGGAGGATTTTCTTGCCGGCTTCAACGTTGGTGCCTTCGAGGCGCACAACGAGTGGCACGGTGATGTCGACGTTCTTGGCTGCGGCAACGATACCGTTGGCGATCACGTCACACTTCATGATACCACCGAAGATATTCACGAGGATGCCTTTCACGTTTGGATCGGAAAGAATGATTTTGAAGGCCGCGGTGACTTGGTCTTCGTTGGCACCCCCACCCACGTCGAGGAAGTTGGCAGGCGAACCGCCAAAGCTTTGGATGATGTCCATGGTCGCCATCGCGAGGCCAGCACCGTTCACCATACAAGCGATATTACCATCGAGTGCGATGTAAGCGAGGTTGTGCTTAGAAGCTTCGATTTCCTTCGGGTCTTCTTCGTTCAAGTCGCGGAGCTGTTGGATTTCCGGATGTTGGAAGATCGCATTGCCGTCGAAAGAAACTTTGGCGTCGAGTGCCATGAGTTGGCCGCTCTTCGTTGTTACGAGTGGATTGATTTCCACCAGCATCGCATTCTTTTCCCAGAACATCTTATAGACGCCTGTGAGGATGCGAGCGAACTGTTTCACCTGGTCACCTTCGAAACCGAGTGCGAAAGCGACGCGGCGGCATTGGTGGTGGCGCAGTCCCATAGTTGGGGAGATCGGCACACGGATCAGTTTTTCGGGAGTCGCTTCTGCCACGGCCTCGATGTCCATCCCTCCTTCAGTTGAGGCGATGATCACGGACTGAGCAGTCTCACGGTCGAGCACGATCGCGAGGTAATACTCATGCTCGATGTCACAAGCTTCAGTGAAATAGAGCGTTTGCACCTTACGACCTTCGGGGCCGGTCTGGGCAGTCACCAAAGTGTTGTCCAGCATGTGGTTGGCAGCTTCGAGAGCAGCGGCACGGTCTTTGACAACCTTAACGCCCCCCTTGTAACCATCGGTGAAAGTTCCCTTGCCGCGGCCACCTGCGTGGATTTGGGCCTTAACAACGATCATGTCGTCGCCAAGGTGGGAGATAGCGGTTTCAACTTCTCGGGAATTTTGCGCAGCGTAACCGCGCGGGACGGGGACTCCGTATTCCTGAAGAAGGCGTTTTGCCTGATACTCGTGGATGTTCATCTGTTATGATTTGGTGCTAAAGACGCGAAAAGCATTCTTGAATGCCAATGACTTATGCGAGGTGCAATCTCTTTTGGGTTCTTTTCGTAAAAGAAAAAGATGGAGAGGGATGAATCTGATTCATCCTAGCTCCTACGAGCCGTTAAAACTCGCTAAGTGTAGCCACTTACGAGATGCGGGATGCAGTGGTAGGGACGCCTGCCCTCAGGCGTCCATGGTTGGTGCTATTGCAACGGACGTCTGGGGGCAGACGTCCCTACCTTTTATTTGTGTAGCCACGGCAGTCTCTGCCGTGTTCATCGTAAAGTCCGTCACGCGGCACGGCAGAGACTGCCGTGGCTACATTTCTAGTAGGGCACGATATCCCTATCGTGCCGCCAATGGTTACGCCTGACGCCTAGAGCGAGCAACCTTGCGAGGTTTCGCAGTTTGGGCGGGCTATGAGACCCTTGATCGGTTCATCCGGGAAAAGGAGCTCGGCTCGCCCGTTGTCGATCAAATGCCGGTCGCAGACCGTATCCAGCTCGTCTTTGGATCGGGTGCGGCGCATGTCGTGCAGGAACTGCCCGTCCACATCGACGCCGAGTCCGACGAAGTTGAGGAACTTTTTCATGTGGTTCACGTGGCTGAGCTCGTCGCGCTTCTTGTGACCAGTGGACTGGAACAGGTCTTCGATGTAGTTGCGCACATCGCCGAGTGTGGGCTGGAAAATGGGTTGTCCCGAAAAATGCTCGCGAAGCTGACGGAAGATCCACGGGTTGCGTATGCAGGACCGCCCGACCATGAGACCTGCGCTTTTTGTTTCGTCCAGCACCCACTGCCCCTTGGCGACAGAAGTCACGTTGCCATTGGCGAGCACAGGGCAGGGCGCACGCTCGACCGCGCGTTTGATATATTCGTAGTGGACCTCACTGCGGTAGGCTTCTTTCACGGTGCGCGCATGGAGACTGAGTAAATCGACATCGTGTTTCTCTACCAGATCGAGAATGGCTTCGAAATGTTCGTCCCCATCGAACCCGATACGCATCTTCACTGTGAAACGTCCTTTGATCGCCGCACGCAAACAGCCCAGCACTTCGTCCACTTTGCAAGGTTCGCGCAAGAGCCCGCCGCCCACGTTTTTCTTATACACCTTCGGGGCTGGGCAGCCCATGTTCAGGTCGATCCCCGCCACTGGGAGTTCGCGCTCCTCGATCTCGCGCACGGTGCGTTCCAGGTCTGGTAAGCTTTCGCCGATGAGTTGGATGAAGACCGGGCGCCCTGTGCCATGTTGGCAGATCGAGTCGATCATCGGTTGATCCAGCGACGAGTGCCCATGCACGCGGAAAAATTCAGTAAAGAGTAGATCCGGTGCCCCGTATTTCCCCAGCAGCTGCATGAAAGGCAAGTTCGTCACATCCTGCATGGGGGCGAGCGCCGTCCATGGTTGTCCAGGGATGAGAGGTTCTGGGAGAGGGGTCATTTTAAAAAATACTGAAATGCTGAAATGCTGAAAGCTGACGAAGCGCAACAGCGCGAAGATGGTGAACTTAGGTTATGCTAAGTTTGCCCCGCAAGGGGTGACTGAACTGGGTGCCCTTTGGGCAAGTGAGGGAACAAATGTTGAAGAATAGCGAACCATCAGTAATTCGGAGTCAGCCATTAGCCATTAGTCATTATCAATTATTCATTACAGTAGTGTTTACGTATCCTGTTTGAGGATTTTTTCCAGGATTTCGGTCATGTCATCGACCGAGTCCATCACATCGCGGGCGGCGTAGAGTGGCTTTTCGGAGGTGAGCGCCAGCACGATGGAGTCACTTGGTCGGGCATCCACTTCCACGATCTTATGGCCGAGCTCATTTTCCATCGAGACGATGATACGGGCAAAAAAGGTGCCTTCATCCACATGGTTGATCACCACACGTTCCACCTCTGCGCCGAGCCCGTCGAGAAGGGTGAGCATGAGGTTATGGGTCATCGGACGCTCAGATTCTTCGCCATTGACCGCGCGTTGGATCGCTTCGCCGATGCCTTGGTCCACGTAGATGACGAAAGTCTTTTCGCTGCTGCCCAAAAAGACCGCACACCCGTTCGAGGTGGGCATGACTCCCTTCACTTCAATGCATACGACGTTGTTATCCATGACTTAAATATGTGCGCTCGGATCAACGCATCAACCTAAATTCAGAATTAGGGCAGCGAATCGCTTCGGTTTAATGGCGGATGATTAAGTTTCAGAGTGAAGGCCTGCGTCATCGTCGAATTGTTCTGCCAAAATTCTTGTCCCAATCTGAATTTTTTCTTCCACACACTTTTTTATCGCGCCTTGCGGAAAGAGTTCTGCACAATCGCGGGCGTGAATCAGGCAAACCAACAAATCAAACCAAACCTCTACCTAGTCGGTTTTATGGGGGTGGGTAAATCCGCGATCGGGCGTCGTTTGGCGCGCGAGATGGGGTTTGAATTTGTGGACTCTGACGATCAGATCGAACGTAAGGTCGGTAAAAAGATCCCGCAGATTTTTGAGACGGAAGGGGAGGCTCGCTTTCGTCAATACGAACGCGAGTTTATCGAGTCAGGTCATAAGGCCGGGAACTGCATTGTTTCCTGTGGAGGTGGTCTGGTCGTTCAGTCAGGGATGTCGGAGCTATTAAAAACCAAGGGGATCGTGATTTGTCTCTTTGCCTCCGCCGATACGATTGTCGAGCGGACCAGCCGCAATAAAAACCGACCATTGCTCAATGTGGAGAATCCCGCCGATCGTGTGCGCCAGCTTCTCGCCGAGCGCGAGCCGATCTATATGAATTCCGGGGCATGTATCAGCACCGAAGGCCGCAGCATCGTCGAAGTCGTCCGCCACATCAAGCGCACCTACGCGCAATGCGTCCGCAAAGGTAAGTGGTAGGGACGCCTGCCCTCAGGCGTCCGTAGTGTAGCCACGGCACTCTCCTGACCTGAGCTTGTCGATGGTGTGCCGTGTTCTTGTAAAGCCCGCCATCCACTCGCCACAACACGATCAAAATCAATCCACCGATTCCGGTTGATTAAGTGATCGAGTGGCCTATGTTTCTTTCAACCCTGCAGTGTTCGAGCCTAAACGGAGTCCTGTCCTTTACTCTTTCGCAATCGGGAGCTTGACCCTCTTCGGTGGCTGTCCAGCCGTCAATCGGAAGACAAAAACCGCGGAGAAAGCACCCACCTTAGACGCAAAAGGCTAAGGACTCCCATTTATACGGCACAGGTGGGGCCATTTTTTTTAAAGCTGACGTAGCGCGACAGCGCGAAGATGGTGAACTTAGGTTATGCAAAGTTTGCCCCGCAGGGGTGACTGAACTGGGTGCCCTCTGGGCAGTGAAGGAACAAACGCTGAAATGCTGAAACGCTGACGTAGCGCGATGGTTCGACTGGGCTCACCACAGGAAGCGCGTAGATGGTGAATCGGGACGATTTGCCCCGAGCTTGTCGAGGTGGTCGAATCGAGTGCCCTTAGGGCAGAAGAAGGAACAAATGTTGAATTTGCTTACTGCAGACTGGTCGAGGTTACCTGAAATGGACCACTTGAAAAGTTAGTCTGGATCCCTAG
>JANQXM010000025.1:2475-6248 GCA_030729385.1 Opitutales bacterium | reverse complement strand
TGGCGGAGAAGGCGGGATTCGAACCCGCGGAACCCTTTTGAGGTTCACTTCTTTAGCAAAGAAGCGCTTTCGGCCACTCAGCCACTTCTCCATACCAATAAGCGATGAAAGAAAGCGGGCTGACGGTGAAGATCAACCCTTATTTCGCTCCTTTCTTATAAATAATTATGGCTGCGAGGTGCTGCGGCGACCTGCATTACGACGTTGCGGGCGAGGATTGCCAGAACTGGAGCTGCTTGCCTGCGGATTTCCGCCGCTATTGCCGCGGAAATTTCGGTTACCGCCACCACCGTTGCCACCTTGACGGGGTGGACCGCTGCGACGTTGACCACCGCCACCGCCACGTTGTCCGCCGCCACCACCGCCACGTTGTCCGCCGCCACCGTTTTTCGGTTTGACGACGCGAGCTCCACTTTGGTGGAGCGATGCGATGGCTTGGGCATGGTGGTCGTGGTCTTCGTAGACTGGCACGGTTTTCTTAATGAGTTTTTCAACATCGCGCAGGAGGGCGACTTCTTCTAGCGAGCAGAAGGAAAGGGCGCGGCCGCTTTTGCCAGCGCGTGCGGTGCGGCCGATGCGGTGCACGTAGGCGTCGGCTTCCATTGGAAGGTCGAAGTTGATAACTAAGGTGATGTTCTTGACGTCGATACCACGCGCGGCGACGTCGGTCGCGACGAGGACGGGGATGCGACCTTGCTTGAAGAGATCGAGCGTCTTCTGGCGTGCGGCTTGAGATTTGTTGCCGTGAATTGAGTCCGCTTCGATGCCGATGCTGTTGAGTTTCTTCGCTAGGTTTTTCGCGCCGTGCTTGGTGCGGCTGAAAACTAGACTGAGTTCGCTGCGGTGTGCTTCTTCACGATCTTTCAGAAGGTCGATGAGGAGGTTCTGCTTGTTGCCTTTGTCGACGAAGAGCACGTGCTGATCAATTTTTTCTGCGGTAGTGCCTTGGGGCGCGATACGAATCTCGCCGGGGTTGTGCAGCAAGGTGTTGGCTAGCGTGGTGATGTCTGGTGCCATGGTGGCAGAGAAGAGCATCGTCTGGCGCTGTTGAGGGATCATCGCGGCGATTTTACGGATGTCGCGGATGAAGCCCATGTCGAGCATACGGTCGGCCTCATCGAGGATGAAGGTTTCGACTTGTGACAGATCGACGTGGCCTTGTTGATGCAGGTCGAGCAGACGGCCGGTTGTAGCGACGCAGATGTCGAGGCCTTGATAAAGATTCTTAATCTGTGGTTTTTCGGAGACACCGCCGAAGACCATGCCGATACGTAGATCGAGATATTTGCCGTAGGTCTCAAAGCTTTGCATCACTTGCACCGCGAGTTCACGCGTCGGTGTAAGGATGAGGCAGCGGACACCGCGACGGAATGGTTTGCGTGGGTTACGCGCAAATTGGTCGAGCACTGGCAGGGCGAAGGCGGCGGTTTTACCAGTGCCGGTTTGTGCGCATGCGAGCAGGTCGCGACCTTCTAAGAGGACGGGAATGGCCTTGGCCTGGATCGGAGAAGGCGTGGTGTAGCCTTTGTCTGCGAGGGCGCGTTGAATGGGTGTTGCCAGTGGCAACGCTTCGAATGTTGTTTCGGTCATAATCAGGTAGAACGCACGTCTTCATTGACGAGCGCTCGGTTGCTTCGATGCTTTTGGTAGTTCGTTTCCCACGATTGGTTGTTCATCGAAAATCAACCGATCTGGGGCAGGTTTTTGCCAATGGGAAACGCCACCAAATTGTGGGCTAATCGAAGGAAAACCTGAAGAGAGCCTGCCTTAACGACAGGGAAATGTATGTTTAGCAAGCTTTAATCAAGGAGCCAAGGCTCCGAGGGCGGTAATCAGTTCGCGTGTTTCTGAATATTGACAGTGAATTGTCGCTATTCTGAATCACGTTTCCTGAATGCCGACTGCTGGAATTAATCTGGCTTTTTGAAACGGCGAGCTGGCTTGCCCCCACCATTGCCTTCTGGGCGTGGTGCAGGTTTGAAGTCGCGACTGCCACCTTCTTTGTGGCCGCCAAATTTGCTCTTTTGCTTGAACGGGCGCTTCGGCGTGGTGCCACGGTCATCGTTCCAGCTGCTGTTGCCGCGGTTACCTTGGTAGCCTCCGCCTCCACCGCCGTTGCCGTCGTTGCCGCCGCGATTGCCCTGGTAGCCACCGCCACCACCGCCTCCACCGCGATTGCCTTGATAGCCGCCACCACCGCGATTACCTTTGTAGCCACCGCCGCCTCCACCTTTGCCTTTGAAGCCACCTTTTTGAGGTGTGTCGTGGTAAGGCTCGGTGTCCTCGGCGATTTTTTCGCCATCACGGATTTCTTCTTTACCGAGAAGGTCGAAGAGTGCGTTGGCGATATCGGTTGGCGTGTGCCCCGCGTCAAGGAGGCGATCAACGAGCTCGTCGTGACGCTTGAAGGAGCCTGCTTCGAGGAGATCACGCACTTGGTTGAATACTTTATCTGCTTTGCGACCTTCCACTTCTTCAAGTGTAGGGATTTTCATCCGGCGCACGACTTGGCGAGTATAGCGTTCGATTGCTTCTAAGCGATAGATGTCGCGGCCATAGACGAAAGTCACTGACTTGCCAGAGCGTCCGGCACGGCCTGTGCGGCCGATGCGGTGGACGTAATCTTCCGGATCGTGCGGGAGGTCGAAGTTGAAGACGATATCCACATCATCGATGTCGAGGCCACGGGCTGCCACATCGGTCGCTACGAGTAGCTCGACGCTGCCGTCTTTGAAGCGTTTAATCACGCGTTCGCGATTCGTTTGAGTGATATCGCCGTGAATCCGATCGGCGACATAGCCGCGTGCGGTGAGTGCCTCGGTGGCGTCTTCCACCATTTGCTTGGTGTTGCAGAATACAATGCCGCGCGGGTTGGTTTCGACGTCGAGCAGACGGCAAAGCACTTCGACCTTCGAGCGATTGCGCACTTCGTAGTAAGTTTGCTCAATCGTGTCGACGGTGAGCGACTTCCGCTCGATGGAAATTTGGCGTGCTTTGTTGCTGAAGGTTTTGATGAGACCTTCGACTCCGCGATTCATCGTGGCAGAGAAGAAAAGGGTTTGGCGGTCTTTCGGCATATCGCCGAGGATGACTTCCATGTCTTCGCGGAAGCCCATGTCGAGCATGCGGTCGGCTTCGTCAAGGATGCAAAGACGGATGCTGTCAGTGCGGAGGGTCTTGCGGCGAAGGTGATCCATGACGCGGCCCGGTGTGCCGACGACGATGTGTGCACCGTTGCGGAGCGCGCGCATTTGGCGGTCGAGTGGGGCGCCACCATAAACTGGCACTGCAACGAGGCCTGTGAGTGCTGATGCAAGGCGATGGATTTCTTCGCAAACTTGCACGGCGAGCTCACGTGTCGGGCAGAGCACGAGTACTTGTGTCTCCTTGCGGTCGATCTCGATCAGGTTGAGTGCAGGTAGACCGAATGCGGCGGTTTTGCCGGAACCAGTTTGAGAGAGGCCGACAATGTCGTGGCCTTCCAAGGCGACTGGCACGGTCTGTGCCTGAATAGGTGAGGGGGATTCAAAGCCTAAGCGTTGAATACCTTCAAGAAGTTCTGGGCGTAGCCCAAGATCAGTAAATGTTGTGTCCATAATATCGATAAATACGCCCGTTGACCGGATGTGTACCGATACTTGAGCTAGTTGTAAGGCAGCCGATAATTCCAGGCCATCCCTTAAGTGAGGCGGAGGGCTTTGACAGGTCAAAGCGAGATGACAAGGTTTAAATGTTTCTCAGCGCCTAGGGATTATCGCGTCTACGCGTTTCGT
>JANQXM010000025.1:0-2375 GCA_030729385.1 Opitutales bacterium | reverse complement strand
TCGTCGTCCATCCCGATACCTGTATCACGAATGCGTATGGCGACATGCGTTGGGCTTTCGTCAACTAGTGTGATACGTATTTCGCCTTGCTGCACTGCTGCGTAGTAGCCGGCAAACTGGAATTGGTGTAGCCATTTCAGTTGCAGTTTTACGTGCTCAATGCCGTATACGCCTTGAGCAAGCAGCAAGCTGAAGGCATAGATCAATATTTTGAGGCACTTAATCATAAGGCTAACACCCTATATTTAGCTTTGAGCGTGTTTAATGTAAAGCTCTCATCTTTGGTGCTGATTTTATTATTGTGGTTAAATCCTATGCTTAATCTTCATATAAGCGCAAATAGTGGTGTTGCCAATTGGTAGGATGAAATTAGACCTTGATTCGTCGATTCTTACACTAGTATTGCCATCATTATGTCTGAAACTTGGAAAATAGCTGCGTTTTACCACTTCACTGAATTGCCTGATCGCGATGAGTGGGCAGAGCGCATGGTCGATCATGGCTTAAAGCATGGTCTGCGCGGGACCCTGATCTTTGCGCATGAAGGCGTGAACTCCACTTGCGCGGGCACGCCTGAGGCGATTGACGCGACGATCGCCTTATTGAAGTCCGACCCTCGTTTTGCCGAGATGCCGGTAAAGTATTCATATGCAGACTTTAATCCTTTCCCGAAGTTTAAGGTCAAAAAGAAGCCCGAGATCGTGACTTTTCGCCAAGATGGAGCCGATCCGCGCGATACCGTGGGCACCTACCTTGAGCCGGAAGAATGGAATGACCTGATTTCAGATCCTGAAGTGATCACGATCGACACTCGCAATGATTATGAGGTCGATGTGGGGCAGTTTAAAGGTGCGATTAACCCGAAAACGGATGATTTTACCGAGTTTGCCAAATTTGTGGATGAGCACCTGGCTTCGCAAAAAGACAAGAAAATCGCGATGTATTGCACCGGCGGCATCCGCTGTGAGCGCTCGACGGCTTATCTTAAGAAAAAGGGCTTCAAGAATGTTTATCATCTCAAGGGCGGTATTTTACGCTATATAGAGATGATGCCGAAGGATCAGAGCCTTTGGGAGGGCGATTGCTTCGTGTTCGATTATCGCGTGGCTGTGGACCACGATCTACAGCCGGCAAAATGGAAGATCGACCCCGAAACGAGCCTGCCGAAGCCGATGAGCGAGGACGAAATCGAAAAGATCGCCGAGCGTCGTCGCAGCGGTGCCATTTTCAAGAAGCCATATACGGTGTAATTGGGAATTGCCTGTAGCGTGTTTAGGCTGTCTTTTTCGATGGAGTTTTAGCACGGTATTGACACTGTCGGTCTTTAGCGCGATATTCCCTAATTACGACCATTTCTGCTCTATTATTTATAGTAGATTAATTGCCCCTCTTTAATCATGCATTCCCCCGCAAAAAATACGCCAGTTCGACCTGCACGCGCGCCCAGCAAACAGGGCTTTACCTTGATTGAATTACTAATGGTGATCGCCGTGATCTTGATTCTTGCGGGAATCACATTCGGAATCGCTCGTGGTGTGCAGAACGCCCAAGCCCGTGCTAGAGCAAAGGCTGATTTGGCGGCGATTTCTCAGGCCATCGAACAGTTTAAATCGCAGTATGGCGACTATCCGTGGCACAAGCAGGGTGAGGCAGATACAAATAAGACCTTACTCTATGCGCTTACAGGTAGGTTGGTCCTCGCAGACCCCAACCCGAATGATACTACAAATGAAATTAAGGCCGTGATTATTACGGATCAGGACGAGATTGAAAAAAAACCAAAGTTTCTGGACGATACTAAATTTTCCACGTCGTCTACGGGTAACGAGACGACGAATCTGTTAGATCCTTGGGGGAACCCCTACATTTATTGGTATAAATGGGACAATAGCTCGGGTGACTGGGAGGTTTTTGGCTACCATCTATACTCAACCGGTCCGACTGGCGCTGCAGCCAATACAGAAATTAAAACGAAAATTGATCTCACAACTGGTGTGATCGATACCGGCTTTCGTGACGTGGCGAATGCTGCAGGTATCATTTTTACAGGAGAGTAATTTATGAAGAATCGAAAAAATATAGGTTTTACTTTAATCGAACTACTGATGGTCATTGCGATCATCGGCATTCTTGCAGGGATATTGATTCCTGCAGTGGGCGCGGTCAGAAAACAGGCGAACATTGCCGCATCCAAGGCTCAGATTTCAAACTATATCACCGCCATTCAAATGTTTAAGGGCGAGTATGGTTACTACCCATTTGTGACAGATGCTGCTGATAAGGTAGTGGATTTATCATCCAGTTCCCAGCTGTTTATCCAAACATTGTCAGGTCGAAATACTGATGGCACTCAAATCTCTGCTTCAGAGGCAGCA
>JANQXM010000024.1 GCA_030729385.1 Opitutales bacterium | reverse complement strand
CCTACACTCGCACTGATTGCTCAAGCTCTGCAGCTTCAAAAGAAGCCTTTAGCAATTTGCAGTAAGAATGGCTGGCACTCTCGATCTCGAAAGTTGAAAGCGCACCCACAATTCGCGACACAGGCAATATGCCAGCGGCTGAATTGGTCATAAAGACAGCCTCAGCTTTATCCAGCAGCTCAACAGCGTAGCTACCCTCCTCGGTGTCACAAATATCTGAAACCGCCGAACGCACCACTCCGGGCAAAATGCCGTGACATAAAGCCGGCGTGCACAGTTTCCCTTCGTAGATAAAAAACAAATTCCCAGTCGTGGTTTCAGCTAGGCTGCCATCCATATCTACACGGATCGTATCATAGAATCCTGCCTTTCGAGCCGAATCGAAGATCAGTCGATGCTCCATGTAATTGTGCGTCTTATGCCCAGACAGCGGGGAGTGCTGATTGATCGGATGTAACACATCCAATTGCAATTCGACCGAATCAGGAATGGAAGTCATTGGACGCGCATAAACATAGAGCGTCGTCACTGGTCCATTCCTCAACAAGGACAGCTTCACCATCGCGACGGACAATCCATCCTCTCGAATCAACTGCCCGATGGCCGCCAACACCGCTTTCTCATCAAAATAAAAATCAAGACCCAGCGCCTTGGCAGATCGTTGGAAGCGCTTCCAGTGCGGGGGCCAAAATGCCAATCCCGACTCAGTATATTTAATCGTCTCAAAAATACCATAGCCATGCGCAAAACCTGCCCCAATAGGATCAAGCTGCGCCTTCGCGCCACGAGATATGATTACGATTTCTGACATAGCTGGTCTAAAGTTTCTCGAATGGCTCGGCCTTTATCGAGTGTTTCTTGATACTCACTGGCAGGATCGGAATCCCAAACAATCCCGCCTCCCACTTGATAATCCAAATAACCATCTTTAAGATGCAAACTGCGGATCGCAATATTCAACTCAGCATTGCCATCAAACCCGATGTAACCGATCGAGCCGCAATAGACGCCGCGCCGCGTAGGCTCCAATTCCTCGATAATCTCCATCGCTCTAACTTTCGGCGCACCCGTGATGGACCCCCCCGGAAAGAGCGCACGAATACAATCGAACACATCATACTTTTCCGCGAGCTGTGCCTTCACTTGAGCAGTCTGGTGCATCACCCGCTTGTAGTGCTCTAGGTGATACAACCCTTCCACTTGCACGCTTCCATACTCTGCAACACGACCGAGGTCATTGCGCTCCAGATCAACGATCATCAGCAGTTCCGCCCGTTCTTTTTCGGACAAACGTAATGCCTCGGCATTGCGAGCATCCTCCGCCGCATCGGCACCACGTGGACGTGTGCCTTTGATCGGCCGCGTCTCGACTGAGCGACCGCGCTTTCTTAAAAACTGTTCGGGCGATGTTGAAAAAACCTGCAAGTCCCCCGTATTGATGTAGGCACTAAACGGCGCCGGATTCCCCGCGCGCAATGCCTGGAACAACGCCAGCGGAGCACCCTCAAATCGACAGCGTGCGCGTTGCGAAAGATTCACCTGATAGACATCCCCACTCGCAATGTAATCCCTCACCTGAGCGACTTTATGCTCAAATGCATCGCGGGGCATATTCCACTCCCACTCACCCAACTGACAGGCAGCAGCTTGTTGTGATTTCGCACCTTCAACTATTTGCGACAACTCACGTAACACCACGTCCACTTCGCTCCGAATACCAAGCGCAATCAGATGCAGCACGCCCGTATCATGATGCAAGGCAGCAATCCCATCATAGAGCCCAAAATGTAAATCCGGCACTGCGCGATCGTCTTTAGCAATAGAGGGTAAGTCCTCGATGCGACGTCCATAATCATAACTGATGAATCCCACGGCACCGCCAACAAATGGTATACTCGTCAACTCGGCCGCCCGAGTATAAGGCGCCATCACTTCACGCAAATGCGCCAAACCATCACCCTCCGGGTTTGACACCACGTGAAAAGGATCAGCTCCAAAGAAACTCCATTGCCCCAGCCCATCGTTCGACTGCGCACTATCCAAAACGAAAGGCAACCGACGCCCGCCAAAAGCTTCTATCAACGCATCAACCGTCGGCGGATTAGTTATCTCAATACTTTTCATTCGCTATTAGCCATTATTGGCTAATGCCGGCTGGCACGACGAATCAGCCAAAAACCAACCGCCTGAAAAATAATATTCGGCAACCACATCAAAATGTCAGCCCGCATGGCAGGGTTCCCCTCCAACCAACTGACCATGATCATAAGGAAATAATACGTCATCGCGATCACGAGTGCGATGGCGAGATTTGCATAGGTTTCTTTGCGCCCTACTTGGATCGCTAACGGCACCCCAAACACCGCGAGTGAAAAAACTGAAAACGCCATAGCGCAATTTTTCTGCAAATGGATCTGCACCTTCAACCGCTCTTCCGACACTCCAGAACCAGTAACTGCTTCCTCTGCGAGCGCCTTGTCGCGCTCCGACATCAACTGAGCAAAAGTCATTTCTTTCAAGCGCGCGCGGCGCTTTCCCTTCTCGCCGAAAATCTTATCCAGCGGCAAAGCCAAAGGAAGCTCCCCAAAGAAAAGAGAATCCGGCACGTCCTTCCCGAATGATTCAGGATTCTTCTCGGAGCGCACCTCTGCAGTGCCGTCCTTTAGAGTCAGCACTATCTCGTTGCGCTGCTTATCATAATCCAACTCGCCTTCAGCTGCCCGAACAAAACGTGTCACACGCTTCTCCTCGTCCAGCTCCCAAATCCAGAAATCCTTCATGGTCTGCTCGTCACGCCCTCCCATGTAGATCACATAACCGGGGAATTCATTAATGAAACGTCGCTCTTCGATAAACCCGATCGGATTTTCCGTAATGGCAGATGCCATCAACTGCTTGTATGCGAGCCGTGATTGGGGCCCATAATGTAAATTCACGATGACAGCCATCACCATGCCGATGAAGGAAATCACAAAGACTGGCGAAGCGATTTGGTATAGGCTCAGACCCGCCGCCTTCATCGCCACAATTTCCTGTTGCGAGGAGAGACGTCCCAACGCAATCAAGGTCCCCGTCAGCACCCCAAAAGGCAGCGCATAGGACGCGACGTAAGGAATCAAAAGACCTATCAGCTTAAACGAAATCCCCATACTCAACTTGCCAGCCGCCACCAGCTCAGCGACATCGCGCAAAACGTTGCCGACAAGAAGCACAAAAATAAACAGCCCCATCGCCAACGCGGTCGCGACGAGGATCTCTTTTAAAACATGACGATGGAGGAGGTTCAGCATGGAAACATATCTACCCGACAAAGTTAGGCGTCAGATAACGCCAATCACAAGCCACAACATCAGACAAATCCGAGCGTTTCACACAAGCACTCCCTAAATCCCATAAGTCTTGATCAGCTTCTTTGCCTTGGACTTGAGTGCTGGTTCGACACCGGTCTGCTCTGACAGCTTCTCCAAACCTTTTAAGATCGGGCGCTGTGGCGGTAGATTTAAAATATAATCTTCTTCCAGAACTTCTGACAGACGCTTTAAAGCCGCACGGCGTTTCGCTGGGGTTGCTTGCTTACTCAGCAGTTCCGCAATGGTTTGGTTCACTTCGTCGTTCATGTAGCAGCTTTTGGTGGTAGTTCAGGTAAACGATCGCCGCAGACTTTGCAGAAAGTGGCATCTTTATCGTGGTTTTCCCATCCGCACGCAGGACAAATAGGATCTTTTCCGACCGGTGGCGTGTAAGGGTGTGTCATCTCAGCAGTCACAATCGCAGTCGGCACGGCGATAATTCCGTAGCCGGTGATCATGATCAACGACGCGACAAATTGACCGAGCGGAGTCTGCGGCGATATATCACCATAGCCAACCGTAGTCAGTGTAACAATGGCCCAATAGACACTCTTCGGTATACTAGTAAATCCATTATCCTCGCCCTCGATCAAATACATGAGCGATCCGAGAATCAGCACAAGAATGACAACCGTGAAAATGAACACCGCGATCTTACGGGCACTCGAGCGCATGGCCCGCATCAAGGTGTTCGCTTCGCCGATATACTTCGCCAGCTTAAGCACTCGGAAAATGCGTAGCACACGCAATACGCGAAGTAACATGAGGTAGTGCGCACCAGGAAGGAGTAAATCGATATAGGTCGGCAATATCGCCAATAAATCAACTACACCGAAAAAACTCCGACTGTATTTTGCAGGCTTCTCAGACACATAAAGTCGCAAAATATACTCCACAGTGAAAAGCCCAGTCATCAACCATTCGCCGACATAAAGCCAATGGCGCACATCCGCAGACAAGGTCGGGATACTTTCCAGCATCACCATGCAGACGCTGAGCAATATCGCCAGAATCAGAACCACATCGAAGGCCTTCTCATCCCAACGATGGGACTGAAATATAATACGGCGACACTCTGTGCGAAACCGACTAACCATAACCAACCTTTCTACTGCTTAATAAAATACACTTCAGACGGCTCCGCTCCCGGGCGCGCATAAGTGCCCACAAGGAGCTGCTGCTCCGGATAGAAAATCAAGCGATATGCCGAGCCCGGATAACCTTCGTCTCGCAGGACGAACTCCAGTCGCGGTTGGTCTTCAATTTCATCAAAAATTGCCGATTCCACATTGATTGGTTGCGGATTAAAATACTGCACCACGACTAGCCCAGCCTCCTCGCCTTGCTCAACCTTCAATCTGTATGTGCCATCCGCACGCAGCCACAAACCATAAAAGTCAGACTGTTCTGGCAACTTTGCGATGGTCGACGGAATATCAAATTCCGGTTCCAAGCGATCCTCCCCATTCAGGGAAAGCAAGAGACCCGACAACAGCAGACCGATCAAAAAAATACGCATATATTATTCATGCGCTGCCCAACGAATGATGGCAAGCGATGAATATTCGTCGCATTGAAAGTAAACTCGACGATTGCCTGGTGCGCCGACAAAAGCCCGTCTTGGGTTGAACAACCAGCAGAAGAACCCATAAACATATACTTATCTATGTCACGCCTCCGAATACTCTCCAGCTGCATCGTATTTATATTCTTTGCCTATAGCCTAGTTCAGGCCGAAACGGCGCTGCGCTATGCCAACAATTTCGAGATCACGGAACATGGCACACATCGCATTCTGACCATCCGCAATACCCACCAAAAGGCAGAAAGCACGATCCGCTACGCGCTCGTGCCAAAAGACCAAGCACTACCCAAATTGGCGGACAACCTCACTGTCATCCGCACGCCTGTCGAGCGGGTAGTCGTGATGGAAACCGTCTATATCGGCTACCTCGAGGCCTTACAAAAAATCGACACCATCGTAGGCGCTGGCACGATCGACTTCATCAGCAATTCTGACGTCCAAGCACGGATCAATGCAGGGCAAATCCGGAGTGTTCAAATCGGGCAAGGGCTCGACATCGAGCGCATGCTACTCCTGCAACCGGACCTTATACTCACCAGCATTTCAGGCGACCCCACCTTCGACGTGCCAGCCAAGCTGACTCGCTCAGGGTTACCCGTGGTGCTATCTGCCGGCTACATGGAAGCACACCCACTGGCACGAGCGGAGTGGATCAAGTTTATCGCCGCATTTTTCGAAGCTGATGCCCAAGCGACCGAACTTTTCGACGCCATGGCGAATCGCTATGAACGCTTGAAAGCAAAAATCACCCCCGAGCTAGAGCACCCGACCGTATTTGCAGGTGCGCCCTACTCTGGAGCATGGTATGTCGCAGGCGGTGAAAGCTACATGGCGCGCGCAATCGACGATGCCGGCGGCGACTACCTGTGGGCAGACACTCCACGACAAGGTGCAATTGCACTGGACACTGAACGTGTATTTCTAAGAGCCGCGCAAGCTGACATCTGGCTCGACCCCAGCCATTATCGCACCCGCGACGAACTGTTTGCCGCCGACCAACGCTTCACAAAATTCCATGCAGCTAAAGTCGGCTCAGTCTTCAACAACACCAAGCAAGTCAGCTCGAACGGAGGCAATGCCATCTGGGAGACCGGCATCGTCCATCCAGACAAGATGCTGGCCGACCTGATTGCCATCTTCCATCCTGAGTTGATGCCAGATCACACATTCGTTTTCTACGAGCAACTAAAGTAAATCGAATAAAACACTTTCTTCGGTATTTTCGATTCGCTTGGAAGCAGGTTCTGACAAAGCTGTAGTTTTGATATGTCGCCCAGCTCCGCAGATCGATCCAGCACCCGTCACCGTATTTTATTCGGATTGCTGCCGCTTGCGATCATCGCATTAGCGATTACCAGTGCGTGCTTCGGCAGCGTCTCACTCTCGCCAATTTCTGTGATCAAAGCAATCACTGGAGCCAGCGACCTAAATCCGGTGCATCAACAGATCATTCTCGATTTCAGATTGCCCCGCATCCTCACCTCCATGCTCGCCGGAGCGGCACTGGCCACCGCCGGGCTGATGATGCAGACAGTGTTTCGCAACCCACTAGCCGACCCTTTCGTGCTCGGCGTGAACTCAGGCGCCAGCCTCGGCGTCGCCCTTGTCTTGCTCGCACTCGCACCCGCTGGGATGAGCCTCATCGATGGGCTCAGCACATCCGGGCAACTCATCATCGTGCTCGCTTCTACGGGAGGCGCAGCTGCCACACTCTTCCTAGTGCTCATACTGTCTAGGCGGGTCGACATCATGTCTGTGCTCATCATCGGGCTAATGATCAGCTACACGGTCGGCGCGCTCGTCAGTATCCTCATGTTCTTCAGTATGGCAGAGCGCTTACAGTCGTTTCTCAATTGGTCCTTCGGCGACTACGGTAATGTAAGCTGGTCGCAAATGCAGATCTTTGGACCCGCCATCTTCCTTGGATTGTTCGTCAGTGTTCTTTTCGTCAAACCACTGGATGCACTACTTCTAGGTGAGCGCTACGCAGAAAGCGTCGGCACGCAAACTCGTAAAGTGCGCTTCTTCGTGCTGCTAGGCGCCTCGCTACTCGCGGGCACAGTGACCGGTTTTTGCGGTCCAATCGGCTTCCTCGGCATCGCCGCGCCACACCTCAGTCGACATCTTTTTCAAACAAGTCGTCACTCAGTCCTTATCCCCGCCTCCATCTGCATCGGCGCATTGCTTTCATTGGCTTCCGATTTCGTTGCGCGTGGTCCTGGGTTGGACTTCGTCCTGCCACTCAATGCCATCACCGCGCTCGTCGGCGCACCCGTCATCATCGCGGCACTGATTAAACAGCGTAACCTCAAGCGTCTCTTCTAGATGAGCGATACGGCACAGATCACGACATCGGCACTGACGATCGGTTACACACATAAAGGTGTGACCAATACCGTAGCCAAGGACCTAGAACTTGCACTGAATGCCGGAGAATTCGTCTGCCTACTCGGTCCAAATGGCGCAGGGAAATCCACCCTCATCAGGACGCTAGCAGGCATGCAAAAACCGCTTAGCGGCAGCATCCAGCTACAAGGAAAAGACTTTAGCGACATCGCTCCGCGTGAACGCGCTCGCATGGTAAGCGTTGTATTAACCGAAACTTTCCCAAGCGGCATGATGGATGCCTACACCCTGGTTTCACTCGGTCGCCATCCCTACTCCGGCTGGCTTGGCGGACTAAATAGCAACGACCGCGAGCGTATCGACTGGGCTTTTAATGCGGTCGGCGCTGAAGCGCTCGCCACTCGCCAAGTCGCCGAGCTCAGTGACGGCGAACGCCAAAAAGTCTCCATCGCTCGCGCCCTCGCGCAAGAATCGAAGGTCATGCTCCTCGACGAGCCCACCGCTTTCCTCGATCTTCCACGACGTGTCGAGCTAATGAGCATTCTCCGCAATCTCGCGCACCGCGAGCAAATGGGGCTTCTCCTTTCGACCCACGACCTCGATCTCGCATTGCGTTTCGCTGACCGCATCTGGATCGTCAACGAAGATGGCAGCATCCAGCAAGGTTACCCCGAAGCACTCGCGCTCGAAGGCACCTTGGAACGCGTCTTTGCCAATGAAAATTTAGACTGGGACGCAGAGCTCGGATCTTTTCGAGCGCATCCGACACCATGCCTAAACGTCTACATGCACGGTAAAGGCATCCACTATGCTTGGACGAAGCGCGCCCTAGAACGCTTGGGCTTCGGCATCACTGACGCTCAAGGCAAGGCGGCATTTTCGATAGAGATTACACAAGCCAACGACTGCGGGAACTGGGCCGTTCAATATAAAGATGAACAACCTATCTTTACCGAGATACGCGTATTGATCGACTGGATACAAGCACAAGACTGGAGCCGTTAAAGCTACAGCTTTTTCTTCAAGCACCCCGGACAAGTGCCGGAGTATATAATCTCACCCCCAGTGATCAAATAGCCTTTCGGCGCAATGATATCCGGCAAACGCATCGCCACCGGCAAATCAAAAACACGGTCACACCGCCGACAAATAAAGTGCGGGTGCTCTGACTCGGCGGGCAATTCATAGCGCTTCGGCTGCCCCGGAAATTCGACTCCGACTATCAGATAGTTTTCCGACAACTCCCGAATCGCGCGGTCCACTGTGGCAGAGCCCAAGCGATCAATTTTCTGACGACCGTAACGCAGGATTTCCTCCCGTGTTAGTGGGCGACTGGCATCCAGCAGGACGGACAAAATGACTTCACGTTGACGAGTTTGAATCATTTAAAATGAGTATTTCACACCAACGCTCCCGTTACGCCCCAAGGACGGGTAACCGTCCGTAACGGCGTAGCTCTCGTCCAGTAGATTACCGACACGGGCGAAGACATCCCAGTGTTCATCAATCGTCCAATTGACACTCAAGTCCACTGTCACGAAGTCTTCGATGTCGTAGTTCACTTGTCCATTGTAGATATAGCCACCTTCTCGATCGAACTGTCCGACCAGTTGAGTGCCGACGGTCAAGTTAGGCAATATGTCGTAGGTGAGCCCGATTTGCAAGAGGTGCCTTGGGCGATAGAGTAGACGCGCATCTAAATCTTCATTCATCGCCGTCAAATAAGTGTAAGCCAACGAACCGTTCAACTTTTTACAGAAAGCGTAGTCGAGCTGAAATTCGATGCCCTCCGTGGTGGCGCTTTCCACGTTAAAAGTATCTGAACCGACATAGAAAAAATTCCAGTTGAGGTCATAATACGAGTAGTCTTCGTAAACGATCATTTCATCGATTTCATTGCGAAAGAAGAGTAGCGACCAGACCAATTTTTCGCCGAAAAGCTTTTGCCTGAGGCCAACCTCGTAGGACACCGATTCTTCCGAACTAAGTGCTGTATCCGTCGGATTACCCCCGCTGTCGATGTTTTCGTCGTAGGCCAGATCCTGACCGGATGGTGGCGCATAGGCGGTGGAGAGTTTCGCGAAGAATGACAGGTCGTAGTCGGTCAATGTGTAGATGGCTTCCAAACTACCAGTAACTGCAGAATCATAATCACTGAAATCATCGAAACGGATGCCACCACGTAGCTCGAAAGCATCACTCAGCAGCCAAATCGCTTGCCCGAATACGCCAGCCTGCTGCAAATTGTTTTGGTAGAGGCCGCGGCGAAAAACGTCATCGTTGCGATAGACCGCCCCCATACTTAACAGGAGAGATTCAGTCGCAGAGTAATCTATCTGGAGGTTGATCTCGTCGCCTGTGATTTCGTTGTAAAATGGGTAGTAGTTGACGCCCTCCCCAATGTATGAACTGCGGGAATAAAAGAGATGAGCAGTCAACAAATCTGTCGCATAGCGAATCCCCGGGGAGAGTAACCAACTTTCCGTCTCACTGTAGTCCGTCAACGAGCCAAGGGTAAGACTGCCCGGAAGCTCTTTGTCCGATTCCGAATATTGGGCGACCAGTTCCACACTCAAGTGATCGGTGAGCTTGTAGTCAAAACGGGGAAGAATCGTCAACCGCTCATAGCTGTCATGGGGGCGTTCGTTATCGGTATTGAGTTGGGTTCCGCCGATACTGAACGACAACCGATCATCTGTGTAGGTCGACTCTAAACCGAAGAGTTGGTAGCCGTTCGATCCGAACTCGGCTGTCGCATTGCCGCTCAAACCTTCTTTTTGAGGTGTGCTTTCCGTGCGCAGATCGATCACCCCACCGATGCCGCTACTGCCGAAATTGACTGATGCCCCACCCTTGAGGATTTGCACACTTTGCAGATTCGAGACGGAAAGCGACTCCAGGTCATATTGCCCACTGAATGTCGGATTCAGACGGCGACCGTCGAGGAATATTGCGGTTTGGTCGCTGTTGGCTCCACGGACGAACATGGAAGAGACATTTCCCGTCGCACCAGAAGTTTTCACTGCAAGCCCGGATATGCGCTCAAGAGTATCAACCAGATCGCGATCCTGCCAAAGTTCGATTTCCTCTTTACCGACGTAGTCGACCGACGGTGAAACACGGTCGAGCCCGAGCGGTGTGCGAGTCGCCACCACCACATAAGGCGCGAGCTCGCCTTCCATTTCAGCTGTTTCACTAGCGACCTCGTCAGCAAAACTGACGACTGGTAATAAAAGGATGCTAGCCCAAAGCGAACTTTTGGCTGCGTTTTTGAATGCGTTTTGTAGGTGCATCTCTTTCGAAAATGCCATCTCAACAACAAAGACAACCTTTTTGATATTTGAGAATCACTCTCAAATTAAAACCTAAGCAACATACCTAACCCAACTCAAGCTTCGCTACAACTCAACCACATAAAGGACAATGGCTTATAGAATATTTACACGCTTATTGAAACCGATTCTCAATAAGTAAAAGTATTGAAGTTCGATTCCAGTATTAGTGGAACTACTCAAATATCACTCTCGGCCGACCGCCAATTAACAATCGTAGAGCACGTCTTCAGCTACCAGCACATTATCGGCGCGCACGACACGACGATTGCCATCCGCTAAAACAAGCACTTTTGGCTTCCAAGATTTGGCTTCTTCAGCCTCGAACTGCGCAAAGGACATGATGACTAGGAGGTCGCCCTTTTCGCCTTTGTGCGCAGCAGCACCATTCAACGAAATCGTGTGTGATCCTTTTGGAGCCTCGATCGCATAGGTCTCCAAGCGTTCGCCATTGGCGATATTGGCGACCAATATCTTCTCATAAGGCACGAGCCCCACTTGCTCCATTAGCGCAGCATCAATCGCAAGACTGCCTTCATAATGGAGGGCACGATCCGTGACTTCTGCGCGTAGCAGCTTGGATTTAAGAAGTGTGACTTGCATGTCTGTAATGGTTGTCAATGTGGCAGGATTGTCAAAAGGCTGCGGAGGTTGGTGAACTTTCGCGGGTTTGACAATTGGAAACTGACACCCCCTGAGACCGAATCAGCTCTCCTCTTCTCTGACCTGAACCTTAAACGTAAACGTGCTCCCCTCCCCCAACTGGCTTTCAACCGAGAACTTGCCCCCCATTCGATCAGAAAGCGTCTTACACAGCGATAAGCCAAGACCAAGCCCTTCATGTGCTCGTCTCAAGGAGGAATCTCCCTGCGTAAACGCATCAAAAATTCGACCATCCTCAACATGGCTAGGGTCGATCCCCGGTCCGGTATCAGTCACCTGGAAAATCAATTGCACTTTATTACTACTCAATGGCTCGGCAGAGATCTTTACCAGAATGCTCCCCGCTTTGGTAAATTTAACCGCGTTCTGGAGCAGTTTACGGACAATGATTCGGATCTCCTGCTCCGCGCCGGAGACATACTGCGGCAGGCTTTGAGGTATATCTGAATCGATCGTTGCGGGCTATTCATGGCGCCCCAATGAGAAATGGAATATCGAGGTGAACGTCGACTGGACCAATTGGGATAAAGTCAACGATCTAGTCATGACAAATGCCTACTACTTTGCGCCAGTCGCCCTCAACTGGGAATCTGCATTCTTATACGAAATTGGTGCCACTCGCTATTTCGACAATGGATGGAACGTTAGTGCAGGCTACACTTACGCCGAGAATGCGATTACAGAAAATGATTTCACACCGCTCGTGCCTGATGCAAATCGCAACTTCTTAAACTTCGGCGTCGGTCGCGAATACGACAACTTCTCATGGCAACTCGTTTACCAATTCAGTTTCGACACCAAACGCACTATTTCAAACACACCGACTAGCGCAACGGATCCTGCACTCTTAACAAATGGGGAATACGATTTGCAGAGCCAATCGATTGCTTTTTCAATCGGATACAAATTCTAGGCTAAACCCGTTTCTTAACCCACATCATCACGGGATCACGTGGTTTTAATGTGACCAGTGGTTCTGGCTCCATTTCTTCATCTGGGGACACTAGTTCGAACTGAAAAGAACGGCCAAGTATCGCCAATATCATCCTCGCCTCCAAAATGGTAAAGTGGGAGCCGATACATGATCGTGGACCTGCGCCAAAAGGGAAAAAAGCAAACTTGTTGGATCCTTCTCCATTTTGAAAACGGCTAGGGTTAAAGGTCTCAGGGGCAGTCCAACACCTCTGGTCCTTATTCATAATATAGGGGCTCAAGTGAACGGACTCGCCCTTCTTGATCTTATAGCCACAGATCTCGGTATCTTTTGATGCTCTGCGATATGTCACATAAATAGGAGGTCTCATACGTATTGACTCCATCAATATATCGTCGAGAAATTTCAACTCATCCAACATCCCCGTCATGTCGCTAATCTCAAGCTGACTGAAGACATCATCAATAGAGGCATGCACCTCCTTGAGAGACCCTGGAGACTTACTCAATAAATAATATGCCCATGTCATCGCCGTGGCAGTGGTTTCATGCCCCGTAATGAAAATCGTCACCGCTTCTGCCCTCACCTGACTGATCGACATGCGCTCACCGGTCTCGGGATCCTTTGAAGACAGCAACATGCCAAGCAAGTCATCGCCGAATTCGCCAGAAGAGAGACGCTTTTCCACAATCTCCATCACAATTTCATCCAACGCATTTAAAGCTTTTTTAAAACTCCTGTTATCTTTGGTCGGCATCCACACGGGCAATGGAAGAACGCTAAAGTTGCGCTTTTTCATGAAGACATTTAGAGCATAAATATGCTCCGCAATTTCAAGATGACGCTGAGAAACATCATTACTGAACATCGTTCGATTGATCATATCCAAGGCGAGCCTCAGCATTTGTGAGAACATATCGATCGGCTTACCGCCTTCAGCAAACTCCATCATGTCATCATGGAAGTTTAAAACAACCGACTGCATCGTTTAAATCATACTTTGCAGATTTTTACGGGTAAATGCAGGCTGGATGGTTCGCCTTTGTTTTTTCCAAAACTCCCCCTTTGCGGTCAATAACCCGTTCCTAAAAACAGGATTCAATCGGCTGTATATACCCTCTTTAACAAATACCTCATACTGATTGAGCAATACCTCCTTGATTAGATCGGGGTGATGCAGTCCGTGCAGCTTCTGGTTCACGAATCGGTAGGTAACAATGTCCCCTGACTGTGCACAATCATCTAGAAATTTCAGCGAATCCTTTGTCATCTGAGGTAATGCACCTAAGAGCCAATCCCCCTTAATTTCACCCTTCGTGAAGCGAGTTTTCTCTTTCAAGTCTGCCATATCTCTTATCATTTTTAACGATCATCAGCTTCATCGCAGAACTATTCAAGCCATCTATGCGAATCACTTTAATTGGAACAAAGTGACCGCGACAAACTGCTAGCCTCAACCCCGAGACCTTAAGCTTTTCCTTAATCAGCGCGCATACCGCCTTATTCGCTTTGCCAGACTCAGGCTGGGCGTTGACTTTTACTTTCAACGCGCCGTCGTGCCAGCCGACGATTTCGTCGCGCGAAGCGTTGGGAATCACGCGAACGTTCAACTCGCAAGATTCACTATTCCGCGTCACGAGCTACGTTCGGGTAACTGCCAAGCCATTTCACAAACGAGCAATGGGCTTCCAACTCGGCGAGCGCGGCTTGCGCGAGTTCGTCTTCGTAATGCCCGATAAAGTCGATAAAGAAGAGATAGTCCCAAGCCTTTTTACGACTGGGGCGCGACTCGATCTTACTGAGATTGATGCCGCGTGATGCAAAGGGGCGAAGCGTCTTTTCCAATGCGCCGGGCTCGTCTTTGAGCGAGATCACCAAACTGGTTTTATCACGACCTTCACCGAGTGGTTTAGCTCGTGTCTTACCGATGACTAGAAAACGGGTCACGTTGTCGTCGCGATCTTGAATGCCACGCGCTTGAATCGCGACACCATAGCGATGGGCAGAAAGTTCGCTGGCTACTGCGGCGACTCCAGCCGTTTCTTTCGCGGTGCAAACGGCATCTGCGGTGCTGACGACGTCGGTCAATGTAGCGTCGGGCAAGTGCTTGCGAAGCCAATCGCGGCACTGCCCTAGCGCTTGATCCTTCGAACGCACTTCCGTGATCTGATCGATCGGTGATTGCGAGATCAGGCAATGTTCAATCGGCAAATAGACTTGCGAGCAGATGTGTAGATCGGACTCGACCAACATATCCATCGAGTGAAAGACCGCGCCTTCGGTGGAGTTCTCGATCGGCACGACGCCGTAGTCAGCTGCCCCGGATTCGACTTCGGAGAAAACATCGGGAATGGTTTTGATCGCTTTATACTCCAGACTCACGCCAAAGTTGCGAATGGCTGCTTGATGGGTGTAAGTGGCTTCGGGCCCGAGGTAGCCGATAATCAGTTTCTTCTCTAGGGCAATCGATCCAGAGATCACTTCGCGATATACGGACTGAAGGGTGCTATTTGTAATCGGTCCGGGATTGAGCGCGGCGATTTTAGCCATGACCTGCGCTTCGCGTGTCGGGTCGTAGTAATCGGCTCCGTTCGCGTGTTTGATTTTACCGATCTCAGCGGCGTGCTGCACGCGCTGGTTCAGTAGCTGGACAATCGTCTGGTCGATCTCATCGGTCACGGCGGTCTCAGTCGATACCGCGGCAGGGTCGAGCCCCGCAATCATCAGCGCCATATAAATAGCCTGCAATGTCTCATCCGAAAGTGGACCAGCGTTAAATGCTGCAATTTTAGCCAACACCTGAGCCTCATCGGCACCACCATCGTGCAAGACACGTCGGTTCAGCAAATCCACGACTTGCGTATCAATCTGATCGATCGCGTCACGGTTACGCTGCAGTTTGGCATTAATTGCTTCAGGCATATTAACTCTCCTCTTCGATTTCGGCATTCTCCGGAGCTGCGTCGCTCTCGGCGTTTTCCTTCTGCCAGTCAATCTCGGCAAATTCTTCGTCCAGTGGCAACTCGTCTCGCTTTGGTTCCTTCGACAGACCCATATCCGTGTCACTGATTTCTTCTTCTGGCTCATCACTACGACGCATCCAGTCGTCGATCTGGTGATTACTCAAAACATCGGACGCAGGGAGCTCGTCGAGTTCCTTGATGCCGGTAAATTCGAGGAACTTCTCTGTGGTGCCGTATTGAATCGGGCGACCGGGCAACTCCGCGCGACCGGTGACATAAACGAGCTCGAGCTCAATCAGCTTATTTAAAGCGCTATCCACCGAAACACCACGGATCGCTTCCATCTCGGCACGAGTGACTGGCTGGCGGTAGGCGACAATCGACATCGTCTCCATCGCGGCGGGGCTCAACTTCATCGGGCGCGGCTGCCCACGTAGTAAACGAACAAACTCTGCAAACTGCGGTGCAGTCACAATCTGGTAGCCATTAGGTCCCTCGATCAGGCGATAGGCTTTGTCCTCAACCTCAGCTTCATCGGTCAATACTGTCAACACCTCCTGGATTTGCGCCAAAGTCACTGCCTTCGGCAATTCAGCGGAATCCTCGTCCTCAGCGGACTCCTCATCGTCTTCTGCTTCCGCAGCCTCCATCATTTCCTGATGATAGCGCGTAAACAGTTTGACCACATCTTTAAGTGTGATCGGCTCTGCGGTTGAAAGCAAAAGGGCTTCCAAAGTCTTTTTGAGATCTAATTCCATAGGTAATGGTTGCAATAAAATGGAGATATAAAGTCTTGAATAGTAAAAAGGGTATTGTCGAGGCTCCCGCTATTGATTGAAATCCTCGGTTTTCTGCAACGAGAAAGACAACGAACCCAAATTTAATTCATAAAAGATATGGCTGACAACAACACACGCCCACACTCCTCTATCGTCGTCGACGGCACCGACCGCGCTCCTGCCCGTTCCATGCTCCGCGCAGTCGGCTTCCAAGATGAAGACTTCAAGAAGCCGCAAATCGGCGTAGCAGGTTCGCCCAGCGACCTCACTCCGTGCAATATGCACCTCGGCGAGCTCGCCGAGCATGCGACCATCGGTATCAACAATGCCGGCGGCAAGGCAGTCAACTTCAGCACCATCACCGTCTCCGACGGGATCAGCATGGGCACCAAGGGCATGCGCTACAGTCTCGTTTCCCGCGATGTTATCGCCGACTCCATCGAAACCGTGGTTGCGGCTGAAGGTTTCGACGGCCTCGTTGCGATCGGCGGCTGTGACAAGAACATGCCTGGTTGCATGATCGCCCTCGCCCGCCTGAACCGTCCTGCCGTGTTCGTTTACGGTGGCACGATCCTTCCCGGCCTGATGCCTCACGACAAAGAAGAGCAACGCAACCCGATGGACATCGTCTCCGTCTTTGAAGCAGTTGGTAAGCACGCCAAGGGCGAATTGACCGACGAAGAACTCAAAGAAGTGGAAAAATACGCGATTCCAGGCGCTGGCTCCTGCGGTGGCATGTATACCGCCAATACCATGGCCAGTGCCATTGAAGCACTCGGCATGAGCCTTCCCGGCAGCTCTGCTCAAGTCGCCATCGGCGAACCAAAACGAAAAGACTGCGAAATGGCTGGTGCCGCCGTCCTAAAGCTCCTTGAGAAAGACCTCAAGCCGCGCGACATCATGACGCGCAAGGCCTTCGAAAACGCCATCACCACTTGCTTGGCGCTCGGCGGTTCGACCAACTTGATCCTGCACTTGCTCGCCATCGCACACTCCGCCGATGTCAACCTGACGATCGACGACTTCAAGGAAATCGGCGAACGCGTGCCTCTGCTCGCTGACCTCAAGCCTTTCGGTAAATACAACATGAGCCACCTCATCCGTATCGGCGGCATCCGTCCGATGATGAAGATGCTCCTCGACCGCGGCATGCTGCACGGCGACTGCCTCACTGTCACCGGCGAAACTGTTGCGGAGTCCCTCAAAGACGTGCAGCCATACGCCAGCTATCCGGACGAGCAGGATATTATCCGTCCATTCGATCAGCCGATCAAAGACACCACACACCTTCGCATCCTCCGCGGCAACCTCGCGCCAGGTGGCGCTGTCGGTAAAATCACTGGCAAGGAAGGCCTCTATTTCAAAGGCACTGCCAAAGTTTATGAAGGCGAAGAAGCAGCCCTCATCGGCATTCTTCGAGGCGACGTCGTTTCCGGCGATGTTGTCGTCATCCGCAACGAAGGTCCCGTCGGCGGACCTGGTATGCGCGAAATGCTTTCTCCAACCAGTGCAGTTGCTGGCCGTGGTCTAATCAAGGAAGTTGCGCTTATCACAGACGGACGTTTCTCCGGAGGCAGCCACGGCTTCGACGTCGGGCATATCACTCCTGAAGCAGCCAATGGCGGCCCCATCGGCATCGTTAAAGAAGGCGACCAGATCGAAATCGATGCGGTTAAGAACACGATCAGTATCTTAATCGACGACGCGGAATACGATGCCCGCATGGCAGCCTTCAAGCCCACTGGCGCGGGGTCCAAACGCGGAGTCCTCGGCAAATACGCCGCCACTGTGGCCAGTGCCTCCGAAGGTGCGGTTACCGATAAGAATCTGTAAGAACACTCGAACATTAGATCCATCTCACGCATCACTCGGTTCAATTTAATTCATACTAAATTCAACATTCGAAGTTGGACGTTCGAAGTTCAACGTTCACCCTCACCCTTCTAACTTCAGACTTCTTAAAATGTCCTGGGAACGCTTCAAACAACACTATCTCAATATCAACGAGCTCGATTTCGCGATCGACATCAGCCGCATCGATTTCGGAGACGACTTCTTTGCCACGATGGAGCCCAAGATCCAGTCCGCCTTCACCGCGATGCAAGAGCTCGAAGCAGGTGCGATTTCCAACCCTGACGAAGGTCGGATGGTTGGTCACTATTGGTTGCGCAACGCCGCGCTCGCGCCTCAACCAGAACTCACCGCCGAGATCGAGAAGTGCCTCGTAGATATCAAACAAATCGCGACCGACGTCCACAGCGGTGCGATCAAAGGCAGCGCCGGCAACTTCAAGAACTGCCTCGTCATTGGCATCGGTGGTTCAGCCCTCGGTCCACAGTTCGTAGCCGATGCCCTCGGTTGCCCGAAGGCCGACAAGATGAAGCTCTTCTTCTTCGACAACACTGACCCAGACGGCATGGACCGCACCTTGGCATCACTCGATGGTCAACTCGGTGAAACGCTCGCAGTGGTCATTTCAAAATCTGGCGGCACACCCGAGACACGCAACGGCATGCTCGAAGCCCAAGCGGCGTATAAAGCAGCAGGTATCGATTTCGCCAAGCACGCCATTGCCATCACAGGCGACGGATCCAAACTCGATCAAGTCGCGATAGCCGAAGACTGGCTCACTCGCCTCCCCATGTGGGACTGGGTCGGTGGTCGCACCTCGGAACTCGCCGCAGTTGGCTTACTTCCAGCCGCCCTTCAAGGTCTCGACATCCAACGTATGCTCGACGGCGCGTCCGCTATGGACGCTACCACACGCAGCACCGAAACAGCAAAGAACCCGGCCGCACTGCTTGCGCTCATGTGGTATTTCGCCACAGACGCGAAGGGAGCCAAGGACATGGTGGTCCTCCCCTACAAGGATCGCCTCATGCTCTTCTCCAAATATCTCCAGCAGCTCGTCATGGAGTCGCTCGGCAAGGAATTCGATCTCGACGGCAATAAGGTCAACCAAGGCATCGCCGTTTACGGCAACAAGGGCTCGACCGACCAACACGCCTATGTTCAGCAGCTCCGAGAAGGCGTGCATAACTTCTTCGCCACTTTCATCGAAGTCCTCAAGGACCGCTCTGGCGACTCCATCGAAGTCGAAGCCGGCACCACCTCTGGCGACTTCCTGCAAGGCTTCTACCTCGGCACCCGCGACGCACTCTATGAAAACGGTCGCCAATCCATCACGATCACGATCCATGAAGTCACTCCTGAAGCAGTAGGTCAGCTAATCGCCCTCTTCGAACGTGCTGTCGGTCTCTACGCATCGCTGGTCAATATCAACGCCTACCACCAGCCAGGAGTGGAAGCAGGTAAAAAAGCCGCCGCGACCGTCCTTGAGCTTGAGCAACAGGCGATTACCACGTTAAAAGAAAATAACGGCAATCCGTTGACCGCAGATGCTGTTGCAGCAAAGTTAGGTCTTGAATCGCAAGCAGAACTAATTTTTAAGTTACTGCTTCGTTTAGCCGCTAACAATCGTGGTGTCAGCGCCATTCCTAGAACCCCAGTCCATCAAACCGAATTCACTTTTGTGTAAAACCTCACTTACACTCCCCCAGTATTATATATGAAAAGTCTATCCCTCATCCTTCGCATCGTTGCTATTGTGGCCGGTATCGCCGCAGCAGCACTCTTCTTCATCTCCCAGGGCAAACTGGAAGAGAAGCAAATGCAGCTCGAAGCGTCTCAAAAAGCAACTGCAGCGACTCAAGCCGAGCTTGAAACCGCTAATGGCGATATCGCAAAGCTTGAAGGTCGCTTAAAGAATGAGCGCGAAGCTCTGGCCGACACCAAAGACAAGCTCGAAGAAATGCGCTCTGAAATGTATACGGCTCGCCAAGAAGTGACTCGTAAAGAGCAAGAGCTAACCGAAACAAAGGGTAAGCTTACCGAAGCTGAAGGCAGCGCCCGCCGCTTACGTGCCGACCTGATCGCTACTGAGCAACAGCTCGCGGCAGCCAGCAAGGAAACTGAAATTGCGCAGCTCAACGAGCGCATCGGAGAACTCGAGCTAGCTAACACCACTCTGAAATCAGACCTTGAAGCTGAACTTGCGGTCAAAGCAGCTAAAGCACCCAAGAAAACTGTCGCATCCAATGGCACAGCTGGAACATCCGCCTCAGGCCAAACAGATTCAAGCAGTGCTGCAGTGCAGCCTGTATCCATAGGCGCCGAAGCAATGATCGCATCTGTAGACATCAAGAACGGCATCATCGTATTGAGTGGTGCATCTGAGCTCGGTCTCAGCGCCGGAGCTGAGATCACACTGGTTAGAGACCTTGTAGCAGTCGGCAAAATCAAAATCATGGATGTCCAAGAAGATTTAGCCGTTGCCAGCATCCTTCCAGGTGCAAAGTCACGCCAATTAATTGAAGGCATCACTGTCAACCTCCTCCTCTAATCTCTGACGAGCCACAGGACCATGATACAGCGCATTTTTATCTTCCTCGCCCTGACCATCAGCGCATTGGCTTTGACTGGTTGCTTTGACAGCGATGTAGACGAACAATCTGTGCCATGGGGACGCCCCGCAGACTGGGAGCGTGGAGCCCCTGGATTCGGCGGATAATACGTCACCAATATATATTAACTTTCTAAACGCCGGAACGATATCAGTTCCGGCGTTTTTTATCTACTTTTGCGATGAGAAAAATCAAAGCCCTTATATACGCAATCATCGGCGGCATGATGTGTTGGAATACCTTCCACAAGGGGCATGTCACGGTGTCTTTAGGAATTGGGTTTTTCACCCTCGCGGCTATCGCCATCACCCTCGCAGCCATCGGCACCAAGAAAATCACCTGGGACGACTCCGGCATCACCATCACCAAATTTCCCAGCGCTCCAATCCACATCCCGTGGTCACAATTGGAAAAAATGCGCGTCGACCACCTCGGCTATCACATCCAGAGCAAACGCACGAAATTCAAGATCCGCCGTAAAAACATGCCTGATCATCTGCTCGAAAAGCTCCGAGCCAGTATCCGAGACAACAAAGCTTAGAGCACCGCGTGGACCTTACTCCCCGACGGCAGCCGAAGCACTCGTCTCAAAAATGGAGAACTCATCCTCATAAACCTTGAGGAGGTTAACTACTGCATCCTTGCGGGACGGCGTGCATGTTAAAAACAATTCCACGCCATCTTCAGTTTCCAAGCCCATCCAGAGCTTAACAGCCTCATAATGCCCCAGCAACCAAACCAGCGCCTGCTGCATCTCCGTCCCATCAGTCGGTAATTCATAGAAGTCAGCAGTGCTATCACTGTGAGACCACGAAACGGTTTTGGGATTATCTAAAAATGTCGGCACAACAGAGCTTATTAGTGGGGCGGTTTATAAAATATTCAAGACAACGAAATCAGTGATAGAGGGTTTAGATTTTTTTGACAAAGACTAAACGACATACCCTAGAAATTTCTCAGGCTTCTGACTGAGCAATCCGCCGAACAACCTCAGCTGCCAAAACAAAACCCACCGTCCCAGTCAAAAAAGACGCGGAACCAAACCCTTCGTCACAGTTTAATCGATAATCCGTGCCTGACTCGCGCTCACACGACACCGAACCATCCTCCTGCGGGAATGTCGGCGACTCATCCGAGTAAACACAATCGACTTTGAACTTCTGACGCTTGAACTTCGGAAAACCATATTTGCTGCGCAACTTCTTACGAACCTGCAGTAGTAAGGGGTCATTAATCGTGCGCGCCAAATCATCGATCCGCACCCGAGTCGGGTCGACACAACCACCCGCACCGCCACAAGTTATCAGCTTGAGACCAAGCCGCCTCGCTTCCGCGATCAAAAAGCACTTATGCCGCGTTCCGTCGATGGCATCCACGATGTAGTCATATGGCACCGCCAATAAACGCTCGGCTGTGGTCGGCGTAAAAAAACATTCCTCCACCACCACTTCGCATTCAGGAGCGATCAAAGCCACCCGTTCAGCCAGAACAGACGCTTTCGAGCGCCCGACTGTGCCATTCATCGCATGGATCTGCCGGTTCACATTACTCAGGCACACCTCATCCATATCAACGATGGTCATCTTACCAACGCCTGAGCGCGCAAACGCCTCGACCACCCAAGAACCCACGCCCCCGAGTCCTATCACACAGACATGCGCCGCCTTCAGGCGCGCCAAGCCATCCGCTCCATATAAGCGACCCAGTGCACTAAAACGTGTTTCGTAGTCAGACATTGATGCAAAGTTAGAAGTGAGAAGTTGGAAGTGAGAAGCTTGAAAATCACACCTAGGTCAAAAAAATTCCGCCACCCAACTTCTAGCTTCACACCTCGAGCCCCCATCTCCACTCTCAACTTCCCAACTTCCCAACTTCCCAACTTCTCAACCTCCCCACTTCCCAACTTCCCAACTTCCCAACTTCCCCACTTCCCAACTTCCCAACTTCCCAACTTCCCAACTTCCCAACTTCAAACCATGCCTTCCCTCCAAGAAATCGTCGCCTTTTGTGATACCCGCACCCGTCAAAAAGAAATCAAGGATTTCAGCGGTGCTTACAACGGTCTCCAACTCGAGAATAACGGCCAAGTGACCAAAGTTGCCGCCGCAGTCGATGCAGGAAAGCGCCCCTTCGAGGCAGCCATCGCCGCCGGTGTCGACTTCCTGATCTGCCACCACGGTCTCTACTGGACCGCACCAATCCCACTCGTCGGCTCCGATTACACGAAGATAAAGACCGCAATGGACGGCAACCTAGCTGTTTACGGCGCACACCTGCCGCTCGACGGTCATCCCGAGATCGGCAACAACGCGCTCTTAGCCGACGCGCTAGGGCTAAACAAGATCGACACCTTTCTCAGCTACGAAGGCAACGATATGGCTGTGATCGCCGAAGGTCCGTCTGGCGGACGCGCTGAATTGGCCACTAAACTAGAAGCGCTTTTCCCACAAACCTATCAGGCGATCGAATACGGCAGCGATCAGCCAAAACGTATCGGCATCCTCACTGGTAGCGGCCAAAGTGCCGTCGCCCACCTCAAGGCCAACGATATAGACACTCTGATCACTGGTGAACTCCGCCAACACCACTTCAACATGGCTCAAGAGCTAGGGCTCAACCTTTACCCCTGCGGTCACTACGCAACCGAAGTTTTCGGCGTGCAAGCACTCGCCCAAGAAGTCGCTAAAGCCTTTGGAATCGAGTATACTTTCATCGAACAACCCTGCCGACTCTAATCAAAACCACAAAGAAAACAGACAATTTGGTTCTGGATTCATACCACCTCATTTGTCATATACTAAGGCAATGAAACGCATCGTCATCCTTAACGGCCCTAATCTGGACCGACTCGGCATCAGAGAGCCGGACATTTACGGCGACCAAACTCTGACCGACTTGGAGAACCTCATCACCGAAGAAGCTCAAAACCTAGGTGTTCAGGTGCAGTTTTATCAATCCAATCACGAGGGCTTTCTCATCGATGAAATCAGTGAATACGCTGACTCCGAAGTCTTCGGATTGATCATCAACCCAGGCGCACTCACCCACACCAGTCTCGCATTACGCGATGCCATCGCTGGCAGTGATTTGCCTGTCGTCGAAGTGCACATCAGCAACATTTACAAAAGAGAGGCCATACGCCAACACTCGATCACCGCCGAAGCCTGCATTGGAGTCATCTCCGGCTTAGGCTTCGATGGCTACGTGGCCGCTCTCCAACATCTCGCGAAGTTAGATTGATTCAAATCAAGCGACTTCCAACCAAACTCATCCACAAGGCATACGCCTAACAAATAACCAAAAACCAAAATATCAGCATGGCAGACGAACCAAAAGGACTCAACAAACCAGTAAAACTCAAAGCAGACCTAGCTGCTTTTCTCGGCGCGGAATCACTTCCAAGAACCGAAATCACCAAGAAACTTTGGGACTACATTAAAGGCCAAGGTCTTCAGACTAAAACTGAAAATGGCGCAGCTATGAATGCCGGTAAATACATCGTTACTGACAGCAAGTTGCTACCAATTTTCAAGAACACCAAGTCGACTAGCAAATCTGGCAGTCTCACTGACCTGACTGGCATCCAAGTAGGTCAAACCATCAATATGATGCAAATGGCTGCCGTTGTCGGTGCCAACGTCGAGTAAGCAAACTCTTCAAACGCAAATTTCAAAAACGGCTGCTTCCATTCGAGGCAGCCGTTTTTTTGTGCCCAGTTATCACGACATGTAGCCACGTCACTCTGTGACGTGATCGCTAGAATAGCTACAAAAACACGGCAGAGACTGCCGTGGCTACACCCTACTCTGGCGGCAGCAGCTTTGCCAACTCTTCCAGATCGTTAAAGTGCTCGCTTAAATCTTTCGCGCTACCGAGATGACCGAGCGTATTCTCAAACAACTCTCGCTTCTCTTTCTTAAGATGCTGAATGCGCTCCTCAATCGTGCCCTGAGTAATCATACGATATACAAAGACCCGTCGATCCTGACCGATGCGATGCACGCGGTCCACCGCTTGATTCTCCACCGCAGGGTTCCACCAAGGATCGAGTAAAAAAACATAATCCGCGGCATGCAGCGTGATCCCAGTGCCACCAGCTCGCAGGCTGACCAGTATCACAGCGGGTCCCTTCTTCTTTTGAAACGATTCTACCGGCTTTGCTCGATTCCGCGTCTCTCCGCTTAATTCAAATATAGCAACATCGGGAAACTCCTGCTCAATCAATGGCTTCAAGCGCTTTAGCAATTGCAGGAACTGACTAAAGATCACCACCTTGCGCGCTCCGTTGCCACCCAATGCCTCAGAGAGCCTCGTCAAGAGCATCTGAATTTTACCACTTTGCTTAAGATCCGCATCAATCCCAGGGATCAATCCCGGATCACAACAGGTCTGACGCAAACGTGTCAGCAATGTGAAAAAGTTCATCGCCTGCGACTGCATGGCAGCCTGCAGATCATCACCCAGTTCCTCTTTACCGCGCGCAAGCAAACCTTCGTAGGTCTGCTTCTGGAAATCTGTGATCGGGCAGATCAGATCCATCTCCACTTTCGGCGGCAGATCCTTGCCCACTTTATCTTTCTGGCGACGCAGGATGAAAGGTGCAATTTGCTGCCGCAATCGTTCCTCAAAACCTGCCCGCAGTTCCGCGCTCGGCGATTCAACCGCGTCTTCAAAACGTCGACGCGAGCCCAACAGCCCAGGCATCAGAAAACGAAAGAGAGTCCACAAATCCAGCAAACGGTTCTCAATCGGTGTGCCGGTCAGTGCCAAACGACACTCCGCTTTGATTGCGCAACAAGCCTGCGTCACCTTCGCATCGGGATTCTTAATCTGTTGCGCCTCATCCAGCACCGCATAACCAAAACAATGCTGATCGAGCAAATGCTTGTGCCGCCGCAACTGAGTATAACTGGCAATCCACAAAGTAGGTATTGGCGCATCGCTATCCTCAAAGTGGTCGCTACCACGAAGCACTTTTGTATTCAAATTTGGATACCAGCGCTTCACCTCATTCTCCCAAACAGGCACCACACTTGCAGGACAGACGATCAAGCTATTCTTATCTTCGAACGGATACGCATTGAGCAAAGTCAGAACCTGCAGCGTCTTCCCCAGCCCCATCTCATCGGCTAATAGACCATGGCAAGCTTGCTCACGTAGATGCGCCATCCAATGCACCCCCTGCGCCTGATAAGGTCTGAGGAAATCGGGTAATTCCACCGTCTCCTCGGCAGAGACCTCCATCATCGCCTGACGCCATGACTTCAGCTCATCTTCTAAATCTAGCTCGGCACCGCGTTCTCCAAATAAGGAAAATACCATATAACGAGGCCAGACCTGCGCCGCCTCAGAATGATTCGTCGCAGCGATCCGCCATTCCGCTAGAGCCGCAGACTGCTCTTCAGCAATACGCACCAACCCTAAACCTTTAATGATGTGCGTGCCACGCCCAGCACGGGCGAGGCGCTCGGCATCTTCCGGATCAAGCCATGCTTTACCTAACTTGAAACGCCAATCTACACACATCGTGTCGCGTTCCGAAGATTCCACACGGCCAATGATTTTCACCTGCCGCACACCTTGCGCCATAATCTGCGCCTCATAATCAAGATCGATAAAATCAAACGCCGCTTCCCACCTTTTGAGCGTGTGCGAAAAGAACGGCGCAATGCGTTCAGGGTCACGAATTAGAAAGTCATTAGAATCACGTCGAAATTCAAACCCCGCTTCTTTTGACCGTCCCGTCAGGCGAACCAACACCTCCCGCTCTGCGCTCAAGAGAGGCACCTCATCACTTCTAAACGCAGACTCCTTCGAAAAGTCAGGATTGGTCCAATAGGCCGTCAACCGCAGTCCCCCATCAGCGCCTTCCAATCGTGGAGTTAAAAGTCGCGCGGGTCGCTCGTCTGCTTCCTCGACGGATGCTTCACCAACAAGCTCGGTCTCGTCCTCGGCATTTTCCTTCGGCTCATAGCGCAACGGGGGAATCTCATCCGCAATTAATTCTTCAATTTCATAGAGGCCGCCCACCGCGACCGCGTCTCCTAAATCAGCATCATCAGCCGAGCAACGCACATGCGGTCCCTCCATGGTCCATTCGATCACCGCGTAGCAGGTATCTTTCCGAGCAAACTTGCAGTGAATAATCGCATCCTTCGCCGCCAATTCGACACCGGAGATCTGGCTCTTCAAATAAATCTCCCTACCGCGGCGCAAAGCCTCTCGAGAAAAAGACTGCTCCCAATCGACACCAACATTCCTAAACCAAACCTCAAGAGCGGCGGGGTTATAGATACGACTGGATAAACGAGTGGACATACGGACAGATAGAGCCCGCCATCATAGCTTTTTTTGAAATCACTCCGCAAGGACTTTTGCGGATTCATGACATGCAAGTCGTATAGGCAGGAACACATCTACAAAAATGTAGCCGCCTCACTCTGTGAGGCGTCCGTCCTGATCAGCCATCTATAGAAACACGTCACAGAGTGACGTGGCTACATTTTTCAAATCTGTAATCTTTACAAAGACGAGCCTACCGACCTGCGACTGCAGCGAGGATCTCACCATATAACTTCACCAGCTCTGGCATCGCTGCGCCCAACGCTTGCCCACGTCTCAGCGGTTCGCCCCAGATTCCCTCGACTTCAACTGCACGACCATCGAGAAAGTCGATCAAGGACGAAGGCTGATAGGCGCCCATCGTCGTAGTCACATCGATCTGCCCTTGTAGGAAACTATCGGAAATAGCGTAGCCCGCCAGCGCTGCTGCCGATTGCACCTCCTCCATTAATGACCGCACACGACGCGCCAGTTCGGGGTCTGCTAAAATCTTATCGGTTGTGATGCCGCCCGCAGCGATCGAAAGGCCATTGAACGGCACATTCCAACACAGCTTTCGCCAAAGCGACGCATCAAAGGTCGGAGAATACTTGGTCTTGATACCCGCTTGCTCGAAAACGCGGACCGCTGCCTGCGCTTCTTCTGGATAAGTATCATTGAGCGAACCAATTTCCACGCGACCCGGCAAATAGTTCTCCACCACCGAAGCTGCCGTGCGGTTCACGCACACGAAACACAAACCAGCGAGCAGCGGATTCTCCGGAAAATGCTTCGCAAAGAACTCTGCATTGCCCATGCCGTTCTGCAAAGTCAGCACCACGGTATGCTTCGGCTCAATCAATGGTCGCAGGCTCTCGATCAGTTGAGCATTCACTGTCGATTTCGCGGCAATGATCACGCAGTCAACCAATCCAATTTCCGCCGTATCTTGAGCCACTTGTGCAGGTTCTATACGATATTCCGCATTTAGGATATTCTTACGAGGATCCATCATCCGAATAGTAACGCCATTCGCCTTCATCGCATCATAATCTGATCGCGCCACTACATGCAGCGGCGCCCCCTCCTTTGCCAAGAGCCCACCATAATAGAGCCCAATGGCTCCGGGACCGACGAGTGCATACCGACTAGAAAGACTTAAGGATGACATAGCTCGATTAGGTCGAACCACAATACAGCCGCAACGGGAAAATTATGAATACACTCAATACCTTAGATAGAACTGCAAAATCACTCGCGATCTACAGTGTGATACGTTTTTATTGGCGCATGAAATACATCAGCCTACCACTGCTCCTCCTCTTACCCTTTGCACTGTTTGCTGCCGACGATCACGGCAATGTTTCGGTTGAAATACTCGCCCAATCGGATCGCTCTTGGGATGGCGTGAAGCTACCGGCGTATCCAACCGAAGATCCGCAAATGAGTGTGGTTAAAGTGACCATCCCCCCACACTCGAAACTAAAATGGCATAAGCATCCCTCAATGAATGCAGGCTATATGATCAGCGGCGAAATCCTCGTCACTGCCGAAGATGGTCAGACCCGAGTGGTGAAAGCTGGCGAAGGACTGATCGAAATGGTCAACACCTGGCACTACGGTCGCAACGACGGTGATGTCCCCGCTGAAATCGTGGTGGTGTATTCCGGCGTGAAAGACCGCCCGCTAGCGATCATCAAAGAAGACGCGGAGTAGCGCAACTCACTCCTCTTTAAACACGGTCAAAGATCTCCCCTTTGCTTCGAATTGAGTCCCGTCAGAAAACCTCACTAGCAGAGGTTTCGAGTCGAAATTATAAGCGGCATAGGTCTTTCTTCCGTCTTTGATAAAAACGTTGGTGAAAGGGTGGTCGGAATAAACGGATGCATCATTCAGCCCAAGACGATTAAAAGTATGGATCCAATGATACATGAATGCATGTGTGTTCCCGCCTTCTAATTTACAATCGGGATGACTATCAATGTAAGCCGCTGCACTTTGCGGGTCGCTGAGCGCATTAAACATAACCACTAGATCGCCCCAGCCTGTGCCAAAATCGGGGCCACCTTTGCGCTTTGCTGTGATACGATCATAGTTCTTCTTCACATACTCGGGGTAGCGCCCCATGTAAATCGAGGCAGGCGTAAACGGCAGCCAATTAATCCCGTGGATGCAGTCAATGTCACCTGAGAACCACGTAGCAAATGCGCCCTTGCCACCCCAGACCATACCCAAAGCTACCTGAGGAAAGTCTTCAGGGAAATTGGTCCCAGACACATCGAACCAATATTCTTCCACTGCGAGACGTTCGGTATTGTAGAGAAATATACCAGTGTCACGCACCGCCTCATCTCCCATAGCCTCCCCCCATAGAATCATACCATACCATGCATTCATTGATTCCGAAGAAGACTCCTGATTATTGCCGTCTGCAAAGTTTGCATCTCCAGAAGCCCACGAGTGCCCTGCATATTTATCAAAGCAACGAATAAAGGGAAACATCGGATCCGCGCGGTCGGGCGATGCGATGTCTCGTATAAGCAACATCACCATCGGCGACCACTTCTCCGCCCAAGCTGGATCGACCCGCGCTACTTCTGCCGCCGCCCGAATGAAATAACCGTAATGAAAATGATGATCATTCAACGATTTATCACTTCCATAGGACGCACGATTGCCCACCAGGCTTCCCCAATTAGCATTGTAATAAAACAAGGGCGCGCTTTCGCCGACTAATGCGGTGAACCAGTTCTCCAGACGGCGTTTGATTTCATTGATGAACACTGCCTGTAAATCGGATGCGCCAATAACGTCTGCGATGCCGCTCAAGCTGACCAAACGACCGAGGTATTTGCCCTCCCAATAAGTGTCGGCGAAATCGGGCGGCTTCTTTAACGCTTCTGCCTGTAAATAGCCTAGCATGCGCGCTCTATCCGCAACGCCTTCCACAGGAAACATCGGCAGCACGCCTTGGATCACTGTCTCCGTTTCAAAGCTGGCTCCTTCGCAGACCTTCATGGCACCACGCACTGAGGCATAAGTCATCTCAGTCAGCGTGTCCTGACTGTATTTCCATTGATGTGGGTAGAGCGCAAAGAGCGTTCCAGTATCATCCCCTTCCCATGCTTTGAATTTAAACTGGTAGCGTGTGGTGACTTTGCCCTGACCGACTGCATATTCAATGCGAGTGCCAGTCACATGATTGTAGGCGTGGCGCTGAAAGCAAGCGAGCGTCTCTGGTTTATTGTCCGGGAGCAACGCAATGGAGAAGTAGCCTTTACCGTTGGTATGATTGGTAAACACCTTCCCATCCAAGCCTGACCAAGAGCTGCCAGTTGCGCCGAACAAACCGTAGTGATTGCCTTTTACGGTGACGCCCAAAACCGCATTGTTGGCTGACCCCGCCCACACTCGTGGGGCGTCAGAAAAATACAGCATCGGTTTACCTCCAGCATACTGGCAATAAACATAAGGACTGCCATGCCCGAAGCTGGTCTTGAGCGATGCCTCGCCTTGAAGAAAAGCCGCGGTCACAAACCAGTCCGAATATCCGCCGCATTGAGCCGTAGGGAATTGTGGCATCTCAGAGTGCCCGATTTTAAAGTCTCCTTGCGAGGTCACGGCGCCGCCCATAATTGCCGCCTCCGATGCCACGATTACCGCTCCAGGATAACTGACCGCAAGTCCCTCAGCGGTGCATCTCATCCCCATCGGATGCGCGAACAGGTTACTGGAAAACTTCTGCCAGACCAACGAGCTCCACCACTGCCCAGTGACCGTAGGACCCGACACATCCGCGGTCTTATAGATTGCCTCCGGCAATCCTTCGCAGCCTTCCGGCAGAACCGTCGAATAACTGCCCGCCCCCATCACTACTCGATCCTCTGCTGACAGCGTTAACGCAGCGCCGACTAAAGCGCATGACAGTAATCGAGGTAAAGAAGCAATGAATGAGCTAGGTTTCACCGAATAGATCATTGTGCAAGCAATGGCACGATCTGCTCAATCAACCAATCGCCCTCTACTTTGATCCAGTTCACGCGACACTCCATGGTGTCGCCCATTTGCTCAGAGCCATTCATGACCACATTGCAGGTCGCCTTAAAGACGGACTCCGCCTCGAGCCCGGATTCCGTAACTTCGACAGAATGACTATGCACTCGTATCGCGACCTTATCAATTTGCCCCCATACACTTAAAAACGCGGAAGCAATGGTATCCGAATCCCCCGAGAGCTGACGGGCTTGGTAATATTCAATGTGTGTTTTCTTCGCAAAGATCTTCGTCAGCTGACGACTACGACTTAAAGCCTCGAAGGTAGAAACCGGCGCGTCTTTCTCGACGACCTCAACCAGCTTATCCAATTGACCACGTATCGCACCTTCGTCGGAACCCCTGAAAAAGAAAAACCACACCGCAAGTAGTATTAATGCGGCGACGAAAACTAGAGTTACTTTGTTTTTCTCAAACATCATATAAGCTGCACTTTTGAATTCAGCAGCTCAGTGCTTTTATTCAAATAGTCCAAGGTGTAGTGTAGACCGCGGCTTTCCTTGCGCTGCAATGCGCAGTCCACGACGAGGCCGGCGACCAAGATAAGATTACGCA
>JANQXM010000023.1 GCA_030729385.1 Opitutales bacterium | reverse complement strand
TTATAAAAGAGATGAGGGTGCTGGGTCAAGAAAACACACTTAAAGTATACGACATTTTTTCCCTTGTTTGTGACTATTTAGCACGGGCTTCCTTACTGAGACTTGACTGGTTAGATATTCCAGAATTCGGTAGCATCCGAGCTACTTACTAAGCCAAGGTAATGTGTGCGTATCATCGCGGGCGAGTTACCAGCCCACGTAGCAGTTGAGTGTATGTCTCTGGTCTGTCTGACTCGGTAGCTAATTGCTGTGTGCCTGGTATAATCCTTCACCCAAGGTTTTAACTTTTTGTCGATCTCCTTATCAACACCACCAGTGAACCCAGCTAAGTTCCTAATGTCTGCCCACTTCCTCCTATAATTGATAGGGTAGATTGGTTTGGACTGGTCACACTTTAGTAGCCACTTCACTAGATTCTCAGGCATCTCTACGCACCTAGGAGTCTTGGTCTTTCCAATGGTCACACGTATCTCTGCATCGTCTAAATTAACTGCATCCCATGACAGTTTTTTCATCTCAGAATCGGGACGTAAACCAGCAAACAAACAGATGGAAGTATAAGCCAGCAAATCACCCCCATACAGGGACTCAGAGGCACCTAGAAGCTCCTTTGCCTCCACACATGACAATAGACCTACGTCACGATGCTTACGCTCCACGGGGCTTATATGGACGAAAGGATTAGCTCGGACTAGACCTTCTCTAATAGCCCAAATATACAGACCCTTGCACGCCCGCAGATAGTGATTAAAACTACCACTTGGAACGGATTGCATAAACTTCACAGCCTCCTCTTTGCCCAAACTCTGAATGGTTCCAGTGTGATAATCTGACAGTCCACCCAGTAGCCTCTTTGCTTGTCTATATGTCTCAATAGATTTTGCTTCCTTAGTCTTTAGATGACGATCAATTACATCACGAATTGAATCCATCCGGGTTGAGTGTGACTGCATCAGCAATTCGACCGCATCCATCAGCGAGCATCCGTCTGGGAGTTTGTGAGAGGCAATCTCCGCATCCTTCACTTGCTGTGCCGTCAATGACGTGCGTATGACATTGTAGGTGGCTCCTTCCTCTAGGCTGTGACATTTCCCTTTGGCTTCCTCCAGTGTGCTGTATCGCTGTCTGATTCGTTTACCATTCACTGCACCCTCTACTGCATAGGTGCTGTGTTTAGTCTGATAGATGAATAGGTTATGTGTGCTGTATATCTGAACGTGTTTTTTTCGCTGTTTCATTGGTGCTGTGTGCATCCAATAGGCAAAGTATTAGGCAACGTAGGCTAAGATCGTCTAATATATCAGCATCGCAGGTGACTGTTAATCACTTGGTCGCTGGTTCGATCCCAGCCCGAGCAGCCATTTAAAGCCCTTCGAGAATTCGAAGGGCTTTTTCGTTATATCGATTTTGGAGTTTGGGCGCAAATAAGCCGCTGATTTCTCAGCGGCTTATTGTTTGAAGGAATTGATGGAACGCTATTTCCCGAAAATGGGCAGTAGGTGGCGCTCGTAGAGGTTGCCAGTGACGTTGCGGGCGATTATGGCCTCGTTGGCTTTGAGAGCGTTGGTGTAGCGGTCGCCCATTTCGGCGGCGATTTTGAAGCCGACGTGGATCAACTGGCGCAGGTGTAGGTTGTAATCTGGGCAGCTTTGGTCGTGGCGTAGGGCGTCGACGTATTGTTGACTGCTCCATGCGTTGACCTCTTCGGGCGTAGGGAGCTTGTTTTGGTCGATGTCGATCACGGTCGCATAAGGTGCGGTGAGTGCGTCGAAGCGGCCGTGGGCACCAGCGTAGATTTCTTTGGCGATGGTTAGCGCGTCGCCGTCGGCCTCGGCTAGACCGATGACTTCTTCGAGCCAAGTGGTGCCGGCTGTCTTTACGTGGAGACCTGCTTCGTGCTTGGCGATGAGCTTCTTAATAATCGGATAGATCGAGAATTTATCGGAACCGGAGTGCACGCTGAGCTTGAGATTTTCTGGTAGACCGAACGCCTGAATCGCGTAAGCGATGACATAGAGGTCTTCGTCGAATTCTTTTTCGAACTGCACTAGGTCGCCGACGTAGTCGACGCCTTTGTTGAAGCGTCCCGTAAACTTGGGCGCGATAGTCTGTGCGGGGATGCCTTCGGCGGCGATCATCGAGAGGATGAGGAAGAGGTCGATTGGTGTCTGTGGCAGGTCGGTCTCATCTACTGAGACCTCGGTGATGAAGTTTTCCGCGCCTTTGGCAGTCACAATGTGGTCGTAGATGGCTTTGGCACCTTTGATTGCGACGAGGAATTTGCCTGCAACTTCGCGTAGGGTGGTCTCAGTCACTTCGAAGGGGACTGCGATGCCTGGGATTTGAAGCGATCCGAGATACTTTTGATTGGCTGCGATGAAGGCATTTACATCGGCGTCGTCGGGCGTTTCGCCTACGAAGTCGGCTACGTCGAGAGTGTAGAAGTTGCTGCCCGTGAGGAAACCATCTACCGTCTTGAGACCGATGTGGTCGGCATCGACATAGTAGTTGCCTTCCCATCCGAGTGCGGACACGGCGGCGTCGGCTTCAGTGCGCAGGTCTTGTGGTTGGCTTTTGACGATGCTGTGTTCACGGAAGGATTTGTTCCAAGTAGGGTAAACGTCGATGCCGTCTTGCTTGCCGTTGAGGACTGCTTGGAGCTGGGCTTTCCCTTGGTGCGCGAAGCGATCGCCCATTCCGAGTGTGTATTTTTGTATTTTCATAAGTTTGTTTGTTTTATAATTAAAGTGTGACGTGGATTTTGGTGATAGCACCGGGGTTGTCGTTCCATGCGGCGAGGGCGGCGGGCGCCTCTGAAATCGGGACAGTGCGTGTGATGACGGCGTCGGTTGGAAAGGCACCGCTTTCGAGGTGTGCAATGACGGCCTTGAAATCATCCGGCATCGCGTTGCGCGAGCCTCGGATGTCGAGCTCCTTCATGACGAAGTATTTGGTCTCGTAGTCGACGGGTGCCTTGGCGTAGCCGATGTAAACGACACGCCCAGCGAAGCAGACTTCTTCGACGCAGACCTTGAAGGTGGCTGGCAGACCAACGGCTTCGATCATGACGGTGGGTCCTTCGCCTTCGGTCATGGCTTGGAGGCGTTCGTGGAGCGAATCGGACATGGAATTGATCGTGTCGGTCGCGCCGCAACGTTTAGCGAGGGCGAGTTTTTCGTCGTCAATATCGACGGCTACAACGCGCGCCTTTCGCGCAGAGGCACCGGCGATGACGCCGAGACCGATAGCACCGCAACCGAAGACGACGACTGTGTCGCTCTCGGTGACTTCGCCTCGGGCGACGGCATGGAAGCCTACGGTGAGTGGTTCGACGAGTGCCATTTCCTCGAGTGAGAGAGTCGCGGATGTGAAAAGCTTTTCGTGGGGGACGTTGATGTATTCGGTGAGCGCACCATCACGTTGCACGCCCATGGTTTGGTTGATGCGGCAGGTGTTGACGCGTCCGGCTTTACAGGCGGCGCATTTGCCACAACTGGTATAGGGAGAGACGAGCACGTTTTGCCCGACGCTCCATTTTGTTGGCACATCGGCACCGCGAGCGTCGATAGTGGCACCGATTTCGTGACCGGGGATTCGTGGATAGCTGACCATGGGGTTGAGTCCACGGAAGGAGGTGAGGTCGGATCCGCAGTAGCCGACTTGACGCACGCGGAGGCGGACTTCGCCGGATGCGGGTGCGGATGGTTCTGCGATATCGATGAGTTCGGCCTTATTCGGCTCAGTGATGGAGATGGCTTTCATGGCGAAGATGCTGGGTGAGTGAATCGTTGGGTAGTTGAATGAAGTTTGAAACTGCTAGTTCTTTGTCGTGGCTTAGAGATATGGATATCCGCTAGCGATAAGGCTGGAGTCTTTAAGTGCTTGCCAGAATTCTGCGGGCACTGGGGTTTCGACAAGGGCTACGTTATCAGCGACTCGTGCTGCTTTGCTGGTGTTGAGTGCGAGTGCGTCGACTCCAGGAGGGGAGAGGGCAAACTGGCAGCAGGCAAGTGCCGGAGTGATCTGATAGTCAGCGCATAGAGCGTTGAAACTGGCTCGCCACTTGAAGAGCTCCGGGTGGCTAGTTTCGTCGATCACTTGATAGTCAAAATATTTTCCACCGATGAGGAAACCTGCATTGAAGACGGCAGAGTTGATGATCGTGACGCCAGCGGCGTTGAGCTCAGCCAAGAAGTCCATCACTTCATTTTGGTGAGTGAGTATTGTGAAGCTGTTGGCCAGCATGACCCAGTCGAGCGAGACGCCGTCGTCGAAGAGACGTTTGATGATCGTCCAATCTTTTGAGCCGACGCCGATGCCTTTGGCTTTTCCAGCTACACGGAGTTCGCCCAAGGCTTTGTAAGCACCCAGGATATCTTCGTAGCGTTGGGCGACATCGCTTTCTGAGGTAGCTGCGGCTAGATACTCGTCGGGATCGTGCACGGAGAGTAGCTGTGCATTGTAATCACCTAAGAGCGTGTTGCCTTGCTCATAGCATTCTAGAATGCCGTCGTAGCTGATACATTGCTCGGCATCATGCTCAAGACCGAACCATGCGCCTTGTTCGAAGGTGGGTTCGGTCGTCGTCAAGGGGGTGCGTTTCCAGCCTAGCTTATTACTGATCAGGACATCTTTGGGAGAAACGCCCAACTCTTTTAGATAGCGACCGATGTTTTCGAGAGCGAGCCCTGCTCCGTATTTACCAGCCGAGTCGATGACTGTGTTCGGTTGGCACCGGATCCATTCGGCGACGATGTCGTGCTTAGTCGTTTCGGGCACGATCTCGTAGAGGTTGCCGAGAGCACTGGAGCCGAAGATGATTTTTTGGAGTTGGAGGTCCATAAGAATTATGAGTTGAAGGTAAGTGTTTTTTGGGCGGCTTCGTGCAGACCTTGTAGGTAAGAGGCACCGAGTGCACGGTCGAAAAGTCCGTAGCCAGGGCGTCCGCTCTCGCCCCAGATCATGCGTCCGTGATCGGGGCGTAGGGGACCCGCGTAGCCGATTCTCACCAGACTCTGCATAACTGCGAACATGTCGAGGCTACCCATTGACGAGAGGTGCGGGGCTTCGTGGAAACTTTTCGGTCCCGTCACGGCGACGTTACGCATGTGGACGAAATGGATGCGGTCTCCGAGCTTACGGATGATCTGCGGCAGGTTATTGCTGACTGATGCGCCCAGCGAGCCAGTGCAGAGGGTGACGCCATTCGATGGGCTATCGATGATTCGGGTCAGCCTGAGCAGTGCGTCTTCATCGATGATGATGCGTGGTAGCCCGAGGATCGGCCAAGGTGGATCGTCCGGGTGGATGCACATTTTTACGCCGGAGGCTTCAGCGATGGGGATGACTTTTTTGAGGAAATACTCCAAGTTCGCCCACATCTCGTCTTGTCCGATATGACGGAAGGCATCCATCAGATATTTGAAACGGTCGGGCGTGTAAACTTCGGCCCAACCAGGGAGTGATTCAACTAAGTCGCTGGAATCCGAAATCTTTTGTAACTCTTCGTAGCTGAAACTTAGCGCATTCGAACCGTCGGCGTGTGAGTGGGAGAGGTTCGTGCGAGTCCAGTCGAAGACAGGCATGAAATTGTAACAGAGCGTGCGGATGCCAGCTTTGCCTAAATTCTCGATGTTGCGGCAATAGTTGTCGATGTAGGTATCCCTTGTGGGCAGACCTAGCTTGATGTCTTCATGCACCGGTATGCTTTCGACCACCTCGAAGTCGAGACCTTCGTTATTGATTTCAGCTTTCAGTGTGCGGAGCTTTTCTAGTGGCCAGACTTCGCCGACTGGCATATCGTGGAGTGCACTGACTATTCCGGTCACGCCGGCGATTTGTCGGATTCGGCTGAGCTGGACGGGATCGTCGGCTCCAAACCATCGCATGGTCATTTTCATAAGGCTATTTTTTGGTATTAATATCTGGTAGTAGGCTTCTTTGAGTGTCCATATATTAGCAAAGAGGTAAGTATTTTGGAATAGACAGCTTTGACTCATGCATGGATACTTTTGACTTTTAATGAAAGCTGCCAATCAACCTGATTTCGTTTCGAGCCAAGTCGAAGCGAGTCGTTATGTCTTCCTCGATTTAGCCATGAAGGCCCAGCGCTCCTTCACGGTGACTTGCGCTGGACGCGAGGAATGTGCGCCAGACTATAGACTGACACGCAATGGGTTTCATTATTACGCGGTGGAGTGTGTTGTTGCAGGGAAGGTCGAGCTGACCTGGGATGGCGTCGTGCATACTTTGGGAGCCGGGAGTGTTTTTGCTTACCATCTAGATTCTCAATTTTCGTTGAGAGCGATCGGCGCGGAGCGCTTGGTTAAGTATTTCTTGGATTTTTCGGGGGACGAGGCTTTGAGGCTATTGCGGGCGAGTGGTTTGATCCCTGGGAGTCCTCTGGTCGTGTCGCCATTGGGTGGTTTACGTGAATTATTCGATCAAGTGCTCGACTGTAATCGTCATGCATCGAAGGCAGCTCAGGAAATGGGTAATATGCTCGGTCGTTTGATTTTGATGCGAATCGGTGAGGATGGGCGGGTCGCTTCACCCGTTCGAAAGGATAGCCACATCACCTACAGTCGCTGCAGAGATTATATCCGCGAGCACTTTAAGAGTTTGCGAACGATGGAGGTGGTCAGCGGAGCGTGCCATGTAGATCGAGCTTACCTTTCGCGCGTATTTAAGAAGCACGCAGGTGAGAGTCCCTATCAATTTTTGATCCGTCTAAAGATGGAATACGCAGCTGAACTTCTACGCTACCGTCAGTTGCCGGTCAAGGTCGTGGCAAGTGAATTAGGCTATGAAGACCCTTTCCATTTTTCGCGTGTTTTTAAGAAGACCTTCGGCTTGTCTCCGCAGAATTTCATGCGTGGGTGAAGCTCGATTCGCTTAATCGTCTAGGAGTGCTTCGATTCTATAGAATGCTGTATTCGTTCCGAGAGTATCGCGCACAGTAGCGGTGCTATCATCGCCTAGGATTGTGACAAGTTCGGCGAAGTTTACGGTTAAATCCGGAGTGCGGAGCACGCGGTAGCTCCGACCGCTGATGGTCGGGAAACTGAGGTCGAAGCCCTCGCTTACATCTTCCATGGTTATCTTGAAAAAGCTGCTCGCTTGATTCGGATGCGTGCCGAAGACGTATTCATCCCAGGAAGTGAAACCATCGCCGTCGATATCGGTGTTGATGTCGTTCGTGAGTGGAAGTGTGCCGTTGTTAATCTCCCAGTCGTCGGGGATGTTGTCGGCATCGCTATCGGTGTCGGCTGGTATCATCAGGGCGGGATCCGTGCCACGGCTGACGTTGCTGAAGATTGTCTTGTTGTATGTCGTCGCAGAGAGCGGAGTGATGTTCACTGCAAAACATCGCTAAATTGGGCTACGACGTGATTTGTTCAGTCTTAAATTTGTTCGCATTTGAACGTAAATGAAAATCCTGTGTCTACGAGAATCTATGGCGATTGATTTACACGTGTCATAGCAGTAGCTCTATATCTATGTTATATTTACCTCGTGATAGGACCTCGACGTCACTTCGAGACGTTTTAGTTACCTCCTTGTGCTTGCTATCAGTTGCCTCGGTCGTCCATGCGCAGACAGTGTCGCTCGATCAGGCAGTGACGACTTCATCTACACTGATTAATGTGGACGCTGGAAATGCCATCGCTGTCGGTGGCACGCTCGATCCGCTCTCACTTCCTGGTGGTGCCGCAGAAGTCGCTCCCGATGGCGCATGGACGTGGTTTAACGATGAACGAGCTATGTTCCATCAGGGGTATCTCTATGCGGGCTATGTGCGCTCCGATGGGCATGTGGGCATCAGCCGCTTTGACCCGACCACCGCGACATCGTCGCACACGCAACTCTCGACTGCTAAATCCATACAGAGGGACGACCACAACAATCCTTCTATCACGCCGCTGTCCGATGGTCGCTTACTCGTGGTCTATTCAAAGCATAATGGTGCGCCTGAATTTTACACCCGCACGTCGATCACAGCAGACCCCGCGACAGATGTAGACTGGGGTGCGGAGCAAGTGTTCACTGTGCCACAAAGAAATACTTATGCAAATACGTATCGCCTATCAGATGAGTCAGATTTGCTCTATCAGTTTCATCGTTGTATTAACTTCAATCCCACACTCAGTCGTTCGGACGACGAAGGCGCGACTTGGGGCGATGCCACTCACTTTATTAAGGTCGGTAATGATAGTTCGATCCGCCCTTACCCTCGATACGTCTCCAATCATACGGATCGCATCGACTTGATTTATACCGAGGGTCACCCACGGGCTGAGGACAACTCCATTTACCACATGTATTACAAAGCCGGTGCCTTTCGTAAAACAGATGGCACGCTAATTAAAAACATTACTGAGCTTCCGATCGACCATGCGGCAGGTGAGCAGGGGAACGTCGTTTACACCTATTCTAATGCGGCCTACGGGGCGAGCGATGGTCCCGACGATTGGATTCCCACGGGGCGAGGTTGGACGTGGGATATTCACTACGAAGCCAATGGGAACCCTGTCTGCGTCTTCCAAGTGCAGCGTGAGAACACCACCGGGACTGGTTGGACGCACGACCGTATTTATTATTACTATGCCCGTTGGGATGGCTCGGCTTGGCAAAAGAAATTTATCGCACAGGCAGGGCGACCGCTTTACCCTCGCGAGCGTGATTACGGTGGCGGTATGTGTATTGACCCCGAAGATCCCCGCGTTGTTTACATCTCTTCCAATGCAGCCTCGCCCTTCGCGCTAAGTGATATCGACAACGTGCCGCTCAACGCCGATTCGCGCTATGAGTTGTATCGTGGCGTCACCCTTGATAGTGGTCAGACTTTTACATGGGAGGCGATCACTGAAAATTCAGCCCAGGATAATATGCGTCCCATCGTGCCAGAGAAACATGGCTACGACCGTGCGCTGGTCTGGTTCTACGGAACGTATAACACGTATCAAAACTACGATACACAGGTGCTGACACTTTTGGAAAATAAAGCTGCGGTGTCGGACTGATCGGGCATACTATTGACGTCTCAGATAATTGCAGTAACTGTGCAGGCGAATCACGATTCAACGTGGTCTTTAATTTGTTTACCTGTGCTTTACGATTTCTGCCCCTATGTTAAAGAAGCTTCTATTGCTTAACTTCGGAATATTGGCTCGATGCCTTTCACTGTTGTGTATCCCAATTATCGTGGATGCTTCCACTGTGTTAGATACGATCGCCGATGTGCGAATCTTGAGTGCGGAGCAGGCAGGGGAGGCTAGACCAGTTGATCTGGAAGGGCAAGTGGTGCGAATGCATCCCAAGGGGTATGGGTTATTCTTGTTTGATGGTGAAGCAGGCATCTATGTGGAGACACGTGTTGAAGGAGAACCCTACGAGGGAGTGGTTGCGGGAGATCTTGTCAGGATCGAAGGACATACACGTCCAGGACATTTCATCCCATCCATTGTGCCTGAAAAATTTGAGCGAATCGGACATGCACCTTTGCCTGAAGCGCGTCCGTTTTACTTGTATGAAATGTATGAAACTAAAATCGATTCTGATTGGGTTTCGGTTTCTGGGCGTCTGACTTCTTTGGCGGTATTGGATGTGTTTAACGTCATATTAATTAGTTTAGATGTTAATGGGGTGGAGGTTTATGCGCAGATTCCATATTCAGACGCGGGGCTGCAGCGGGTGCGCGAACTGATGTTTCGGCTGGTTGCCTTCGACGCAGTGGCTGGTTCGGTTTATAATAAAAATCGACAGCTAACGGGGCGTATCTTTTTTGTGAATTCGGCTGAGGACTTGGTGGCACATGCAAATGATGCGCTAAATGATGATGCACCAGTTTATGCTATCCACGAATTGATGCAGGTGGGCGCGCGCTTGCGACAATTAGTGGAGACGCAAGGCGTGGTCACCTATGTGAGTGAGTCTGAGTTTTTCTTACGGGGTGAGCAGTCCTCTTTAAAAGTGGTTCCACGCGAATCGCCGGATGTATCGTTGGGGGATACGGTGACTGTTCGTGGGCTTGTTTGGCCGCAACCCGTGAGTCCTGCCTTTCGGGCGATTCAAGTTGAGAGAGTGTCGGAAGATGGCTTACCCGAACCGAAGCGCGTAGAGTTGGGGCAGGAACTTGACCCTGGCTTGAACTTTGAGTTGATCGAGATGGAAGCGGAGTTGGTAGATGTTGGTAAGAGTTTTGAGTTGTCGCTGCTAGATGTGGAAGGGCGGGAGCGAGTGACTCTGCTGTGTCGTTCGGGCACTCACGTGTTCGAAGCTTTTTTGCCGCCAGGTGTGATCCCCACAGGGTTAAGTCCAGGTGCGCGCTTGTCCCTGACTGGTATTTGCCAATTGAAAATTGATCCGCGCGCGCGCTGGATGCCGTATGTAGAGGGGGTTTCACTTCAACTTCGCGGCTTGGATGATGTTGAAGTATTGGTTGCCGCGCCGTTTTGGACGACGGGTCGATTAGTGACACTGCTGGGCATCGCGTTGGTGTTACTCGTGCTCTTTCTCGTTTGGGTGATGATGCTCCGTCGCACTGTTGATAAGCAGACGGCGTTGATTAGTGATCAAGTAGAGCGGCAAACAATCTTTGATGAGCGCCAACGAATCGCCCGTGAGCTGCACGATAATCTAGAGCAAGGCTTGGCGGCTATGGCCATTCAACTGCGAGGCGTCTTCAAGCTGTTGCAACGTGTTTCGGATAAGGCGGAAAATTCGATACGAAAAGCGATTGAACTGGGTGGAGAATCAAATGTGGAATTGAAGCAGCACCTAGGAGGGCGCTTAGAAGAAATCGCGGAAGACTCAGCGCAGAGTCAGCGTTCACTGCGAACGGCTCAAGGCATGCTGACATATTGCAGCGAGGAAGCACGTGCCTCGATCATGGATCTGCGTGGGGGCTTGTTGGAGCGGATGGATCTACCAACGGCGCTAGAAGTCGCCCTTGACCCGATTACAGAAGCCAGCGGTGCGCGAGTTAATCTGCGTGTGGAAGGTGCTGTGCGCCGTCTTCGTAATGCGACCGAGCGCAATCTACTGTTGATTGCGCGTGAAGCCGTGACCAACGCGATTCGACATGGGAGCCCTAAGGAAATTGAGGTTGTGCTTGAATACGCACCTCTGGCGCTCCGCCTCAGTATCGTTGATGACGGTATCGGCTTTGAGGCAAAGGCTGGTAATAAATCGGGGCATTTTGGTTTGGTTGGTATGCACGAACGTGTTGAAAGCTTGAAGGGTCGCATTGAGATCGTCAGTGAAGAGGCAAAGGGCACACGTATCCTTGTCGAGCTGACAGATACAAGCGAATGGGAGAAACAATGACAAATTCAGCAAATATAAGAGTCTTAGTCGTCGATGATAACGCCTTGCTGCGGCTTGGTCTTACCGAGACGATTTCAATAGAACCGGGGCTCGAACTTGTCGGCTCTGCTGAGAACGGTGAGAGCGCCATTGAATTGGTCCGTGAACTTAAGCCCGATGTCATTACGATGGATTACCAGATGCCGGGTATCAACGGAGTCGAATGCACGCGGCGTATTGTTGAGGAGTTCCCTAATGCGAAGATTATATTGCTTTCGGTCTTTGATTCAGAGGAAGACATTTGGAAGGCAGAGCAGGCGGGCGTAAAAGGTTATCTCACTAAAAAGGCAGGTGAGGTCGAAGACGTTCTAGAAGCGATTCATGAAGTGGCAAAAGGGGGCACTTACTATCCATCTAGCCTTGCCCAAAAATTGGAGCGCCGCAAAAAACTTAAGAATTTAACCGAACGGGAAATGACGGTTCTGAAGTTGCTGGCTGCAGGTCTCAGCAATAAGGAAATCGAAGATGAGCTAAGTATCTCATTGCCTATGGTGAAATTGCACATCGTTAATTTGCGTGAGAAGCTCGGCGCGGCGGATCGCACGCAGGCAGTTGTCCAGGCCTTTAAGCGCGGGATATTGCATTTGGAAGATTAAGTGGATCAGGCAGCGCAGGCGCGTCCCCGCGCCGCACGGACGTTCGAAGTGCCTCGCCAACAGCGCCGGATGCGGTGCTAAGACGGACCGAATGGCACTACCTTAAGACGAAATTAGAAGCTTATGTATTCAAGTATGTATATTCAACATTAAGCTTAAGGAGCCCGTGAGTCGTATGTTTTAGGTGGGGTGCTCTCGCCGAGAGCACCGTTCGCTGTTAGGATTAAATGCCGGAATCTTATGGATGGGCATCCGGCAGCGTCTGGCGAACGGTCGCCTCGGCTAGGCGACCCCACCTTTTCAAATATCCAAAGCCATCTTAAGGTGGTGCCATTCGGGACGGACCTGCGCTACCATAAGGCTAATTTTGGCTTAGCTGTAGAAATATAAAGTTACAGATTAAGCTCCTTCCCTGGTAAGGGAAGGTGTCTGCGCTCGCCGCAGACGGAAGGGTAGTCTACGTCTGAGGTGCTTAGGAAAGGTCGACGAACCACCTCCTCGGCTGCGCCGAGACTCCTCCTCAACCAAGGAGGAGAGCTTAATACTTTCGTGCGGTCACTTGCTGATTATCAGTGCCATCCGTCACGCACCACTAGTCGTAATATCTTATGGCTAGATTGTTTGAGAGCGGCGTTTCAGCTAGTATGCAGGTTTAAGTTTCTGACTTTGAATGTTCTTCATTGAGTAATTATCCCAAACAAAGCTCCAAGTATGTATCCAGTAACTCGACGCGACTTCCTTAAAGCGTCAGCCGCCTTCGGTGGCTTGACGGTTTTGCCCTCTTACATTGCCTTGGGCAATCAATCTTCAACGGGCTATGCGCCCAGCGAGCGTGTCAACGTCGCCTTCATCGCCAGTGCTGGCAAAGGCTACCGCAATCGACTGGCCTTCCTCGCTACAGGACTCTGCAATGTGGTCGCTCTTTGCGATATCGACCTCGACCGCGATGAAGCTAAGAAGTCGGCTGCCGAGCATCCAAATGCCAAGCAATTTACCGACTATCGAAAGATGTTCGACACCATGGCCGACGAGATCGATGCGGTCATTGTTTCAACTCCCGACCATTCGCACTTTCCGGCAACCATGCTTGCCATGTCACTAGGCAAACACGTCTGGTGTGAAAAGCCACTCGCACATACCTTTGGTCAATGTGCGCGTTTGATGGATCTCGCTGAGCGATCCGGTGTGGTTACGCAAATGGGTAATCAAGGTCATTCCGGTTCCAACTATTTCCAGTTCAAATCATGGACTGAAGCGGGTGTTATTAAAGATATCACTAAGATCGACGCTTATCAGGTGCAGGGCACACGTTGGAACAATTGGGCGGAGAACCCGAAACTTAAGAATTACATCGAACAGCCAATGCCTGCTGGCATTGATTGGGAGACATGGTGCTCTGTTTCGCCAAAACGTCCATACAGTGATTTGTTACACCCAGCTAGCTGGCGTGGTTGGGTTGAATTTGGCTGTGGTAAGCTCGGTGACTGGGCGGCCCACGTAATCGATACACCGCACCGTTTCCTTAAGTTGGGCTATCCGGAACAAGTCACTTCGATCATGCGTGATGGGGTCCACCCGTTGATTTATCCACGTGCTTCAACGATTCGCTTTAACTTTCCTGAGCGTGAAGGGATGCCTGCTTGTGAACTCAACTGGCATGACGGTCCCGGTAACAAGCCTGAGATTGCACCAGAATACAGCGATCTGAAAAGTGAGCAGCCTGGCTACAAGTTACCCGAGGGGACAAAGCCACCACGGAGTGATTACGTCGGCAAGGTGATGTATAGTAAAGATTTGGTCTTTCGAGCGGTTTCTCACGAACAACCACTTCGTATCGTGCCGAAGCAAAAGTATTTGGATATGCGTCGCGACTTGCCTCGCTTCCCGCAGAAGAATTCGAATCACTGGGCGAATTTCTTACTCGCATGTAAGGGCGAGGAGGAGACTCGTTCTCCGTTCAGTGTATCGGGTCCGCTTTCACAAGTGCTTGCCATTGGCATGATCTCGCAACGCCTAGGAGGTGATCTTAAGTTCGATCGTGACACGAAAAAGTTTACCAACAGCGAAGCCGCCAATGCGCTTCTCGACCCAGCTCCACGTAAGGGCTGGGAAGAATTCTACCGCCTGTAAATCTGATGGTTCTTTCGATTAGAACCCTTCATTCAGTTGTCGCGGGTTTACTCCTGACTGTCAGCGCATCTCTATCCGCAGATGTCATTCTGCTCGGTAGTAATCTTCCCGCTGAAAGTGTCCTCGATGGTGATTTCGAGCAGTTGAAAGCTGGTTGGCGAGCACCTCAGCAGTCGCCTTACTGGACGACTGAACTAGTTCGAGGGCAGGGTAAAGTCGGCTTTGCTTTAGGTCAGTTGATGAACGACGGAGCCACGTTGGCTACGGCTGAGTCCAAAGTTTTGGATCATACAGAACTCAAAGCATTGAATGCCGCCGACGTGTTGGCTTGGCGTTTCGCATCGAATACTGAATATCCCTGCGATGGGCGAGTGAGCTTGTCGCTGGTCTTTGGTGTTCAGGAGCATGTTCTTGCCAGTCGGGTCAAGGTGCCTAATGGACCAGAGGAACCGAAGGTGTATGAAGGATTTTACACTATCACTGTTCAAGACGCGCAGGCTGGTATGCCTAAGGTTAAGTTTACCTTAGAGTCGACGCATGGTATCAAGGTCTATGTGGATTGGGTGAATTTGAAAGTCCTGCGCGATCAAACCGGAGCCCCTAGTGAACTTGCAGCAAATGCTGTTGAAGAGGGGATAGAGCTCACTTGGCATGGCACTGCAGGTGATGCCTATACGATCATACGCAGCAGTGAAGCTAGTGAAGGTTATCAAACTGTGGCTAGCGATGTGAAAGAAAACCGTTGGATAGATACTTCTGTGACCAATGGCAAAAACTACTTCTATGCGGTGAAGCGTTCAGGCGAGAAAATGGTCGCCTCGGCTGTTGTCAGTGCTCGGAAAGTGGATTCCGTTGCTCCAGTAGCACCTCATGCGCTCAAGGCTTTTGGCGAAGATTGGGTCGTTAAGCTTTATTGGGAAACTTCTGATCAGGATATCGCGTATTATAAAGTGTTTCGCGGTGACGCCGATGGCGAGAACATGGCTTGCATCGCGCCACATGTTGCGCCGAACAGGTTTGAGGATATGCTGCCGATAAAGAGCGCCGTAAACACTTACGCGATTCAAGCAGTCGACTACAGCGGTAATGTTGGTGCATTGTCCGAGATCGCAACCGCACAGGTGAAAGCAGTGAACGGTGCGTCCTTCAGCGACTTGTTGCTGCCGATGCCGATTCACAAAGAGCTGCGCTCTGATGTTTGGGGAGCGGAAGGGGTGTTGCCACGCGATCCAGATAATGGCGTTGAGAGTTATGACTGGTCCTACTGGGGCGGAAAAGTTATTAAGGACAAGAGTGACGGACTGTATCATCTCCTTGTTGTGCGTTGGCCAGAAGGTGATCGCAAGGGGCACTGGGCGTGGCCGTATTCGACTGTCGCCCACACCGTCTCAGAACAGCCGACAGGACCGTTTCATGTGAAGAAAGAGATCGCCTATGAATTCAAGAAAGGACTCGGCCACAATGCCAACATCATACCGCTCAACGATGGTCGCTACGCACTATATTCATTGATCGATTGGAAAGCGATGGTTCTAACGTCCGAAACCATGAACGGCCCTTGGGAGGTGCTCGGAGAGATGAAGGTGAATGTGCCGAAAGACTATAAAAATGCCTACAGGTTAGAAAGAAACCTCTCGGGTGTGCAGTGCGAGGACGGCAGCTTCCTCTTTGTGACCAAGGCAGGCGCAATGATGCGTAGTGAGCAGGGTATTCTCGGCCCGTATGATGTGCTAACAGGAGTCATCGGAGAGAATGAAACGATTCCTGAGCAGTATCGAAAATCGAATTACGAAGATCCGACAATGTGGTATGACGGCGTGCAGTATCACATGCTGATCAATGCCTTCCTCGATTATCGTGCGATCTACCTGCGCTCGCCTGACGGCATTCATTGGAAATATGAAGACGGTCTAGCCTACACACCTACCTGCACAGAATACGAAGATGACACGCGGACTTTCTGGTATAAGGTGGAGCGCCCCAATGTGTTGCAGGATGCATTTGGCCGTGCGACCCATCTGTCACTAGCTGCGGTGGACGTAAAGAAGGACGACGACTATGGTAATGATGCTCATAGCTCTAAGCACTTGATCATTCCACTAGTGGTATCCAAGCGCCTCACGATTCTCAATGCTGAGCCAGTGACTGGCGCGACCAAGCGCATCGAGCTGCTCATACATTCTGAAGGCGACTTTAATGCTCAGCAGGAGATTGATTTGGATTCGCTCCGTTTTGGTGCATCCGAAGCGGTAAACTTCGGTCGCGGCTCCGAGGCCGTGAGCACAACGGAGCACGAGGACGGACTCATCATCGAATTCGACGGACTGGGCAGCGGCATTACGGAGAGAAACTTTGTTGGTAAACTCATAGGTCGCAGCAAAAGCGGTGACCTCATTGTCGGCTATTCGAAACTGGGCGAGGAGTGAGTGAAGTCGCCTCCAGCTATCTTATGGATAGCTGCCTAAGTGCGCGTTTTGCTGATATACTTTACTCTTTAAGCACTCTCTATACCTCGTATGCGCCCCCTTAATCTATTACTCCTGCCTTTGCTGCTGGCCTGCAGCCTGTACGGATTGGATAAGCCTAATATCATCGTCTATTTTACCGATGATATCAGTGCGCGTGAGTTTCCGATTTATGGGAGCAATGTTTGGATCGACCCCGTTAAAAACGATACGTCCGATCCGGCATATCGTGCGCACACTCCGGTGATGGATCGTTTAGCCCGAGAGGGGTGCTGGGTCAAAACCGCATGGGCTGCTACGGTTTGTTCACCTAGCCGTGCGATGATGATGACAGGGCGCTACGCGCACATGCACAAGTGGTGGCATAATAATGACAAGGGCGAATTTATCGACGACACCGGTAGGCAGATCGTTTGGCCGCTCTATGAGAGTTCGCCTCTTCAAATTGGGCACATCGGGCAACAGGCTGGCTACGGCACTTATTGGGCTGGTAAAACGCAGATGGCGGGCGACTTGATGCGTTACGGTTTTGACGAAGGTTGTTTTACCCCCGGGAATCTCTCCGACACTGATAATCCCTACACCGATTTTAAGTTGGTTAACAAAAAAGAGAAGGGGAAGAAGTTGCTAATTAATTTGGATACTGGCGACGCCGTCGATACCTATCAACAGCACGGCTGGTATTGGTATCCGCACGTGCGTTTGATGAATGACCCCGCCGCTCCTGGCGAGATGAGCTGGTGGCCCAACTCTCCGGAGTCGAAAGCATCGTTCGGATTGAATACCTACGGACCCGACGTGGAGTTGGATCACGTTTTTGATTTCATGGAGCGTCAGCATGCGGAGGAGAAGCCGTTCTTCGTTTATCATAGCACACACCTAGGGCATGCCGCCTTCGATTGGTTTTCTCCCGAAGAAAACGCACAGTGCTGGGTCGGCACGCCGATAGTAAAGTGGGATGGTGAAAAGTATATTCGCACCGAGCCGAATGTGACGGGGGACAATGGCGTGTATGATACGCATGGAACGGTGACTGAGCCGGGAATGCACACGCAGATCAATTATGTCGATTACCAGATTTGGTGCTATATCGAGAAGCTGAAGGCGATGGGCTTGGATCGGAATACGATCTTGATTATCACTTCCGACAACGGGACGAGTGGCTACGGGAAGGCGAGCTCCGAACTTCAGAAGGGCACGCATGTCCCATTCATCGTATATGCGCCCGGCTTTAACCTAACGAAGCAAGGCGAGCAGGACATATTACTCAACTTGTCTGATGTTTTGCCGACCTTGGCGGAAATCATGAATGTTGAGATCCCCGAGGATTACGAAATCAATGGCGAGAGCTTTTTGTCCTGGTTGACGACGGATCAAACAGAACATCGTGATTGGGTCTATGCGTATAAAAGAGAGGAACAGTTGATCCGAGGTAAATACGTCATGAAAGACGGCTGGAATCGTTGGTGGGATGTTTCTGGTCCAGAGCCTGAGGATTTGATCAGCTACAAACAGATTAAAGATTGGAGCCAAACTTTGGAGGTGCATCGCGAAGAGCGTGAAAAGCTCGAAAGAATCATGAAGCCTTTCGACCTGCATGACACTGCGCGTGATGCGCCAGGCGTGCCGACCACCGCTTCGCCTAAAAAGAAAAAGTAACAGGATGTGAATACGCTGCGACCAGTTAAAGGAACCATTTAAAACAATACACTATGATCAAGAAATCACTTACGCTTGCATGCCTGACGGCTCTGTCCGTTGCCAGTGCCGCAACCCGCCCGAATATCGTCTTCATCATGGCCGACGACCTCGGTCTGGGGGACATTAGTTATCACGCCCGCAATATCGAGAATAAGGAGCCGATCTTCGAGACTCCAAACATTGATGCACTTGCGGAGCAGTCTCTTTGGTTTACCGACGGTCACTCCGCGACGGCACTTTGCGCGCCGACGCGTTACGCGGTGATGAGCGGGAACAATAACTACCGTTGCTACGCGCCTGCTGGCGTGTGGAGCACTTTTGCTGAGACGCCGTTCCCTGCAGACGAGGTGACACTCGGTCGGGTGGTGCGCGATGCGGGTTATCACACGGGTATGGTCGGCAAGTGGCACATGGGCGGCGACTTCTACCAGGCAGGCAGCAACACGAAGATCTATCGTGGCGCAAAGAGCGGCGACATCCTTGACAAGGTGGATGTGCGCGAGTGGGCTGGTAGTGGTCCTCGCTATGTCGGTTTCGATTATGATTTCATCAGCCCCTGCGGTATTCAAGGTCCACTCTATCTCCTCTATGAGAACGAGAAGTGGTATCCTATAGCGGAAGACTCGAAGGTTGTCTTCCTCAATAAGGACAATGCCATCAATCCGAAGGATGTGAGCGACAAGGGTTTTGGTCCTGGCGACTCCAAGTGGGATACACGCGATATGGGTGACATCCTCTCCGCTAAGGCAGCCGCTTTTATCACCAAGAGTGCCAAGAAGGATAAACCCTTCTTTCTGTATTATTGTTCGCCGATGGTGCACATTCCGCACTGTCCACCAGACGAATTTGATGGTCAGAAGATTGCAGGCAGCACACCAACTCTACACTTGGATATGGTCGTTGAGCTCGATCTACAAGTGAAACGGATCGTCGATGCACTCAAGGCCGCAGGAGAGTTTGAGAACACGCTGATCGTCTTTACCTCAGACAATGGCGGTCTACTTGATGGAGCGGCGACGAAGGGGCATGGTTATCGACCCGGCGGCAGCTGGAACGGCAGTAAGAACTCGCCGCTGGAAGGCGGTCACCGCGTGCCGTTTTTCGCTGTATGGCCCGGGCATATTCAGCCAGGAGTTACGAATGAACTCGCCGTTAATCAAGATATGGTCGCGACGTTTGCCGCACTCGTCGGCACGGAGATTCCGAAAGGGCAGGCGCAAGACTCCAACGATTTAATGCCGCTCTTTCTCGGCAAGGGTGGTTTCGCATCACGTGAGTTTTGGGTCAATCAAGCAGGTGCCAATCAGGAGCTGATGTATCGCAAAGAATCATGGAAACTGATCATTCAGAGTGATTTTAAGCGCACGAAATATGAGCCGAAAGCACTCTACAATTTGGAGAGCGATTCCCGTGAAAAGAACAACCTGATGAAGAATCCGGAATATCAACAACTCGTGAAACAGATGCATGCCGAATACATGGACATTATCGAGTCCGGTCGTGCGACTGCTCCTGGGCGTGAATAATTTCTACTTATTATGAAAAACAAATTCTTATTTACCGTCGCACTGACACTCGGTGCATTCTCGATAGCGCACGCAGAAACGCCTTATCTGGACCTGCTCGAAGGCGGTTCGCTGGACCAATGGAACGTCGGTAAGGATGGAACCGGTTGGTCGCTTGAGGACGGTGTCGTGCACCGCTGGAAAGACAAAGCTGGCTACATGATGACGAAGAAGAAATACAAAGACTTCGAGTTCGTCTTCGACTGGAAGATCGCCGAAGTCGGAAATAGCGGCGTGATCTACCGTGCGATCAAGGGCAAGGGCTTCGAATATCAAATCCTTGATGACGTGAAACACGTGCGCGGCAAGGATCCCTTAGGTTTGACTGCTGGGCTCTATGCTTTGGTGCCGCCAATCGCAGATAAGCCATACCAGGCTGCAGGTGAGTGGAATACGGGGCGTATCATTGCAAGGGGGACTCATATCGAGCACTGGCTCAACGGGGTGAAGGTGCTTGAAGCCGACATGAGCTCAGAAGATTTCAAGGAGCGTTTAAAGAAAAGTAAGTTTAAGGAAGTGATCGCTTTTGGCACAATGGCCGCTCCGATCAGCCTGCAGGACCACGGTGACGATGTCTGGTTCCGGAATCTGAAAATTCGTGAACTCTAAAATTATTAATTATCCATTATATGACTAAGTTACGAATTCTAGCATCTCTCTTTCTACTGACACTCCTACAGGCTAGAGCCGCTCAACCGAATATTCTGATGATCATCACGGATGATCAGCGACCGGATTCGATCAGTGCGTTCAATATGGCAGTTAGCAGTTCAAAGCTCAGTCCATTGGGCTATGTCATGTCGCCGTTTGCAGATCAGTTGGCTGCGGAGGGCACACTGTTTTCGCAGGCTTATACAAATTCACCAGCTTGCGCACCATCGCGTGCCGCCATTCATACGGGGCGCTATCCTTTCCGTAGTGGCATCTACGGCTTTGAACAAGCCCATCCGAATGCAGGTATTTCCCGCCCGACGATTCCACAAGTCATGCGTCAAGCAGGCTATCTGACCGCTGAGTTTGGTAAACATGGTTACCGTATTTTTAAGTGGGGACCTGGGCTGACTTGGACGACGGAAGATCAGTATGATTTCACTGTCGATAAAAAGAACGATTTGAGCGATGCAGGTAAGACCGACTTTTATCCTAAGTCGATCTGGGGTAAAGACGGCTACGGAGGCAAACAGGAGATATTCTACTATCCTGACGGCACGAAGAAGGCTTACTATGTTGAGCGAAAGAAAGGAGAAGCAATCACCTCTGAGGATCTCGCCACTCGCCAGTCCGTGGATGAAGAGTTGGATATTTTACGGGCCTACACTCGTAGCCAGGACTTAATGATCATTGGCGGCGAAAGTCCGCAACCAGCGGCGAAGACTCAGGACGGTGAGATCGCGACTGCTTTTATCAATTATCTCGAGAAGGATGCGAGTGGGGGGCAGCCACTCTTTGTAAATTTGGGTTTCCACTTCCCGCATACACCGGTGCTGGCACCGAAAGAATTCCGTGATCACTTCAAGGCAAAGGAAATGGAGATCCCTTATCAAATTCCTGTGTTTGATTCGGAGGAAGTCGAGGCGATGCCAGCGCAGATGCAAAAGCTGCATAAGGTGATGAATTTTTCAGCACTTAAGGAAGCGGAGAAACTTCAAGCGATCCGCGACTACTACGCGTTCTGCGCGCACGGTGATGCTCAAGTCGGGCGTTCGATAGAAGCCTTCAAAGCGCATAGCAAGAAGGCTGGGCGCGATTGGATCATCGTCTATGTGATCGGCGACCACAGCTGGCATCTAGGCGAGCAGGGGATCGAGGCGAAGTTTGGACCATGGGGGCAGTCGACGCATAATGCGATCATTGCGGCTTCTTCGATTCAGGGGCTTTTTCCGAAAGGTGCGCACAGCGAGCAGCTCGTCGAGTTTGTCGATCTTGCGCCCACATTTTACGAAGCTGCGGGGCTAAATGTTAAAGAGGTCGCCTATCAATATTTAGATGGTGCGAGTCTCACGCGCACCGCACGCGGCACCGCGCGTCGTGAGTATATACTCGGAGAAATGAATCACGTGGTCGGACCTCGTGCTTATATACGTTCTGGGGATTTTGCATTTTCCATGCGCACACGTCCAAAGAACGGCAAGCCGGGGCAGGGCTTCGCCCCCGGCGAGGACATTCGCTGGGCACTGGATTGTCCGCGCGACAAAGCCGAGCTCGCACTTTACGATCTGCGAAAAGACCCGAACGAGCGTTGGAATGTGGCGAACAAAGCAGAGTATCAAGCGCTCGCCGATTGGTTCCGCAACAAACTCGGCAGTATCGTGCTAGGGGATCGCCGCACGGAAGTGGATTGGACGAAAGAGAATGACTACGTCGTGACCGACTTTGCGGTCGGAGCCGATGATAAGAAACTCAATATTCCCGCCGAGCTGATTCCGTAGGATGCAGGCACTCATTCGATTCTTTTTTGTGGGTCTTAGCGGGCTGCTCTTCGGTGTGATCCATGCCGATGAGCGTAGGCCCAATGTGCTCTTTATTTCGATCGATGATATGCGTTTTACTTCTCCAACCGTTCTATTTAATGCCATGATAAATCGGCTGATTGGTTTGAGAATTCGCGGTGTGATCTGGTATCAGGGCGAATCCAACATTAAGAATGATCCGGAAAAGTATATAGAGCGATTTCCAGCTATGATTACCCGCTGGCGAGAACTTTGGGGGCAGGGCGACTTCCCGTTTTATTATGTTCAGATTGCGCCATTTGAGTATGGCGCAGAGAAATCCTCATGGATCATCCGCGACGCGCAGTTGAAGACCATGGAGATTGTGCCAAATGTAGGCATGGCAACTACAGGTGATGTTGGAGATCGGTGGTTGATCCATCCAGGGAAGAAGCAAGAAGTGGGCGAGCGTTTATCGTATTGGGCACTGCATAAAACTTACGGATTCAAGAGTATTCTCTGCGGCGGTCCGATGTTTAAGGCATTGCACTTGGATGATGGTAATGCCCTCGTTGAATTTGAATGCGAACCGATGGGCTTCACTACTTTCGATAAACCATTAACCGACTTCCAGATAGCCGGCTCAGATCGCGTGTTTCATCCGGCGAAAGCTACGATAAAAACTGAATGGAATAAGCCTGCGTCCAAGCGCCGCCTCCTAGTTGAAGTGGTTAGTGAGAAAGTTCCAAACCCCGTTGCCGTTCGCTATGGTTGGAGCAATTGGTTCGAAGCAAACCTTTTTGATCTTTCGGGCAACCCTGCATCACCTTTCCGGACTGACGATTGGACCGAGTAATTTAAAGAACGAACATAAAACATAAAGGACTGAATAATGAAACTATCTAGAAGGAAATTTATACTGGCGGGTGCCGCTGCAACGGGTTGGACGATGCTTCCGGGTAAGGTGCTTGGAGCGAATGAACGGGTGAATTTAGCTGCGATCGGCCTTGGGCAACGCGGAGGTATCGTTGGCGATTTTTCGTGGCAACCAAATGTGAATGTGGTCGCGCTTTGTGATGTGGATATCGATAGCACCGCTCCGATTGCGAATAGTGAGAATGGTAGATTAGGATGGGCGAATGCGGAGGTGACGCCTGCCGCTCGCGCGGCTAAATATCCACATGCGCGTAAGTTTCGTGATTTTCGTAGGATGTTTGACGAAATGGGTGATGAGATCGATGCCGTATGTATCGCCGTCCCTGATCATTCTCATTTCCCAATCACGATGGAGGCGATGATGCGAGGCAAGCATGTCTATGTGGAGAAACCGCTGGCCCGCACTTTCCATGAGTGCGAACTTCTAATGAAGGCTGAGCAAAAATACGGCCTCGTCACGCAGATGGGGAATCAAGGTCATTCTGGAGATAACTTCTTTCAGTTTAAAGAGTGGAAAGAGTCGGGCATCATTAAAGATGTGACGCATGTGGATGCCTACATGAACAGTCCTCGTCGTTGGCATCCTTGGGAGCATGTGAACGGATTTCCGGATGCGATGCCGATGCCAGAAGCGCTTAACTGGGATGTTTGGAACGGGACGACGCCAGATCCAGTTGAGTTTAGTGAACGGATGCACTACGGAAATTGGCGTGGTTGGCATCAGTTCGGGACGGGATGTTTTGGCGACTGGGGAGCGCACATTTTGGATACGATTCATGAGTTCCTTGAATTAGGACTCCCAGAAAAGATCACTGCAAAGAAACTAGAACGGCCAAATGATTTCATCTTCCCGCTTGCGTCCACGATAAACTTCCAGTTTCCGGCGCGCAATGGCATGCCAGCGATGGATATTGATTGGTATGACGGCACGGACAACCCTCCTCCAGTGCCAAAGGAAATGGAAGGGCGTAGCAGAGGAGGGCCGGGGAAATTTATTTACTCCAAAGATCTCGTTTTTCACGGCAATAGTCACTCCAGTCGGTTGCAAATTCTTCCAGTCGAAAAGTTCCGAGATATGCTGAAATCAGGGGAAGTCTCTAAAGACTACGGCAAGCATTCGAGCCATGCTGCCAACTTTATCAAAGCTGTGAGAGGAGAGGAGCAAACGCGTTCTCCATTCTCTGTAACTGGTCCGCTCTGCCAAATGTTTGCGCTCGGTTGTTTGGCGCAACGATTGGGAGGTGAACTTGAGTTTGATCGAGCAACAAATCAAATCACTAACAATAATCAGGCGAACAGTCTATTGAAGGATCAGGTCCGCAAAGGGTGGGAGCAATATTACCGTGTGTAGAACATTTATCAATTACGTGTAACCTAGGGGAATTCATTATGTTAAAACGAATCATAGTCGGCCTATTTCTTGTCGTGACAGCCAGCGCGCAGATCAATCAGGTGTCAGAGGACCAAACGTATTTCATACAAAAATATGAACATCAAAAATGCATCCTTTCGCCGGAGGATATGCTGATCAACACGGACCCAGAGCCTGCAGTCGATGATGGCTTTACCGACCTATACAATGGGAATAATCTCGACGGCTGGACTGCTCGTGGAGGACGTTGCATTTTTAGAGCAAAAGGGGAGGCGATCGAAGGTGTATGCGTTCCTGGCTCTCCAAGCACTTACCTCTGCACCGATAAGGCAGATTTCAAAGACTTCATTTTCACCGTCGAGGTAAAATGGTCGGTCAACGGAAATTCTGGGGTCATGTTCCGCTCCAAAGCAAAACCAAGTGGTCATGCTTTTGAACATGTCCACGGGCCTCAGGCCGAAATGGAAGGTGTTGGTGGGAATCGCGGTTGGTCCGGCGGTATTTATGGGCAGGGTTATTCTGCTTGGATTTATCCATTGTGGTTAGATGCTCATAAAGAGGTTCGTTCGGCGCTGAAGCCGGATGGCTGGAATCGACTGACTATTCAGGCAGACGGCTATACCGTTAAAACCTGGCTCAACGGCGTTCCTGCTGCGCACTGGATAAGCTCGGAAGAATACAGGGCTGGCTTCTTTGGGTTGCAGATCCATTCCGGTGAAAAGGGAACCATTCTCTTTCGAAACCTAAAGGTTAAGGAACTGAATATAACAAGTGGTCGATGATGGGCGCGTGCAGTTTGCCCCTTTGACAGTTACAGATGGACCATGCGAGTTGGTGGTTGAGGGCGGGAAAGCGCTCAGGTTTCAAGACGTCCTTATTGGCGAAGTATGGATGTGCTCGGGGCAATCCAACATGGCTTGGCGTGATCTCTGGGAGCAACCCGATTTGCCGTTTTACGCGTTTCGATAGTCGCGGCGGGCACCTTTCATCCACTCAGGTTTCCCCCCGCTGGTAAACTTCAGTTGCTTTGGATCCCAGCCGATTTTTTGCTGATGTATGTAGGAGAGATTCATCAAGTGGCAGCAGATGGCAGAACGCGCTCCAGCTTCAACGTGCGCAACTGGCTGCCCTCCAGAAATGATTGCATCTAGGAAATTTTGCTTATGGCCTCCTTCCTTCTGGTGGTGGAAGCGCATATCTACATCTGCTAAAAATTCACGTTCTGTTAATGTCACGGCTCGAATCAACGAACCTCCATCTTCGCGAGTGAGGAACTTGTGTTTGGTTTCTCCATCAAGCTCGAAATGGAACATCCCGCGGCTGACTTGGATGCGTCCGTTCTCGCAAATGAAATCAAGTTGAAACCCTTTTTCTCGGGTCACTTCGAGCCCACCATCATACACGAGTTTTGCGCCATAGCCTTGGCTCCCATCTGTTGGGGGGAGCGCTTGGATTGGTCCAGATGCATCCTTATCTAGTGCCATTTGAATAATATCAAGGTGGTGCGCTCCCATATCACAGATGCCTCCTCCGCCATATTCGATAGTGTGTCGCCAACCCATGGGGAAGTTTTCATACACCCCGCGAGGGCTTAGTGCGGAGTTGTAGGGTCTATAAGGTGCAGGACCACACCATAGATTCCAATCGAGCCCTGGCTCCATCGCTTCTTCTTCGAGAGCGCATGGGGTTGCAGGTCCCCAAAAATCGGATTTAATCTCGAGCACTTTACCTGCCACTTCGTTTCGAACTAGATCCGCTGCAATGCGGAATTCTTTCATGCCTCGCTGCTGTGAACCAGTTTGAAGGACTACGCCTGACTGTTTTACAGCATCAATGACTCGGATGGATTCATCAATGTCGTGCGTGAGCGGTTTTTCGCAGTAGATATGTTTTCCAGCCTTCGCAGCCTCGATGACTATGGTGGCATGCCAGTGGTCCGGTGTGGCAATCACCACGACATCAATGTCGTCTCGGTTCAATAGCTCTCGATAATCGTTGTAAGCCACGCATTCTTTATTCCCGTAGTGTGCATTGACGCGGTCACGTTCTGATTCTCGACGTGTGGTATCGAGATCGCAGACTGCGACTACTGTGCAGTTTTGCATGAAGCCATTCAGATGCCAATACATCATGCGGCCCATTCCGATACATCCCACGCGGAGTTGTGAGAATTCATCTTCGCGAAGTTTACCAATGCTAAATCGTGGTAGGGTGCTGACGCCAATTGCTGTGGCTCCGACTGAGATAAATGTTCTGCGGTTCATGGGATGATGTGGAAGTTACTGTTGAGGGTGCTGACTCTTATTTGCCTGTGCTAATGCATCCTGTAAGAATGTTGACTTATCGAGATGGTAGGGCGCGTTATCCTTAACGCGCCGGGAGTTGCGAAGCGGCGGTTCGATAAGGATATCGAACCCTACCAGTTTACCTATTTATATGTAGAATACTTTAATGTCGCTTTCTGCTTATGGAGTATTTCCAGGAAGTATTGGAGTGGGTTGCAGTGAGTCGTCCTTAAACCCACTGACGCCTTCCTTTACGAATTGGATCTGATCGATACGGAATCCACCAGAGCGACCGCAGAGCCAGAAGTAATGGTCGCCAGCACTGAGGTTGTAAACAGGTTTGGAAAAGTGACCGTCTGTTCTTGCGACCGATCCGTAGTTGTCGTGAGTCGTATGCCATGAGAAACCCACGCCACTATTAAACTCTGCTTGAGAGATGGAATGGTAAGTTTTGCGTGTGTTGCCATAGGGGCTCACTGGGTTTAGCCCCATGAGTGTCCAACAGTCGTTCCACTTGTCACGCTCAGGGGCGCCCTTGTGTGAAGACCTCATTGCCATGCGGTAATTTCCTGGGTTGGTGATGCGCAGTTTGTAGACGATTACACCTTCATGTTGGTGAGAGATTTTTCCTATCCATGACGGCATCCAACGGATGTAGCCAGTGCCCGAATAGCCAGGTTCTGAGTTTTCGACGACCCATTGGTCGGTGAGCGGCACACTCTCAGCTTCGATGACGATTCTGCCATCAACTTCCTGGAAGATATTCTGAGTTGTTGGCGGAATCACATCTGGTGTCACTCCAGGTGGTGGAGTGGGGGCATTGGTCGTGCCACCATTGGTGGCCACCATACCTGTGCCGAACCAGGTTTGCATTTCAGAAATGCTGGTAAGCTCGTCATTTCCGTTGATACCGATGAGCCAAGTCAGCATGCCAGTGTCCGAGACATCGAGTTTGCCTGCGACAATGCGTGTGTATACCCAATTCAGATTAGGGTCTGCGTGGTCGCGCAACCAATGGAAATCGGAATCTGCACTTCCTTTCAGACCGTTATTCTGGTCGACGATTCGTAGGTAGCCAATGTTTGGCACGAGTGCCTTCACGTCGTTCCAGTTTCTCTGCCAAAGTCGCGGTTTGAAGTATTCATTGTAGTTGTGGTGCGATACAATAATCACGTGCTGGCGCGCGTTGCTGTTGGACGATTCCAGTGCACTGTAGATCAACTCCATCGGACCTGCCGCGATGAGGTAGAGTGGGTCGTTTTTTGTAGACTGATTGATTACTTCGGCGAGGTGTTTGACCGCTGCATCTGGATCGATTGCGGCATCGAAAAATCGACTGCGATCAAATCCCCAACGTGTCTGCCCACCCATCGCACCCAACCACATCCGGTTGTTACTGGAGTCGATCTTTTTATACTCGAGGAAGTTGTTGAAGTCGTAGTGAACCAGATTATCTTGCAGTCCCGCTTTGGCTAGAACAGCTAGGGTAAATGGTGTGGCGCCGACGTCATCGGCATCTGCATCGGGGTTTCCATCAGAGCTGATCGCGATGCGATTGCTACTGGTCCAAGGAGAGTTGGCGGCCATGAGGTCGACCGTTAGCGATGAGAGTAAGCTCGAAGCTATGGTCATTCCGATTATGAATTTCTTAGGTGTCATGTTGTATGTGTATGTTTAGTTAGAACGAATGATTTGATTAATTATGGAAAGTCGGAACACAGCTCTCCAAGGTGGCTGTGCTAACCCAGCCGCCATCATCAGGGAAGGTGAGTGTGATTTCATTTTCTGCGCGTAGTATACCCGTGCCTAACTGAATGGGAATCGCGCCGAAGAAGCCGCCTTTTTTATTGGCTTGGTCGTAGCCCGTCCAGTCGTTGGGAAACTCGATGTCATGACCGTTTACGGATAAGGTCGGTTGCTTGCTCAAGTTATGTTCGCGAGCAATTGATATGCGAAGTGTGCCAGTGCTGCCTTCGCTTGGAGTTACATCGTTGATTGTAAATGTGACAGCATGGTTAGCCTTGATCGGCTGGAGGTAGGTTCTGCTGTAGTGACTCTTTGTGGTGATCGTCGAAACTGTTTCCACTTCTTTAGTAAATGTCCCGTGCAGGATGATGGTTTCGTGTGGCTCCATAATCAGCTGAGTCGGTATCTTGCCTTCGGACTTCTTGGTGTAGATCACAGCCTGTTGTTTCGGCACAAACATGCGTTTCACATTGAGTGATTTGAGCTCGGGCAGTGTCGCTGCAAAGTTCAGGTCTACTGTGCGTTGATCGTCTTCAAAATTATTCAAGCAGATGAAGACTTCTTCCTGATCCACAAATGCGTAGGATAGAATGTCGGGATCGGTGGATGTAGTCTTTACTCGATGCCCTGCGACATCGCTCCATAGGCGATAGAATTCCATCTTCTCCGTTTCCATGAAACGAGTTGGAACGCCGTCCTGGATGCTTTCTGGGTCAGGTCGCCATAGGTCAGCGGAGAACGGCTGCCATTCGTTCTTCGGGTTTTGGTAAAACCAAGGGCTTTTGGTGGTGAGAAAGGGCACCGCTATCATGATGCGATCCTGTCGACCCAAGAGAGAGAACAGGAAGTGATTGCATGAGTTCAACTCGGCAGAAGAGCGCGCAGGTGTATAGTCATCCCCGAGAGGCCAACCGTGAGAGACATCGCCATATTCACTGATGGCATGTGGTTTCGGCGCACCCCATTTAATGAATCCATAGGTTTCAATCAGATCCATCAAGGCCTCGGCTCGGCTGCCGCTTCTCCGCTGGTCATCTTCCTGCATGTGCGTGGCATCGAGTTGTAGGAAGCAGAAGCCGTCGACGTATGGACCAGCATTGTCCATGAACATTTTCATGCGTTCATGCCAGTGACCGAAGTCCCAGTAATGTATCATCGGCCATGCGCTGGAGTAACCGATGACTTGGGTCGCGAGTGCGCGGCGGTCGATCTCTTTGCCCACTTCAGCATACAGCTCAGTCATACGCTCGCGCACAGCTGCTTGATCGTTGCCGTATTTGCCAGCTGCCACAAAGGGAATCGACATGGGTGCATAGAAGTCTGGGCGAAAATCGTCTTCGTAATTGTATTCGAGAATATCCACTGCGAACCGCGCCATTTCTTTGGGGGCATCTTCCATATTGAACACATCATTATGACTGTTGGTCATGATATAGCGCGATTGACGGTAGGCATATCGAGGGTCGGCTTTTGCATCTGAGAGCGCTTTCTTTGCGGCGACCTTGATCGTTGCAGTATCGGGGTAGGGGGTTCCTTTTTTGTGTGCTGCAAATGGACCGTCGAAGGCACGACCAAACCCGACATTCAACTCTTTTAGCTGTTCGAGATTGTCCACAGTCAACCCACTACCTCTGTAGTTGCTGTGCACATTGAAGAACTTGCTGCGATCCAGTTCGGACGTTTCGCCTAATACCTGTCGCTGCGATAAATCGATAGTCACCTGTGCCGGCTCTTCTCCGAAGCTGATCGCGCATAAGAAACTGACCGAAATGGCGATAATGTAAGGTGAAAATGTCCGATTCATCTATTTTAGGTTGTGTTACTGCCTAAGGGATGTCACGTGTAAAGTATTCAGAAATACAGACTCGCTCGTATCGCTGGAGCTTGATGCTGCAATTCTGCTCTTAAGTTCATGTGCTCTCATCAAGCGTCTACCCCAAATATAAGCACGACCCCTTGAAATTTTTATGAAGTCTTCATTATTATCCATGCTAGTATTACTTACCGGCTTTCAATCGGTTCAGTCCGAAACTAGTCAGGCGCCTGCAGTGAGCGCGCCTGTCTTGAGCAAAGCCGAAAGGGCGAAGCCGAACGTCGTCATCTTCTTTACGGACGACCAACCGATGGATTCGTTTGGCTTTATCAAGGGCAAGGCGCATACGCCAAATATCGACCGCATCGCGAACGAAGGGGCATATTTCTCAAATGCATATGCCACCAGCAGTGTATGTTCCCCCAGTCGCTACACCGCGTTGACGGGGCAGTATGCGAGTCGTTGCCCAACCCCTAATTTTGCGCGTAGCACCAGTGTCGAAGGCGTGACCAAGGTGTTGTGGAATATGGGTATGTCGGACGATCAATGGAATTTCCCGCGCGTGATGCAGGCGAATGGTTATAAGACTGGAATGATCGGTAAGTGGCACGTCGGTTCGAGTGGTAAGCATGGGCACCGTAAATCGGTCCCTGGCACAGATCCAAAAGACCCTGCGGTGATTGAGGTGTTGAAGTATAATCAGGAGTTTTACTGTAAAGACATTGCCGAGTTTGGCTTTGATTATGTCGGTGCCGCTTATCACGGCAATCCGAATGACGATCCCAACCTGGTGAAGACCGGCACCAACGTGCACGTGCCGGAGTGGCAGACACAACACGCGCTGAAGTTTATCGAAGATAACAAAGATGAGCCCTTCGTGCTCTACTATGCCTCCACCTTATTACACGTGCCAGACTGCACAGAAGATTTGAAGAAAGATCCACGCCTGACTCCTCTCGGTTGGAGTGCGACTGGAGCCAGTTGAACAGCTACAAGATCAGTAACTTTGCAAAAGG
>JANQXM010000022.1:2457-31856 GCA_030729385.1 Opitutales bacterium | reverse complement strand
ACACACTTCAAACCCGCGGATTCTATCGCACACTTACTTGGTGGCGCAACAAGAGCATCATGGTGAATCCGTTCCCTGCATATAACGACAAGCAGATCTTCTTTGATGGGCATCCGCGTTACAGTTCATCCTACGACAACTGCGGCGTGCGCATCACTGCCCGCACCTGCTGGAAACGCACCAAGGAAACCCCTTGGATCATGGGCGAATTCCGCTGGACTGGTTTCGACTATCTTGGTGAAGCTTCATTCGGCGGGGGCACATGGCCTGCACGCATCTGGAACTTCGGAATCATCGACCTATGCGGGTTTCCGAAAGACCACTATTACTTTTACCAAAGCCAATGGACCGACAAGCCAATGGTGCACATCCTACCCCACTGGACGCACCCAGGAATGGACGGCGTGGAAATCCCCGTGGTGGCCTACTCAAACTGCGACGAGGTGGAACTCTTCCTCAACGACAAGTCGCTCGGCAAGATGCCGCCGCGCGAGCTGCTTGATTTGGTATGGAAGGTGCCCTATCAGCCCGGAACACTAAAAGCCATCGGCTACCGCGACAATACAGCCGTTGCGGAAAAAGTGTTCCACACTGCCAGACATCCGACGCAGATCGAACTGACAGCCGACAACCAGAACATGGCTGCCGACCAGTTCGACATCAGCCATCTAACCACGACAATCAAGGATGCCGACGGCAACTTTGTTCCGTGGGCGTGCAACCGTATCGAATACAAGATCGATGGACCGGTTAAACTCTTGGGCTTCGACAACGGCGATCCAGTCGATGTGACCACTCATCGCGAAACCTACCGTAAGACTTTCAATGGTCTCTCGCTGGGCATTTTCCAGAGCACCGATAAAGCAGGGCGCATCGAAGTCACGGGTGCAGGTATTCTAGGGCGCACGCTCTTCCCTGAAAGCACGACCATCGTCATTGCATTGAACCGAATCACACTTCGGGGAGAACTTGAACAAGCCGACTTCAATATCGCCTACTCGACCAACGGTTCGACGCCGCTCGAATACACAGGTCCATTCGAGCTCGAGGAATCGGCGACCATTGAGGCATTCATAACTAAAAACGACCAGCTGTTCATGTCCCTCAAAAGTGATTTCACCAAAGGACCACTGCCCAAGATCACCGATCCACGCCTAGTCACCTCCGAGAGCGACGACCCACAAACCTTCAATGGTCCCAAGGATAAGGAAGTCGTGGGGAAATGGATACTCACCGCGATCAAGCGCGGGCAAGGTGAAGCGAAAGTGGTCACCCCGCAAGCGTTTGACTTCAATGAAAGCGGCAGCGTTTTCACCATCAAAAACAATGAGAAGAACCTATACGGCTATTGGTGGTATGATTACCCCGATGACATTTTCGAAAACCCCGAGGATGCGGGAATCGGAAAACTATTCATGTATGTAACCGATCAAATGTGCACGATGGAGCTGGATTCTCAGGAAGCCCGGAAGATGGTCATCGCGTCACGCTTCTCGACTTGGTATTTCGAACGCCAAGATTAATATTCCAACATGATTATTATGAAATTATTTCGCATGCGATTCACGATCAGCCTATGCGCCTTGTGCGCAACCGTGCTGTCTCCCCTAGCGACACTCTCTGCCAAGAACGTAGCCGAACCACAAGCTAATGCCGCAGTTATTCATTTCGATCCTATCGTCAAAAACATCGAAGGTTGGCAGATTCACATCGAACCGAAACTGTTGGATGCAGAGCAATACCCTCAGGGCGCGGAGGCTTTAACAATGCTGGCGAATCATCTCCAGCGGATCGCTATTTTGATGCCAGAGGAACAACTGAAAAAAATGCGCAAACTCGAAATATGGATCGAGTCCAATCACGCGCTGGACAACATGCAATACCATCCCAGCATCAAATGGTTAAAGCAAAATGGGCATGATCCAAGACTGTCCAAGAAAGTGCACATTCCAAGAGCAGCCAGTCTTCTCGACCGAAATCAAATGCTGAAACACCCAGCAGTCATCCTCCACGAATTGGCACATGCCTATCACGATCAATACCTAAGCTTTAACGATCCGAGAATCATCAAAGCCTACGACGATGCCATGGCAGCAGGGATTTATGACAAGGCACTGCTATTCAATGGAAAGACCGTGCGCCACTACGGGGCAACCAATCACAAGGAATATTTCGCCGAAGGCACAGAAGCCTACTTCTACCGCAACGATTTTTACCCTTTTGTCGCGGCTGAGCTTAAGAATCATGACCCCGCATTCTATAAACTGCTGGCTGATATATGGGGACCACTCAATTAATCGATTCACAATAGAAGCCATGAACTTGAGCATAACGCATTTATTAAAACAGATATGTATCGGACTGGTCACGACAACCATGCTCGCAACTGCCATGAACGCGACCACCTCTCCCCTCACTCTCTGGTATGATCAGCCAGCAGAATCATGGATGAAAGAGGCACTGCCGATCGGCAATGGTCCCATGGGGGCGATGCTTTTCGGTGGCACCGATATCGAACGAATTCAGTTCAACGAGATCAGTCTATGGAGTGGTGACCGTATGCCCAAAAAAAGTAAGCTACTTGGCGACACGCAACAGGAAGAGGAACAAAATCTCGGTTCCCACCAAGCCTTCGGCGACATCTTCATTCGCCTCGGGCACGATCAGACTCAAGTAAGTAACTATCGCCGCCAGTTGGACATCGATAGTGCGACCCACACTGTCGAATATGATTATGAGGGCATTCATTACACACAAACCGCTTTCGCTAGTCATCCGGCACGCGTGATCGTCGTTCACCTTACGGCTGATAAACCTGCATCTTATACTGGGCGTATTTGGCTGACGGATATGCATAACGCCCAAATCAAACTGAAAAATCACCGTTTCAGCGCAGTGGGCGCGATCGGCAACGGCTTTGAATACGAATCCCAACTGCAAGTATTGAACCAAGGCGGCGAACTCAAACGGGGCAAAGCGGAAAACTCATGGAAGTCGCCGATGGCTCCACTAGGTCTCGAGTTTAAAAAATGCGACAGCGTTACACTCGTGCTGGGTGCGGGAACCAATTTCGAACAAGATTTCTCCAAACAGTGGCTCGGCGAACATCCCCATGTCAGAGTCACCCAGCAGGTTGATTCCGCCAGCGCCCAAAGCGTCGACACGCTACTCGCCGCACACGTGGAGGATTATCAATCCCTCTTCCGCCGGTTCTCAGTCAATCTGGGCAAGACCGCTCCAGACTTACTCGCGAAAAACACAGCCGAGCGCCTAGAAGCCTACACCCTCGATAAAACAAGCGACCCCGAACTTGAGGCGCTGTTTTGCCAGTTTGGTCGCTACCTGCTGATCAGTTGCTCCCGCCCCTGTGCGCTACCCGCCAACTTGCAAGGCGTGTGGAACCACAGTAACCTTCCCGTCTGGGCCGGCGACTACCATTCGAACATCAACTTGGAGATGAACTACTGGCCGGTGGAAACGGCGAACATTGCTGAATGCCATGTCCCCTTTATCGACTATGTCGACAGTATCCGTGAGGTGAGCGCGGAGTTCACGAAGCTGCATTACGGCGACGTGCGCGGATGGACAGTTCGGACAATGAACAATGCTTGTGGGATTTCATTCTGGAAGTGGAATGGACCAGGAAGCGCTTGGTATGCGCAGCACCTCTGGGAACACTATGCCTTCGGTCGCGATAAAGAATATCTCCGCAACAAGGCATATCCGATCATGAAAGAAATCTGCCACTTCTGGGAAGATCACCTTAAGCGTCGTCCCGACGGCACACTTGTCACGCCCGACGGCTGGTCGCCCGAGCAATATAAATATGAGCCCGAGGAAGGCGTCACTTACGACCAAGAAATCATTTACGATCTTTTCAACAACACCGTTGAGGCGGCTGATGAATTAGGCGACGACCAGGAATTCCGCGATCACATTGCGGCCATGCGCGACGATCTCCTTAAACCCGCGATCGGACGCTGGGGACAGCTGAAAGAATGGGAAATCGACAAGGATGATCCTGAGGACAAACACCGTCATGTTTCCCATCTGTTTGCCCTTTACCCCGGTCGTCAGATCAGCACAGCACTCACACCAGATCTAGCCGAAGCGGCGCGCGTTTCACTCAATGCTCGCGGAGATGAAAGCACCGGATGGAGCCGCGCGTGGAAGATAAACTTCTGGGCTCGATTGGGAGACGGCGACCGTGCGCATAAATTGCTGCGTAGCCTGATCAACTTGGTCAGCGAAACAAAGACCATCTACGGAAAGAGCGGAGGCGGCGTCTACTCGAACCTATTCTGCTCACATCCGCCTTTTCAGATCGATGGCAACCTCGGCGCAACCGCTGGCTATTGCGAGATGCTGGTTCAAAGCCATGCGAACCAAATCCAACTACTGCCGGCATTGCCCGAAGCATGGAGCACCGGTTCGGTAAAAGGGCTCCGTGCCCGCGGTGGATTCGAGGTGGATATGACATGGCACGAGGGTAAACTGGTTTCCGCAACCATCCATTCTAAATCCGGCTTGCCCTGCAAAGTTGTCTATCGCGATAAGACTTGGACGTCGGATACTGAGACGGGGATCGCCTACCAATTAAATCAAAGCCTACATCTCGAACGTTAAGAGAAATTTCTTCAATGCGCGTTAAATCAATATTCAGCCTGTGCACTTTATGTGCGACATTTCTCTCTCCCTTAGCAGATCTCTCTGCCGAAGACGCAATCGTAGAAGAGATCAGTATAGCACGTCTGCGCTGCGAATATAGAGATCAACCACTAGGCATTGAACATCCAGAACCTCGCTTAAACTGGGAGCTCCAATCGGATGCGCGCGGAGCGAAACCGAGTGCTTATCACATTCTGGTTTCCACAACCGCCGAGGGATTGAAGAACGATCGCGGCGACCTGTGGGACAGTGGCAAAGTCGAGTCGAGTCAGAACGTTGGTATTCTCTACGCTGGCAAACCTCTGGGCTCTGGCCAGCGTTGCTATTGGAAAGTAAAAGTCTGGGACAGTCGTGACAAGGTCTCCGAATGGTCAGCTCCTGCATACTGGGAGATGGGGCTATTGAAGACAGAGGACTGGAAGGCGGAGTGGCTCAACGATGGCATACCGCAGCCAGAAAAGGACGAGGACTTTTTCAAGGATGATCCGGCGCCACTCTTCCGTAAACCTTTCAAGCTGACGGGTCCGGTGAAAACCGCGCGCCTCTACATCACTGCGCTGGGTTATTATCGCGCATCCCTGAATGGCGAAATGGTGGGCGACCAACACCTTGATCCGCTTTGGACACGCCCCGACAAACGCGTGTTCTACTCCACATTTGACGTGACGCATAGCCTTACAGCCGAAAACAATTGTTTGGGTGTCTCACTAGGCAATGGTTGGTATAACCCCCTGCCCCTGCGTATGTGGGGGCGCAAAAATTTGCGTGAGCACTTACCCGTCGGACGTCCACAATTCATAGCCCGTCTCCAGATCGAATACGCTGATGGCTCCAGCAAATCGATCACCAGTGATGCGTCATGGAAAGTCACACAGGGACCGATCCTACGCAACAACATCTACCTCGGCGAAAAAGTAGATGCCCGCAAAGAAGTCCCTGGTTGGGATAAGCCCGGGCTTGATGATAGTGACTGGTCCACCGCACAAACTGTTTCAGCACCCGAGGGTGCTCTAGAAGCGCTTCCGCTTCCAGCGATCAAGGTGACCAAAGAAATTCGCCCCGTCTCAATTACAGAACCAAATAAGGGCGTGTATATCGTCGACATGGGACAAAACTTTGGCGGATGGGCCAGCTTCGACTTCGATGTTACCGCCGGCACTGAAATCTCGATTCGCTACGGCGAGCTGTTGCATGAAGATGGCACACTGAATCCGATGAGCAGTGTATGCGGACAAATCAAAAACGCATCAAAGCCACAGTATCCGGGCGCGCTGCCCATCGCTTGGCAGGAAGACAACTACATTGCCCGTGGTGGTGGCGAAAACTATACGCCGCAATTCACTTTCCACGCGTTCCGCTATATCGAACTGACCGGACTCCCCTCCGTTCCATCACTAGAATCGATCAAGGGGCTGCGCATGAATTCCAACGTTGAACCAGTAGGGTCGTTCTCCAGTTCCAATGAACTGTTCAACGGTATCCAAAAGATGACCGAATGGACGTTCCTCAGTAACTTGTTCGGCGTGCAATCAGATTGCCCGCACCGTGAGCGGTTTGGATATGGCGGCGACCTAGTCACCACTTCAGACGCTTTCATGCTCAACTACGACATGTCTACCTTCTACCCCAAGGCGACACGCGACTGGGCCGACAGTGCGCTTCCGGATGGTATGTTGACTGACACCGCTCCGTCGGTGGGCATTCAATATTGTGGTGTAGGCTGGGCCATGGCGCATCCGCACCTCCAAACGCAACTCTACCGCTACTATGGCGACCGCCGAATCATCGAAGAGCAATATACCGTCAGTAAACGCTGGTTCGAGTTAGTCCGGTCCAACAATAATGATCACATCATACGCAGCGGTCTGCACGACCACGAGGCGCTAGAAAGAGAAAAGTCGACGCCGATGGTTACACCGCTCTACTGCGAATCTGCCCGTATGCTTTCACGGTTGGCAGGTATTCTAGGCAAAGAAGACGAGGCCGCTGAATACGCTCAGCTCGCCGAAGACATTAAGCAGGCCTATTTAAAGGAATGCGTTGCTAACGGAACTGGTGTCGCTGGATCGGGCATCCAAAGCGTTCAATCCTTCGCGCTCTTTCTCGACATGCTACCAGAAAACGAACGCCAGCTGGCGCTAGACCATCTTCTGAAGGATATCGAAAAACACGACGGACACCTCACGACCGGAATTTTTGGAACTCGCTATATGTTGGATGTTTTAAGCCGCGAGGGAGCAGTCGAAGTCGCCAACGCCATGGTTAACAAACGTGATTTCCCTGGCTGGGGGCATATGTTGGAAAACGGCGCCACCACCTTGTGGGAATCTTTAAAATACAGTGAAGGCAAAAGCCACAATCACCCGATGTTCGGTTCCGTCAGTCAATGGTTCTACAATTGGCTCGGCGGCATTGAACCAGCAGCAGACGCGGTTGGGTTCGACCGCATTCAACTGCAGCCTCGCTTCGTCGAGGGCTTGGACTGGGTAAACTGCTCACACCGTTCGGTCTATGGTCTGATTGTCTGCAACTGGAAACGTGAAGGCGATACAGTAGCCATTGAACTACGTGTGCCAGTCAACACCACTGCTGTTCTAGATCTTCATGCAGTATCATCCATAACTGAAAATGGATACCCTGCGGAGAAAATCCTTGGCGTTAAAAAAATGGACGCGCCAAACGGAAACGTGAAACTCGAATTGGAATCCGGGACCTACAACTTTAAAGTCGAATTATAGAAAGCAATCGAGACTGGAGGGAAACGCTCCGACGTTTCCGTATGTCTTACGCTAGGCTATCTCGAGCACCTCTGACGAACGGCAATGACGGAGCATTGCCCTCCAATTCCATCAGACCTTGACTTTCAGCTTATAAACTAGATCCCTACCTATTCGCCACTGTTCAGCGATGGGGTTCACATACTCTGCTTAGTTGCGATTGGCACGTAACCAACTTCCATGCCTGCAGGAGGTGTTACGATGAGTGCCGGATCGAACTCTACCAGCTCACCGAGATTCTGCGGAGCGAGATACTCTTGGTCCTTTTTCCAGTGACGATGGAGAAGCTCGACCTTCCGTTGAAGTTCTTCCCTCTCTTGCAAACTAAGATCGGCATTGAGCAAGGCTGGCTGGTCACAGAACTTATACCAGTAGTAGGTCACGAGACTACCATCCCCTAAACGAGCTTCGAACGGACCTGATGAAGGTCCGGGTGACTTCCAGCAGCTTTCTGGCTCTGTTGGAGTTGTGTGCGGTGAGGAGTCGTTTTTGGCATCATTGAAATCTTTCGCCGTGAGTGCATGCAAGCCGGTCTCCTCTGGCACTGCGTCCTTCTTCACTGCAAACCACTTCGCCTCTTTGCCTTCACCGCGCAGATGGTAATACTGGGGCAATTTTACGTAATCCTCGCCCACTTCTACCATACTCTCGTCCCACTCCATCGCATAGGTAACCTCGTCCAAGCGGATTGGGCGCATAAAGCTCTTGATCTCAATCGGCACCTTTTGCTTCGCCTTCCCATCACCTGAAAAAATTCTCCAAGCGGCGCCATAGGACTCGTCCTTCAACTTGCAGACATACCTCCCGGTATCGACAAACTCGCCGCTGGCGACGGGTCCGCCGTTAAACCAAGCATCGACCTTGTCCCATAGCGCGGATTTATCATAGCAGCTATTCTGGTGGATGAGGATGCTATTGGTATCCGCGTTCCTCGGAAACTGCATCACAGTTGTGCGCGCATAGAGCTCGCCCTGACTATCATAGGCCCGCCTAGCTGGTAAATATTGAGTCTCCATCTGCACCTGCCGGTTAGAGCGACTTGGACGAGAATCGAGAAATTTCCCACTCAGATGCGGATGCTCCAGTGTCTCCTGTGAGAAATAATAAGGCGTAAAAAAGGCAACTGGACCCTTAAAGTTTTTCGAGTTAAAGAAGAGCGTCCAACAATTACCACCTGTTGGTAAATCCTTACCTGCGGTTGTTTCCTTCGCAGGAATCAGAGGAAGCGGCAGGTAGGCACGCCCCAGATACTCGCCAGAAGTGCCCTGTTTAAAATTGAGACCATCGGGCGGGAATAAGAGCCATGGACTGAGTTGTGCGACGCCATATCGCCCCAGATCGTTATTCCAATTCTTCCCCTTTCCAGAGCCAGGCCCATTGGCCCAGCGGTTGAAGTTAAGTGTGACGCCCCCCATCTGAAACTTCGGGGTTACTGTAGGGAAATGATTGCTACGCCAAACACCAGTGCCGCCTTCAATCGTCGAATAGCCGACTCCTCCAGTTTTGTCTGAGCCGATTTTCCGAGAAGGATTCCCTTCATTCTGCGCATACATCCACGTGCCCATGAGTCCGGATTGATAGAACTTCCCTGGGTGGGTTTCAAGGAAAGGCCAGATTGCCGTATACATCGAATATCCGCCACCATATGACTCTGGGACGTCTTCGTAGGCGGTCAGAATATACCCACCAACATTCACTTTCTCAAGTTCACCCGTAACACCCATCGATGCACTTATTAAAACGAATAGAGACGTGATGAATATTAAGGTTTTCTTCATTTGAACTGAATGGATAAGGATTTGTTATTCAATGTTCAAGGATGCTCTATTATTCTTCGAATTGTTGGTGTGTAAGGACCATTTTTACGAACGAATGCAGGCACAAAAAAGCCCTCGCTTCACAGGGGCTTTCAAAAATGGGGTGGCTAACGGGATTGCTTCGCCATCTTCGTGCTTTTCTAGGCGGAACATCCGTTCCTAAAAGCACTGCGTCAAACCCGCTCGTTCGCGGGTTCTCATCCCGCAGGTTGCATTTAACTTCGTTAAATGGGGTGGCTAACGGGATTCGAACCCGCGACCCTCGGCACCACAAGCCGATGCTCTAACCAACTGAGCTATAGCCACCATATTTATGTAAAGAACCGTAGCTCCTTACTGGAAGAATCGCAAATCCTCTTTTTAAACGCCGCCTTGTCAATAGTCGTTTGAAGGATTTTTTAATCCATTCAAAATATTATCAATTTATAGCGAAGCAGAGACCTCCAAGGCTAACTGCGCCAGCGCACGATTAAGGCCCTCCACTTGGCTTTCGGCTTGTCCTAGCACCCATGTGATGCCCTCTGACTGGTATTTACCGGCCTTGAGGATTTGTTTGCTGTCACGCAGCTCCCAATTGGCGACCATGCGAATTTCACCGCTTGCAAGTGCTCCAAGCTTATAAAAATGAACCCGTAGCTCTAAACCATCTCTAGAGCGCATCGGCCACGGATAAAAGCCGCTTACCTGCTGCTCGCCACTGGCTAATAAATATTCCGCAAGCGCTCGTGCTACGCCCTCCTCTAGCGGCTCAGCCCAGCGTGCATTCTTGAGTTCGCCAATTTCACCATTGTCCTTCCGGAATTGTAATCGCTTACCATCCAAATAAGCTGGCAGATCGGGGCGTGAGATATAAATCGCAGGTCCCTTAGCCGCGGACACAGATTCTGTCTCGATCGGCCCCAAGGCAAACAGTTTCACGTCATCAACTTTTGGTTTCAAATTTAGACAGCTGCTGAGCCCCAAACAACACAAGCAGAAGCCGATTAAATAAAATCGTGATAATCGCATCTTAGTTTTCATCTTCAGGTCGTCCGGTTAGCAGTGCATTGGGATTACGTTCCAAGTAGTCGGCAAGTAAACGAATCGACTGAGCCGCACGACTCAGTTCGCGCAAAGTGGTTTCGAATTCATAACGCAGGTCTGACTCCGGGCTCATGAGATTGCCGGTATCATCGATCAAGCGGTCTAAGCCAGCCAACGTCTGCTCATATTGTGTCGTCCACTTCTCAATGGTCGCCGCCATCGGACCTTCTTTCAGGTTGAACGTTTTCGCCGTGGTGCCGATTAATTCAAATGCCTGACGCATCGCGGTGATTGACTGCTTAAAGTCATCAGAACCCACAATCGCGGTAACTTGATCGGCCGCCGAGGTCACCGAATCACTGATGCCTTCTGAATCAATACCAGCAAGCACCGTCGCCAGGTTTTCCAGCACAGCATTGATGTTCTCATTCAAGCGAGGGATATCAATCGCCCCAGCATCTGAGATCAGTTGCGCGATATCACCGGTGATTTGATCCAAGGATGACGCGAGCGTTGGTATCTCCAACATACCATTCACCTCTGCCAATTGTGGCTTCCAGCCCTTCTGCTTTTCTGGCTCAAAACTAAATTCCACAAACAACTGACCAGTGATAAAACTTTCTAAGTTCAACTGAGCCATCAAGCCACGTTCAATCGAAGTATGAATCGACTCTGGCGAAAATGCAGACGCTGGCACACCCAGTTCTTTTTCTAAACGAGAACGGTCTAGCTTGATGATAACCGGAATCGCCGTCGAACCCTCAACCTGGCCTTCTGCGCGAATGAGTATCTTCTCCACTGAACCGACAGGCACCCCTCGAAACTTAACTGGCGAACCAGCGGCCAATCCATTCACCGATTGATCGAAGAAAAGAATAAAGCGTGTGGACTTACTTAATAAGGTGGTTGACCCAAAGAAGATCACCATCGCTACAAGTAAAATAGTGGCAGCGGTAACAAAGATGCCGATGGCTTTAGGACTGGGCTTTCGATTCACGATAGGAAGTTAATGACGAATAGTGCTAGGAAGATCAATCGTTTACATTAGAGACGGTCTCGCCTCTTTTTAGAAACTGCCGCACTTTCACATCCACTGCGGGATCATCAATTAAGTCGTGCGGGTTAGCGTCGCAAAGTGCCGTCTTCGTATCGACATCCAAAAACAATGCGCGATCCGCGATGGCAAAAATACTGGCAAGTTCATGAGTGACCACTACCACAGTTGCCCCCAAGGCATCGCGTAGCTCTAAGATCAGATCATCCAATCGGCGCGAGCTCAACGGGTCCAAACCGGCTGACGGCTCATCAAAAAATAAAATTTCCGGGTCGAGTGCGATGGCTCTAGCCAGCCCTGCCCGCTTACGCATCCCCCCACTCAATTCAGACGGATAACGATGGCCGAAACCTCCCAGCCCAACGAGCGCCAGTTTGAACTCAACGATCTCTCTGATCTCAGCAGGCTTCAAATCCGTATATTCCTCCAATGGTAGTGCGACATTTTCAGCCACACTCATCGAACTCCATAAGGCACCGCCTTGAAACAAAACACCAAAGCGACGGCGAATCGCCTCTCCCGATGGTCCATCCGGATCAAAAACATCGTCGCCATAAGTAATACGCCCAGCTGCTGCACGCTCTAAGCCGATCAAATGCTTCAGCAAGGTGCTCTTGCCGCAACCACTACCGCCCATGATGACCTTCACCTCACCGCGGCGCACATTGAAATCGAGCGACTTCATCACAGTGTAATCACCGTAACGCATCGTCAGCCCCTCGACTTTAATCATATCTTTTGTGCCGCTCATATTTAGATTCCCAGGATATGAAATGAAACGGCGAAGATCGCATCAGCGATCACAATCCAAGTGATTGAAGTGACCACAGCAGAAGTCGCCGCTTGCCCGACTGCCGTCGCGTCACGACCGCAGTTTAAGCCGCGGTAGCAACCAGCCACCGCGATGATCAAACCAAACACCCCACTCTTAAAAATTCCAGCCAGCAAATCATTCAATCCCACCGCTTGCTCGACCTGGTTGAAATACTGAACAAAACTCACATCCGAAATCGCCACCGCTACGACCATACCGCCAAGTATTGCCACAAAGTCAGCACATGCGCAGAGCAAGGGCATCATCAAAACCAATGCGAGCACCCTCGGGGCCACCAAAAACTGCATCGGTGAAATCCCGAAACTGGTTAAAGCATCGACCTCTTCATTGACCTGCATGCTACCGATTTGCGCTGCAAAAGCCGCACCAGTTCGCCCCGCCATAATGACCCCTGCCATCACAGCGCCCAACTCACGCGTCACCGCCAATCCAACCAAATCGGCGACATAAATATCAGCCGCAAATTTCTGCAATTGAATCACTCCGATGAAAGCGATGATCAAGCCGGTCAAAAAACTAAGCAGACTGACAATCAACAAAGCCTTCGGTCCGGTCGACTGCAGTAGAAACAAAAAGTCCTTCCACCGTAATTGTGCTTTGCCGCGTAAGAATGCAAAGAGGTCGATCGTCAACTGCCCGATGAAACTAAAGTAGCCATCCATTCCATGATAACTACGGATCGCATCTTCACCCACTTGTGTGAAAAAGTCAGGGGGCTCCGGTTGCTCGCGGTGCTTCATTTCCGGCACCGCTTGTGACAGGCGAATCATGTTTCGCACCCCCTCGGGTAAATCACCGAAACGATACTTGATCCCTGCTGCTTCAGCCCAAGCACACGCATCGCGCACGAAGATCAATAAAGCCGTATCCCAAGTCGCCAGTTGATCGACTTCAAAATGCAATGCCTCAAATGAGCTGGCATCATGCTTCGTTTGCAGAAAATCCCGCGCCAATGGGCGATCGCTCTCGAGTATCCAACTACCAGAAAACGTCAGAACCAAGGCGGAACCATCGCCTCGTGCACTTAAGCCTGCCTGTATTGCCTCGTTAGTCGCCATACTTATGAAATTGAAATCCAAGCCTTCGCTTGCCAACGCAAACAAAGCCTCCCATCTCTAACTAGCAAGACTGCATCGCAGGACCTTTTAGATAAAGCACAATTTAACATGCAAACCATACTCTTCGATCTCGATGGCACACTCATCGACCACTTTACCACCATTGCTAACAGCATCGCATACGCTGAACGCAAACTCGGACTCGAGGAATCGAGCTACGAAAAAGTGCGCGCCACCGTCGGCGGCGGCATACACGTGACCCTCGCACGCTTAATGGGAGCCGAAGCTGCCGAATCCGCCTACCCGATATTCCTCCAGCATTTCGAGAAAACCTTATTCGAAGGTGTCTTTGCTCTACCAGGCGCGGCTTGGCTATTGGAAGCACTGCATGCAAAGGGCGGCTATAATATGGCTGTCTTCACCAACAAAGGCGGCGATCACTCCCGCGCGTTGGTCCAGCACCTCGGTTTCGACCAATGGTTGGCCGAAACCGTCGGCACTGGTGACACACCCTATCGCAAACCAGAACCTCAATTCACCGCCCACATGCTCGAGCTAATGGAGACAACCTCCGATGAAACCATACTCATCGGTGACTCCCCATTCGACTTCGCCGCCGCTGAAGGCGGTTGCGTGCGTAGTTTCCTCGTCGCCACCGGCAGTCATAGCGAAGCGCAACTCGCAGACGAAACAGCAGCAGAAGGCATATTCCCAGATCTATTCGCGCTCGGTAAAGCTGTATTCGGGCTAGAGCCCGCCTAGTGGATTTTTTAAAAGGTAGGGACGTCTGCCCTCAGACGTCCATGGCCGCAGGTAAATATCGCGGACGCCTAGGGGGCAGGCGTCCCTACCAAATATATTCTCAAACGAGTCCACGCTTTGACTTACAGCAAACCACCAACCTCATCCGCGAACGCTTTCGTCCCGCAATAATAAGGGCTAAAATCCATCTGCGAATGAAAGCGCTTCAATGGGAACGGGCGCTCTCCAAAGAAAGTAAACTCCAGCCCCACCGCAGCACACAAGGCATAGGCCGCCGCGATGTCCCATACTTTTACTCGGTAGTCGATGACTCCGGTTAAATAACCCGTTGCCACATACGCAGCCGTCAGGGCACCGCTACCAAGGCAACGCACGCGATACTTACTCAACAACGGCTCCAGCATACGCAATTGCGCAGCCTCCATCGGGAAGTGTAAGCCAACCATCGTTTGCGCCTCGGCAACCATGTCGTTTCGATTCAAACGCTTCTGGTTACTCATCAACGCACGATCCGGTCCACCTTCGAGCAAGGCACCAGTGCTGTAATCATAAATAAAACCATAGATCGGCTCACCATCAAGCAACAGCGCCAGCGAGATCGCACAGACTGGAAACGCTAAAGCAAAATTATTGGTGCCGTCTATCGGATCGACCAACCATGCAAAGCGCGCATCCAACTCCAGCACTTCGTCCAAAGGACTGGCCTCTTCGCTGCAGTAGTCATCTTCTGGAAAATCACGCCGTAGCTCGGCAAATATCTTCTCCGAAATCGCAAAGTCCGCAAATGTCACACGGGTGTCATCATCTTTCCACTCACTTTCGACCTGACCGAATTGACGACCAAAAAACGCAATCTGATCGCGCACAGCAACACGCCCTGCATTGATGCGGTGCCGTAGTTGCACATCCAATTGTGCCTGCGCTTGCCTATTTAGAGATTTTGCCATCGTTGCGCCCACTCAAACCGCACAGCCGCGCAGGACAAGGGCAAAGCGTATATCATTTCGACATCATTCATCTTCGTTTAGTCACATCGAAGCCTTGCCAGCTGCTACAGCCTCGCTAGAGAAATTACCCATGCGTCTTTTCCTGAGTGTAATCCTCTGCGTATCACTGCTTTCATCCGCCGCCCTTATGGCCGCGAATAAAGAAGTCGGCGTTTGGGAAGTGCTCGAAAACTGCCAACTCGTTCAAGCCAATTATAACGATGGGGACAGTTTTCTCATCAAATATGGCGACCAGTCTGATGTCTTTCGGCTCTACTATGTTGATTGCCCTGAGACCTATGCAACATACATGGATCGGGTGCGCGACCAAGCTCGCTATTTTTCAATCACGACAGACGAGGTGCTGGCATCCGGTGAGTTGGCAGCGAAATTCACTAAACTCTTTCTTCGTGGCAGTTTCACAGTCATCACTAAATGGGAAGATGCGCGAGGCAGCGGCAAGCAGCGCTACTATGCACTCATCAAAAAAGACGAACGCTACCTCTCTACGGAATTGGTTCAAAACGGACTCGCACGCATCTATGGCATGCCGACCAAACAAGCTTGGCCCACGGGTGACTCACCTCGCACCTATCTCAGTCGTCTAAAAAACGCGGAACGCGAAGCACAACGCAGCAGCACTGGCATCTGGACCGTCGGTGGAAATTCGGCACAAATGGCTGGACTGAATCAACTCCGACAAAGCGTCGAAGGCGGCAATGCTGCACCAATGGCACTGTCTCAAGGCACCCCAAAGCGTGCATCGAGTAAGAACGGCATGCTCAACGTCAATACCGCTGCCGCTGCCGAATTGGAAACATTACCCGGTATCGGTCCAGCGCTCGCCGGCCGTATTATTGCAGCACGCCCGATCGCCACGATTGATTCACTTGTCGAGATCTCCGGCATCAGCGACAAGACACTCGATGGCTTTCGCGCTCTCATCATCGTGGCCGAACCACCTCCCCCACTTAAAACGGTCGAATTCTACTTCGCCGACCTGCCCCAATATCTAAACACAGACATCACACTTGTCATCGCCAGCGTCGTAAGCAGCGAGGCCAGCAGCCCAGATAGCTTTCGATCAGTCCGCCTAGAAACCGCTTATGAAGGCGAATCCGGCGGCGGCATCACCGCCTTCATACCTGACGAGTTCTACGACTCCTTTATTCAATACTACCGCGAACCCGGCCGCGAGTTGACTGGCCTACTTTACGAACGCGAAGGCGAAACCGTGCTCGTCTATCGCCGGAAATAAACATTCACTTAAACAACCTGAACCACTGCCTTTTAATACTATGAGTCTAAAACACTTTAACAACTACCTGATTAAAAAAGGACAAAATGACGTCCTAAACAAAGTCCCCTCGAATCCATGGGACGACATGCCTAGCAATAAGAGCGAAGCGCTTGCCGAGCTCCACAGCCTTCACGTTCGTCTTGGCGATCTTCAGCAACGCTTCTTTGTCGATCGCCGCAAGAAGCTTCTCTTCGTGCTACAAGGCATGGATACCAGCGGCAAAAACGGCACCATCAAAAACGTCTTTCGCGGTGTAAATCCTCAAGGCGTCCACGTCGCTAGTTTCGACAAGCCCTCCACCCGTGAAATCAATCACGACTACCTCTGGCGTGTGCATAAACGCGCGCCATCTAGTGGCGAAATCATGATCTTCGACCGTAGCCACTACGAAGATGTCCTCGCAGTGCGCGTCAACAATCTCAAACCTGAAGAGGTCTGGAAAAAGCGCTACCGCCACATCAACGACTTTGAGCAACTCCTAGTCGACGAGAATACTATCATCGTAAAGTTCTTTCTTCATATCGATCAAGACACACAAAAACAACGCCTCCAAGAGCGACTCGACACCCCGGCTAAAAATTGGAAGTTCGATCCGTCCGACATCGTAGCACGCAGTAAATGGGACGAATACTTTAAAGCCTACGAAGATGTGTTCGCGAAAACCAGCCATTCACATGCACCATGGTATATCATTCCGGCGAACAAAAAATGGGCGCGCAACCTCCTCGTCGCTAGAATCGTTGTTGCCACAATGGAAGACTTAAAACTCAGCTACCCGAAGGTGAATTACGACCCCTCCAAGGTCGAAATCGATTAAGTAAAGCGCACATGCAATTCCAACTCACCGAAGAAACCATCGACCCAACTGCCCTCCGCAACGAGATGCTCGACCTCACAGCCGGCGCCTACTGCAGCTACGAAGGTTGGGTGCGTGATCACAACGAGGGAAAAGTCGTCACCGCCCTGCACTACAGCGGCTACCCACAACTCGCGCCAGAAATCGCGACCACGATTCTCGATGAAGCCAAAGACAAGTTTCACCTCATCGACGCCGCCGTCGTGCATCGCATCGGACCACTCACGACCGGCGATATCGCAGTCTGGGTTGGCGTGACTGCACACCACCGCGGCGATACTTTTCTCGCCTGCCGCTACATCATCGACAACGTCAAGCACCGCCTCCCAATCTGGAAGAAAGAAGTTTACGCCGACGGCACCGAAGCCTGGATCGAAAGCAACCACTGCGGTTGCACCGACCCCAAGAATTTAGAACACCATCATCATTAAGGAGTGGGAAGTAGGTAGAAACACTCTACTGATCAATAAGTCTTAATCTTAATCCTAATCCCCCCCACAAAATCCAGTCCAGTGCCAGTAGCGTCCGAGCTTTCTCGGGCCCTCATCTTGAAAGCAAGACCCAAAAAAAACAGAGTAAGATTAAGAGTAGGATTAAGACAGTCCTCCCAACCTCCCAACTTCTCCACTTCCCAACCTCCCAACTTCCCCACTTCTCCACTTCCCAACCTCCCAACTTCCCCACTTCTACACTTCCCAACCTCCCAAATTCTACACATCCCAACTTCCCACTAAATGAACATCAAAGCCCTCTACATTTCCGTAGGACACGACTTCGTCGGACGACACGGCAAAGGACGCCTCAATCACGGCATTGAGAAAGTCGATACAGTCGAGTGCGTCGCTGGTCGCGGACTAGTCGGCGATCGCTACTTCGACCACCAAGAAGACTATAAAGGGCAAATTACCTTTTTTGATTGGGCGGTTTACCAACGGATTAAAGACGACTTCAACTGCCCTGATCTGAACGCGACCGAATTCCGCCGTAACGTCCTCACTGAAGGCATCGACCTCAACACTTTGATCGGACAAAAATTCACTCTTCAAGGCATCGAATTTGAAGGCGCCGAAGAATGCCGCCCCTGCTATTGGATGGATGAATCCGTCACCCCCGGCGTCCACGAAGCCCTCAAAGGTCACGGTGGACTGAGAGCACGAATTTTAACGAGCGGCACGCTACGCGTTACCTAAAACAAAGCACCGGCACGTGGCAGCGGCGGAGCAACTCAGTCGTGGTGCTGCCGATCAATAACTCGCGGATACGACCGTGACCATAAGCGCCGGCAACCAATAAATCGATTCCGGCGTTTTCGACATAGTCTGCGATCGCACTTTCGACTTCGCCGTTCAACAATTGATACGTGGCTTTCAAGCCCGCGGCCTTCAATGTCGCTTCGGCTTCTGCCAAACGTGCAGCACTCTCATCTTCGTGATGACCTTCATCAGCGGTGACAACATGCAACTCGGCAGAGCTAAACACTTCCTTCGCAGCTAAGAAGCTCAGCGCTTTCTGACTACTTGCGCCGCCGTCATACGCGATGGCGATTCTGTTGATGGGCTTAAAACTACGTGAGGTCACAAGGCATGGCTTATCGGTCGACCGTATCACTCGCTCCAACATAGAACCTAAATGCTCGGTGGCGAAGTTTGCATTTTCACCGCGCTTTCCCAACACGACTAAATCGACATCGTCTGAAAAGTCATCGATCACATCAACTAGCATACCTGTCTCGTGGTGGTAAGTCACTCGATCCGCCACTTGCTCTTCTTCAAAAACTTTCAATGTGAGTTCTTTAACAAACTTTGCTTTTTGCTCCTCAATCTCCTGCAGCTGCGCGACCATGCCGTCATACGGCTGTATGCCTAAACTGCCACTAAGGTCAGCAATCACTGATCCTTGAAATTGACGAATGTCGGTAACATAGAGTGCGTGAATTTCAGCGGCGTTACTCTTCGCGAGCCATGCAGCGTATCGGCAGGCTTCTTCTGAATAGTCAGAACCATCGGTGCAGATTAGTAGTTTTTTCATGACGTTTTTGGGGTTGGGGATAAACGAAGAACTGATGCTCTACTTCTAAGTTGAATTATGCTGAATTACGCTAGCCCTAGCAACAGAAAAACCGCGACTCCAATGGAATCGCGGCTTGTCAAAAGCTGAACAAATATAGGCTAGAACTATGCCTTTAAGACGAACCCGTCTGGCACGATTGCGTCTTTTGTCACCACGAGCACGCCGTCTCTGATAGCGACTTCAACACCAGGACCAAAGTTGTCTGGAAGCCCAGTAGGATCGAGCACAACATTGTCACCGATCCGGACGTTTTTGTCCAAAATCGCATGCTTCACGATACTGTTTTTGCCGACGCCAATGTTAGGGCGACCATCCACTTTGTTCCGGTCGAAGTCACGTTGGGTTTCAAACATGTCAGCGCCCATCATCACGACACTATCGAGTAACGAGCCGTCATTGACGACAGAACGGACTCCAAGTGTGGAGTGCTTGATCGTCGCGTCAGTGACGATACAACCATCTGCCATAATCGCACGTTCTACCACGCAAGAATTGAGTTTGGACGCAGGCAAGAACCGCGCGTGTGTGTAGATGCGGGCTTCTTCATCGAAGAAGTTGAAAGGCGGCACTGGCTCTGTGAGTCGAATATTTGCATCGAAAAATGCCTTCACTGTTCCGATGTCTTCCCAATAGTCATCGAACACATAGCTGCACATTTTGGCTTTCCCTAATAGTCCGGGGATAATTTCTTTACCAAAGTCAGTAGTGTCAGAGTCCAACGCCTCAACGAGTGTCTTAGCGTTGAAAACGTAAATACCCATCGATGCGAGGCAGTAATCTTTTGTGCCGGGATCTTTCATTTTCTTGCGCACACTGTCACCAACGGCCAAGCCTTTGATGATGGCTGGGTCTTTAGGCTTTTCAACGAACTCTGTGATTTCAAGCTGATCATTGATCCGCATGAGTCCCAAGCCTTCAGCCTCGTCCAAGCCAAGCGGCTTAGCGGTAATGGTGACTTCCGCGCCTGAAGTATCGTGTTCGTGCACGACATCTTCAAGATCCATCCGATACAATTGGTCGCCTGAAAGAATGACATACAAGTCGTCTTCACCGGTGCCGTGGAAGTGGTGCATATTCTGACGGACCGCATCGGCAGTGCCTTGATACCAGTCACTGCTGCTATCCGTTTGCTCCGCAGACAGAATATCGACGAATCCACCATTGAATGGATCAAATTTATAGGAGTCCTGAATGTGGCGGTGCAGTGAGGCCGTATTGAACTGAGTTAAAACGAAAATCTGATTGTAGCCCGCATTCAAACAATTGCTGATGGGAATATCGACCAAACGATATTTACCGGCCAGCGGAACCGCAGGTTTACAGCGCTCTTGAGTCAATGGGCTAAGGCGAGAGCCGCGTCCGCCCCCCATAATAATGCAGATAATTTTACGTTTTTTCATTTAGTAATCAGCGTTGGGGTTAATGTAATTGTCTTGATTAGTAGACAGTCTCTGCGATGAATTGAAGCTTTATGTGTGGAATTGTTGGATATATCGGCGGTGATCGTGCGGGAAGTGTAATGCTAGATGGTCTGAAACGCCTGGAGTATCGAGGCTACGACTCATCTGGTATGGTTGTCTCAACAGCTAAAGGCTTTGAGCTAATCAAGCGCACTGGTCGAGTTAAGGAACTGGAAGATGCGCTCGATGAGCTTCAACTCGGCGGCAGTCTCGGCATCAGCCACACACGTTGGGCGACTCACGGCGATGTAACCGAAGCCAACGCCCACCCCCACCAATCCAGCGACGGCAAAATCTCTCTCGTACACAACGGCGTGATTGAGAACTACGTCGCGATGAAGAAGTTCCTCATCGAGCAAGGCTATAGCTTTCAGTCGGAGACCGACTCCGAGGCGCTCTGTAACCTGATCGCTTACCACTACAAGAAGGAAGAAAAGGTCGATGGTAAAAACCGCTTTTTGGAATCCGTTCGCAAGAGCCTACGCCACGTCGAAGGCACTTATGGTATCGCAGTTCTTTGCGATGATTATCCGGATGAACTGATCGGGGCACGTAGAGGATCTCCATTGATCATCGGTATCGGCAAAGGTGAGAACCTGCTAGCCTCCGATGTGAACGCGATTACTCACTGCACGCAAAACGTTGTCTATCTAAACGACAACGAAGTAGTGCATTTAAAGAACGACGACTTTTCCATTACTACTGTAAGTAGTAAAAATGTTGAAGCGGTGATCCACCAGGTTGATTGGGATACGTCCGAAGCCGAGCTCGGTGACTATGATCACTTCATGCAGAAGGAGATTTTCGAGCAACCAACTTCCCTTGAGAATGGTATGCGTGGCCGTTTTTCGGATGACGGCAGCACAGCGGTTTTCGGTGGTTTGAATCTCAACCCGCAAGAGCTTCGCCAAATCGACCGCATCCTCTTCATCGCCTGTGGCACCGCTTGGCATGCTTGCTTGGTGGCCGAATACCTCATCGAGCGCTTTGCCCGTATACCGGTAGAAGTCGAATACGCTTCAGAATTTCGCTACAGCAACGCCCCACTCGACAAGAACACCTTGGTCTTCGCCATCAGTCAGTCCGGTGAAACGATCGATACACTGGGCGCGCTACGCGAAGCACGCCGTAAGGGCTACCGCACACTTTCGATTAACAACAGCGTCGGCTCCACCATCGCTCGTGAATGTGACGGCGGCATCTACCAGCATGCTGGTCCCGAGATCGGTGTCGCATCGACCAAAGCATTTACATCCCAAATCATGATCTGTGCCATGGTCGCGCTCTACCTAGGACGTCTACGCGACCTGAGCTATGGTGATGGTGTCGATATCGTGAAAGCGTTGAAGGAACTCCCCGATCAAGTGCGCGAAGTCCTCAAGCAAACCGACCATATCGCTGCCATCGCAAAGAAATATGCGAAATACGAAGACTGCCTCTTCCTTGGTCGCCAGCTGATGTTCCCGATCGCACTTGAAGGCGCACTCAAGCTGAAAGAAATTTCTTATATTCACGCGGAAGGTTACCCAGCGGCAGAAATGAAGCACGGACCAATCGCTTTGATCTGTGAAGACTGCCCGAGTGTATTCCTCGCCACCTCCGGTGAGATTTTCCACAAGAGCCTCGCCAACGTGCAAGAAGTCAAAGCACGTAAAGGTAAAGTCATCTGCATTGCCACGGAAGATTGCGACATCCCGGAGGGCTTGGTTGACGACACTATCCTTGTTCCAGAATGCCACGAAATCGTGAAACCGATTTTGATGAGCATACCGGTGCAACTACTCAGCTACTATGTGGCGCTAGAACGTGGCTGCGATGTCGATAAGCCACGCAATCTCGCGAAGTCAGTGACTGTTGAATAAACTTCACTGACCACGAGCACAAGTAGGTCTAGATCGTGGATACACCCAAGAACAGCCCCTGCCACCTTCAAGTCATTGACTGGGGCGATACGGACTATGCGGACGCCTTTGAACGCCAGAAAGCAATGGTCGACCAGCGACGCGCTGACACCATCTGCGACACGTTGATCTTCACCGAGCATAAGCCAGTCTACACATTAGGGCTGCGTAAAGGCGCGGAGCAGCATCTCATCTGGAGCGAAGCAGTGTGTGCCGAGCAAGGCATTAGCGTGCACCGCAGCAACCGCGGAGGCGACATCACCTACCATGGTCCAGGGCAAATCGTCGGCTACCCCATCATTTCCCTCCAAGCGCGCCGCGACCTGCACGCATACTTAAGAGACCTAGAAGCTGTTGTAATAAATGCACTCGCACAGTTCGGACTAGAGACCGATCGCCGCGAAGGAAAGACCGGCATTTGGCTGGGTGAACGTAAAATCTGTGCCATCGGCGTGGCCGTCCGTAGCTGGGTCACCTACCACGGGTTCGCACTCAACGTCAGCCCCAACATGCAGCATTTTAATGGAATCGTGCCTTGTGGCATTACCGACGGCACAGTCACATCAATGGAACTCGAACTCGGTCAATCAATTGATTTGGATACAGTAAAATCTGCTTTAGCAGTTGAATTTCAAAAGGTTTTTGAAAACACTCCCCGCACAAATGGATAATCGCAAACCAGACTGGCTACGGGCCAAACTCCCAACAAGCAAAGAATACAAAGAGGTCCGAGGAATCGTCGACTCGAATGCACTGCACACTGTTTGTAAGAGTGCTCAGTGTCCCAACATGGGTGAATGCTGGTCGAGAGGCACCGCAACGGTCATGATTCTGGGTAACATTTGCACCCGCTCCTGCCGCTTCTGTGCGATTCAAACCGGTCGCCCCACAGAGCTCGATCTCGGCGAACCAGCCCGCGTAGCCGAATCCATTGCGAAAATGAATCTACGCCACGCCGTGATCACTTCCGTCGCTCGTGATGACTTGAAGGACGGCGGCGCCGCCGTTTGGGCAGCCACCATTCGTGCCGTCCACAATCGCGTGCCCGAATGTGCCGTTGAAGTGCTGACTGCAGACTTCAGAGGACAACAAGAATACCTCGACGTCGTGCTGGACGCCTGCCCCGATATTTTCAACCACAACCTGGAAACCGTGAAGCGCCTACAACGCCCGATCCGTAAAACCGCACGCTATGAGCGCTCGCTCTGGGTATTAGAACATGCGAAATCACGCGGCTTCATCACGAAGTCTGGCATCATGCTCGGCATCGGTGAAAAAGAAGACGAAATCAAGGAAGTGCTCCAAGACATGCAAAAAGCTGGAGTCGATATCTTAACAATCGGTCAATACTTGCAGCCATCCAAAGAGCACGCCGCAATCGACCGCTGGGTCACGCCGGAAGAATTTAAGCGCTGGAAGAACTACTCTTTAGAAATCGGTTTCGGTGCCTGCGAATCTGGTCCATTGATCCGTTCATCTTACCACGCAGACGAGCAGTCAGATATGTTCGACGTTCGCTCACGCCGTAGTGCGATGCTCGAAGCACAAGCTGCCGAGAAAGACGCACTGGCTACCGCCTAAAGGTATTTCCCGCCAAGCTTCTGGTGCAACCGACCATAGGATGAGCGTATTTGGTAGGGACGCCTGCCCCTAGGCGTCCGCGATATTTCCTTCAGCCTCGGACGCCTGAGGGCAGGCGTACCTACCTTTGGCGTCAGCAAATAGTTTGGTTCGTTTGAATGTATTTCTTGAGGTTTAGCCTCTTAAGGTTGCGGCGATGGTCTCCATCGCCACACCTTTGAGCCGTTCAACCCGACTAGGAGCGAAACACATGCAATGGCGGCCGAGACGACCACCACTACCCCCGCCTAAAGCCTTAAACCCAGTCTTCCCCTTGAGCTCTTAGCGCCTTCGCAAGCTCTCGTGCGAAGAAAGGACCGCGGTAAACCCAGCCAGTGTAAAGCTGCACAAGAGAGGCACCTGCGTCGATTTTCTCACCAGCCGACTCCGCTGAATCAATACCGCCCACGCCGATGATCGGTAATTTGCCCTCAGTCGAATGATGGATGTATTTGATCACATCATTTGAGCGCTTACGAATATACTCACCACCACTGAGCCCACCGGTTTCAGTGGTATTATAGCCTGCAGGACGAGCAATCGTTGTATTGGTCGCAATGATACCATCGTATTCAAGATCCATGAGCACACCCACGATTTCATCGATCTCTTTATAAGTCAGGTCCGGCGCAATTTTTAAAAGTAATGGATGCGGCTTGTGCCCTAATTTCTTAGCATAGCTCAGATTCTCACTACGGATGGTGCTGAGCAAGTCACGCAAATAGGCGGCTGACTGCAAATCGCGTAAGCCCTGCGTATTCGGGCTACTGATATTAATTGTAAAGTAATCCGCTTGATCTGCGAGAATGCGGAAGGAAGCGACGTAATCTTCCACGGCTTGATCTAGAGGGGTGGTCTTCGCTTTGCCGATATTCACACCGACGGGCATACCACGCTTCCCTTTCGGGAAATTCTTCGAAAGCGCGTTCAGCATACTTTCGGCACCTTTATTGTTAAAGCCCATACGATTCACCAAGGCCCTATTCTCAGGCAGACGAAATAACCGAGGACGCGGATTCCCAGGTTGCCCCTGCGGTGTCACCGTGCCCACTTCGGCATGACCGAAGCCCAATGCCTCAATGGCACGCGGAAACTCGCCATCTTTATCCATACCGGCAGCAAGACCCACTCGGTTCGGAAACTCTAAGCCAAATAGCTCGACGGGCTTATCTTCCTTGATCTGATTAAAGTGGCGCACCATCGCGCACAAGGTCGGCATTTTACTCAGCGCCATCAAGGCGGTGCGACCACGGTCGTGTGCTTGCTCTGGTTCCATCCGAAATAAAATCGGACGGACGAGGTTTTCGTAAATAAATCCCATAAATAATGTCTTTAAGTCCCCAAAATCGGAAAAAGACAAAACCTAACAGCCATAAACTCTAAAACAATGAAAAATGAAGAACTCATTTTTTTCTGACAAAGCACTTTACAATACCGATTATGGAGCTTTTACCCAATGTATCCAAACGCATATATATTGCATTTTAATTAAGTCCCTAAGTATCGAAATCTAAGCCCAAGCATGCCCAATCCAACTTCTAAACTAACATGGTGTAAAGCCCGCCTCGGCGAGGACATGAACTGGTGGATCAAAGAAATCAGCGATCCCGTCCATTGGGATGTCGATGGTCTCGGAGTGATCGACCCACGCCAGTTCCAACATATTCTCGATTTAATCGAGCCGCTCAGCGACTACGGTCTACAAACTGACATCGTAGAAGAAGCATTCTACTCTTTCGGAATCGACGAGATCGAGGAAGACAAAACCATCCTGTTGAAACGAATCAAGGACAGCATCCTCGACAGCGACGAACAAATCTTTGCACTGCCCGATGTGCTGGATGAAGAAAAAGGTCCCTACGCCGACTTCATCGACCATATCACGAAGCTGCGCATAAAACTGCTCAACGACTTGATCGATTTTTCAAAGAGCCTGACAGTTGAAGAACTTGAAGAAGAAATCCGTGAAACCCAGAATGCGGATTACATGGAAGGCAGAGCCTCTCACTTCTTTAACGAGATCTCAGCTATCTTAGAATACGTCCCAAAAGGTTTCGAGCTAGATGAAGACGAAGAAAGCACCGGTCCTAAATCTGAAGACGAAGTGCTTGAAAAAGACCTCGCCGATGTCGATGCCGGCACCGAAGTCGAAGAAAACATCGTCGCTGACGAAACCATGAAGTGGGACGAGGAAGAAGAGGAAGAAGACAAATACGAAGAAACCACTTCACCTCCGGACGAAGATGCCGAAGACGAGAAAAAATAGTTCTCTCTTCAATCCTCACAAACTGATAACTTTCAAAAGCCCCGACATCGCTCGGGGCTTTTTTGCTTCTCTATTCTTAGATGAAGCGAAAGTATATGCTCCCTCACTCACGCATTGAAGCGTAACGATTCACCAATAGAACAGCATCATGCCTCAACCAGAAAAAGCATTTCTATCGCCTGCCCAAAAACGCATTGTCGCAGCAGGTGGCACCGCCCTAGCCGCGGTGTTCTTAATCGCGACATGCTTCTTCCTATTTGTATTGTTACGTCAATTCGTCAGCGCTTTCACCGATGTCCTACTACCCCTTGCGATTGCGGCCATCTTAGCGACGCTACTGCGCCCACTCATTACTTTTTGTGAAACACGCACTCGACTGAATCGCGTTGGCGGAATCCTCTTACTCTACCTGCTCGTTATTTTAGCACTCGGTGCCATCACGGTCTTTTGCCTTCCAGCAATTCTCACGCAAGCCGGCGACTTTCTCCAAGAGCTACCAGAGCTTAGCTCGAAACTTCTCGAATACTTTAAGGGCGTAGCACCGGGCATATGGAGCTGGTTAACTGAACGCTTAGGGCAATCACCTGAAGCCTATATACAAGAGTTAATGGCTGAGAATTCGGACATGATCAAACAAGGCCTTGGGCGCTTACAATCATCTGCCGGCTCTATGCTTGGTTTTATTGGAGGCATCTTCGGTAAAATCGCTGCCTATTCTATCATTCCTGTTTATTTGTTTTTCATCCTAAACGGTGATCGCGACATCTGGAAGGATCTACAGAAGCAATTGAACTTCCTTCCGAATCATCCACGTGACGACCTCATCTTTCTCGGTCGCCAATTCAGCGAAATACTCGTCTCTTTCTTTCGCGGTCAAATCATTATCGGTCTGCTCTTGGGACTCGTGCTTGCAGTCGGCTTCGGACTTGTCGGTCTAAAATTCGGCATCGTCCTCGGCTTTGCCCTGGGACTGCTGAATATCATCCCCTACCTCGGCACGATGCTCGGTATCGTCACCGTTCTGCCCTTAGCCTATTTTCAAGAGGATGGCAGCACGACTCTGATTGTTCTGTGCGCAGTCGTGTTCGGGATCGGACAAATCCTCACGGACTACGTCTTCACTCCAAAAGTGATGGGCGACAAAACCGGCATGGGACCGATGCTACTCATCTTTTCCGTGTTCTTCTGGGGCACTGCTTTAGGTGGATTGCTCGGGATGATCCTTGCCATACCGCTCACAGCCTTCTTCCTCGTGTTCTGGCGTCTCGCCCGTGATAAATATTTACCCAGCCTAACCGCCAAAAAAGAAATCGAAGCCGCTCAATAGGCACTAGTAAAACGCTAAAATCCTGAAACGCTGAAAGCCTTAAAAGCTAAAATCATCCCCATCACCAATTTCCATGACTGAAGTAAGCACCACTCCTTTTGCACGCCCAGACGGTCGCGCTATCGACGAACTCCGCTCTATCCGATTCGAAACGGGTATTGCACCCCACGCGCTCGGATCCGTCCTCGTCAGCTTTGGTGACACACGTGTCATTTGTGCCGCATCAATTGACGAGCGTGTGCCCGGCTGGATGCGTGCACAAAAGGTCGAAGGTGGCTGGATGACCGCAGAGTATTCCATGCTCCCCTACAGCACGCTTGACCGCAAACAACGCGACATCAGTCGCGGTAAAGCCGACGGTCGCACCATCGAAATCCAGCGCCTGATCGGTCGCTCGTTGCGCGCCGTCTTCGACCTCAAAAAACTTACTGGCAAAACTATCTGGATCGACTGCGATGTTCTCCAAGCCGATGGCGGCACTCGCACCGCATCTATCACAGGTGCCTATGTTGCCGCACAGATCGCCATTCAAAAATTAATCGCCGCTGAGAAACTAGCTGAAAACCCTTTCACCGATTCAGTCGCGGCAGTATCGGTGGGTGTCTACCAAGATGTTCCGGTCCTCGACCTCAACTACCCTGAAGACAAAGACGCCACTGTTGATGCCAACATCGTGATGACTGGTTCGGGTAAATACGTCGAAGTGCAAAGCTCCGGCGAAGAAGCGACCTTCGGGCGTGAAGAGCTCGATAAATTGCTCGAATTAGGAGCAAAAGGCATCACCGAGATCAATGCGCTACAAGAAGCAGCGATTGCAGCAGGCTTAGCGAGCTAGGGCGAATCAGTCACTTTCTTCCGCGCAACTTATAGCGTTTCGGATAATGATAGAACCTTATTCTGGGTTATGTCGCGCCTCCGTTCTACTTCGGCAAGCTCAGGACAGGTCGGAACCGGGGACCTGTGGATAGACCCCGAAACAGAGTTTCGAGGCTACAAAAGAAATCTTCGATTTAGCTCAAACTTAATTGAACTAGGTATTACTCAGAAACTCGAAGACGAACAAATAGCTTTCCGCTTGATGCCTCGGGGACAGTTGACGGTATGAGAACTGGCGTGGAGTCCACACTAGTCAGCATAGCGTAAGCTGGATCGCTCCAATTCACTAGATCGCTAGAAAGAAGCACCTCGTAGTTCACTCCAGCTTGGACGTTACTAAAGTCGTAATCGTAGTCGCTACCGTTGGGCGTTAGCGTAGGAAGACCTGAAGTGCTCGCTACAAGTGGATCCAGCCCCAGGGCAAATTCGAGGAAGTTTACGACACCGTCTTGGTCGGCATCATCTGTAGAATCCTGGTCTTCACTGAGACCCCACGAAACAGTTTGTCTCCATGTATAATATCCAGAGGGACTTCCAGTCACAGTGATCGTCACGGTCGTGATGGCAGTATTCAAGCCGCCATCAGAAGCTTGATATGTGAAACTATCCGTGCCCGCGAAGCCTTCAGTGGGTGTGTAATCAAAAGATCCATCACTGTAGAGTGACAATGATCCATTTGATGTGCCGGAAATAAGTGATACGGTTAGAGCATCATCATTTAGGTCGAAATCGTTACCCAAAAT
>JANQXM010000022.1:0-2357 GCA_030729385.1 Opitutales bacterium | reverse complement strand
TTCCGATCTGTTCCTTTCCTGTATCCAATGGATGAACATTTGCACCTGTGTCGCCCGTATCTACAGCAACAGCGATATGACCATTGGTCATATTTTCAAGGGCTGCCTGGGATTCACGGAACCAATGCCAGACCGACCGACTTGCTGCATTGATGGATGGGAGCTGAACCCCTAAGAAAGGGAGGTCGCCCTGATCGAAGCGCTCGCGGTATTCGGTGACGAAGCCAGGGAGCGTGTATTTATACTGAGCACAATTCAAGATATTGCCTGCATTAGATTCGCCCTGATACCAGATGAATCCCGACATCCCGTAGTCGAGCATGGGGTGAACCATCTGATTGTAGATGATATTTGGACGCGTGCGGATGTAGACGTCGTCATAAGTCTGGCTGCCGTTGAGTTGAGCGATAACGTCAGCCTCGTCGTTAAGGTAGTAATCGTCCATAATCGCGTCGAAGTGAGGGAACTGCTCCGTCATAGATAGAGGCATCCATCCTTCAATCGAGGAACTTCCCCAAGCCGCCCAGATAATAGCAGTTGGAACACCCGTTTCTTGGTGCATTTGGTGAGCGAAAACCGCGGCAACAGCAGACCAAGTGCCTGCGGTGCTGTTGTCGAGCCAAGTCATGGGGCCTTCATTCTGCTCCGAGGTGGCGGCCTTTTGAGTGATCTTCAGGCAGCGGATATTGTCGTTTGCAGAGATGTCATTTATATAAGTAGTTTTCCACGACTGCATACTGTTCAGATTGTAAACCATATTGGACTGACCAAAACAGAACCATACATCACCGACGAGAACGTCGTTTACTGTTTTGGTTTCAACACCACTGGTCACCACCAGGCTGTAAGGACCACCTGCTAAATGACTTGGCAATTCGAGTTCCCAATCACCGTTGGCATCAGAAGTTCCGTTGACAGTGCCGCCGTCGAAGGTGGCAGAAACTGCGGTAGATGGTAAGGCCGCACCCCACACCTTAACTGGTTTGCCTCGTTGGAGGACCATGCGATCTTGAAATGGCGAAGCGAGCTTGAGATATTCTTGGACGCCAGTGGCTGTTCCATGAACGAAGTAATGAACCCCCCGGATAGTTCCGCTGGAAGCAATGCCGTGAGCTGTCGCTGTGATTGATAGACGGCCCCCATTACCATTTTCGAAATGCTGGAAAAAGTCCTGCGATCCACCCACCTTATGGTAGGTCATAAAGAAACCAAAGTCCGAATCTTCGTTAACGGTGATCGGCTGGGAAAGCGTGAAGGTCACATAGTCATTATTCGTAAACGTGCCATTCAGAGTAAAGACTTCAGTATAAAGCGGAGTCACCGTAGTATCCACATAGTAATTATGACCGTCAGTTCCCGTAGAGTGACCAGTACCCGCATCCCATTGAGCTGTCGTTCCTTCAAAGATTCGCAAGACCAGCGCGTCATTCGAATACACCTGAGTGTCGCTCTTCTTAATCGTAATAGCGGTGATCTCGTAACCTGTCCCACTTCCATCGGCCAACTGGAAGGCTTGACCACGCGCGTGGTTGGCATTGGCGTCTTCATCAAAGAGTTTGGTTACAGTCGTGCCGGTTGGGTCGGAAGAGATGATCTCCGTCGCGGGCGCAGATGATGAAGTGGTGACCTTCGTGGCATCACCACCCGCGGAAGCGGATATATCGATGCTACCGATGCGCGTTGCGGCCTGAAGATCATTAGTGCCCCGTGTCCTGTCGGTGAAAGCGAGTCGAAGCTGCACCGTTTGACCGCTAAGAACGGTGAAGAGGTCCGAAAAAGTGATTGTGCCCTGATTACCATTACCAGTGGCGGAATCATCGATGGCGCCGAACTGAGTGAACCCTCCGACAGTGCCAATACGCACATAAAGACCCACGTCGCGAGCTGCATAGTTTGAGCCGCTATTGGAGTTATTGTAGAGTTTGAATGTGAGCTCCTCCAAATTGAGATTCTGAGCAGCGACAAAGCTCATGCCGAGCCACTTACCGTCGGCTAAAGCTGTCGGTAAATCGTCCGAATAAGCGCCCGTCCCAAAACGAAACATCAAGTCGTTCCCCGTCCCTAAGGTAACGGTGTTGGTCTGACTATTAGGTGCACCGAGCGCCGTAACACCCGATCCGACCGAAGTCGTTGCATCGGAACTAGCGACAAATGCCGCGTCAGTTTGCGAAGCGATACGCTCCAAATCAACATCGTGTGTGTTAACACTATTACTGTCGTAATAAAGAATAGTCGCACCGTGGACGTTCTGAGACAAAGATAGCGCCAAAAGCGACAGGATGATTTTGAGGTAATTCACAATAGAATAACAGGGAGGGAGGTAAGGGAGAATTCAGCTAGTGGGTATAAACAAGCAG
>JANQXM010000021.1:22269-100368 GCA_030729385.1 Opitutales bacterium | reverse complement strand
ACCTGTTTTTTGAAGGTATTGCTGAAGTGCGGTGCATGGCAGAATCCGGTGAGTGCGGCGATGGTTTCTATCGGTTCATCTGAATAGCTTAGCAACCTCTTGGCTTCTTTGAGTCGCAGATGAATTAGATGCTCTCTGATAGAACTGTGTAGGCTGGTGCGAAAGCGTGTTTCTAGGCTGCGTCGGCTGAGGTTGAATTTTTCGGCGATTTCACTGGTGCCAATGGAGCGCCTGTATTCAGATTGCAGATGCTCCAGGACTTGACGAATCAGAGGGTCGGTGACTGCTAGGGCGTCGGTGCTTTGGCGCACGGTGATGCCCCGCGGTGGGATTAGTTTTATACGCTCTTTCAGAGTTTCTCCATTCATCAAACGATCGAGCATCGCGGCACCTTCGTAACCGATCGTTTTCAAATCATGGCGGACACTGGAAAGTGGAACGGCTTGGTTATCGCAAATCAGCAAATTGTCGTCGGCACCAAGAATAGCGACATCCTCGGGCACGCGAATCCCTTCTTCGATACATAAATTAGAGAGCCATGCGGCATCGTAATCACTCTTCGTATAAATCGCACATGGCTTGGGGAGCTCATGGAGCCTTTGCTTGATATAGATCGCATCTTGGCTGCGTATGGTGTCGAGGCGTATGCATTCTATCCCAGCATCGGCGAGACAGCTACTATAAGCTGAATAACGCGCACGGCTCACAGGGTTACTTGCGAGAGCGAACCATGCGCAGTGTTGGTGTCCCATCTCGAGGAAGTGCTCTGCACCAACTTTGCCGATCATCTCGTTGTCGGCAACGACGCGCGGGAGATCGATGTCCTCGCGCCAAATCGACAGGTCAACGGTGGGCACATTTGCATTCAGCACAAATTCTTCAAGTGTGCGGCTATTGTTGAGCGATGTGATGATGCCGTCGCCTTGCCATTGTTCAGGAAGCTGGAAATCTTTCAGGATGCTAACATTGAGATGCCAGCCGTGCTGACCTGCATATTGTGCGATCCCTTCGTGGGCAGATTGGTCGTAACTGCCTAGTATCATCCACACATGTTTGAATTGTGCCATTTGCGCATTATTGCAGATAGCTTAAATATTATGCAATTACCATCTTTGACAAGTTGTGCTAGTTTGCGTGCACTTCATTATCAAGTAACTACCCAATAAAGACATATTATGGCCATCGATATTAAATCTGCTGAATCTTGTGAATACGCCTGCATCTCTCTTGGTGAGGTGATGCTACGACTCGACCCAGGTGAGGGGCGCGTTCATACAACTCGTCAATTCACTGCTTGGGAAGGCGGCGGCGAATACAATGTAGCGCGCGGTCTGCGTCGTTGCTTCGGTCTGAAGACCGCGGTGGTCACTGCTTTTGCCGACAATCCAGTGGGTCGTCTCGTTGAAGATTTCATTCTTCAAGGTGGAGTGGACACTCAATTCATCAAGTGGGTGGACTACGACGGCATCGGCCGCACCGTTCGCAACGGTATGAACTTCACTGAGCGTGGCTTTGGCATTCGTGGTGCAGTGGGCTGCCCGGACCGCGGAAACACCGCTGCCAGTCAAATCAAGCCAGGCGATATCGACTGGGAAGATATTTTTGGAAAACGTGGCGTGCGCTGGTTTCACACTGGTGGTATTTACGCGGCGCTGAGCGCGACCACTCCTGATGTAGTGCTTGAAGCAGTCAAGTGCGCGAAAAAGCACGGCACGATTGTCAGCTATGACTTAAACTACCGTCCATCACTTTGGAAGGACTTCGGGGGTCTCGCTAAATGCCAAGAAGTGAATCGCGAGATTGCTAAATACGTCGACGTAATGATCGGCAACGAAGAAGACTTTACCGCCTGCCTAGGTTTCGAAGTCGAAGGCGTGGACGAAAATATTTCTCACATCCCAGTTGAAGCATTTAAGAACATGATCGCGACAGCGACAAAGGAGTTTCCAAACTTCAAAGCGACTGCAACTACGCTCCGCGCAGTGAAGACTGCGACGGTCAATGACTGGGCTGCGATGGCTTGGCATGATGGCGAGTTTTACGAGTCGATTCAATTTCCTGACCTTGAGATCCTCGACCGCGTGGGTGGGGGAGACAGTTTTGCCTCTGGTTTGATCTACGGTTTCTTGACCGAGAACGATCCCCAGGAAGCTGTGGACTACGGTTGCGTGCATGGCGCACTGGCTATGACGACTCCAGGCGATACCACGATGGCTTCACTCAAGGAAGTAAAGAAGATCAAAGCCGGTGGCGGTGCTCGCGTGGATCGTTAATCTTTAAGCGAAATTTATTATGACCCCATCTGAATATCTACAATCTGTCTTTAGTTTAGAAAACAAAGTCGCCGTCGTAATCGGCGGCACGGGCGAGCTTTGCGGCGCAATGGCCGAAGGGCTGGCAGCTGCTGGCGCTGAAACCGTAATCGTTGGTCGCAGCGAAGAGAAAGCCGCGGCACGCATTGCTACAATCACCGCAGCTGGCGGCAAAGCCTACTTCGAGAAAGTCGACGTCAACGCAAAGGCATCGATTCAAGCGCTGCTTGAACGTGTTTTAGAAAAATCCGGCAAGATCGACATTCTAATCAATGGTGCTGGAGTGAACTCACCGACACCGATTCTCGAAATTGAAGAAGAGGAAGTAGATCGCATATTGAATACGAATTACAAAGCTGTGCTCTTCGCCTCACAAGTGTTTGGCGGCTACTTCCTCGAGCGCGGGGAGGGTGGCAGTATCATTAACATCGGATCGATCAGTGCCGTCGTGCCACTCTCGCGAGTGTTCACTTACTCGGCATCCAAGGGTGCGGTGCACAATCTCTCGAAGAACTTAGCCCGTGAGTGGGCGGAGCAAAAGATTCGTGTGAATACCATCGTGCCTGGTTTCTTCCCAGCAGAGCAGAACCGTAAAGTGCTTACCAAGGAACGTGTCGCCAGCATTATGGGCAAGACACCAGCCAATCGATTTGGCGAAGCGCATGAACTCATCGGTGCTACGCTGCTACTTGCGAGTGATGCCGGCAGCTACATGAGTGGTGCCGAAGTCGTCGTCGACGGCGGCTTTGCTTCGATGGCAATCTGACATTCGAAGTTCCCCATGCCCCATGACTTACCTCCACGAAAACTTCCTCCTCCCCAATAAGACGGCTGAGCGCCTTTTCCACGATGTGGCTGCGAAGCAGCCGATCATGGACTACCATTGCCATCTTCCGCCAGAGGAAGTAGCGGGTAATGTCGGCTTTTCCAACCTTGCCGATATGTGGCTCGGGGGTGATCACTACAAGTGGCGAGCAATGCGTGCTGCAGGTGAACCAGAGGAACTCGTCACAGGGAAGGGCGTTGATCCAAAAGCTAAGTTCGATGCTTGGGCGCGCACCGTGCCGCAGACACTTCGTAATCCGCTGCACCACTGGACGCATCTGGAACTGAAGAGCTATTTTAATACGGACCTCGTGCTGGGTCCGAAGACTGCCGATACGATTTGGGAAATTGCCAATGCAAAAATAGCGGAGGCCAAATTCACTACTCAGAATATATGCAAGGACTTCGATATCCGTGCCATCGGCACAACCGATGATCCAGTGGATAGCTTGGAGCACCATATCGCGTTCAACGCAACTGGTCACATAACTAAGATGTTTCCTACCTTTCGACCTGATAAGGCATTAATGACGGCAAATGCCGTGGCATGGAATGTGTGGACAGATCAACTCGCAGAAGTCTCCGGTTTGCCCCTCGACAGTTCCGCAGCTTTTATTGATGCCCTCAAAACACGCCATGATTTCTTCCATGAGCAAGGCTGCCGTTTAACCGATCACGGTCTTGCAATCTGCCCATTTGCTCCATGCTCGGACGAGCAGGCAGAGGCTATTTTCACTAAGCTTCGGAACGAGCAATCTTTGGATACAACTGAAACCGAACAGTGGATGACATATGTCCTGCAGCACGTAGGTCGCTGGAATGCCGCACGCTCTTGGACAATGCAGCTACACTTAGGTCCGATTCGAAACACCAATACTCGTATGTTCAATCAGCTCGGACCAGACATGGGATACGACACTATGCTCGACGAACCGATTGTCCGCAAACTTGCTCGTTTCCTTGATAGTCTAGCAGTCGATGATGCGTTGCCTAAATGTGTATTCTATCACCTCAATCCAGAAGCGCTCTATCCGCTTGCAACTTTGATGGGGAATTTCCTAGACGGCATCACTCCTGGCAAGATGCATCTTGGTTCAGGTTGGTGGCATGTTGATACACTTGATGGCATGCGCACACAGATTGAGGTATTGTCTAGCGTGGGGTTACTTTCAAAGTTTGTTGGCATGCTGACAGATTCACGTAGCTTTCTGAGTTTCCCGCGACATGAATACTTCCGCCGTTTGCTATGCGGTATCATCGGTCAAGAGGTCGAAGCGGGTCTAATCCCTGACGACAAAGATCTACTGACCGAACTCATCGAAGGCATTTGCTACAAGAATGCTCAAAATTATTTCAACTTCCCCGGAGTATAAAACTATGAAAATTCTACTGACCACCACTTCTTACCAAGACTGCCCCGGCGATCACCACGCGCTACTCGAAAGCACAGGTGCTGAAATCGTGCGTGAACGCGGACCTCTATCGGAGGCTCGCATGCTCGAACTAGCTGGCGACTTTGATGCTTTTCTTTGTGGCGACGATGAAATCACCCAAGCTGTGATCGAGAAGTCACTGCCTAAACTCAAAGTAATCGCTAAATACGGTATCGGTGTCGATAAGATCGACGTTGCTTATGCGACCCAGAAAAACATTCCCGTAAGCTTCTGCCCAGGAGTGAATCATACAACAGTTTCAGAGCACGTTTTCATGCTCTTACTGGCATTGACTAAGAATCTAATGGAGCAGGCAAACGCAACTGCTGCTGGTGGCTGGAAGCGTATGACCGGAAACGAAATCATGGGGAAAACGATCGGCATCATCGGGCTAGGTCGTATCGGTCGCGAGGTCGCCATCCGCGCCAATGCTTTCGGGATGAAGTGCATCGGCTATGACCTCTACTGGCCTGATGAGTTTGCCGAAGAGAATAAGATCAAACGCATGGACGGGGTAACGCAACTCCTGCGAGAGAGTGATATCGTGTCTCTGCATACCAACCTGACCAAAGAAACCCGCGACATGATTTGCGAGGCGAGCATCAAGAATATGAAGGACGGCGCGATCTTGATCAACTGCGGACGAGGCGAATTAACCCAAACCACTGATGTCGCCACCGCTCTCGAAAGCGGCAAGCTCGGCGGTTACGGGGCAGACGTGCTCGACCAAGAGCCACCTCCCGCGGATCACCCATTGCTCGGCGCCAAGAATTGTATCATCACGCCACACGTCGGCTCACGCACGTTCGAAAGCGTTCAACGCCAAGCTGGCATGGCCACTCAAAACCTAGTCAACTTGCTCAAAGGCGAAAAGGCTCTCGCTCAAGTCAACGATGTCCCACCACCCGAAGCATTAATTTAAAGCCCAGTATACCTAATGAAAGAAAAATTCTACATAGTTCCTTTCGAGCAACACAACGCTCTAGTCTCAGCGGCGTATCAACATCGCGGATACACTGCTGATGAAGCCGCTCAGGCAGCACGCTTTTCCGACCTTGCTTCCCAGCACGGCATTCGCACGCACAACGCCATCAAGGCGCTGCACCTAGACCATCTTTTCGGCAGCGCAACAGGCGGTTGCACTCCAGCTGCGGATATCGAGAAGCTACCTTCACGCTTTGCTGCATCCGAAGTCTGGAATGCGAACAAGAAGCTCGGACAAGCAACCGCTTACGAAGCAATCGACCGCGCGATCGAACTCGCGGATCAATACGGCATTGGTCAAGTCTCTGTCGACAACGCCTTTCACTATCTATGGGGTGGTGGCTATGTGATGGAGGCAGCGAAACGCGGCTACATCGCTTATACGAATTGCACCGCGGCACTCGCCGAGGTGGTGCCTTTCATGGGCAAGTTTCCGACATTAGGCACCAATCCACACAGTTGGGGTTTCCCAACTACGGATGCAGTTGGCTTCCCGATCGTGATCGACTGGGCGACTTCCGTTATCGCGATGGGGCGTGTGCAACAGTTTAAGCGTGAAGGCGTCGCTCTGCCACCAAACGCCGCTGTCGATAAAGACGGCAATCCGACTACCGATGCCAATGCAGTAAATGCACTCGTGCCATTCGGCGCACACAAGGGCTACGGATTGAGTTTAATCAACGAGATCGTTGGCGGCTTCATCGGCGGCAGTTTGCCGACACTGCGTAGCCGTGAGATTCCCGAAGGTGAAAAGCGCACACCCGCATTCTATTTCCAAGTCATCCATCCTGACGCGATAAGTGGTGGCGCATTCGCGAAAGGCCGTAACCAAGCACAAAACGTTAAAGCGGTGATTGAAGATGTCCTCGGTCATGGTAACGAAAACTGCCTGCTACCCGGACAGCTCGAGGCTAATTGGGCCAAGCGTGTTCAGGAAGCAGAAGGCTTGCTTTTCTCAGAAGCAGAAATTGACGCATTCAACGAAATAGCAACCGAATGCGGCGCAGCGCTCTGGAACTTAAGCGACTTTAAGTTAGAGGAGAATTCTTAGGTTTCGTTACGGGCGAAGTGATACTTAAAATTCGATTACGAATAGGCCGTTCACATCATACTGCCTTGCCAATTCAATCGGGATCCAGCGCTCTTCGTAACTGGGTCCCCATGAATCACTAATGGCGATGGATTCTTCCGTGGCATTGTAGCCAGTGATCATGGCGACGTGAGGATATATCAATGACTCCTTGTCGGGGAGAGTGAAGTCGGTCTTCCCATGTTGTCTGTCGCGGGTATAGCTGTTGGCGAAATTATTAAATATCTTACTCGAACTTAAGGTCCAGATGAGTGGCACGCCTCGATCAATGTAATCAGCAATTCGCTCTGTCGTTAACGTGGATGACAGGCGTCGCATTTGAAACCCTTGTTGGTCGAGGTAACGAGCGACTTCGTTGCGAAGCTTATTCACCCTCGTGCCTCCTGTCATCTTTGTCTCACCTAGCATCGCGAGTGTATGCATGTCAGCTGGAATTCCGAAATAGCGTAGATAGCGCTCGAAAGTGGCAGGCACACAAAACCCATGGTCTCCTTGGTTCACCATCGGGATATTTCTTACGACTACATCTTGATTTGATCGAGTTTCGACGTTTTTAAGAAACTTACTTTCTAGCGCCTCATGAGAATGTGCCATTTGTCCACTTCGGTCGGCGAATTCAGCGCGATGTATGTATAGAAATAATCCAAATTCTTTATCCTCTGACAGTAGGAATGCGACATCACAAAAATCCCATCGAAGCATACGGTGTGATGATGGACGACCATTGTAGAATGCCTGCAATTTAGGTTCTCCCAGAAGCTCGGTGAATGTTTCTTGTAGATGTTTACTGGTATCATTTATAAACGCATCCAGTTGATCCTTTAGCTCTAGCTCATGCTGTCGACTTTCAGGTTCTTCGCGCACATCCTCGATATTATTATACATGACCAAGAAGTAGTCGGGAGCTCCAGATTCTGCATACAAGAACGCTGTGCGAGCCGACTTATCATTGGCAGCCAATTCTTCATTATGAGATCTGCGATTGCGATCGCGACCACGTCGCATCTGGTAGCTTGCCATGTAATCGGTTTTTGAAACTGCACGCCACGACAACCGATCGGCGACATCATGCTCGCTTTCCTGCCATAAGGCTCGCCCGGCAAACAGTTGAAAGCCCAGGACTGAGTTTAAAGCATTTGCGGTGTCTGAACCGAAGGCATCGTCGAGATGATCCTTTGACTTCAAATACTCTAGGTCGGTTTGTGCTAGGTTATTCACCGAGGTTTGGATGATTTGCCCATCTGCTTTACGTAGCCGAATGGTGCCGTCCTTGAACCATACTAGATCTGCCTCGATCTCGACACCCGAATGACTTGTCCAAGCACGTGCACCGACTTCCTGCCAACTAAGTAGGATAAGTAGCCATAGTGTTAATATACGGAACATGCAGGACTAGAATTGAATTGATCGAATAGTCGGAGCAAATTAATTATTCATACTGAAACGATGCGCCACTCAGCTTTTAATGCCCTATACCTATACGCCATGATATTGGTGGGCACAACATTTGTGCAAGGACGCACATGGACAGACACGAATGGGCGACAATTAATAGCGACGATTCAAGGTGTCCGCAACGAATCGGTAACAGTTCTAAGGGAGAGCGATCAAAGACGACTGACACTATCCCTTGACCAGCTTATCGAACCAGATCAGGAATACGCGAAAAGCTGGGCAGAGCTTCAAGTAAATCTACGAAAGCGTTGGCCAAGTTCTGTGAAAGCGTCGGGAATTAACGTTGAGCAACTGCCAGCCAGTGAAGGCGGCTACAGTTACGCCACGCCGCACTTTCGCTTTCACTGCGACGCCGAGCTTTCAAATAGATTGATCAGCCACGTCGCTACGATTTTCGAGGTTGTTTATAGTGCAGGTTTGGAAATACCGCTGCCGATCAAACCCTTGCCTCAAGGGGAGACGCATTCAGTGCAGCTATTTAAATCGACTAGTGATTATGAGGCAGCAGGAGCGCATCCCGGATCTGCTGGGACATATTCTTTTAAACGCCGTGAAGTATTGGTGCCCTTATCCAGTCTAGCGGCCAGTGATGATGCTGGCGTTTATCGACCAGAGTCCAATCCTGATTACCCCACACTCATTCATGAGATTACTCATTGTATCACAAGTGACTGGCGGAGCTACTCGCCGGTTTGGCTGTTTGAGGGGTTTGCACGTTATATGGAAGTGGTATCGCATTCTAGAGAGCAGCTCAATTTTGATGGTCTGACACCTCGACTGGCGGTGTGGAGATCAGGGAACGGATCTTATGACAATGTGCCCATGGTCAATTTCGAGTTTATGCTAGGATGCTCCTATCAGAAGTGGGATAAGACATTCTACAACAAGCCCGAGAACCTGCGCGCTCAATACACTACGGCGATGGTGCTTGTGCAGTATTTTCTTGAGATCGACTCCAGCAATGGCGAACGATTCAAGCAATACATATTCGAACTGTCGCAGGGCATGGAGCAACAAGAGGCACTAAACATACTGCTCAATGGTCGTTCCTTTTCGGACCTAACTCGTGACATTGTCGCCGCTTATCAAAGAGAGCGGATTACCTTCAATTTTGTGAAAGTCGATTAGGCTGTCAGGGCTGATTATCAAATTAACTAGAATATCAAAGGCACTTAGAATGATCGATATGAGCAGATACTTACGAAATATACTTAAACTCATCGGAACAGCCGTTTTCGTCTATGGTGCAAATGTTGCAGCGTATGCTGACAGCGTAGAACTATTGCGTGTATTAAATTTTCAAGCCGACAATGGTTTTGCGCACGAGTCGAAGTCGGATGCGCTCGCCCTGGTCGACCGACTAGGCGAACAAAACGGCTGGGAGGTTGTGACGACGATAGAGTCCTCCAGTCTGACCGCGCTCGATCTCAGCACTTTTGCAGTTATAGTCTTTAACAACAACTGCGGCAACAAGGGCGCAGTGCTGAAGCCCACTGAACAGCAGGCTTTAAAATCATACGTCCAAAGTGGCGGAGGCTTCATCGGCGTTCATTGTGCCGGTGCACTGTGGAAGGAGGGCGGTGAGTTTCAATCTTGGTATGAGGGATTGATCGGCACGACACTGGTGGACCATCCAAAAGTTCAAAAGGCACGTCTTGTAGTGGAAGATCGTAGTCACCCGGCAACCAGTCATCTACCCAAAGAGTGGTTTGTGGTCGATGAATTCCACCGCTTTGGTTCCAACCCACGCGAGAAGGTCAATGTGCTGATCTCCGTGGATGAGAATTCCTACAAAGGTAAACAGAAGATGGGGGGCGACCATCCATTTGTATGGTATCATCAGTATGATGGTGGACGCTCTTTCTTCACTTCACTTGGTCACACGAAAGAAATTTACCGCAACCCCGACTTTGAAAGACTCGTCGAAGGTGCAATTATTTGGACAGCAGGTAGACATACTCCCAAGCCAACGCAAGAGGCTGGGAGAGCGACGCAGATTGATCTGCCAGTGACGGACGGTCTCTTACTCGATTTGAATGCCAATAAAGGCGTTGAGGTCGAAGGCAGAAATCGCGTCAAAGCTTGGCATAACCAAGTCGAGGGCAACGCCGCAGATGTTTTCGTCAAGCGCGACGAAGGTCGAAAAGTAAAAGGCTCTGGACGCCCCACGCTTAAGAAGAATGTAGTGGCAATCGGCGGGAACAATACACTGATATTCGAAGAGCAAGAGCTCATCAATATGGATGAAGATGCTTTCGATCACTTGGTAACTGGTAGTGGCTACACATGGTTCTCGGTGATGAGTGTCTATAAGCAACGTGTCGGCAAGAAGGATGTGAACTCCTTCTTCGGCAACTTGCGCAATGGTAATCCCTACGATGGTCTATGGGGGAATGTAATGGATGACAATGTCGTCTGGATCGGCACTCGCAATGGCTTCCCAAGTAAACGCAAAGGTAAAAAGAACAGCAATGGTCGCGGCACTCCCGGATTGTGGGATGATGAACTGAACCCCTGCGTGCAAACTCAAGAACCGCTCACGGAGAATCGCTACTACATTATCATGGGACGCATGGGGGCAGGGGTTGAAGTCGTGGACCTCGAACTTTTCATCAACTCAGCGACTGCAGTGGACAGCAAGCCAGTGCCGGTTAATCCGAAAGCAAATCCTTCTATGATGGCGGTGGGGCAAGAGCGCGATGCGACAAATCATCCAGGCAAGGAGTCCTTCCATGGAGAAATCGCTCGCTTATTAATCTATGATCGCGCCCTCAACGACGAAGAACTCAATCAAGTCATCACTTCACTCATAGAACGATATAACATTCGTTAACACCGTTGATACTAGTATCCCGACTTAAGTAGATGTTTAAGTCGCGTTTTTACGTGGTGTTCAATTTACAGACTTCATCTAATATTCAGATAACACCTTAAATTAGCACACCCGTGTCATTATCTGTAAACAATAGTCGGAGCCCCATAATCGTTGAGTATGCATAGCGTAGTCAGAATGCTTCTCTGCATTGCTATTAGCATTACGATGCTCTCCGCTGACGAGCGTCCGAATATCATAGTGATCATGGCAGATGACCTTGGCTACGCAGATCTAGGAAGCTATGGATGCAAGGACATACCCACGCCGCACTTAGATAAGCTAGCCAGCGAAGGCGTTCGCTTCACTTCCGGATATGTTACCTGGCCGATGTGCGGACCTTCGCGTGCCGGATTTCTAACAGGAAAACACCAGTCGAAATTTGGCTACTATGAGAATGTCTCGGCACCTTTTGATCCAAAGCAAGGACTGCCGAAAATGGAAACGATTGCCAGCTTGTTGCAAAAGCAAGGCTACGTAACAGGAGGCGTAGGTAAGTGGCACATGGGAACCACCGATGAGCAGCACCCCAATGCAATGGGCTTTGACGACTGGTTTGGATTTCTCGGTGGCGGCTTGATGTATTTCCCACTCGACCACCCATCATACAAGGGACGTTTCACTCCTATCAAACGTCCTATTAACATGAAGTATCTCCAGCACACCATGCCGGTGATACACAACCGGGAACCGGTGGAGTGGAAGCAGTATCTGACTCGTGAATTGACTGATGCGGGAATGGCCTTTCTGGAAAGGAATCAGGCTAAACCGTTTTTCTTGTTCATGTCTTACAATGCCCCACACCTAGACCTTGAAGCTCCTAAAAAAACCATCGCTAAGTTCCCCGAGGATTCGATGACGAAGGTCCCTGGTGTGACTCCGAAGTCTCGATCTATTTATGGAGCCATGGTCTATGAATTGGATCAAGGCGTCGGGCAGTTGTTAGCACAAGTTGAGAAACTGGGTCTTAGCGATAATACTGTAATTTGGTTCCTTAGTGACAACGGAGGGATGAAAAAAACAAGCGATAATCGCCCACTACGAGGCGCTAAAGGCCTAAGCTATGAGGGCGGTTTGCGAGTGCCCATGTTTGTTAAATGGCCCGGGAATACTCCAGCTGGGACTATTCTCGACGCGCCTGTTACATCGCTAGATATCGGCGCGACTACGCTCGCGATGGCGGGAGGAAATCCTATCGCTGAAGGTCTCCACGGAAAAGACATTCGATCTTACATAACTCAGCGCACAAGCGACGCGCCACACGAAGTGCTCTATTGGAATACCGCCAGAAACATGGACCCAACTGGCGTGATACGCGAAGGGGATTTCAAGCTCATCATCAAAAAGGGTAAGACTGAGCTCTATAATTTAAAAGATGACCTTGCAGAAACAACCGATTTGAAGACATCTTATCCCGAGAAAGTCCAATCAATGCTTTCCCGCTGGAGCAAGTGGGATCAGGACAAGAAACCGCCTCTTTGGACTAAGGGCAAAAATATTCAATACGCCGAATACGACTGGCTTATCGGCAGTCCGCATTATAACGATAAATCAGAGTAAACACACCTTTTCGAACCCTATAAAATTATGAAGATCCCTCAAACCACACATTTGCTCCTTGGAGCCGCGATAGCAATGTCTGCGCTTTTCGCGAATGCACAAGAAGCTGTCTCTATTGAATCGTTGTTAACGGAAATGATAGACCACGAATCTGTTGCCCGCTTCCCGGAAAAAGATTTCCGCTTAAAGCAGCACAGCAGTTACAATCGCGCCTCCAAAACCCCAGATGAACCAAAAGGTTGGTTTAACAACAAAGACAACAATACGGGGCCTAAAGATGATAGCTTCATTCGGATCGAGGAGAATGATGGTCGCAAGGAGTGGGTATTGATGGACCATCAAGGGCCCGGAGCGATAGTGCGCACTTGGATGCCATGGCGTAGCAAAACTGCGGCGACTACGGATATCAACATGCGCATCTATCTCGACGGTTCCGATGAACCGGCACTGGAGGGCAACATGCTTACAATGTTCGATGGCAATGGTGTAATACCATATCCTTTTGCCCACCAATCATTACGCTCGGCGGTCAACTTTTTTCCGATTCCTTATGCGAAGAGCTGCAAAGTGACGACAGATCAAATGCCGTTCTTTTTCATCTTCACCTTCCGTGAATACGATGAAGGGACGCCAATCAAGACCTTCACGATGAACGACTTTGAGGCAGCTAAAGGCTTGACGGAAAAAGTAGGTCAAGTGCTGTTGAACCCAGAAGCCTCTGATATAGATGATGCTCACCGCTTTAGTGCGACACTAGCGAGCCAGGAAGGAAAATCACTGGCTCTCCCGGCAGGTGAAGCCGCAGTTCGCGAGCTTACTGTGAAACTCGACGATTACTCGAATCCCGATGTCACACGTCTCGTAGTCCTAAAGATCGCATTCGACGGAAAGGAAACCGTCTGGTGTCCGATCGGTGATTTCTTTGGCTCAGGAATTGGTCTAAATCCCATGCAGGGCTGGTACCGGACGGTGGCCGAAGATGGCACGATGACTTGCCGTTGGGTCATGCCTTATAAGGAAAGCGGCAAAGTCACACTGCTGAACCTAAGTAGTGCACCAGTGGATGCTCATTTAGAAGTGAAGACGGGGGATTGGACTTGGGATGATCGCTCCATGTATTTTCATGCTGGTTGGCGCGGACAATATCCGGTGGCGACCCGACCTTATTCAGATTGGAATTACGTCACAGTGAAGGGCCGCGGGGTCTACGTTGGTGATACACTGACCGTCATGAACCCAGTCGAAAGATGGTGGGGCGAAGGTGATGAAAAGATCTGGGTTGATGGCGAGGATTTCCCATCAATGTTTGGCACAGGTACTGAAGACTACTATGCCTACTCCTGGGGTGGGGTGAGCACTGATTTCTACGATCACCCATTTCATGCACAGCCTTTGGCGCACAAGTGGAATAAGCTGAACCGTAAGCCCGAATCTGAAAAGGACACGCGCAACACGCTAGGTTATAGTGTGGAAACACGCAGTCGCTCACTAGACACCATGCCATTTGGTAGTTCACTCCAATTAGACATGGAGGTCTGGTCATGGACAGATTGCGATATGGGATACGGGGTTGGCGCATATTGGTATGGATTTGCGGACACGACCTCCAATCGTGAACCGGAACCAACAGAGGTGCTCAACGTGCCACCACTTCCCAAGTCGGAGTCGGCAAAAGAGAAAGGATCGGCCAATGTATTTCAGGGCGCAGTTGAAATTAACAAAGAGTGTGTAGTTTCTAAGCCCGGTTCGATCACGCTAAAACAGCAAAATTTGAAAGCATTGAAACTGAAAGGCGCATGGAGCCTAGATGATCACCTATTGTTCAAGAACGCGAAGCAGGGCGATGTCCTAGAGTTTAGTATTCCTGCATCGAGCCCTGTCGCTGAAGAACTGACTTTGCATGCGACGAAATCCAATGACTTCGGCATTCTGCGCTTCACGGTAAACGGCAAGCCGAATGGAGATGAGGTAGATCTTTACGCCACCAAGCCTGTGCCCTCGGGAGCAATCAAACTCGGCTCGTTCGATCCAGTTGATGGTGCATACCTGCTGACAGTAGAAGTCGTCGGTAAAAACTCAAAGAGCAGTGATACCTTCTTCGGTCTCGATTGTGTGACTTTGGTTGAAGCGAAATAATCGACGCGAATACAGCAGAACAAGAAATGAATAACAGAAACCGATCTTTGGTAGGCATACTTATATTGCTTTTTTGGAGCGCACTTACCTGTGCCTCCGCTACGGAACAACAGCTTCGTATAGCATGTGTCGGTGATAGCATCACTTTTGGGGCGACCATCAAGGACCGTAAAGAGCAGTGCTATCCAGCTCAATTGGGGCGCTTACTCGGAGAAGGGTATGTGGTTCAGAATTTTGGTGTAAGTGGTGCCACTTTACTGAAGGCAGGCAATAATCCCTACTGGACCACTAAGCAATTCAAGCCAGCACATGCCTTTAATCCCGACATTGTTGTCATCAAATTGGGGACCAACGACTCCAAGCCTGACAACTGGCTTCATAAAGATGCATTTGTGAGTGATTATATAGCGCTTATTGAGAGCTTTCGATCATTACCCAGTAAGCCAGTGGTTTACATCTGCAAGCCAGTCCCAGCTTATCCGGGCAATTTTAAGATTACAGACGTAGTTATCCGTGAAGAAGTTATGCCTTTAATAGAAACGGTCGCAGAGCAGGCCTCGGTTGAAAAAATCGATCTTTACGCGGCTTTGAGCCATCGTGCGGATCTATTTCCCGACAAGGTGCACCCAAATGCTGCAGGTGCGCGTATCATGGCTGAAACCATTGCTGCAATAGTCGCTCCGTCGAATGTTGAGTAGCCACAATGCTTTGCGAACGCTGGCAGCGACACTTTATAACGAAAAGTATCGCCCTAAGTGGCATTTTTAGAACACACTGCGCTTTATGACTGCTTCCCCCGAAATAGAGCCAGCGCCGACTGCGACTCCTACTCAATCTATCGAAAGTAACTACCAAGCAGATACTGAAGCTGAGGCTACAGTGGACTGGCGTCCGATTGTTCGCCGATATCAAAAGCCTTGCCTGCGTAAGAGCACATGGCAGATCTGCAATACATTCATACCTTATGTCGGGCTTTGGGCACTGATGTTTTTCACCGCACAGGTTTCATGGTTACTGACTGGCTGCTTGGCCGTTTTGGCGGCCCTGTTTTTGGTCCGTGTCTTTATCATTTTTCATGATTGCGGACATGCTTCCTATTTTTCCTCAAAACGAGCGAATAATGTAATGGGGTTTATCAGCGGTTTACTGACCTTGACGCCGTATCGCCATTGGCGGTGGCAGCACGCGGTGCACCATGGCACTGCTGGGAACTTGGACGAGCGCGGCATCGGTGATGTCTGGACGATGACGGTTGAGGAATACAAAAGCGCGTCAATGTTTCAGCGTATGCAGTATCGTTTTATGCGCCACCCGCTGGTTTTGTTTGGATTGATTCCACTAGGTTTATTTTGGGTATATCAGCGCTTTTCATATCGTAAGGCCAGCCGCGCTGATCGAAATTCTGTTTATTGGATGAACGGTGCGATTGCACTTTATGTTGTTGGGATGACCGCACTGTTTGGTTTTTGGCCGTTCTTTTGGATTCAGATGATTGTGACTGGCGTTTCAGGCGGGCTAGGGGTCTGGCTCTTTTACGTGCAACACCAATTTGAGGACACCTACTGGAGCAGCGGCGAAACGTGGGACTACACATCATCTGCAATGGAGGGGAGCTCTTACTACAAGTTGCCTGCTTTGTTAAATTGGTTTTCAGGCAGTATCGGATATCATCATATCCATCACTTGAGTTCTCGTATTCCGAATTACCACTTGGCGGCTTGCCACCATGCGGAACCATATTTCCAACAAGTCCCTGAGCTAACTCTGTCCTCCAGTTTAAAATCGATGAGCTTGCGCCTGTGGGATGAAGAAGCGAAAAAGTTGATCAGTTTCAGCGATCTTCGAAAGTCGGCTTAAGGCACAGAGTGCGAAGTTTGTGACTTCGGTGTGCCACACTTGTATGTAATCTAATCCCTAGTGACTTACGAGCTGGCTAACCTATCGAACTATCGTGCGTTGCAGAGGCAACTGCGCTAACTTTCAGTATATTGCACTCGTTTTTATTCACAATGTAGATTTTCGTTTGCGATTTATCAGAGCATCGGAGTACTTAGCACTATGCGCACGATTTTATCTCTTTTCATTGTCCTCTTTAGTTTATCTACCACGGCTACATTATGTAACGCACAGTTAATTGATGCGGGTGATGTTACCGGACAGCAGGGCAAGGGAGAGTTAGCCATTTCGGTGGATAGCACCGATGCATCCATCGCTCAATTAGTGCGCCGTGCCTTTAGTTTGCATGGGGGTTGTGCTTTAACCACACCTGCGGATGCCACATTTGTGATTCAAGTGAATCCTGCTGGCAGTAATTCGGCGCTCTTAACCATCAGTTCGGGACAGCCCTTGCAAAAGCAACTCAGCCGCGAAGTTTCCGGAACAGATCAACTGAATGCGGTGCTGCGTGCCTGCGATATGGCGGTTGAAGCAACTATGCGCTCAAAAGGATTTTTTGCCGGCAAGCTGGCATTTGTGGGCAAGCAACGTGGGGTTTCTGAACTCTACACGAGTGATTTGCTTTTCAGCCGTGTTCGCCCATTGACCGCAGATCGCTCTTTATTGACGGGTCCAAGTTGGTCGAGCGATGGCCGTCGTATTCTTTACACGACTTACTACAAGACGGGCTTCCCAGACGTGTATATGTATGACATTAGCACTGGTCGCAAAGAACCGATTGCGACATTTAAAGGCACCAACACTGGCGGCGCGTTCAGCCCAGACAGCCGACGCATTGCTTTGACGCTTTCAGGTTCTGGTAATTCCGAGATTTATACTGCCAACACTCAGGGTAAAGATCTGCGTCGTTTGACTACAAATAAGAGCCTTGAGGCCAGCCCCAGTTGGTCGCCTGACGGTAGTCGCTTGGTCTTTACTTCCGATGCACCGGGCAAGCCGCAACTGTATGAGATTTCTGTAAATGGTGGACCCATGCGCCGCATCCCCACGAATGTGAGTAGCTATTGCTCTGAGCCTGCTTGGAACCCAGTGAAGCAAAACTTAATCGCGTTTACTGCAGCGGTCAGTGGCGGGTTCCAAATCGCACTCTACGATTCATCGAAACGTAGCAGCAAGATCTTAACGTCGGTTGATGACTCGGCCGTCGAACCCACTTGGATGAACGATGGTCGTCACCTCGTCTTCACTCAACGCACCAAAGGGCGCACGCGCTTGATGCTATTGGATTCCGAGACCGGCAAAGTCAGTCCATTGCATAACCCAAGCTTCGGGGACGCGTCTTCGGCTAGCTTTGTTTACTAGTTAGAGCCTTCTTCGTTTATTGTCTAGTTCGTGGTGTGCGGCTTCACATTCGTGATAGCTTCTAATTCGAAATCTAGCCACCTCAACTCTTCCAAGCTGATCCTGTCGAAGGTGTGAGGTGTTTTGTGGAAGGGCTTCTGAGGCGGACGAACGGAACACGGCACAGAGTGCCGTGGCTACAGGATTCTATGTAAAGAATTCCAACCTACCTCACAAGTCAAAGTTGTAGCCACGGCACTCTGTGCCGTGTTCTTCTATCAAGCCAATTGCCTAGTCCGTTCCTGTCTAAGGTGTGCCGTGGTTTTGCCCACGCCTTATTTCGCTGGCACCAACTGACTAGAGTTGATGGTGCGGGTCCAGAGCTCTTTGCCTTCCATGCTCATCACATGCAGGACGAGTTGACGCGCTTCTTCGGGACCAGTGACATCGATAAGTGCATATTGCCGCTCAAAAGTGCTGCTACCCGGCATGCGGAAGAAGTTTAACTCGTCGGCGTTGTCTTTAGGCTTTGCGGTTAATGGACCAACAGTGAGGTCGTAAAGATTGTAACTGTTGGCGTGAACCAGTCGAGTGAGCTCGCCGTAGTATTTGCCGCCGCTGATAAAGAATAGCCCTGGGATACGTTCGTCGCGCAACATCTGTAGTAGTTGAGAGTGCTCGCGCTCAGCATAGCTGAGATTCTCGCGACTATCGGCGGGGTTCAGGATCGGGCTACCGGCGACGATAAATTTAAAAGTCGCTGTGCTGCGAATGATCTCTTGGCGGAACCATTCAATCTGCTCTTTGCCTAGAATCGACGCTACTTCTTGACTGGTAGGGGTGTCATTACGGTAGCTACGAACATCGAGGATGAAGAAATCAACATCCGCACGACGAAAGCGAGTGGCGATACCTTCCAATGATTTGATTTTTACGGGTTGAGGCCAAAATGCTTTAAAGCTGCTCTCAGCATGGTCGCGGAAAGAGTAGTGGCGGCCAGTATGTTCCATCCCATAATCAGCGCCGCCCCAAGTTGCATAATTGGGCACACTTGAAAGCAGTGGGCTAAGCTCCGGAATTGAACGTGCCTTTGTGTAACGCTTAAGGTAGCCACTTTTGGATGCCCAATCACTTTCACGCAGATGGGCGGTATTGCCAAGCCAGAGCATTATGTCGGGCTTGCTCTCCACGATGCTTGAGAAAATGTTATAACCGCCGCCGAATGTTTGGTAGGGAGGCTCAAATCCATCCTCCACAACGTAATGCGCGCCACCAATGGCTATACGGAAATCGGGTGGGGGCGTGCGACCATGATAATAGGCAGGGGATTTAAATGTGTATGTTTCACTTTCGAGCGCACCATTTAGCTCAACGCGGTAGGTGTATGTTTTACCCGGTTCCACTTCATGGAGCACGACGGTCGCAGTATTGGCCAATTTGCTATCCGTTTCTACCGGTAAACTCCAATGTGCTTTGTTGCCCTCACCAGCATCGTAAGAAATACGCACCAATGCGGGTTCCTCTGTTTGCAGCCATACGGTGGCTTCGCGAAGCTCAACATGTCCGAGCATTGGACCGTTAAGGATGCCTGCTTGTAGGCTAGAACTTGTGATGACAAGCAAAGCGGTCAGGATGGCGAAAGTGCGGGATATGGAAAACATTACGAAATTATATAGCAAAAACTGAAGATACCATTGGAAACAGCTTGCGCCACGGGTCAAGGAGTGATTGGACCGATTCTCCTGGAATTTGCAGACTTGTATCGATGATCTTGCTCAAGGGCGTCAGCCTAAGAGACATCGATCTTACGATGGCGCGAGAAGTGGACGGAGTTGACCATGCGATCCACAATCGGTGGGCGTTTCATTGGAGCATCCAGAATCGCTCCATAGACATTTTTTAACAACTGTTCGCGCTCAGCTTGCTGGGGCAAATAGCGATGCCGGACTTCGACAAGTTCGGGACGCAACTCCAACCACATTGCCTTGATCTCGGTGACACGTGGGAAAAGGCTGATGCGCTGGCTTAGTTCCTTATTTACTTTAAAGTCTGGCGATTTGTCCATGGTTTCACTGAACGCAACCAAACAGTCGCGCTCTTCATCGCTCAATGACTGCCAACTGACACCGCAAAGTTCACATCGCGCTTCGGATATTATGCGATGGATCGCAGGATGTCGCTGACGCATGACAAGTGCCACCCAGCGTAGCGGCCAGTTTTCAAATGCATATGCGATGTAGGCAAAACGAGTGCCTGGATCCAGTAAGCGCAACTTTGTGACCAATGCCTCTGATGATTGAATGTCACCGTCAGTTGGTGCATTTTCAATCAGCGCACTCGCCAGCATGTATTCAAAATCAGATAGACGTTCCGCGTAGCGTAAGTGCTGCCACAGACCTAGGAAGACCTGTTCGACACGTGCTATACGCACTTCAGCGGGTTCGCTGACAGTGCTACCAAAGTAGGTCTGTGCCAAGTCGGCGTAGTTAGCCATGAGCGCAAGGTATTGCTCGTGATCTTCGCCTTTAGCGGCTTTGAGTTGGGCACGTCGTGCTTTACGCTCAGGTGTGGAACAGAAAAGCCGGAAAAAGAAGCGGCGAATTGCAGCCATCGTCGGTGGTCCTCGGATTAGTCCTTGTCTCCTGGGCGACGCTGAGACTCGTGACGGCAGTCTCCCATGACCCGGATCCAAAGCTCACGCAGATCAAACAACCGGATACAGGTTTCACGACGAAAACCGTCGAGGAACTCCTGATTTGGGTGTGTGAGCTGGTTGAGCAGGGCTAAAGATTGGTTAAGCGCACTCAAGCTGTTCTTGAGGTGGCAAATTGACAGACCGAAATCACCGAGATCGAGGGCCTGTATGGATAAAAGCACATTCATTTCTGCTTGGTGCAGGCTTTTGGCGTATTTCCAACAGACTGTTGCAGAGATGTGGTTCTCGCTGTGAGCCATATAATGCTCCCAGCTTTGATGTAAATAGCGGTAAAGTGCGCGCGTGACCACGAACACCGGGTGGCGATGCAGCGTATAAGGCGCACCTTCGTTGGCTTCAGCAGCATTCGTTGACTCGTCATCACTTTCCATGAAAGTGAAATCATCAGTCATGGAAATGTCTTCTGCATCCCAACCCATCAATGTAGCCACCTCGTCGAGATGGTTCGGCTTATCCTTTACACTGTTGTAGATAGAAAGAAAGCGTGAGGTGTCACGGTCGGAACCTTTTAGATAGTTTCGCCATTGGGACTCGCTCCAATTAGGTTCACTGGTGAACTCTTCGTCCCAATCGCCTTCAGAATGATCAAAATTTGATTCGCTCATATAATTCGGTAATTTCCGATAAGCAGAATCTGTGCGCATATATTTTAAAAATCAACCCCGTTTTCCAACTCTTCTGAAATTGCTTTTCGTATCTGATCGACTTATAAATTGTCTGCTTATTCTGATTGCTACCATTTTGGAGCACAGATCGACTTACTTAATCTTTTAAAACCAAATGAGTGACAATGTCTTCCGTATGAAATGCTGGTTTGAGGGGCACGTGCAAGGCGTGGGCTTCCGTTACCAAACTATCAGTGTTGCCAAGGGCTTTGAAGTGACTGGAACTGTTCAGAATTTGGTCGATGGTCGCGTCTATCTTTATGCCGAAGGCGAAGAGAGCGAAGTCACCCAGTTCCAGCAGGAGGTGGCCGCCGAACTTTCTGATTATATTCGCGAAACTGAAATAAAGAGCGACTTTGGCCCACGCTTAACGAGCAATTTCCACATTTTACAGTAATTTATGACGACTCCAGCGATACGTATTCAAGGACTGACGAAGGATTTCTCCGTCGGTATGCGCGGGCTCAAACTGCGCGCCGTCGATGGGCTAAACCTTGAAGTCGGCGACAATGAGATCTTAGGGCTTCTCGGACCCAATGGCTCAGGCAAGAGCACGACAATCAAAATCATTCTCGGGCTGCTGCAAGCCTCGGTCGGCGAGTGCCAGATCTATGGCAAACCCAGCCATACTGTTGATGCGCGCCGCAGTGTCGGCTTTCTGCCGGAAGCACCGTATTTCTACCGCTACCTTTCTGGTCGCGAGTTGATCCGTTTTTACGCCCGTGTGTGCGGTGTGCCACGCAGCCAAATCAAGGAACAAGTCGATTCCGTGATCGAGCTGGTCGGCATGACGGAAGCCACGCATCGCCGCGTGGGCACTTATTCGAAGGGCATGCTCCAGCGCATCGGACTCGCGCAAGCGCTGGTCCACGATCCGCAACTAGTCATCCTAGACGAGCCCACAGCAGGGGTGGACCCACTGGGATCTGCCGCCATTGCTGAGATCATTCGCGAACTCAAACGACGCGGGAAAACAATTTTACTATCCTCGCACCTCCTAGCTCAAATCGAAGGGCTCTGCGATCGAGTCGCGATCCTACATCGCGGCAAGCTCGTGCGTGAAGGGCGGGTCGACGACCTCGTGCAGGACCAGCATACCGAGTCACTCGTAGTCGAAGGGCTCAGCCCGGCTGGTCGCGCAGCAGTCGAGCAAGCCATCACGGCAGAGGGAGGGCGCCTGTGCCGCGTCGAAAAACCAAGACTCAGTCTCGATGCGCTCTTTTTGAAAGAGGTGCAGCAACAAGAAGCGGTCCGCAGCGATTCAACCGACACAGTAGAGCAGGGAGGCAAACATGATTGATTCCATTAATCGCTTACGCTTCATCGCGGGTAATACCTTCCTCGAAGCAGTGCGCCAGAAGTTCTTCAACTCGCTCTTGTTGATCTCCATCGCATTGCTTGCCAGTTCCACCTTCTTCCAACAGTTCGATTTCGGCACCAATGAGCTGAAGTTTATCACTGATTTTGGCTTTGGAGCGCTGTTCTTCTTTGGCTCGATCCTATCGGTGACCGCCACCACGCAGTTGTTTTTCAATGAAATAGAAAATCGCACCGCGCTGACAATGCTTGCGAAACCGATCCACAAGCTGGAGTTCCTCGCTGGCAAGTTTTTCGGGGCACATATGCTCATGCTGTGCTTCACCGCAGTCATCACGCTCGTGCTGGCTGGTATGCTTTACTGGCGGGAAACAGAATTGATGGCTCGACTCGGCGATGCGTTTATCGACGGACGCTTGGTCAATTATAGCGATATCTTCGTCTTCGGTCTGCTCCAATGGATGAAGTTTGGGGTGCTGACAGCGATCACGCTGTTCATTGCCAGTTTTTCGAACACCAACCTCTACACCATCGTCGTGTCCTTCTTCGTGCTGATCATTTGCCAACTGCAATACATCGCACGTGATGCCTATTCGACGATGGAGGCGGGTATTGGTCGCTGGTTAGTGCAATTCCTCGGTTTGATCTTTCCGAATTTCCAACTGTTCAATATCGGTGATCAATTGGTCTTCAATGTGAAGGCGCCGATCCCAGCGGTGACGATCCTGCAGATTGTCGGGTATGGTCTGATCTATACCGTTGTTTTCGTCTTACTCGCTCATGTGAATTTCCGCCGTCGAGAGATTTAGTGCCATGCACGAAGGTTCATTCATAGAGCATCCATTAGTTATACGTCTGCGTCGCATCGTAGTCGTCTTGCTAGTCCTGATCTTTGTCGGCGCGCTGCTACGCCCGATTGAGTCACCCGCGTGGCAAGTGGTGAAATCTGGGCAATCAGAGCTCAACTTAGAAGGCATTGAAGGCTCACTAGGGCAGGGACTCGTCGTCGGCGTGCTCGGTGGGTTTCGCGCGATTATGGCCGATTTCATGTGGATTCGAGTAAATACCATTTGGGAGCGTCGCGACCGCACCAAGCTCGATGCGATGATCCGGCTCTCCACAACTCTGGACCCGCGCCAAAGCTTTTTCTGGTTCAACGGAGCCCGTATGATCGCTTACGATGTCCCTAATTGGCGCATTAGAGAAGAAGGGGGCTACTCCGAGGTGCCGGATTCCCGCCAAGATGAAATCAATCGAGAACAAGCTGAACAGGCCTTTATCTTCTTAGAAAAGGCGCGCGAGTTCCATCCCGACGAGCCCAAGCTCGTGGTCGAAGTCGCACAGATTTACCTCAACCGCTTAAAGGATATTCCCAACGCCGCCGATTGGTTTCTGAAAACATCCAAGATGCCCAATGCGCCATACTTCGCCGCACGGATTTACGCCGAGCTCCTAAGGAGGCAAGGCCTCGACCGCGAAGCCTACGACTACCTGCGTGAATTATACTCAGAACTCCCCAACGATCCTTACGCCCAGAAGAACATCATTTTAGAGCGTATCCGCACACTCGAAAGCATCTTGGAAGTCCAGTATTTGTTACGCTTCAATCCAGGTGATGTGAGCCCTGTAATCGCTCCCGCAAATAGTCATCCTGAGCATAGTCATCATGGCCATAACCATTAAGCACATTTCGGAGCACTCCCGGCTAATCAATAGCTGCGATAGAATCAACTCTATATCTTTAGCGTGAATAAGGCATGGTCGACCTGACCTTTGATATCGTGGATTACTTGTGCGATTTCTTGCTGATCCTCGGCTCTAAAATACATACCGATATGATGAGGAAGAAGGTCCAATATGAATGTCCTAAAACCATTCTGTTCCTTGTCTAGTGCTGATCGATCCATTCGGATGTGTATCCCTCGAACAGCTTCGATTAAAAGACTATTCGTTTCCGTAAAGTCATCTAATTCCTCTGAATATTAAAGACCTCTCGTTCTAAACGAAGTAGGGCGTCACCATTCATTTCTTCGGCATTTAACATCTCATCAGCCGTTCGCACTATATGTTTCAGCGACTGTATTAAAATGTCCTGAGTTAATTCCATTTCTGAGAACATCTAGCTCATCCACGGCGGGGAGGAAAGCCCGAATTCAAAGAAGGACGTTGCCCGCCGTTGGATGCAGCGTCTTGTTAGGTTCTTCCTGTTGCAAGGGCAACCACCGCGAGAATCGCTAGAGCTACAGCAATCACTGTAACCGTAAAAACCAACCGCGATCGACGGAATCTATGCTCCGCTTCGACGTCGAGGTAAAACCGTCCTATGCCCGCTTCGACAATTACACCACGTGACTGCAAATAACGAAGCACTGGAGAATCGCCTGTTCCGATCTCATCCAGTGTCGCCGCTTGCTGTTGACTAACCGCTCCCGCGTCGTTGAAGCGGCGCATACACCGGTTTTGTTGGTGGTGGACTACTGGAGCGCTCATAAATTCTTAACCTAACGTAGAGCGTGCTCACGGAGTGAGGCACGAACGGAGTTGATCACCGCGCCTGGATATACCATAGGGGAGTGCAATGAGGTTCGACGATTCGATGGGGTTAAGGTTCATTTCAGTGGGACTTTTTAGATTCGTTCAGACTGGTTAGAACGTGGATTCCTTCAATTTAAATATTCCCAGAGGCCAGCGGAGCTGGATCCGCTTAATCACGCTTAATTTACGCTTAAAATGAGATCTCTTTCGTCGTGCTGGTTAAACGTTCATTAAGCGTGATTAAGCGGTTAAAAATCTGGGTTCACTCTTCTGTATATCAGTGTTATCTGCGTCCTTGAATGACGCATTTGACGGATTTGGTTTGTGTGGGAATTGAGGGGTCGGGGTTCATGTTAGACGCGTTGAGCAACGGTCCATTGCCTTTAAACTCTAGGATCGAGAAGTTGTCACGCTTTTAGGAAGAGTTGATTTCCCTGGAAAACGTTACTTTTTGATTCCGACAAATGCGAAGTTCCTGAAGTGGTGATATTGGGTGCGAAGAGACGAAATATACAGCCTGACTTAATATTGTAGCCACGGCAGTCTCCTGCCGTGTTTTGTTTTAGCTGATATAGACTATGCTGACGATCACGTCACAGAGTGACGTGGCTACATTATACTAAATACCAAAACCTTGGACTGCCTCCGTCGCGATCCAGTCGCATCATTTTGCCTCTAAATCAGTTTGCCAGCATCCTGCCAACTTCCAAGCTATAACGGCTGAGCGAGGCTTACACCAGTCCGTTCTTTTGGATCTCTTTTAGCTTGTTGGCATCCACGACATCGGGGGCGCGCTTGTCCTTGCCGGCGGTCTTATGATACCGACCGGTGACTTTGTCTTTTTCGTAGCGAGTGAAGCCGTGTTTTTCGACGTTTTCGTCGGTCAATTTGTTCTTGGTCGCGCCTTCGGTGTATTTGCTCGATACGTTGGGGGCGTGGAAGACTTTGCGGACCGGATTGCCGGTTCGTGGATGGGTCTTCATTGGATCGTCGGCCATGCGTTGGATGTATTCAAAGGCTTCGCCGTCTGAACCGTCTGGGAGGATTTCTTGGTAAACGTAGGTGGGCATGTTTTAAAAGGCTGAAATGCTGATAACTGAAATGCTGAAACGCTGAAATTGATCAGGAATGTGTAAAGCTGGAAGAAGGGGACGGATATATGCTTGTTGAGAATTAGAGATATTAGGCAGCTCGCAACATGATTCTCGCATCTCATATCACGAATCTCGCCTGTCATATCACGAATCGCGCCATTCAAGTGTCACAAAGTCAAATTGTAGCTTGCATGGCATAGCGTCCAAACTAAGTTCTGAGCGTTTTAGGACGCCCATTAACCGGCACTGAAATCAACATGCAAAATCAAAACGTAGCCTACGATAGCAAAGTAGAGGGTGAAATCATTGTCACTCAAGCAGATGCTGTCATTAATTGGATTCGAAAGCACTCCGTTTGGCCGATGCCAATGGGGTTGGCTTGCTGTGCGATCGAGTTGATGGCCGCTGGCGCATCACGCTTCGACATCTCCCGATTCGGGATGGAAGTGATGCGATTTTCACCTCGTCAGGCCGATTGTATGATCGTTGCCGGCACCGTGACCTATAAAATGGCCGAAGTTGTGCGTCGTATTTACGACCAAATGGCCGAGCCAAAATGGGTGGTCGCGATGGGAGCCTGTGCGAGCACGGGCGGCATGTATCGCTCGTATGCGACTTTACAAGGCGTGGACCGTATTATCCCCGTAGATGTTTATATAAGTGGCTGTCCGCCACGTCCGGAAGCGTTACTCGACGCGATGATTAAATTGCAGGACAAGATTGGCCGTGAGAATTCGGCTAAAAACTTGACCGCCCGAAAGGCCTATTCGCTTGAATCGGCTGGAGCAGGAAAGGAAAGCTAAACCATGGCTGAGAGCGATTTGGCTCAATTAACAGAGCGCTTTGATTTCTTAACAGAAAGAGCGTCGTCTGATCATCTGGCATTGAATTGCCCGGCAGATAAGCTTATCGAGCTTTGCTCGGCGCTGCGCGACGACTTCGGCTACGATATGCTGATCGACGTGACTGCGGTGGACTGGGACGTGCAAAGCCCGCGCTTCACCGGCATTTACCACTTTCTTTCGACTACGAAGCACGAATACATCCGTATCGCTGCGGACTGCACGGATGATATCAATCCGGCACTACCATCCTTGACCGGACTCTATCCCGCGGCCAACTGGCACGAGCGTGAGACTTACGACTTGATGGGGATCACTTACGAGGGGCACCCTGATCTACGCCGCATCTTGATGTGGGACAGCTATCCGTATCACCCGTTGCGCAAAGATTTTCCACTTGCCGGTATCGAAACACCGCTTCCAGCGGACGATGTCGCCGAAGTCACAGGAGCCAGCGTCTTACCTGCACCGATGATGGGCGGACCGTTCACTTCTTCTGGAGATGGGCCCATGAGCCAAACAGAGCCTCGCGCTAAGGACGAGAGTTGGACTGAAAAGAAGGAGAAACCCGTTAAATAATTTCCCATGGCCACTACCAAAGAAATAACAATCGGTGACGTCAATGCACGCGCAAGCGAGCTCGAAACTGAGCTGCAAGGTGAGACCATGGCGCTGAACGTCGGACCTTCTCACCCGACTACACACGGCGTGCTTCGCTTGATGATGGAGCTCGACGGCGATGTCGTCAAAAAGTGTGAGCCAGTGCTCGGCTACCTACACCGCGGCGATGAGAAAATTGCCGAAAATATGACTTATAATCAGTTTGTGCCTTACACGGACCGATTGGACTACCTAGCACCTTTGGCCAATAACGTCGCTTATGCGATGGCGGTGGAAAAATTGGCTGCCCTAGAAGTGCCTGAGCGTTGCCAATCGATTCGTGTGCTGTGCTGCGAGTTGGCCCGTATTTCCTCACACCTCCTCGGAGTGGGCGTTTACGGCATGGATGCGGGTGCATGGACGGTGTTCATGTTCACGTTCACAGAACGCGAAAAGTTATATACTTTGTTTGAAGAGTTAACCGGCGCTCGTTTCACCACCAGCTATACGCGTATCGGTGGTGTCGCTCGAGACATTCCTGAAGGTTGGCTCGGTCGCGTGCTTGAATTCTGTAAGGGTGTTTTGCCCGTGCTGGATCAAGTCGACAAGTTGCTCACACGTAATCGTATCTTCATGGACCGCACAGTCGGTGTTGGCGCTATCTCGAAAGAAGATGCGATTGCATACGGCATCACCGGTCCGAATTTGCGAGCTTGTGGTGTGGATCTCGATCTACGTAAGGACAAACCTTACCTTGGCTACGAAAAATATGATTTTGATGTACCGATCGGCACCAACGGCGATTGTTACGATCGTTACCTAATGCGTGCAGAAGAGATTCGTCAAAGTGTGCGAATCGTTCGTCAATGTATCGACCAATTCCCGGAAGGCGCATACTACGCTGAAGATGCAAAGAAGATCTTTGCTCCAAACAAGGCGAAGGTGCTGACCAGCATGGAGGAGTTGATCCAAAACTTCATGATCGTGACTGAAGGCCCACAAGTGCCAGCCGGCGAAGTTTACTTCGAAGCTGAAAACCCAAAAGGGGCACTTGGTTTCTTCGTCGTTTCCAAGGGTGGGGGCGTGCCATACCGCTTGAAGATCCGTGGTCCGTCATTTTGTAATTTGAGTATCCTTGATAAGTTGATCCCCGGCCACTACCTGACGGATATCACCGTCATCCTTGGCTCGCTCGACTTCGTGATGGGAGAGTGTGACCGCTAGAAAATTTGAAACGCTGAAAAGCTGAACCGATGAATTTAAAACCCGAAACAATCGAAAAAATCGACAAGCTCGTGCCGCGCTATCCGACGGTAAAGAGTGCTGCCTTGCCGCTTTGCCATTTGGTGCAAGAAGACCAGGGCTACCTTTCGAATGAGGCCATGGAGTGGATCGCTAACCGCCTAGACTTGCAGCCGATCAACATTCTCGAACTGGTTACTTTCTATCCGATGCTTCGCACAGAGCCTACGGGCAAGCATCATGTCCGCGTCTGCCGCACGTTGCCTTGTGCGCTCGCCGGAGCCTACCAAACCTGCAAGAAATTGGAGGAAGCTTTTAATTGTAAAGTCGGGCATACCAGCGAAGACGGTTCAGTCACGTTGGAGTTTGTCGAATGCCATGCGGATTGCGGTAAAGCGCCCGTCGTCATGGTCGGCGAAGACGAATACACAAACATCAGCCCGGACAAAGCGTCCGAGTTTGCAGAAAAAATTAAAAACGGCGAAATCTAGAACTCATGGCTATACAAGAACAAAGGCTTATTTTTAAGCACATTGACGAGCCGGGCTACACCAACGATATCGACTGCTATATCAAGCATGGTGGCTACGAGCAACTGAAGAAGGCTGTCACGATGAAGCCCGAAGATATTTGCGCCGAAGTCTTGGAGTCTGGTGTCCGTGGACGTGGCGGAGCTGGTTTCCCTGCAGGGATGAAATGGAAGTTTCTCGACCGCAAGTCTGGCAAACCAATCTATCTTGTTTGCAACTGTGACGAGTCCGAACCGGGCACTTTCAAGGACCGTGAAATTGTGCATCAGGATCCGCATCAATTGATCGAGGGCATGATGTGTTCCGCTTTTGCGATTCAGGCGAAACTCGCCTTCATCTATATCCGTGGTGAGTTTTTCCAAGGTTACAAAATCCTTGAACGCGCGATCGAAGAGGCCCGCGAAAAGAACCTGCTTGGTGATAACATCCTCGGTTCTGGTTACTCCTGCGATATCATCGTTCACCGTGGTGCAGGCGCTTACATTTGCGGCGAAGAAACCGGCTTGATCGAATCAATCGAAGGTAATCGCGCCAATCCACGCATTAAGCCTCCGTATTTTCCCGCAGCCTTGGGACTCTATCAATGCCCAACCATCGTGAACAATGTGGAAACGCTTTGTGATGTGAAACACATCATCGAACTAGGCGGTAAAGGCTTTGCCCAAATCGGCACACCTGGCAACACCGGCACACGTATTTGGTGCGTTTCCGGGCACGTTGAAAAACCGGGCTACTACGAGTTTCCTTGTTCAGCGGTGACACTCGGTCAATTGATTTACGATGTTTGCGGTGGTCTCAAGCCAGGACGTAAACTCAAGGCAGTCATTCCCGGCGGTTCGTCTGCAAAAATTCTACGAGCCGATGAGCGTTTTACCGGTAAACTAAAGGACGGCACAGAGTTTGACTGGGGCATTGAAGATATCCCGATGGACTTCGATAGCCTAATGGCTGTCGGTTCGATGTCCGGTTCGGGTGGGGTGATCGTGATGGATGATTCGACCGATATGGTCGAGGCCCTTGCGAACATTAACTATTTCTACGCCCATGAAAGCTGTGGTCAATGCACGCCTTGCCGTGAAGGTGTGCCCTGGATGCGTAAGGTAACACAACGCATGGTCGACGGCGAGGCTCGCGAGGAAGACGCCGACTTACTCAAGAATATCGCCGATCAAATCGCAGGTCGCACGATTTGCGCTTTCGGTGAAGCGGCCTCATGGCCAGTGCAGAGTTTTATCGCAAAATTTAAAGACGAGTTTGTCCAGAAAGCTCGCGAACAAGCAGCCCGTCGCAAAGAAGGCAAAGCCGCTGCCACGAAAACAACTTTGATTTAAGACCATGGAGATCAAAAACATTGTCGAAAATATCACCATCAACATCGATGGGCAGGATGTAGATGTGCCGAAAGGCACCAACATCATCGAAGCCGTGAAGATGGTGGGTAAGGGCAAGGAAGTGCCACACTATTGCTACCACCCGAAGCTCAGCATCGCAGGCAACTGCCGCATGTGTATGGTCGAAATGGGCATGCCGATGCGTGACCGTGCCACTGGCGAAGCCATCCTTGATGATGATGGAACGCAAAAGATCGGCTGGATGCCAAAACCGACGATTGGCTGCGCAACCAATGCTGCCCCAGGTATGCACATCCGCACAAATTCTGAGATGGTCAAAGAGTCACGCAACGGTGTGACCGAGTTTCTTTTGATCAATCACCCGCTGGATTGCCCGATTTGCGACCAAGCAGGGGAGTGTCGCCTACAAGAATTTTCGGCAGAACATGGTCGTGGTTACAGTCGTTTCACTGAAGAGAAGAACGTTAAGCCAAAGCGCACAAAGCTCGGACCACGTGTTACACTCGATGACGAACGCTGCATTCTTTGTTCTCGTTGCGTTCGCTTCAGTAAGGAAATCGCCAACGACGACGTGCTCGGTTTCGTAGATCGTGGCACTTACTCAACGCTCACTTGCTACCCCGGCAAAGAGCTGGAGCACAACTACTCTTTAAACACGGTAGACATCTGCCCGGTTGGTGCACTCACCAGCACGGACTTCCGTTTTAAGATGCGCGTATGGTTCCTCAAGCGCACACATAGTATTTGCACGGAGAGCAGTGTCGGAGCGAATACTGAGATCTGGAGCCGCGAAGGAAAAATTTATCGTGTCACGCCACGTCGTAATGATGCGGTGAATGACACTTGGATGACGGATTCTGGTCGTGGGCTTTTCAAGTCGATCGATGCAGATGATCGTTTAACTCATTACACGATCGACGGTGTCCACAAAACACCTACGCAAGCCGCTGTCGCCGCTGCGGAGCTTCTCAAAGCAGGCGATGCTGCATTGATTGGTTCAGCACACAGCTCCGTCGAAGAACAATTTTATTACAAAGCCATAGCGGATCGCAGTAGTGCAAAAGTGGCGCTCGTCAGCCATTACGACAGTGCTGATGGCATTCTCCAATCTGAAGATCGCACACCGAACTTACGCGGTGCCTTGGTCACTGGTTTGATCGATTCACTTCCGGAAGCTGAGTTGTCAGCAATTGCCCGTGAGATCAACTCCGGTGCGGTGAAGACATTGTTCGTCGTGAATGAAGACGTCACCAAATTGGGAATCCCTGCAGACGCCCTGAGTCAGGTGAAAGTCATTTACGTCGGCACACATGCGAATGAGACGAGCCAAGGTGCAGCTGTGGTGCTGCCATCGCTTTCAGTCTTTGAAAAGGACGGCACATTCATCAATCAGTCCTTCCGCTTACAACGCTTTAAAGCAGCAGTCCCTGGTCCAAGCGGAGTGACTTCTGACTTTTCCGTTTTGGAGCAGGTCGCAGCTTCTCTGAACGATGAGAAGCCCGCTGCCATTACAATTGATGTGGCTTGGGAATACATCGCTAAATCAATCAGCCAGTTCGAAGATTCGCTACGTTGGCGCGGCATCCCGGATGAAGGCCTCGCGTTAGATGCCAAAGCTTTCTTGGATATACCTTTTGTGGAAACTAAAAACTTAAAGTTCGACCCCGTCGCGTTTAAGGAGGCGCATGCAACTCCCGCCGGAGCTTAAGCAGACTTTCCAATATGGACATACTTGCCATGCTTCTTCCCATCGCGTTTTCGCTGACCATGATCTCCGTGTTCATGGGGCTGTGCAGTTACTCTGTGCTCGCCGAGCGTAAAGTCTCCAGTTGGATCCAAGGTCGCGTCGGACCGAACCGCACGCGTATCCCCCTCGTCGGACACATTCCGATCTTGGGCAACTTGCTAACCGGTCTAGGTATCTTTCAACCCGCAGCCGACGGTCTGAAGTTTCTTTTCAAAGAAGAAATCATACCTGGTCACGTTAAAGTTGGGTATTACTATTTGGCGCCGATCATCGCTTTGGCTCCAGCATTGACCACGATGGTTGTGCTACCGTTTGGTCGCTATGTTGACCCTGCAGGAGTGGTGCAGCCACTCGTGTTGGCTAACATCGATGTCGGCATCCTCTTCATTCTCGGGGTGTCATCACTTGGAGTTTACGGTATCGTTCTGGCCGGCTGGTCTTCGAATAGTAAATACCCATTCCTCGGTGCGATTCGTTCGTCCGCGCAGATGATTTCTTACGAGCTTGCAATGGGCTTGGCGATTTTGCCCGTCTTCATGTGGAGCTCGGCACCGGGTTCTGAGTATGGTCTTAGCCTTTTCGGAGTGGTCCAATCGCAACAGTCACTCTGGCTGATCATTTGGCAGCCATTGTCCGCTTTGATTTTCCTCGTCGCAGTATTTGCGGAAACCAATCGCTTGCCATTCGATATGGCGGAATCGGAAACTGACCTCGTTGGTGGTTTCCATACAGAATACGGTTGTTTCAAATTCGGTCTCTTCTTCGTGGCAGAGTATGCTCACGTCATCATGGGCTCCGCGCTCTTCGTCTGCCTCTTCTTAGGTGGATGGAATTTCCTACCTGGCATCGCTGATCCATGGTCTGACAACGTTTTTGGCACAGTCCTGTCCGTGCTCTGGTTCATGAGCAAAGTCTTCTTCATGATCTTCTTCTTTATCTGGGTGCGTTGGACTTTACCGCGTTTCCGCTACGACCAAGTCATGAGCCTTGGTTGGAAGATCCTTCTACCACTCGCAATTGGCAACTTGGTGTTCAACACACTGATCATCGCCGCTTACGATCACTTTACCCGCAACTAATATGGCCAAAACAAAAGTTCTCGAAAGAAAACCACTGACCTTCGCGGAAAAGACATTCATTCCGCAAATTATTGGTGGCTTGAAGACGACCTTCGGCACAATGCTGAAGAAGGGCGTGACGCTTCAATACCCAGAAGAGCGCCCAGTCATTCCTAATAACTATCGCGGTGTGCCGACTTTGGTCAAAGATCCCAATGGTCGTGAGAAATGCGTTTCTTGCCAGCTTTGTGAATTCGTCTGTCCACCCAAAGCGATCCGAATCACTCCAGGTGAAATCGATGCCGAGGCTGAGCCAGATCGTGCACACGTTGAAAAAGCACCGAAGGAATTCGACATCAACATGCTCCGTTGCATCTACTGTGGTCTTTGCCAAGAGGTCTGCCCTGAAGAAGCGATTTTCCTACAAGATATTTTCTCACTTTCCGGATATAGCCGTGAGGAGATGGTGAACAACAAAGCAAAACTTTATGAGCTTGGGGGCACTTTGCCTGACAAGCATCTCAAGTGGGATAAAAAGAAAGCAGCCGAGTCCGCCGGCAATGCGCACTAAAGAAATCAAAAATACGACTTAAGACTTAAGAAATTCATCTGACTACAACTCATGTTAACTCCCGATACATACATTTCTTATTTCTCATCTCTAAATTCCTAATTCTCCATGTTAGATATACTATTTTACGTTTTTGCCGCGATCGTTTTGGTGTCCGCCCTGTTAATGGTGGTCAGCCCGAACGCTGTGAACGGTGCGATGTGTATGATCGTTTCTTTCGTCGGCACTGCTGCGCTCTTTGTATTATTGGAAGCCTACTTCCTCGCGATTCTTCAAGTATTGGTCTATGCGGGGGCGGTCATGGTTTTGTTTCTCTTCATTATTATGCTCTTGGACGTGGATAAGAGTGAGGGTAGCTACTTCAAAGATAAGTTAACACTCGGAGCTGCGATCATCGGTTTTGCGCTTGTTGCGATCTTGGTCTGCAGTGCATTTGCGGGAGCGAATCATTTACCTGAACCAGGCTTGATGCCAGTTCTCGAAAATCCAACAGGCGAGGGCGTTGGCATTCCATTTACCACTTCGTCGAAGTCCTTCGGCTACAGTTTATTTTCCAAATACATGCTGCCTTTCCAAGTGACTGGATTCCTTCTTCTGGCCGCAATGATCGGCGTCATCGTCGTCTCTAAAAAACACGAAGAAAATTCTTAATATTTAAATCCCATTTCCAAATGACTGTCGGACTGAATGCCTTTCTCCTTGTTTCCGGATTGCTCTTTGCAATCGGGCTGCTCGGGGTAATTTTGCGAAAGAATACACTCGTCATCTACATGTCGTTGGAGCTCATGCTCAACGCGGTGAATCTCGCGCTAGTCGCTTTCTCCCGCTACAACGGAACGATGGACGGTAACCTTTTCGTCTTTTTTATTATCACGGTGGCTGCTGCGGAAGTTGCATTAGGTCTTGCCATCATCGTTGCACTTTTCCGTCGCCGTCAGTCTGTGATGGTTGATCAATTAAACGCTCTGAGTCGCTAAGTAATACCATGACCGCTACTCAATCACTTCTCGCCGCATTACTTGCACCGCTGCTTTCTGCCGCTCTGATCACATTCTTTTTCCGCCGACGTGGCGTGATCGCATCGACAATCTCCGTCGTTGCTGCTGCTGCAATCTTCATCTTTTCGCTTTTCGCCATTCGTGAGATGGGAACAGGGTCGGTCGTCGCATCATGGGACTGGCTGACATTCGGCAACTTCAATGTGTCGATGGGCTTCTTCTTTGACGGCACGGCTGCGACAATGCTGACGATGGTCGCTTTTGTCGGCTTCTTGATCCATGTTTTCAGTCTCGGTTACATGGCCGACGACAAAGCACGCGCACGTTTCTTCGGCGGACTTTCGATTTTCATGTTCTCTATGCTGGGTATCATTCTGGCGGACAACTTGATCATGATCTTCGTCTTCTGGGAGCTCGTTGGTTTTAGCTCCTACATGTTGATCGGGCACTACTTGGATACTGAAGAAGCGGCAGCCGCTTCTAAGAAAGCTTTCATCGTTAACCGTATCGGTGACCTTGGGTTCTTGGTCGGTATCGTTTACGCTTACTGGCACTTTGGCACAACTAATATCAGTGAGATGCACGGGATCGTTGCTGCCAATGCAGATCTAGTGAATGCAGTGATTGCTGCCTGCTTGATGTGTGGATTCATCGGTAAGTCTGCGCAATTCCCTCTACATGTTTGGTTGCCCGATGCGATGGCAGGCCCGACTCCGGTTTCTGCACTGATCCACGCTGCGACCATGGTCGCGGCAGGTGTGTATTTCCTTATCCGTATCGCCTTCCTCTTCCCCGAGAGCGTGCTTGGCGGCATTGGCATCCTCGGCACATCGGTTGCGGTCTATGCTGGCTTCTGTGCTTACGGTCAAAATGATATTAAGAAAATCTTAGCTTACTCCACGCTATCGCAGCTAGGCTATATGGCAGCTGCATTCGGATTGGGCTTTCCCGGCATCGCGCTCTTTCACTTGATCACACACGCCTTCTTTAAGGCATTGTTGTTCTTAGGTGCGGGTTCGATCATTCATGGCTGCCACCACGAGCAGGACATTTTCAAGATGGGTGGCATATTCAAAAAGATGCCGATCACTTCCATTACTTTCGTGCTCGGCGTCTTAGCGCTTTGCGGCGTGTATGGTTTCTCCGGCTTCTATTCCAAAGATGCGATTTTGATCGCTGCTGGACTCGATGGAACACTGCTTTTCTTTCTGCTGACAGGTGGTGCCTTCTTGACCGCTGGTTATATGGGTCGCTTGGTTTGGATCGTCTTTTTCGGCAAGCCGAAGTCAGACGCTGCATCACACGCGCACGAAAGTGGGTTCACGATGTTACTGCCACTTATCGTTTTGGCAGTGCTTTCCGTGACTGGCGGTTGGCTACAATTCTGGCCTGAGCAACTTGGCCACATCATTCACCTCGATGAAGTCAAACTTCACAATGCTGCTGGTTATGCGGACAAGCACCATTTAGTGCTCATTCTCGGCAGTGCCGCTTGGATTGTTGGCTTGCTTGGTTCGCTTCTTTTCTACGGCAAAGGTGCCACTGAAGACCAACTCGAAAAGAGGGCAGCACCTGTTTATGGATTCCTTAAAGACCGCCTTTGGTTTGATGAAATCTACGGTTATTATGTCGCCAAAATCCAACAACGTTTTGCCGGCTTATTGAGCGTGCTGGATGTGTTTGTGATCAAGGGTGTCCTCGTTCGTGGCAGTGCTGGTCTCGTGGGACTCATCGGCATGTGCTCGAAATCGCAGCACGTGGGTAGCATCCATGGTTATGTTTATTGGTTCCTTGCCGGGTTGATCTTTTTCTGGGTCGTTGCCACCGGGGTTTTGAAAGCTTTCTAATTTTTGTTCAGATGGGACACTACGATACAACTTCACTTTTCCTCCTTGCGGCGATTCTCGCCCCGCTTATCGCGGGTGTCATCTTGCTCTTTGGTGGCCGCTTCCATATCAATACCTTGCGAGCAATCGGTGCCTTTGGCTTCGGTTGGCCTCTGATTATCGGTTTGATGTTATACAGTCTTTTCGAGCCCTCGCTCGTCGGAGACTACAATTTCGAAATGCGCATGCCAACCGGCTTGGAAAGCATCGGTATTTATCTGCACTTAGGTCTGAACGGCATATCCATGCCATTGTTCTTACTCGCTGGCACAGTCGGCTTTGCGGCAGGTCTGTATGCCATGTATTCCAACGCGGAACGCTTGCACCTCTATCTCGCACTCTTGCTGTTTATGCTGGGCGGTTTGATGGGCACCTTTGCTTCGGTCGATATCTTCTTCTTTTACTTCTTCCACGAGTTCGCACTAATTCCGACTTTCATCATGATCGGCATTTGGGGTGGGGCTGGTCGTCGGAGCGCAGCGATCGAAATGACGATCTACCTAACACTGGGCGCATTGCTTTCCTTACTCGGTTTGATCGCACTCTACGTGCAAAGTGGGGTGGACTCGTTCTCGTTATTGGAACTCCGTCAATACCTGTTGGCGCAACCACTTTCCGAAACGGTGCAGAATAACATCTTCGCGCTCTTACTCTTCGGTTTTGGTATACTAGTTTCGCTCTTCCCATTTCACTCGTGGGCACCAAAGGGATACGCAGTCGCTCCTTCTGGCGCAGCCATGCTACATGCGGGTGTATTGAAGAAATTCGGTCTCTACGGTCTCTTGCAAATATCCGCACCGTTGTTACCTGCAGGAGCCGCGCATTGGTTCCCTTGGATCGTTGGTCTCGCGCTGTGTAATATTCTTTTCATCGGTTTAGTGACGATGGCACAGAAGGATCTCAAGATGATGCTCGGTTATAGTTCTGTCATGCACATGGGCTATGCCTTCCTCGGCATCGCAACTTTCTCAATCGTCGGCGTGGGTGGGGCACTGCTTATGATGGTCGCGCACGGCCTTTCAGTTGCTTTGCTCTTCATGCTATCTACCTGCATCTACCATCGGAGTCAGACATTTGACCTTTCCAAAATGGGTGGATTGGCAACTAAGGCTCCGGTCTTGGCGGCATTTTTCGTCGCAGCAACGATGGCAAGCATCGGTCTCCCCGGGTTTGGTAATTTCTGGGGTGAGTTTACAATCTTCGCTGCCTTGGCTGAAGTAGAAAAAACACGCTGGATCGTCGCACCGGCTGCCATTGGCATTATCATTTCCGCAATCTACGGGCTGCGTGCAGTGGCAAATATTTTCTTCGGTCAGCCGAAGGAAGAGTTCGAGGCACAACTGAATGGCGGCACCATCGAAGACTTGAAGGGGTTTGAGAAATTGCCCGCGGGCATCCTCATCGCAGCCCTGGTCATTGTAGGCATTTTCCCACGTATTCTTTCCGACGACGCAAACCGTGAACTCGCTGAAATTTATCCAACTGTAGATACACTGCCACATCACGAGGTGAGTGCTATACCGTCTAAGGAGACCCATAAGGAGGTGTCACACTAATGAACGATCTTCTAGCAGAATTTCTCCGCGGTTATACCGCGAATAATCAGTGGGCAATCATCATGCCCGAAATCATGCTCGCCGTATTGGCCTTGGGCTTACTCGGCGCTGAAATGGTTTTACCAAAGAAGAGCCATGGTCTGATCCCGCGCCTTGCACTTTGGGGGCAGCTTTTTGTTCTCGTCGTTGCGATGACGGCTGGCAGCTACATTGGCTTTGAATCAAAAAGCTATTTCAGCGGCATGATATACCAGACGGATATCACGCAATTCATGCGCGGCTTCTTCTTAGTATGCTCTATTTTAGTTTGTTACCTGGGACACATTTACCTCTCAAAGCAGCAACTACCGAAGACAGAGTTTTACCATTTAGTGATCATCATATCCGCCGCGATGATGCTACTCGTGCAGAGCTCGAACTTCGTCATGCTGTTTGTGGCACTCGAAACTGTGACAGTTGCCTTCTATGTATTGGTGGCGTATTGCCGCAGCAGCTCACTGTCGCTTGAAGCGGGTTTAAAGTATTTGGTAATGGGCGCCTTGAGCTCATCGATTTTGCTCTTTGGCATTGTGCTGTTGTATGGCGTAGCCGGTAACCCCGAGTTGGCATTCAATAGCCAAGATGCGTTAAACTTTGATGAGCTGCGGAATTTCATTGCTCTAAATTCGGACAATTTACTCGTGCGTGTTGGAGCATTGTTGGTGATTGCTGGTATCTGCTTTAAAATCGGCGCGGTTCCTTTCCAGATTTGGGTGCCAGATGTTTATCAAGGTTCGCCGACTCCGGTGACAGCTTATCTTGCTGTTGCGTCGAAGGCTGCCGGATTCATCGTCCTTCTGCAACTTGTCACTGGACCTTTCATGGGTCTGCAAGGTTTGCTAGTGCCAGTGCTTTCATTTGTTGCCGCTGCAACGATTCTATTCGGCAACTTCGCCGCGGTCACACAACGCAACGTGAAGCGTCTAATGGGACTTTCCGGTATCGCACATGCGGGCTACATACTCGTCGGCGTAATTGCCGCGATGCGAGGCGTTGCGTGGGCACCCTATGCAGTCATCTTTTATCTCGTGACCTATCTACTGGCTTCGTTTGCCGTCTTCGGTGTAATGACGCATTTGGCGGGATCCGACGATGCCAATCAGGAATTGGACGACTATGAGAACCTTGCCCGTAAGCGCCCGTTCTTAGGTGGCATTCTTGCGTGTGGTCTGGGTTCTTTAGCCGGTATTCCACCATTGGGAGGATTTATCGGAAAACTATTCCTCTTCGTTGCGGCTTTCCAGGCAGAGCTCTTTGGACTACTTGGCATTTCAGTGCTCGGTGTCGTGATCTCGATTTACTATTACTTCGGATGGGTGCGTGAATGCTATTTCGGTAATGCTTCCGATGAAGTCATACATGACGTCAAGGCCCCCTTTAACATGAGTGATCGCGTTCTACTCGGTGCGCTTGTTGTTGGGACTGTCATCATCGGCATCGTGCCCGCTGCGCTTCCAATCATTCCTTAATCGATTTTCAGTTTCTCAAAAAGCCGAGACCTAATGCTCTAGGCTTTTTTTGTAACTACAGGAATACACTGAAACTTATTCACACGAGAGTGACTACACTTGATGTATTCATGAGTGTCATCTATCGCTTTTGAATATGTTGCGTTTGCTGTATTTCATTACCCTCTTCTTAGCATCTCTGTGCTGGATGAGTGCAAAAATGGAGCAGAAAGCGTATATCTGGCAACGAGTATGGGATGCTAGAGTGAAGGCTTCAGTCCTAGAGAATACGAAAAATATTGATGGTCTGACCGTGCTCTTTGCTGAGTTTCACCCCGCAGATGGTTTGGATTACTTTCAAGCGGACATTGATTATAATGCGCTCAAGTTGAGGGCACTGCCGGCGGTATTGGCCTTACGTTTGAACTTAGCTCCAGAGTATAATGTTTCTCGATCGTTCAATAGTGGTTTCAAAATCTGGGTTTCAAAAGCCATTGAAACTGCCAGAGAGAATGGAGTCGATCCGGTCGCCCTGGAAATTGACTTTGACTGTCCGACAAGCCAGCTGGATGCATATTCAGAAGAACTACGAGATCTACGCAAATATTTAGGCGGAGTGCCGCTTTCGATTACAACCTTACCCACATGGATGCAGCGACCTGATGCCTTTCGCCAACTAGTGGAAGCTACAGATCACTTTGTCCTGCAAGCGCACAGCATCAAACGACCTGAGACATTTGACGATGCAGTTGCTCTATGCGAACGAGAGCAATCACTCAAATGGACGAAGCAGGCAGCAAGCTTTGGCGTCCCGTTCCATGTTGCACTGCCAACTTATGCATATCGGTTGGCATTTGATTCCGAAGGTAAGTTGGTCGAAGTATCAGGCGAGAATGCTTCCTTGATGCAAAATCCAGATTGGCGTTATCGTGTAATTCGATCAGGTCCCAAATTGATGGCGGCTCTGGTTCAATCAATCGAAGCACACGCTTATCCAAATTGTGAAGGGATCATATGGTATCGCTTACCCATTGGAAAAGAACGATACAATTGGGATAACCTTACCTGGCATGCTGTGATGGATGGCACAATCGATGATCCAGATTGGCAGACTTTTGCAGTTCCACAGGAGGATGGGGCAGTAGAAATCCAAATCGAACTAAAGACACCCACTGCATCGAAACCGCCAATGGAGGTGCGCTTGACATGGGCTGAAGGCACTGCGCTGGCATGGGACGGACAACGCAATTATCAGGTTCTAACAAACACCGACCATGGGCTTACATGGAAGTGGTCCTCTGAAACGCTGATGCCCGAGCTTTCGACACAGACTCGTTGGACAATCGGATGGGTCCGCTTTGATCGAAAAGCAAAGTTACAAATCACAACATTTCAATCCGATGACTAAGCCTATGTTTTCACTATTGTTTTTCTGTGCTGTTTTATTCGTCTCAACGAGTTTCGCCTGTGGACCATGGTTACCGGAATCTTACGTATCCCGCAACGATGAGGTCTTTTACGCGCCTCCGCGAGTGGGCTTCTCAGCTGAGATCGAACACTTATTGCCAGACTCTGTGCCCCACGCAGCGGTCTTTGAAGACGATGAAATTGTGATCAAGAGTGCAGTGCAAGAGCTGCTAGAAGCACTTAAACCGTTGTCACTAGCTGATACTGAGCGTGATCGGCTTCTGGAAGACTATCAAAAATTTCGCAGTCAGCTTACGGCAGTAAAGCAGTTTCAAGATCGACAGCCTTTTAAATATTATGAGCCACCAGTTGACGTCCCTGCACTGGATGCCGCGCTAAATCTATTGAATGAGCTAGAGGTGCCCGACGGTTTGCCGAAGGAATTTGAATTCTATTTGAAGGGTGCTTTGGCATTTTACCGATATGACATTTCCACAGCGCGATCGAGTTGGCAGGCAGTGCTAGATTTACCGAAAGAGTCACGCCACTTTCGCTCAGTGATGGCCGCCTTCATGATTGCTCGAACTGGAGATGAACAAGCGTCAGAGACCTATCAACTCGTGCGACAACTCGTCAATGAAGGCTACGCAGATGCGCAGGGGCTTGCTGCAGCGAGCTATGGGAGAGAAGCGCGATATTATTTGTATAGTGCCGATTGCCACTTAACGCCATCGGTTCGCTATCAACGCGCGATAGATCTCTACTTCAAGCAATGGCAATCTGGATACTCGAACGCCATACATAGCTTAAAAATAACCGCACGCGAGGCATGGGAAGATCGTGATAGTTCTGTCGTTGAAGACTTAGCCGCAGTTGCACAAAGCCGAGCGGTTCTATTGGCATATGTTTTAACGAACTATGATGCTGAGTTAGCCGATAAACGTCGTCGAATGTTGAGCGCTTTACCGGATGCAAAATCCATAACAATGAAAGAGGCAGGCCGCTTTGCCTTGTTGGAATATCAGCACAATGAACTAACGACCGCGAAGTTATGGTTAAGTTATGCCGATCCCCAAGATGCCTTAGCACTATGGGTGCGCAGCAAATTACTGTTACGGGAAGGCAAAATCGACGAAGGGCGCACTTTGATGTTGGCATTGACCGATGAAATCGGAACGAAGGGCAACGATTGGCAACGCCTAGATACTAAACGAGCTTGGGCAGAACTTGGACTATTGATGTTGCGGGAAGAGCGCTATGTTCAAGCTGCTGAATATTTCGAGAAGTCTGAAAGCTGGGAAGACCTCGCTTATGTTTTAGAGCGTTTATTGGACACGGACTCGTTGATGGCATTTGCCCGTGCTCATACCGTAAAAAAACCGACAATTGATTTCTACGATGGCTCTGGTGTTGCGGCATTAATTGCGCGTCGGTTAATGCGTGAAGCGCAATTTGAGTCTGCCATGGAATTCTTCGATACGGAAATACGATCAAATGCGGAGGACTACGTAACGACGATGCGTGAAGCGAGCGACGCTACCAATGATCCAGGTAATCGCGCACAACAGTATTGGAAGGCTGCAAAACTAATGCGGGATCAAGGAATCAATCTATTCGGCACTGAACTGGAGCCTGATTTTGCATGGTTTGACGGTTCTTTTGAGTGGGGGTCGACATCAGGAGCGAGACTACACAATAATTACGCCCCGTATGCATATAGTCCAAGACGTAAGTTAAACACAGTCTCGGATGACGAGCGTGAGCGCTTGAATAAAACTGCCGTGGTCCCGAATAAACGTTTCCATTATCGCTATCGAGCAGCTCAACTCGCGGAGTGGTCAGCGGGACTTTTACCCAACGATAGCGAAGATGCTGCGCTTATTTACACAATCGCAGGCAACTGGTTGAAACTACGCGATCCGCAAGCCGCCGACCGTCTATACAAGTTGTTAGTTGTTCGCTGCCCGAATACAACACTCGGACAGGTAGCGAGCGCATCGCATTGGTTGCCCTCGCTGCCTGATGAGAGTGTTGAACCGTTCGAATCTGATTCAGAACCAGACTGCTAGGATTCAGTTTTGCTACTTTTTGCGAAGAGCTTCTTGAATAGTAGGTAAACTACGGCGACTAGGAGGATGCCGCCAGCGATCATTACGCCGGGGCATAAACCAGTGGCGCATGTGCTACAGCTGCTGCACGCGTCATCGGTTGGACAGACGTGAATTTCGGTTTCAGTTGGGGTAGTTGGTAGTTCTTCCATAATATGTATCTCTTAGTGACAGCCATAAGAGCTTTAGTCTCTTGGTCTATTCCAACTAAAACCGATTAATCGCTTAAGCCTTCAGTGCTTGATCGAGGTCCGCAAGTAGATCTTCGATGTCTTCAATGCCAACAGATAGGCGAACAAAGTCTGGCGTGACCCCAGTTGACTGTTGTTGCGCTTCATCAAGTTGTTGGTGTGTCGTCGTAGCAGGGTGGATGGCCAATGATTTGGCGTCGCCAATATTTGCGAGATGACTGAATAATTGGAGACTATCAATGAACTTGCGTCCCGAATCGAGACCACCCTTAAGACCGAAACCTACAAGCGCACAGTATTTGCCATCGTAGAAATACTTTTTAGCTGCTTCGTGATGCGGGCTATCAGGTAGCCCAGGGAAATTGACCCAACTGACTGCATCGTGTCCTTTCAAGAATTCGGCGACCTTCAGTGCATTTTCGCAATGACGTTCCATGCGCAAGTGTAGGGTTTCGATCCCTTGGATGTGCAGGAATGAATTGAAAGGGGATGTGCAATTACCAGTATCACGAAGCCATTGCAGACGCATCTTCATAATATAGGCGATGTTGGCGCCACCGGCTGGTTCGAATGCCTTGAAAGCATCCCAATGCACTAGACCGTGATAGCTCGGGTCTGGCTCTGTGAATCCGCTAAATCGTCCGCTACCCCAATCGAAGTTGCCACCATCGATGACAATGCCACCAATACTGGTGCCATGACCGCCAAGGTATTTAGTCAGGCTGTTCACCACGACATTCGCTCCGTGTTCAAGCGGACGGCAGACAGCAGGCGAGGCGACCGTATTGTCGATGATCAGTGGAAGCTTTTCCTTTTTCGCGAGTGCAGAGATTTCTTCAAAGGGAAAGATATTTAGCTTCGGGTTACCGACAGTATCGCCGTAGATGGCTTTTGTCTTATCGTCGATTAAGGACGCGAAGCTAGAAGGGTCTTCCGCGTCGGCAAAGCGCACCTCGATGCCAAGTTTAGGTAGGGTGTATTTAAACAACGTGTATGTGCCGCCGTAGAGTTGCGCAGCGGAGACGATATTGTCTCCGGCTTGAGCGATGTTGAGAATGGCGCTCGTGATGGCCGCTTGACCACTTGCGTGAGCGAGACCGGCGACACCACCTTCTAGTGCGGCAACTCGTTTTTCCAGCACATCTGTCGTTGGGTTCATGATGCGGGTGTAAATGAATCCGAGTTCTTCTAGCCCAAACAGTTTTGCTGCATGATCGGTGTCGCGAAACATGTAACTGGTAGTTTGGTAAATGGGCACTGCGCGTGAACCAGTGGCAGCGTCAGGAGTATGCCCTGCATGGAGAGAGAGAGTGCCGAAGCGAGGAGTGGGGTTGTTCTTCATATTGAGTATATATTAATATTTAGATAATCATTCGGGTTGAATTCGTTCTCGAGCATTTGTGGCATCCCAATAGAGACCTACTTTATCATAGAAGGCGGCAGCTTCTTCAAGGAACGCATTCCCGGGTTCCGTCTCTCGAAGTATGCGCTTATACTCACGGACAGCATTGTTGTTTTGACCTTCTTTACTGAAAATACGAGCGAAAATCATTCGTTCTTCTATGAGTTCTGGCTTTGCTGCCAAGATGGACTCTAACATGGTGATCTTATCTGCCGCTGTCATTAGATCGCTACCAGTTTCTTCAATACTTTTAATCAATGCTGCCTTGGGGATCCAAGATTCCGGCCACTGCTCAGTCATAGACTGCCACATGAGAACGGGATGTCCGGTGGTGTAAGCATAGCTGCCAGTTATCGCTAATTGCACCAGAAGGAAGAATGAAAAGCCGAGACTCCAAAGTGGTTTACCGAAAGGTCCCATTTGGCGGACAATGGCACCAAGACTGCAAATAATTAGCGCTATCATCGCGGGCAGCGCGACATATACCCCGTGGTTTTCATGAGCCGCACTGTTGTCCAAGAAAACACCCGTCTGACTGATGCCATGCAAAACAAATAATAGATAGGTCGTCACCCCTAGCATCAGTGGGCGAGCCCATCGCTTACGCCAATTTAGTGCCGCTAATACGTAAAAAGGAAGAAACAGGAAAAACGGAAGTAAGCTCATTTGAGCGCCGACACTGTAATCTTTATCATTAGTCATCGGATGGAAAAGACCTAGATCAAATGGAAATACTGCCTGCTTAATATGGAAGAACATGTTTTCTCCCGCGACCTCAACTAACTCCAGAGTATCCGGTGCTTTCCCTGCAACAGGTGCTGCGGCTTGGTGTTGAGTCCACACTCCCAAGAGAAGCGCAATACAAATCAAAGGAAGAACCCGATTAAAGGAATGTAAATGCAGCGGGTTCTTCTGACAGATTATGATCAGTGCGAGAACCACCGGTATGCCAATCCCCGCGGGATGAATCGTGCATGCCATTGCGGTGAAAAATAACATCGCCCAATAACCTGCAACTCCACGATTTCGAATACCAGCAAGTAGGGCAGATAAAATAAGAACTAAGCCTAGGAATTCCGGGCGATAACCCGGCCAGAAAAGGGGTTGAACCACAGCAGGGTGCAGTGCGAAGACCAGAGTTGCGGAATATGCGGCAGGCGCTTTTAGGCTCTCAAGGCACTTCAGTAGTAGTAGTGCTGCGATTATGTGTAAGATCAAATTAATCGACCGGTGAACCAAGGGAGTTGGTAATGGCAATTTCTTCTCCAAAAAATAGCTCGTCAATGTTATGGGGTCATTGCCTCGAATTACTGAGTGCTGCCATGCCTCTGTCCAACTGTCCATGGACTCATATGCACTTCTTACCGGCATGTCGTAATCAGTCCAAAGCACATTTGACTGCATCATTGCAGCAAAGCACCCGACGATGAGAAGCACCATAAAGATACGGGCAAAGCGACTAGCTGGCTTAAGCGGGGCAAGTTGGCTGACTACGCGTTTCCTCACCTGGTTGTTTTTGTCCGCAGGCGGAAGAATCAGATCGCCTCTACGTGTCTGCAGAGGTTTCGGTATGTATTCTTCAGACATTATTTCGTATCAAGCAAGTATGCGTTTGGCTTAACACCACGTTGTAGAATCGCCTCGCGAAGCTGTTCAAGATCGAGAGTAGAATTTAGCTGTATTTGGTTTTGAGCAAACCAACCTTGATTCATTTCAACAGCATACAAAACATTTCGGCTATAAGATGGAACAGCAGTTTCGTCGAATGGATAAAGCTCATGAATCTCCAAGAGTTTTCCATTGGGATCAAAAAATCCGATATCCAGAGCAATACGTGTATTTTTCATCCAAAAGCTACGTGGACCCGGTGAATCAAACACGAAAATCATGCCATGATCCACTTCCATAGAGGTTCGACTCATTAAACCTTGTCGCGATTCAGCTTCATTGAGCGCGAGTTGAAGATAGGTCGTCTTTTCACCAATATTAATGGGGAAATAGGTGCTGGCCGGTTCTACGATTTTAGATGCTGGCTCCGGCGAGCAGCCAACGAATAAGAAAAGTATCCAACCTATGGGAAGGAGGCTGCGGTAGAAAGTTTTCATATTATTAGAAACAGTATCGATAGGGGCGTGACAGTTGTCGATGCACTGACAAGAGTGATAGCGCAATCTAACATGATGAAAAGTAAATCCTCAGTTATTCGCTTCCTTTATGCCGCGTCCGAGCAGTCGGCTGACGTATTTTACCTATCCGGTGTATTTGTTCCGGACCCATACTTATCAATGGTGGTTTCCGGGCGATCTTACGCCGTGGTGAATCGCCTAGAGTATGGGCGGGTGAAGGCTTCATCAAAGTATGACGAAGTATTTTTACAAGAAAGCATCCATCAGGATGCGGCTAAACGGCTGAAACTGCCCGTAGGGTCGATCGGACCAGCTGAATATATGCTGTATTTTGTTAAGGTGCATAAGGCCAAGTTGGTTGAGGTGCCTTCCAGTTTCCCTGCTGTTTATTATGCGAAACTCTGTGATGCCGGACTAAAAGTAGTCATCGGCGCGGAACCCTTTTTTCCTGCCCGCGAATTAAAAACGGATGAAGAAGCAAAAGCGATTCGCCAAGGCAATGCGGCCAGTGCTGCCGGTATCCGGGCGGCTGAGCAAGTCTTACGAGCATCAAAGATCGAGGGCAAGCACTTGCTTTTCGAAGGCACGATACTGACTTCCGAACGTTTACGCATGACCATTGATCAAGCCTGCCTGGGCAAAGGTGCCGTGGCGCAGCATACGATTGTCGCAGGTGGCAAGCAGGGCTGCGATCCACACGAAGGTGGTCATGGTCCTCTGAAGCCCAATGAGTTAATCATCGTGGACGTGTTTCCACGGGTGCAAAAGACGGGGTATCACGGCGATATGACACGCACCTTTCTAAAAGGGCGAGCCAATGACGCGCAGCGAGCACTCGTCGCTGCGGTAAGAGATGCTCAAATGGCTGCTATCGCGAAAGTCAAAGCAGGCATCAGCGGCGCGAGCGTCCATAAGGCAGCCAATGATGTTTTCGTAGCACGTGGTTTCCCTACCGAGCGTAGGGGCGATGGCTTTGTCGGATTCATTCATTCCACTGGCCACGGCTTAGGCTTGGAAGTGCATGAACAACCACGGGTGTCACCGAAGGCAGGTCGCTTACGCTCTGGCCATGTGATCACGATTGAACCAGGCTTATACTACCCCGAGATCGGTGGCTGTAGAATTGAAGATGTCGTTCGAGTCACCAAGGACGGCTGTGAGTTGTTATCATCCTGTCACTATCGCTGGGAATTGAAGTAGGCTACATCCGCTCCAGTGGCTGGATGCCTAGGAGTTCGAGGCCAGTTTTCAAAACCGTGCGCGTGCGAGCGCAAAGAATCAAGCGGCGTGCTTTGACGGGAGCATCGTCGACCATGACCTTATCAGCATTGTAGAAACTGCTGTAAGCGCTAGTCAGTTCGTAGAGATAAGTGCAGAGGAAGTGCGGGCGCAAATCGTTGACGGTCAGTTCCAGCGCTGTGACGAAGCCCATGAGCTTACGGGCCAGCACTTGTTCCGCCTCGGTTTCGATTGGTGAGGCACCTTCGATGGTTGCCTCGGGGTCGACTCCGACCTTGCGAAAGATGCTATTAATGCGAGCTACTGCGTAGAGCAAGTAGGGCGCGGTGTTACCATCGAAGCTCAGCAGGCGATCCCAGCTAAATATATAGTCCTGCGTGCGGTTCGATGACAGGTCTGCGTATTTAATAGCTCCAATCCCAATAGACTCGGCGATATTGCGACGCTCGGTCTCATCAAGTTCTGGATTCTTTTCAGTGACCACGTCAAAAGCGCGACTGCGCGCCTCGTCGAGTAGTTCTTGCAGCTTGATGGATTCGCCGGACTTCGTTTTGAACGGCTTTTTATCGGATCCAAGAATGGTGCCCCAGAATACGTGATTCATTTCAGGGAGCGGGTAGCGCTTGGACTTGAACCACTTTTCAGTGGTGAGGAAAAGTTGTTGGAAGTGATCCTGCTGCCGGGCATCGGTTAAATAGACGATTTCCTCGGCCTTTAATTCTTCGACACGGTAGAGCACGGTGGCCAGATCGGTCGAGGCGTAGTTACTTGCGCCATCGCTCTTGCGAATATTAAAGGGGTAGGGACGCTCGTTATCGCGGGCGAATTTCTTCACTTCATCGTGCCAGACGACGAGCGCGCCATCACTTTCCTCAGCAAGGCCGATTTCCGTCAGTTCTTGGTAAATGCGCTCGACTTTATCGCGGTAGAAAGACTCGCCGAGAGTGATGTCTACTTCGACGCCCATCTGCACGAAGAGCTTGTCGAAGGCGACTTTTGAAATCTCTACAATCTGTTCCCAGATCGCAGTGTTATCAGAATCACCATTCTGCAGGAGGACGAGCTCGTTGCGAGAGATGTCGCGAAGCTCGGGTTGCTCTGTTTCGAGTGCGCTGCCGTCTTTGTAAAGCTGGTCGAGGGTGACAAGTGCATCGTCACCAAGCTGGCTGAGGTCGATGCCGTCGCGTTTGATCTTCATGATCAAGGTGCCAAAATTGGTGCCCCAATCGCCGATATGGTTGTCGCGTGTGAGGTCGGCTCCGCAGAAATCTAGTAGGCGGGCGATTGCTTGACCGATGACCATTGGACGCAAATGACCAATATGTGCCTGCTTTGCGGTGTTCGCGCTCGGATAGTCGATGACCACCTTACGGCCATTTTTTAGCTCTTTGGCGCCGCTGCGATAGTCCTCAGTCTTAGAGAAGTCCAATTGCCACTGCCAAATGAAGGCGTTTGAGAGCTTGAAATTGATAAAACCGGGGCCAGCGATGGATAGTGTCACCAGATCCGGGGCAAAACGCCCGGATGCGATGGCCGCATCGATGAGTCGTTGCGCCAACTCGCGGGGATTCGCTTGGTTGCGCTTTGCGTAGCCAAGCACGCCATTGGCTTGGTAGTCTCCGAACTTCGGATCCGCAGGTCGGACACCAGGTACGAAATCGGGCCCGAAGCCTTCTGTTTGGGCTGCGATGGCAGTGAGTTCGCTTTCAATAGCTTTGGATGGATTGAACCAGACCTTCATGCGCCAAAGGGAAGAAGCTAGCGAGGGTGGGTCAAGCTATCGTTTTGCGGATAGACCATTTTTGGCAAATTTAAGCACTTTCCCTTATGCTCAATAACGTTTTATTATGCTGCAGGCTGTATTTTAGGCTCGACAAATGGGGCGAAAATACTGATATATAAAGTTTATGCCGCCGAGCGGCTCACAATACATAGACTAATACCCTCATTTAATGAGAAAGAAAATTATAAGCGCACGTAAGTTCATTAAACCCTCCTTTAGCTATCTGATTGAAAAGAAGCGTGATGGTGGGGAATTCTCCGACGAGGAGATTCGCTATATCGTTGACTCGATTTTAGACGAGGAACTCCCAGATTTTCAATTAGCTGCCCTTGTGATGGCGATCTATTTCCAGAACATGTCGGCTCAAGAGACCGCTGTTTTTGCGGAGGAAATGATGCTATCCGGAGAAGTGATTGATTTAACAGGCATTTCACGCCCGAAAATCGACAAATATTCGACCGGCGGGGTGGGCGATAAAACGACACTGGTCCTTGCACCACTAGCTGCTGCATGTGGCGTCGTGATGCCTACTATGAATGGGGTCGATGAAGAACATGTTATCAGTAACTTAGATAAACTTTCTTCAATTCCTGGCTTCAACCCGATCTTAGACTTGAAGGGCTTCAAAGCACAATTGAAGACTGTAGGCTGCACGTTTATAGCTCCGGACCCTGAAATCGCTCCAGTTGATGCGATACTCTACAAACTCCGTCAGCAAACTGGCACAATCCCCAGCTTGCCACTTATCACCGGTTCGGTACTTAGCCGTAAACTAGCTGAGGGTGCAGAAGGTTTGGTCATCGACGTCAAGTGGGGCAATGGTTCTTTTATCAAGGATGTTGAGCAAGCCAAGCAATTGGCACGATCAATCACACGTGTAGGCCGCTCAATGAAACGTCGCTGCGTTGCACTAGTCACTGACATGAATCAACCGTTGGGTGACACAGTAGGCACAGCACTTGAGATCAAAGAAGCCATTCAACTGCTTAAGGGCGAAGGTCCAGAGGATCTTCAAGAATTGGTCCTAAAGCTAGGTATGGAAATCGTTCGCCTAGCAGGTGTTGCGGGTTCGACTCTTTCTGCAAAGCAAACCGTTCAACGCCACCTTCGCGATGGTTCAGCACTTCAAAAGTTTAAGGATATGGTCAAAGCGCAAGGAGGTGACACTTCTGTGATTGATGACCCGGACAAGTTCCCAACCGCTAAACACGTCCGCAAGTTGCCCGCTCCGAAACGTGGCTATGTCCACACGATCAACGCAGGTCTCATTGCAGAAGGTGTCCAGAAACTGGCCATCATGAAAAACGGCAAATATGACCCAGCTGTTGGTGTTTCTGAAATTAAGAAAGTCGGCACACAAGTTAAGCAGGGTGAGCCACTAATGATGATCCACTACAACGATGAAGCTAAAATGGAAGAAGCGTTGGAGTATCTCAAGACTGCTTACCGTCTAGCTCCGAAGCGTCCAAATCCGCCAGAGCTTATCGTAGAGCGTGTAGCGTAAGTGAGATAACCAGTATTATTTCAAAAGCCCCAACCGGTGCATCCGGTTGGGGCTTTTTTATGCACCCAAAGAACTAGTGCACTACATCGATAGCGTTTTACTGACTTGGAATACACTGGTGACGATACCGATCGCAATGAGCGCAACGAGACAGAAGGCAAAAAGTAAAGCGCCCGTAGCCACGATATTAGTTAATGCGGTCAAGCGTTTGGTCAGCTCGACACGGAAACCTTTTGTGATTTCTTCCATGCTATGAGCCAGGTTACCGGTATTCTCACCGACACTTAGAATATCTACCGCCAAGTCAGGCATGTAATCATTGCGCTTGAAGGCTTGTGCGACAGAAAGGCCTTCATTGACTTGCCCTCTGGAGACATTGAACCGTTCCCTTAACTCAGTGTTCTTAATCGTTCGCTCGGTAAGCCGTAGCGTTTCCGTTGTATTAATTCCACTTTCCAATAGTGTGCTGACAAGATTGCATGATTGAAAGAGATCCGAGTAGTAGAAAATTTTACCAATGAGCGGTATTTTTAGTGCCCAGCTATCAGTCGCCTTCAGTCCTTTTGCAGAGGCACGCCATTTTTGAACGCCAATCACGCAAAGTATCACCGCTATAATAATAAACGGTCCGAACTTCAGAAGATAATCGGAACCATCTATCAGGATGCGCGCACTCATGGTCATTTCACCGCCGAGTTTATTGAGCATACTCTGAATCTCGGGCAACAGAACCAGCAGGAATATGACAACTACGATAAACGCGACACAGCAAATAAATGCGGGGTAGGCCATACTCGTGACTACTTTTTGACGTATCGCTTGTTTCTCTTCGAGGTAATCAATGACCTTTCGCAAAATTGGAGCAAGGCTGCCGGTTGCTTCACCTGCTTCGATCACATATGTAATTGAACCAGAATAATACTTCGGTTGGCGAGAAAGCGCAGATGCGAGCGTGTGCCCCTCACTCAGGTCCCGCCAGAGAGCATTGGCGAGTTGCTTTTGCTCTGGATCACTGAGTCGCTGACTAAGGATGCGGATAGAGTCACCCACAGGTAGACCCGAGCCGTGCAATTCCATCAGTCGCTTGAGGAAAGTCAGTCCTATGCGTTCGCGCTTTGGGCTTTTCCCTTTAGCGACAGAATCGCTACTTGTTGCGCTCGTTGAGATCTTTTTTTCTTTAAGCAGGGATAGTTTGTTGCCGATCGCTTGAAAAGGGGATGCCTTCTTGTTCTTCGAAACCTTGAGGGTGATCGGGCTTAAGCCCTGTTCCTGTAGGCGAAGCGTAGCTTGCCGGCGATCGGGGGAGTCGATCATTCCGGTGATTATTTGGCCGTCTTTCTGGCGTGCTTTATAATCAAAGTCGGGCATAATATGGTGTGCTCAGATGTGAAACGATATGAAGGTAGAGTCGATGTTTTTTAATATTAACCCCTGATTTGGAAAAAAAAGAACCACTTGCCATCTGTAGGCGAATCCTTTCTTAATATTTAGGTCAGATTTTAATACCCAATGAATTCGTCCTACATCACAAATTTGTTTCAGCTCACTTGCGTCTTTTGCTTTTTAACACAGTTGCCTGCGAAGGAAGCTATAGAGACCTTGAGCTTTGATCTGGAAAAGATGAATGTGCTTATCCGTCAAACTGCCATGCCAGAGATGGGGGACAGCCGTATAGAAAAAATACTTCGCCGATACTACATAGAAGGTCTCGGTGGTGCGGAGAACTGGGAGAAAGTTGAAAGCCTTCGAGTCGCCGGGACTCTTAAGCTTGAGACCGGTGAATATGAGCTGAATGCATATCAAAAAAAGCCGCATTATATCAAAATGAACATCTACGGACCGCAGCGGGATTTGATATTAGGCTATGACGGTAAGAATGCCTGGCAGAGTTCGTCCAAAGACAAAGGGACCGCTCAGCTTATGAGTGAGAAAGATGCACGGCGCTTCATCCATAGTGCGCATTTCGGCAATCATTTACTTTACCCCTATGCTAAAGGAAAAACTGTTAGTTATATCGACACCGTTCCAGTTGAGGGAGCAATTTGTCACCAAATACGAGTGCTCTTAGACTCGGACTATCAAGTAGACTACTTTATCGACATCCGCACGTATTTGGAAATCAAAGTTGCAAACCTAGACCTTCGAGATAATCGATCATCTAGTGTGGTTTATACCGATTATATTAGAGAATTCGGCATGCCGATAGCCAAGAAGGTTTCCAGTTACGAGAATGATGAATGGGTCAGTGATCTCACCCTAGATGAAGTTAAAGTGAATTCAGGGCTCATGCCTTGGATGTTCGAGATGCCGCATTGACGAGTGGGCATATAGAGATCACAAGGTTAGGTATATGGGTTCCATTTCAATAGCCGATCTAGAGAAGCAGATCGCACTGTATTTCGATACTTATTCGGCAAAGCGCGTCGCACTGGCAACTTTGGTGGTCGGCATTGTATCGTTTGGGCTATCTGTTGGAGTTTACGCGTTTAGTTTAAATACCTTGGTGAGTATCGGAGCATTTTTTGTTGGATCGCTTATTGCGGCCAACTTTGCTTTTATTTTCATTGTCCCTCCGACTAATGTATTAAAAGCCTCTCGTGAATTAATCATCGATGCGATCAAAGATCCAAGGCGGATCAAGGAGGCGACACCGAAGAAAGTCGTGCTATTGAACCGGAAGAAACATGTGCAGATATTGTCGAGTCTAGAGCTCAGTGTATGGCAAGCGATCATTGTTCCTTATTTCATGCACGCACAGGGTAGTGGCGCTCCGGTTGCCAGCGCAGAAAAGACGCCGCGAAAAATGACTGCCTCTGAACGAAAGTATGTAGATGAACGGCGAAAAGAAATCCTCGAAATGGAAAAGCAATTAAAAGCCGAGCGAGATCGCTTGGAAGCAGATCAGAAGGAGTACGAAAAGAACGCGACAGAGTTGAAACAAGCCGAGGACTTAGTGCTTGAGCGCTTATCGCAAGTGGAAACAGCCGAAGCTGAAATTGAGCAGTTGCGTGAGGATGTTAAGCATGCGGCACCTGCGAGCGATGAGTCCTTAGTTAAAGCGATGAAGGAAAAAGAAGAGGGGCTCCATCAAAAGGAATCTGAACTGGAATCTCTACGTCAACGATTGGAGCAAGATCGTCAGTCTGTTGCGATTCGTGAAAAGGAAATGCACGGACATTCTAATTTACAGAATGAGGATGAAATGGGGGGCAAAACCGACAGTGAGATTCATTCTCTCGAGAAGCGCATTAAAGAATTAGAAGCGCAGTCAGGTGATTTAGACAGTCGATCAAAGTATGTTACTGAGGCTGAAAATTCTCTAATTGAGCGTTTGCACGAACTTTCTGTTCGTGAAGCTTCATTAGAGCAAAAGGAAATCAACGCAGGTATTCGCGAAGATTAGCTAGCAATATCCATCAGCATATCAACATAGCCCCCGTATACTTTGAAAATACTGAATATAATAAATGCCGCGACCAAGGCAAAGAGTAGGGTGGGATAAACTATAGCGGCGAAAGTCATCGCTTGATTGGCCTGCAATTGATAGCGCTGCCCGGCCTTGATTAAATTGCTATCGAGTTGTCCGGTCAGTGCCCCGGATTGGTAGAAGGCGACGAAATCAGGCGGAAACACTTTGAATTGGTTGAGAATTTCAGCAGGCTCTTTGCCGTCTTTTAATATCGGCTCAATCCTTCGGTAGGCTGTATTCAATCGGTTATCTCGACCAATGCGGACGGCATGTTTCCATGCTGCTTGTATGGGGATACCTGTTTCAATAAATGTGCCCAGCGCGTATGAAAAGTCTGCAAGCGATTGAGCGCGACTATAGCGCCGCAACAAAGGGATCAACCGAAGTAAGCGCGGCAGTAGCGGTTTTTCGGTTTTGGCCAATAAGGTGATAAATATACATAATGCCCAGACAGGTAAGAGCAGGGCGCTCGTCATGAGTAAATGCTGTTGCATGTCCCACTCAAAGCCTCGATCGAAATCAATCATTCGCACTAAAGGTAAGACCAACGCGGCCACATGAAAAACCCCCAACGGATAGACCAGGCCCATAATGGCTTTCATTTGTGTGGCGCCGATTCGTTCATGGCGATCCATGAGTGTGCTCAGAGTTTGAGGTAGGCGCCCAGTTTGCTCACTTGCAGCAAGAAAGATACGGTCTGCGCGGGGCAGCCAACGCGGGGCAGTTTCAAGCACTTGATGAAGACTGCGACCATCGTCGAGCTCATCGGCCATGCGGTCACGGTGCCTCTGTGGTGGCCCCTTCGATAAACGCAAAGCGGGTGCCATCGGCGTGCCTGCTTCGAGGTGTTGCGCCAACTGCAGATACCAATGGGCAAGTCGTTTATGGGAAATCATAAGCGGTGCATGCGCTATTTACCCTTAAACAGCGCCGCATCTAAAATGGACCAGATGTGGATGATCCACCCCAGCATGATCGTCCATAGTAAGCCCGCGAGGACGAATTGTATGATGGCCTTCAACAGCCGCCCTTGGACTAATTGCCCTAGTCCAGGAATAAAAAAGCTACAAATTGCGGCGAGAACGTTACCGGTGGAACCTTGGTTTGGCATTATAGTATTTGGTTTGGTCTTTTTAGGTAGAGAGTAATATCAGTTAAATTAGCAGTAAAACCATTGCTTCCAATCTGATTTTTACAAATTCAGTCAATTCTCAATAAAAAAGGGTTGCGCTGGCGCAGGAAGCACCTACTTTCCGCTGCTTTTTCACCATCCATCAAAGAAAGTTTTTAGTTATGCCAAGAGAGCACGTTACCATCGAATGCACCGAAGCTCGCGCTGAGGGAAAGCCTGTTTCACGTTATATGACTACTCGCGATAAAAAGCAGCAGCCAGACCGCGTCGAAAAGAAGAAATATAACAAGTTTCTTCGCCGCCACACATTGCACCGCGAAATCAAGAACTAATAGCAGTTCAATACACTTTTACAAAAGCCCGCTTCGCAAGATGTGGGCTTTTTGTTAGGCACACAAAAAAAGCACAGGGGCTACCTGTGCTTTTTTGTTTCCCGGAAATATAGATTACTTAGCGGAATGACTCGAACGAGAGCTACGCCAGCTTTGGCGATGGCGACGGATCCAATCGAGCAAAGCGCGCTCAAATCCGATGTCTTTGCCTTGTTTTTCAGATTCTAGCCATTTGTGACGTAGAATCTCTTCTCTTTCAGCAAGAAACTCTTGATAGAGACTAGAACGCTGGGCGAAATCGCGAGTGTTATTCGCGGATAGTGTTTCGGCTTGCATATCTTTGTTTTCCTCAATCATTGCATTGTTTAAGCTTAAACAGTGTCTTAGGGTAGAGATAAACAGAGTGCTGCAACTTGCTAGTTTAAAAGTAACTTTTTGGTCAATTTTTACACAAATCTTCGAGAATTTGTTTAGCGACTGCCATAAACACCTGTGCAGCAGCTGAATCGGGGTCACTGATCACAATAGGAATCCCATTGTCGCAACCCTCGCGAATGGCGACATCGATGGGAATTTGCCCCATTAACGGCACTTTTAAGCTGTCAGCTGTGATTTGACCGCCCCCTTCACCGAAAAGTGCTTGGCGCGTGCCGTCAGGCGCTTCGAGATAGCTCATGTTCTCGACCACTCCCATTAGAGGCACATTGACCTTCTCAAACATGCGAGCGCCACGGCGTGCCACATTGAAAGCAGCAGGCTGCGGTGTGGTGACGATCACCGCGCCATCGAGCGGAATGGTTTGGACCAAAGACAATTGGGCATCGCCTGTGCCGGGCGGTAAATCGACGACCAATATCTCCAACTCGCCCCAGTTTACGTTTTGCGCAAACTGCTGGATGGTTTTCATGATCATAGGACCACGCCAAACAACCGGAGTGTCGTCATCGACAAGAAAGCCCATCGACATGGTGCGGACACCAAAGTTTTGCACTGGTAAGATGAGATCATTCTCAATTTCCGGGCGTCCTGAAGCTCCTAGCATGAGCGGCACTGATGGGCCATAGATATCGCAGTCCATAATGCCGACTCCAGGTTTGCCTGCATCTTCAAGTAAGCGCTGGAGCGCACAAGCGAGATTGACCGTGACAGTGGATTTACCCACACCGCCTTTACCACTGGCTACGGCGATGGCGTATTTCACCTTTTGCATGGTTGCCGATGCGGCTTGCTTACCGGTGCCGGCTGCATCTGGTGCGCCAGGCTGTTGCTTAGGCTGCGAAATCTCCATTCGCACTTTAACGTCAGTAATACCCTCAAGCGCACCAACTGCCGTCTTAATATCTGCCGCAATTTGCTCCGGCACTTGCTCGTCTCCAGTCGTAATCTCGATGCCGACTAGAGCATTGCCATCGTTTAATTGGACCTCTCGAACCAACCCGAAGGAAATGATGTCGCGACTAAAGCCGGGAAATTTAACAGTTTTGAGAGCAGCTTTGATTTGTTCTGTATCCACAATAGTAAATTTTTGAAAAGACGTAGAGTGGAAGCCTTTGCCTCCAACTCAATACGAAACGACAATTTTTCGCGATAAATGAAGACTAATTGATTCGGCTGCTGAGCATTTGAATGAGCTCGATCAGAAAGGCGTTGTCACCGCCGAGTGCTTCTGCGGCTGCGATGGCGGCTGCGGTATGCCTGTTGGCTTCGGCATAAGCACCCTCGATGCCATGAAGCGCGACATAAGTGCTCTTATCGGCTGCGCTGTCATTGCCTACGGGCTTGCCCATGACTTCAGCACTGGATGTGGCGTCGAGGATATCGTCAACGATTTGAAAAGTCATCCCCATGTGATAGCCGACGCTTTGCATGTGCTGGATCAGCTCTGGTGAGGGATTACAGAAATGAAGCCCCATGGTGAGTGCCGCAGTAAGTAGGGCGCCGGTCTTGTTTTCGTGGATAAAGCGCAGCGTCTCGGCATCGATTGGTTTGCCTTCATTGTCCACATCTTCCATTTGCCCTCCGATAAGTCGCTCGCTGCCACTGGCGTTGGCGAGGTCAGCGATCAATGCAGCGGCAAGGGCGGGCTGCTCTCGGTATTGGTTGGCCAATAACTGAAAGGCATAGGTCAGCAGCGCGTCGCCGGCCAGCAAAGCAGTGGCTTCGTCAAACTGCCTATGGCAAGAGGGGCGCCCACGGCGTAAATCGCTATCATCAATTGAGGGTAGGTCGTCGTGGATCAGCGTGTAAGTATGTAAGCACTCAATAGCGACAGCTGCAGCGAGTGGATCACTCTTCGAGGGAAATAGTTTGCTTGCTGCGATCACCAGGATTGGGCGTATCCGCTTACCGCCGGCTTCCATCGAATAGCGCATCGCTTCGTGCAATTTACTGGGTCTGGTAGCTGCAACTGGCAGTAGGGCATCGATTGCTTCTTCGACCTGTTGTTGATACTGGCTTAATTTTTCTTTCAATGAGTGATTCACTCAGTTAGTTATGGGGAACAATTTTATGAAGGAAACGCCAATTTTTGAAGAAGTGTTCATGCGCCTGATCCGGCAGCCTGGTTTTGGGCTAAAACTACTGATCGGAGGCTTACTCTCGTTTGTGCCTGTGTTGAACCTTTTCGCCTTCGGGTATCTATACCGCTTCTCGAAGCAAACCAGAGCTACTGGTCGTGTAATACTGCAGGAGTGGGGAGACTGGAAAGGGCTCTTTTTCGACGGTTTGAGATTCGCGGTGGTTTGGTTGGCTTACTGGTTATTGCCCATCATCATTGCGCTGGTGCTATCAAGCTTGTTGCGTCAGGTCGGCTTGGGGGCGATTGCATTTTTGATTTTCTCGGTAGTCTTTCTGCTTTCGCCAGTTCTCTTCAGTTCTGCTTTGTATCGCCTTCAAATGCGGTCGGACTTCAAGGATTTACTCGATGTGGTTCTTATTGTTCGCATGTCCTACATGGAGTTTTCTCGTTTCTTAATACCTGCGCTTACCTTCCTCGGCATATTTACACTTTTAGCTCCGCTATATGGCTTTGCGGTCTTTTTTGGCTTCATGATGCTGATCGCATATACCGCTGTTTGCTATCGTGCGATTGAGCAAGGTGGTCGCCCAGCTTCACTTTAATATTTGTTATGTCTCTCTCTAAAAAAAAGAAAAAGGATGAAGAAAGCACCTCTGATAATGGGGTATTTTTCGTGGCTGTGTTCATGGCTCTATTTGGAATGTTGCTCGGAGCGCTTTACCTCTCTTCGTTTCCCGCATTGGGTTTTACCGGAGGGAAGGATCTAGATTCGTTCATCGAGAGTATAGAAGGGCGCTCGCTTCGTCCTGGTGACGTTTACTACATGGAGGCTAGCACCTTGCGCACAGGAGCTTGGGAGAGTAAGCGTAAAGCTCTACTAAGCGGTGCCACTGGCACGGTAGAACTGACTCACGCGGAGCTAAATGGATGGTTGGCTGCCAAATTCCGTGCACCTTCGCCTAACAGTGATGATTCAAGCGGTGTTTTAATCGTCCCTGGCGTGCCCAATCTTTATTTTGATGAGACGACGATTTATTTCAATTTACCGACTGAAGTCATCTTCTTTGGCTCGAGTATTAAATACACTGTCAACGCCCGTGGGCATCTCTCAAACGATGCACAGGTTGAATTTATCATTGATTCAATTTACTTCAATAGTGCGGGTGTGCCGCTCGCCAGTGTATCAGGTAAGCAAGTGATGAATATGTTTCTAAAGGCGTATACCAGCACGGAAGAATTTATTGAGATGCAGAATGCGTGGGCACGGATTGAGTCGGTCGAACAAGCTGCTGGTTTGATTCGAATTCAAATGCGCTAGTCGTTGTTACATCCTATGATCCGATTACTGTGTATTTTTATAGGCGGTTTGCTTGCTTGCCTGCCTGGCACAGTTTCAGGAAGCGCCTTAGTCACCCAAGAAAGCACTTCATTTGAAATAGTTGGTGTGGATAACAGATCGGTCGCTTACGTCAGCGAGTTAGCCGAAATTGTAGTCACACAGTGCAACCGGTATTTAGGGCATCGGGATGTCTATTTTCCGCAACGCGTGTTGATTGCCTTGCGCCCAAAAGAGAATGTCAATTTCGAGGGCAAGTATCAATTGTCAGTCCGCGATCAAGGCTTCGTTCGTTTAGATTTCCATTGGTCTCAAGAGTTGAGCTTGGAGGAGACATGCTTTGCGATCACTCAAGCATATTTAACTCGTTATGCGATCTATCAGTATGGACCTGATGCACCATCGAAGATGCGAGCATGGCCCATTCATGCACTGACGTTGGAAGCATATTTACACTTACGCCCTGCGCATTTAATCGGTGTATTGCAGACCTCAAGTGAACGAGGGGCCATTGATATTCGATCGTTACTAGAAACTAAGTTCAAGCAGGGGATGTCATCCGACTTTTCCGAAGAGAGTTACTTTTTACTCAGTGCATTGCGCCAATCTATTAGCAATCGGAAGACTGTGCAAAGTGTCGTCGAAAGGTCATTAGCAGGTTACAGTGCAATCGAAGCGATTGAGCAATCTGCAATGGGGCCAGATCCGATTGCAGAGCCGATGACTTTAGATAGTTGGTGGCAGTCGCAGCGTGATGCGATCGTGTCGATCGACTATGATCTATTTGAACGTATGTCGGACTCTCGAAAATGGATTGTATCGATGACGCAGTTCGATGCCTATCGCGAAGAGGGTGGTGAGCTTAAAAACATTGGAGACATCTGGGCATTACGAGAAGATCCAGCTTTTCGTGCTGTGATCCAAGCGCGCTACGAATTGATCAAGCTGCGCATGGAGATCGTCAACCCGGCTTATTTCAATGCGGCGCGTTCTTTGGGTGCACTTTATGAGACTGCTTTAGATGAGTCGACTGCGTCACACCGTTTCATGCATGCATTGGTTAACTATTTGGGCGATCTCGAAGACGCCAAACAGTTGGAAATGACTACAATGTCTTTACTTGAAGACTTAAAATAGCCTTCGGCGTATTTGCTTATCTCCCCAATGGGATCTCGCCGGATTCGGTAATTGTAGTCGAAGGCATCCATTTCGAGCTCGTGCCGAGTTTTGCTTTGAGTTCGTAGCGCCAGTTCTCACGCGGATCGTTGATCATCATTGAAGCTAGGCGTGCGCTGCCAATCAAGCTAGCGGCCGAACTGACCGAGACAACTGTGTCACTGTAACCCTCTATTGGAGGGATGTTGCGAGCCGTTCCGTTGACGAGATCGATCCCTTCAAGACTGAGTTCATAGTAGAGCCCCTTAAGGTTGAGTGTCTCGGCGCTTGGATTCACGATTCGTAATTGAATAGTGAACTGCAGGGCTGACGTATCGCTCTCACTTTTCGTAATGCCGACGACATCAACTTTCGGGCTTTCACGCCCTCCGCCGACTGTTGCGCATCCACTAAAAAGTGATACACACAAAAGAAATAGACCAATGGCAGCGAATTGTGAGGAGCGAATTTTCATAAGTAGAGACAAGTTTTTAGATGGATCAATGGCAATGCTTTAAGCGAATAGTGAGGTCGACTATTTAAGTCGTATAATCAGTAGATAGGTGCCGTCGCCGTCTTTGATTTTTGGTCCCCCCAGCACGGCAGGGGTGCCTTTCTTTAAATTTAATCGGGCATGAATCCCCGCCGACCAATCCAAATCAGCTGCAATGCCGTTGCGCGTCGACTGGGCATCGATAGTCAAACGATTGCCCTGACCGAGTTTGGCGGTCGCCTTGCCAGGCACGTCAACTTTGAAAGAGTCGCGTGAGATCTGTTGATAGCTCTTAAAGCGAAAGAGACGCTCCAGTGTGTTTGAATAAGACCGCAACGCTGGGTCAATGCCATCGCTGCCATTGGATGCCTTGACGAGAATGACTTCGATTTGCACGGTCGATACATTTGATTCGGCAAAAGTATTCTGTGTGATGAAACCGAATAGAAATAGCACGCTGGCTAGGAAGTATGTATGAGTGGATCGGATCATTTCGATTCTGGGTTTAGGATTCGTTGCATTTGATTACGTGCAGTGTGTAATCGCGACATGACGGTACCTACTTTGCAGCCGAGTATACTCGCTATTTCTGCATAAGTATAGTTTTCAAATTCCTTTAATACAAGAGTGAGGCGCTGCGCTTCGGGCAACTGGGCGATGGCAGCATATAGTTCTTCATGACGTTCGGCAGTTTGCATGTCTTTAGCGGGATCCGATCGTCCGGCAACTGCCTGACCGGATTCTTTGCGGAGATCTTCATGACTGAGCAACTGAGTGAAGCGTGACCAGTAACGACGCTTGCGCTTCAACTCGTCCAATGCGCTATTAACGGCAATCCTGTGGATCCAGGTGGAATAACTTGCTTTAAAATTATAATTGGTCCGTTTCTGCCAAGCTTTGACCCATACGGTTTGGGTGACTTCTGTTGCGCTGGCTTCATCGCCGAGCATCCCGTAAACGGTGCGATATACCCGTGGGTAGAGCTGTTTAAATAATGCAGAAAACGCCTGTTGGTCACCCGCGAGCACGTCAGTCACCAGTTGTGCTTCGGTTGTTGACGTATGTTCGGAAATGTCCATCGGGGCGTATTATGGATATTCTGACCGTGCAAGTCGCATTCAGTTGCATCGCTTTTCGTATTTCTCGCCTCTGCGCTTGTCATTTATAGGGCGAATGCTTTGATAAAGTAGTGCCCCTATTAAAATCAGTTACCCCCAGCTTCATTTTGTTATTAATTAACTTGGTCCTCTGTCAAATGGCTTGGAGCCAAGAAGCGGCCACTAAAGAAGAACCCTTGCCCACTTTAATGCAATTGCACATTGAACATGTGAATGCTAATGGCGGACGTGCAGAACTTGCAAAGGTCCAGTCGATTATGCTTACAGGGAAATTATCTATACCGAATAGCGACGAAGACACCCGAATAACCTACTACAAAAAGCGCCCCAATAAGATGCGGGTAAGTGTAAGCCGCGATCCGATACAGATTGAGACGATGTATAATGGGAAAAAGGCTTGGACTGTTTTTCGTGATCCCAACGGTGAAACTGTAAATGAAGTTATCGATCCTCAGGAGTTACTGGAAACGGAGCAAAATAGTCGGTTTATAGGACCATTTCAAACACTAATGGGTAATGAAAAGCTTGCGACACCTCTTGCATTCGAGGAAGTCGATGGTCAAGAAGCCATACGAATCGAAGTTAAACCCGAGGCAAGTATACCGTTCAATACGATCTGGATCAGTCGCGAACATTTCCAAGAGATAAAGGTAACGAAAATCATTGTTGATCCAAACGCTCCGGAAAAACCTCTTCTGAATGAAATTTTCTATGAAAACTTCGAACAAATCGATGGCGTCTGGTTTGCGAAAACCAGTAGGTATTTCATGAATGGCAAACAACAGCAATTGATTGAGGTGGATAAAATCCGCCTTAACCCCGGCATATACGATAGCTATTTTGAAAGGCAAAAGTAGCCGTGCGACGATTGCAAGCGACACAGGGCGGATGCCTAAAGTGCTGTTTTTATTTGCTGTTGCTCTCTCTTATTTTCGTGGGGGTGATTGCATGGCAGGCGACTCGTATAGTCGAGATACTCATACAACCAAGTCTAGTTGATCGGTCTGCAACGATTGAGATAAGCGCCATTCGAGTCACGAGCAGTGGTTTGCGCGTAGAGGTTGATTCATATACCGAACCCGGCATTTCGATTGAACAGCTAGAGGCAATACTACCTTGGTCAGGACTGCTAGCATACAAGCATGCGCTCAACGTAAACGTGAATTGCGGAAAGCTGTCATTGGATGCCGCCACGTTCATAACTGATGATCCTAACAAAACTTCAAAAACCTTAGGTCAGCAGTTGGCGCAATTATCAGACTCCATCGAGGTGGTATTTCAAAAGCTGATTGCCTCTCTGAATGAACGCCCCGTCAATAGTTTTGATATCACGATCGATGAAGTAGAGTGCAAGATTCAGGGCAACACATACCAATTTGAACTGGAAACATCTCTCATTACAGGCGTCGATAGGACAACCGTGCTTTCGCTACAAGTCGTGAATCCACAAATCACCTGCAACGCTCGGATGCGTATGTCAGGCACTGCCGACTCTGTGGGGGTGGACTTTTCAGCCTACGCAAAAGAGTGGGATGTTTTTTCCAAAAAATACCTCAGCGCAGTTCTATCTATTTTATCTAAACAACAGATTGATTTTTACTTAGACCCACTTTCGGATGAACGCTTTGTGGACATATCAGGCTACGCGCGATGGCATGCCGAAAAGCCAAATGAACTACGTGCCGCGCTGCTTGGTAATATCGGTCCAACGGAGGTTTTTGTCCCACATGGTGAATGGTCGACTGAATCGATCGCCTTTGGCTTAGCGACAAATGGTAACAACCTGACACGCGCATATCTACAAGTTCCAATTCGTGGAATGCGGTCAGGCAACTGGAGTGAACCAAGCGGTGAACTGAGTTTTCAAATGCACAACGACGCAGCCAATATTGAACTGAAAGTAGGAGAGAACAAATTTAGCATACAATCAGCGCACATACTTGAATTACTCGAAGGTTATGGCGAACTACCATTCTCTGTTGAACTCGATGCACTATCAGCGGACATGCTGAGAAGTCTTGCCGCTGATCGTGTTCCATTGGATCTGAATTTTGAAGGTCAACTTCGAATTGATGGTGTTCATATAGTCGATAACTTCGAGTGGCAGGATATGAAAGCAAGCAGTCAATGGACAGTAGAGACGCTTGATTGGCCATCGAAGAGCTTCAACCTTCAAGGCTTTGCTGGTTCAATTGATCTGGATGGTTTGATAGATTTCAGCCCGATACTTAACAGCACTTATAATATCAAACAGATGAAGGTCGCGGGGATAGAGATAACAGACCTCGCAACGAGTATCGCAAGTGGCGGTGATGGAAAGTTGAACGTGGATGGGGCAAAAATGAATGCTCTCGGCGGGGAAATATACTTAAAGTCCTTTGAAGTTCTCTTAGCAAAACGAACAAGCGGTCCGATCAAACTAGTATTGAAAAATATCGATTTGACGACGCTAGCGAAGGCGGTGCCACAGTTTGATGGAGAGCTAGAGGGCAAGAGTTCTGGGGACCTCAGCATTGCAATGACTCCAGCTGGGCTAAACATCCTCGGCGGAGGCCTCGGCCTAGATGCGGATCAACCCGCTCATCTTTCATATTCGATGAAACGTCTCCTGACCCAAGGTTTAAAACCCGGAACAGCCGCTCACACCCAATATCAAATGGCCGAAAGGGCACTTGAGGATTTGTATTTACAACGCTTTCAAATCGATTTCTTTCCGAATGCAGATGCAACTAAGCCCGTAAGACTGACGTTTTTTGGCGAATCGAACCAAGAGGGCACCATCGTTCCGGTAGATTACACTCTAAACGTAAATACCAATGATAGTGCTGGTTTGATCCAACTGCTGCAAATGATGCAGCGAGGCGATCTGAAGGTGAATTAGTTGCCACGAGAATATTTCTATTTCCCTGTCTTGTATCTTTGAGTGCAGACACTGTATAACTGGGCGCAATGAAAGCATATTTAGGGATTGATGGTGGAGGCACGCGGACAAGGAGTTTGCTCGTATCCGAAGCAGGTGAAATTTTAGGGCGCGCGGTCGTGGGTCCTTCCAATGTGCAACAAGTCGACATGGAGACCCTATATGGTCGGCTACAGGAACTACTGGATCAGACCTTCAGTAACTTACCCAAGGATATTGAATACATCTCTTCTTGTTTTGGCCTCGCGGGTGCCGCTTCAGCGAAGAACAAAGATGAAATCCGTGAAATGCTGGTGAGCTTAACTCCAGTTCCAGCAGAGCGTCCGATTCTCACTTCTGATGCGCATATTGGTTTGATTGGAGCTTTAGCGAACCGCCCCGGACTTATGCTAATTGCCGGCACCGGTTCGATCTGCCTTGGGCGTGACATTGATGGGGTGACGCATCGCACAGGTGGCTGGGGACCTGCTTATGATGACCTCGGCAGTGGTTCTTGGATTGGGCAACAAGCCATGCAAGCCACGTTTCAAGAATCAGACGGGCGACGACCTTCAGGTCCTTGGAAAAGAAATGTTTTGAGCCGTTTCCGCTGCGATTCGATCGAGGAGCTCTTATGCAAAGTAAAGACCGGCGAAATCAGTAATCCCGACGTATCCACTTTGGCACCGATGGTCATACAGCTCGCAGAAACTGGAGTCTCCGACGCAGATGATATATTGAATCGGGCAGCGCAAGAGTTAGTGCGCGCAGTGGTCGTGACGCATCGTAAATCTAAACTGAAGAAAGCGCCGTTGATCTTAATGGGAGGGCTTTTGGATAAGTCCGAATTTTTCCGCAAAAAATTAATCGATACACTTCAAGTGGCAGAACCTGCGGTCCATATCCAGAAGCGCTTGATGTCACCCATTGTGGGAGCAGTGGTGGTTGCTTGTAAGAAATCGAACGATGGGCTTCCTCCTGAGTTAGAAAAAGTGCTGGTCGCAGAACTAGCGTCCTAATTTCTCAATACAGCAGGGGCTAGGCCAATAATCCGATTAAAATTTTTGCGATTATGATCATGACGATCAAAGCAATTGGATAGGCCGACACGTAGCTGACGACGGGCACCTGGGAATCCGATTTAGCGGTGATGGCGCCAAGCGCTGGGGTCGAAGTCATGCCGCCGCAAATACCGCCCAATGCTTGCAGCGGATCTAGTTTGAAGAATTTACGAGCCAACGGCCAAGCCACCATGAGTGGCAACGTGCTCACACAAACACCTAGTCCGAACAAGACTGGTCCGTATTCTTGGAGCGTGGCGATCATCGAACCTCCACCGCGAACCCCTGCATTGGCGAGGAAGAAAACCAAGCCCAGTTCTTGCAATAGCAAGCGGGTGGGGCGAGGGATGTGGCCAACGATGCGTCCGACCCGACCAAAGTGCCCCAGTATCAGTGCCACCAATAGTGGTCCCCCGGCTAAGCCCAGTGTGATCGGCGTGCTATTCGGCAAGCCAATGGGGATGAGCCCGACGATTATACCGAGTGTTAATCCGGCAGAAAGCGAGAGCAGATCTGTGGCATCGATGGCATTGGATCGGTGTCCGACGGCTTTTGCGAAAACTTTGAGGTCATCAGTCCGACCAACTGATGTCAGCTGATCGTTGACTTCAATAATAGTTGAGGCGTTTGGCACGAAGGTGAGACCGAGTCGAGTGATACGGGTGATCACTACACCGTAGTTTTTAAGTGGACCCAGGTCGCGGATGGTTTGACCAGCAACCCTACGAATGGTGACTAATAATTGCTGCCTTTCGTTTTCAACATCCTTGAGCAAGTGTCGTTCGCTTCGGTGCCCGAGGTAGTCGATTGCAATGGCGATTTCTTTACTACGCCCAACAAGTAAGAGCAACTGACCTTGGCTAAAGACGTCGTCATAACTCAAGGGCACAAGCTGCTCATCTTTAAACACACGAGAGACTTGGCACGCATTGAAGTTAGCGATGCCAGCATCGGCTATTTTTTTACCGATTAGATTCGAATTCGTCACTTCGACCAAAACGTTTTCGACTCGGTCCTCCGCCTCATCCTTGGCGGCATGAGTTTCTGCGATCGCCTCTAAATCGTGTTTTAAAATACGTGGGAGTAATTGAACAAACAGCACCACGCCAATCACACCAAAGGGGTAGGCGATACCATAGCCAATACTGACACCTGAGGCCGATTCCTTCAAACCCTCAGTCGCCGCGGCCAGTGCAGGTGTGCTCGTCAGTGCTCCAGCAAAGATGCCAGTCGCGAGGTCTGCGGGTATGTCAAAAAGCGTGGCACCTGCCCAAGTGATCGCTCCGCCGGTGGCGACAATGACTAAGGCGAGCTTTGCTAAAGTGGCGCCTTCCCTAGCAACAGAGGCGAAGAAGCGACCACCTGCTCCGATCCCCACACAATACACGAAGAGCACTAAACCAAGCGTGCCCACGCCACCAGGGATACTGTAGCCCAGATGACCCGCAACTAGTGCCGAAAAGAGCACTCCTGAACTTCCAAGATTGATCCCTTTGATCGTGATATTTCCCAACAGTAAGCCTGTTGCAATAATTGCAAAGAGAGCGACCAGAGGTTGCTCGAGCAGTAATGAGTGAAGTGCTTCCAAATTCATATTATGTCCGTTCCCGGAGGTATCATTAAAATGACTACTGAACCAATGCTAAGAATGCAGGTTCATCTAGTATCGCGACACCCAGTTTAACGGCTTTTGCATATTTCGAGCCAGACGCTTCACCCGCGACAACATAATCAGTTTTCTTACTCACACTAGAGCTTGTGCGACCGCCGGCTTTTTCAATCAAATCTGTCGCTTCACTACGTGTGAGCGTTGGTAATGTTCCTGTCAGGACTAAGATTTTACCAGATAGCTTGCCGTTACTTTGGGCGCTCCGCTGCGCATCGAAATTCAATCCAAAGTCGCGTAAACGATGAATGAGGCTGTCGTTGGTTCCGTCGCTAAACCAAGCGTGAATACTTTGCGCCATGATCGAGCCAATGCCATCGACTTCTTCCAAGTCTTCCTCGCTGGCTCGGGCAATATGATCGAGCGTTACAAAATGTGCCTCTAAATCTTTAGCTGATTGTTTGCCAACGTGCGGTATGCCGAGACCGTGAATCAGTTGCCACAATGCGCGTTGCTTACTGACTTCTAAGGCATCGACTAAATTCTGAGCCGATTTCTCGGCGAATTTATCTAACTCGAGAAGCTGCTCCTTCGTTAATGCGTAGAGGTCTGCGATATCTTTGACCAGTCCTCGATCCACGAGTTGTTCAACTACAGCACTCCCTAGGTTTTCAATATCCATGCAAGCACGACTCGCGAAATGCTGGAGGGCACGTTGTTGTCGGATCGGGTCGTCTTTACTGACAATACGCCACGCTGCACCATCGGGGTCGCGTTCTGCCACGATTCCGAGGTCACGTAAATGCTGCCCGAAGTCGAAAGCTTGGCTGTCGGCAGGGCGCTTACTTTTGACTACGCCTAATACTTGCGGGATAATTTCCCCCGCCTTCTGAACAAGCACGGTGTCGCCAGGGCGGATGTCCTTGCGGCGAATTTCATCTTCATTGTGCAGTGTTGCTCTAGAAACAGTTGTGCCAGCTAATTGAACTGGCTCCAGTATCGCAACTGGCGTGACAACCCCAGTGCGACCAATTTGAAGGCTGATCTCTTTGAGCAGTGTCTCTGCTCGTTCGGCTTCAAACTTGTAGGCAATCGCCCAACGCGGGGCCTTCGAGGTAAACCCTGCTTCTTCCTGCAGGCGAAAATCGTCTAGTTTGACCACCGCGCCATCGGTAGGATAGCTGAATTTTTGGCGGAGCGTATCCAACTCTTCGATACTCGACCATGCTTGCTCAATACCATCGGTCAGCCAGATCTTCTCGAGGACAGGGAAACCCCAAGCCTTAAGCCGCTCTTGGATCTCTGCTTGATGGCTAAAAAAGCGAGCGGGTTCGCATGCACCCACACCGTAAAGAACGATATCCAGTTTACGGGCACGGGCCTCAGCGGGGTCTAACAGCTTGATCGTTCCGGCAGCTAGATTACGCGGGTTGGCGTAAAGCGCTTGGCTCTCGGCTTCGCGTGTTACGTTGATGCGCTCGAACTCCTCATGAAGCATGTAGATTTCTCCGCGAACTTCTAATACGTCAGGGGCGTCAGCGATACAGTCAGGCAGACCTTCAATATGACGCACGTTGGAGCTAATGTCGTCACCTTCAGTGCCATTGCCTCTCGACACTGCACGGACGAATTCGCCTTTCTCGTAGGTGAGGCTCACCGCGACACCGTCGATCTTAGGTTCGACTAGATACTTAAGCGCTTGGTCTGGAAAACGTTTTTCGAGACGTTGACCAAACTCGATTAATTCCTCTTGGCTATAGGTGTTATCCAAGCTCAGCATCGGCAATCGGTGTTGATAGCTTTCAAAGCTCTCTAGTCGGTCATCGCCTACAGATTGGGTGGGGGAGTCTTCAAATTCAAAACTTGGATGTGCAGCCTCTAGCGCAGCGAGTTCAGCCTTCAGCCGGTCATAGGCTTGATCATCGATAACCGGTTGCGCCGACTTATAGTAGAGTCGGTCGTGTTTCTCGATTTCCGCGCGTAGCTTCGCGATTGCTTTATCTGGGGCAGCCATTCGCGGTCATTGAAAGCGTAATTAGAAGCAAATCAATGTGAATCAAGGCATCCGCCTGAAATAGCTATTCGACTATATAATAATAGCGGTCACCTGAGATTTGACGATATTGCCCAGTGGATAAATTACCGTCGTCAAATTTCTGATCAAATTTAAGCAACTGACATTACTGACAGTATAACCATGCACACCAACAGCGCATTTAACTCCGAATGCGTTACTCTCAACATCCCATTGACCGCCAATCGATGGACCTTCAGCCCATTGGCTAGGTTTCAGATAAACCGAGAAACCAGCTGGTAATTGCCCAGATGCAGAGTTTTCAGGGTAGGTGCCTGTCGAATGTATAAAGGTATCGATCAAGCCGACATAGTTTCTGAAGTCGTTTGCTAATCGCGCATTTTGAGAGCTTATGCGAGCACGTGAGAACGCAGGGATCGCAATTGCTGCCAAAAGACCAATGATCACGACAACGATCATTATTTCGACTAGCGTAAATCCAGACTTGTAGTTTCGTCTCATTAGCGGATGACTTTTAGTTAAGAGTAAATCGACGACTTTTTCACGACAATTCCTCGTCCTAATGATTATTTCATAACCAAATTACATACAGCGAGATGCAGAACAGATTATCAAAGGAGAATAGCCTATATTTATTACAACATGCCTCTAATCCGGTGGATTGGTATGCTTGGGGCGATGAAGCATTTGAGGCTGCAAAGTCTCAAAACAAACCTCTATTGGTCTCGATCGGCTATTCTGCGTGCCATTGGTGCCATGTCATGGCTCACGAATGTTTTGAGAATGATTACATCGCGAAGTTGATGAATAAGCATTTCATCTGCGTGAAAGTGGACCGCGAAGAGCGCCCAGATGTGGATCAAGTATACATGGAGGCGGTGCAAATGATCCAACAGCAAGGGGGCTGGCCATTGAATGTCTTCTGCTTGCCCGATGGTCGTCCGTTTTTTGGAGGCACGTATTTCCCACCGGAAGATCGTGGGCAGGGCTTGATCCCATGGCCACAGGTGTTGATGCGCATCTCGGAGCATTTTAAACGCTCAAAATCTGAACTGGTGGACAACGCTGACGCGATTCAGAAAAACATCATGGCTGCCACACAAGCTGCTAGCACGGGAGGTGCGCAAGGTGATTGGCAGAACGAGCACTTAGTATCAGCTGCACATGGTATTTGCGGCAATCATGATGATCAATATGGAGGCTTTGGCAGTGCGCCTAAATTCCCGCCATCCATGACCTTGAATTTTCTACGTGCTATACGTCACACCGCTGCGATCGAGGAGGGCGAGCCTGCATTAGCAAAACGCATCGATGAGGTCACGCACGCCACACTGCGCTCCATGGCACATGGAGGCATCTTCGATCAGTTCGGTGGTGGATTTGCGCGTTACAGTGTAGATTCACATTGGCTGATTCCTCACTTCGAAAAGATGCTCTATGATAATGCGCTCTTGATTGATGCCTATACCCGCGGATGGCTGGACAATAAAGATCCGCTTTACGAAGCAATCGTTGAAGAAACCATTGGCTGGTTGGAGCGTGAAATGTCCGCGCCATCCGGTGGATTCTACGCCGCGCTCGATGCGGACAGTGAAGGGGAAGAAGGGCGCTACTACGTATGGACTCCGGAAGAGGTCGATTCTGTCCTGGGGTTGTCAGAAGCACGCGAAGTAAGAGCCGCATACAACATCACCAACGAAGGAAATTTCGAAAACGGCACCACCAACCCTGCATTGGTTGAGCCCGACTTTGCGATTCGCACGAAGTTAGCCGAAGCTCGTGCAAAACTTTTGGCTCACCGAGAAGCTAAGCGTGTGCCGCCGGGTAAAGATACGAAAATCAACACGGCTTGGAACTGCATGCTGATTCGATCGATGGCGGATGCGGGCTATTATTTCGATCGCCCTGAGTGGTTAGAGCGTGCACGTAAAGCGGCTGACTTAATCTGGGAATCACTGACAGAAGAAGTAGGTGGATCGCTCCGCATCAAAGCGGTTTACTATGAAGGCGTCGGCGCGCAAATCGAAGGTTACTTGCATGATTACGCCCTCGCCGCAGAAGCCTTTCTTGCAGTGGCTTCAAAGGTCGCATGGATCGATCCCGCGGCTTCCTCTATATATCAAGAGCGAGCGAAAGCCTGCATCGATACCGCCTTGCAGTATTTTAGCGACCAGCACACTGCTGGGTTCTACTTCACCGCAGAAGATGCGGATACACCCGTCGCTCGACGCAAGGAGTGGTTCGACAATGCGACGCCATCCGGTAACGCTGTCATGCTGCACGCGCTCGCAGGGCTCTATGCACTGACTGGCGAAGGTCGCTACATCGACGCTATCCAATCGACGTTACCCGCTTATACTGACTATGCGCTAAAAGTAGCAGCTGGCATTGCCCATGCCTTAGAGGCTGCAACTGTGCACGCTACTGGCATAGCAGTCATTAAAGTTAAGCAAGGCGTAGCGATGGGAGGACTGCGCGAAGCCTTATCAGCCAGCCCTTGGCGACGCAGTTTTATCCAAGTGGTAGAATCTCAATCAGCCAATTATCAGCTCTGCGTGGGCACACAATGCTTACAGCCGACCGATGACCTAGCAGAAATCGCGAAAGCACTCTGAGCACATTCACTGTAGCTTTAGATTTGCCAAACACACTAGAGGCAGGGAAAGTCACGCACATTATGGCAGACGAAAAAAAGCAAGCTACTTGGGGAGGGCGGTTCTCGGAAGGACCCGCTGATTTGATGCTACGCATCGGTGAATCGGTTTCTTTCGATCAACGACTTGCTGCCTTCGACATTCAGGGTAGCCAAGCGCAAGCTGCGATGCTCGCCCATGTCGGCATCATCACTGAAGCGGAACGCGATGCGATTCAAGAGGGCCTCGATGCTATCTTCGCTGAGATCGAGGCAGGTAAATTTCATTGGGACAAGTCACTCGAAGATGTGCACATGAACATCGAGCAGGCATTGACTCTAAAAGTGCCTGCCGCTGCAAAGCTACACACCGCACGGAGCCGGAACGACCAAGTCGCTACAGATATGCGGTTATGGTTTAAGTTCGCTTGCGACCAATTGGATGCCTCATTGACGGCAACGATTCAGTCGTTGGTCGACTTGGCAGATAAGACCAGCGCGGTGATCATCCCAGGCTATACGCATTTACAGCGCGCTCAACCAGTATCGATGGCGCACCATCTGCTCGCTTATGTCGAAATGTTTGACCGCGATCGGCAACGTGTCGCAGATGTTAAAGAGCAGGCTAATGTATGCCCGCTAGGCTCAGGAGCCATTGCTGGCACGACCTTGCCGATTGACCGGGAATTTGTCGCCAAGGCGCTCGGTTTCGTCGATGCCAATGGCAACCCGAAGTGCACGCAGAACAGTATGGACGCCGTGAGCGACCGCGACACATTTATCGGATTTGCTGCCGCATGCGCCACGATTGGCGTGCACCTTTCACGCTTGTCTGAAGACTTCATTCTTTGGAGTAGTGCAGAGTTTGGCTTTGTAAAATTGCCCGACGCATTCACCACTGGCTCCAGCCTCATGCCGCAGAAGAAAAACCCCGATGCTTTCGAGTTGATCCGGGGGAAGTCCGCTCGTTTGACTGGCAACTTGCAAATGTTGCTCACCATGGTCAAAGGACTGCCGCTGACTTATAATCGTGATTTGCAAGAAGACAAACCGCCGGTCTTTGACTCGCTCGATCAGACGCTACTCATGCTCGATTGCGTCGCGGCTTGTTTGCCTGGTGTCACAGCGAACGAGGCGAAGTGTGCGATCGCGGTTGCGGACCCAGCATTGCTGGCCACGGATGTGGTTGATTACCTTGTGGTCAAAGGCGTGCCATTTCGCGAAGCCCACCACGTAGTCGGTGCTCTTGTCGGTCTGTCCGAAAAATTGGATACACCACTCAATAAACTGCCATATGCAGAAGTTTCCAAGATACACCCACAACTCGGGGAAGATTGGAGCGAGGTTTTCGATTTAGAACGTGCTTTGAAAGCTCGCGAGAAAACTGGCATGCCTGGCCCCAAGCAAGTCGCCGCGCGGATCGCTCACTGGCGCAAGTAGGCGTGCGGCTATCCTGCCACTGGACTCGGGTGGAACCCGGATTATGCAATCGGATGAGATGTGTGCTTTGCAACTGACACCCAAGGGAGCGTATATAAATACGTGACCGCAGGGCGGGTAGGCAGTAAAGTGCGCATGTCGCCTAAGCGTTTTTCGAACACCATCAAGGTGACCACATTTCTAATGTGATACATTATAAATGTGGCTGATCGACAATCACTTAGAAACCTAGAATTCCGGTTCGGAAAACTCGTTTGCATCATTAGGGTTAAAAGATCAGCCATCCAAACAGTGCGATTATAAAAATCAGCAGCAGGATGGAGAGGGTGGTTCGCTCTTGTTTGGTGATGCGCATGGCGACCACCATTCAGTAGAACGATTGTTGGACGACAAGGTTTGAATTTTTCGGTATAACTGCTTTAGTGGTCGACATGAAGTCTATCTTACCTCTCCTCGTTGCCATTATTGTATTTTCCGGTTGTGCCACCACCACTGATCCAAACGCGCAGTTTGTAGGGTCGGTCGACTTCTCTCCATTGGATCAGTTCTCTTATAAGCATACCCTCATCACAGGCATGAATTTCCGAGAGTCCGAGGAACTCTTGATTGAGGAAATGTCTGAGGTGGTGCTTTCTAGTGAACTCCGCCAGCGCGGTTTTGAGCAGGTCGACTCAGACGCAGACTTCTATGTGGTTACCAAATGGAAGAAGGCGGTCAGCAGTTATCCCTCCATACATGATTCTATTGATGGTCCGTTCGAGAGTTTAGGTCGTCGTGATAACCCAAGCTACAAGTTCGGCTCTCGATTGCACCTGACGGTCGAAATCTATGAAGCAGGCACGAACAATCTTTTTTGGCGCAATGACCTGCCCAATATTTTTGATGCCACACAATTCACCGAAGGTCGCTTGATTGAGTCCCTCAAACATGCGATTAAGAATTTCCCGAACCGTATCGAAAAAGATCCGAATCTTCCAAGTATCGAGTAGGGCTATTGCCCGACTATCGAATGCTACACCACCAAGGCTGAAGCAAGGAACTGCTTGATTACAGCAGCCGTTTCATCCGGCGACTCCAAATGCGGCATGTGGCCTGCCGATGAAATGATCGCTGTTTGCGCGTCTGGTAAAGTCGCCTGCATTCGCCTAGCTATGGCGCTATACTTTGCATCTTGATCGCCTGCTATGCAGAGCGTGGGCATGGTGATCTTTGGTAATTGGGACCAGAGGTTGGGGAAGGCACCTTGACCGAAACCTCGTAGGCTAGCTGCTAAACCAGCACTCGTTAAAGCGGCACGATTCGCTTGCATCACACTCAACCATTCATGGCGAATGTTCTGCTGCGACTGGATCAAAGGTTGCGACTGCCAATACTCTAGAAAGGTCTCCACGCCATCGGTTTCAATTCGATCTGCGAGCGCATTGTCAGACTCGCACCGTGCCGCTCGATCATCTACATTTTCAATACCGGGATTACCGCTGATAAGAATCAAAGCATCCCAGCATTGTGGATTTTCTAGCGCGTGGAGTAGGGCTGCGCGCGCGCCCATCGAATATCCCAATAAGATGCGTGGAGTCGCTTGAACTTCACGAGCGTGTCTGCCCACTGAATCAATCATTCCATCAGGTGAGCAATCAGCTTGCGCAACAGCACCATGTCCCGGCAGGTCAGGGCATAACCAATGTCCGCCGAAAATATCTGCAAATGGAGCAAAATCTTCACCGCATCCGGTGAAGCCATGTAGCGCAAGGATCGTCATCTACTTTGAACAGAGTGCATCAAAGCTTATGCTTTGTAATATTCAAAAGTGCGCCCTTGGAATGGACTTGTTTTGGCGATGAGCGCATCGCGGTCCTTTGCAGTCATGCCTTTAAAGTTGCTCAAGTTAGCAATGTTCTCACGGACCTCCTTATCGAACAAGCAACCGGAGACCAATGAACAAACTGGAAGTGAGTAAATGTAATGGTGCATGTCGCGAGGCGTGATGTTGGCATCCGTTGGGTTTTCCTTGCGTGCCTCCTTGGCGACTTCTTTGCCAAACCTATCCACACCAATCAAATTGCCATGGGCAAAGGTTTTCATCGCGAAGATGCCGTAGTTTTCTTCCATCAACTTGGGCATGACATTGACGATAAAAGAATCGTAGTGAGGGTCCACCAAGTTCATCGGCATCAAGCAGGTGTCCATAGGTGTGCCGTGTTCTTTGAGCAGTTCCAAGAAACGTAAATGCGCCAAATAATTACGATGCCCGGTAAAACCTATGTGCCGAACGAGTCCTTCTTCGCGTGCCTTATAGAATTCTTCAACCACTCCGTTTTCAAAAGCAGTTTCTGCATCTTTAACCGAACGAATATTATGAATCTGCCAAAGATCGATATGGTCCACCTTCATACAGCGAAGAGAGGCTTCTAAGTCCTTGCGGACAGCGTCTCGAGTGCGACCATGAGTTTTGGTTCCGATGAAAACCTTATCTCGATACTTTGGGCTTAGGTATCTTCCGTAGCGTTCCTCGGAGAGGCCTTTCTCATAAGCACGTGCGGTATCGAAAGAACGACAACCCAACTCCATTGCGGTCTCAATCAACTTTTGAGCCATGGCTTCTGACTCTGCACGCCCCACATGCGCGCCACCTAAAGTAAAGGCAGTGATTTGTTCACCGGTGCGCCCCAAGGCGCGCGTGGGCAGCACAGCACCAAGGCTGTCCGGGCGACTCTCGGCATTGAGAGCAGAACTCGCCGCGGCAAAAGCAGCCATTCTGCGCAAGAAGGTTCTTCGATCCATCATGCCAACTACATTACTCAGAGATGGTAGGCTGTCTAGTTCTATGCGTCATTCCCGCAGTATGTCTAACTAAGCAGGCACAAAAAAGGCCGCTCAATTAAGAACGACCCTTAAAGTTCACTACTCGAGGCGGGACTTGTTCCGAGCGAAGCGACATGACCGGATGCGAAGCAGACCGGACCACCCGTAGGGTCAGTCCCGAAGTCTATACTACCAAGCAGGCACAAAAAAG
>JANQXM010000021.1:14825-22169 GCA_030729385.1 Opitutales bacterium | reverse complement strand
CACCACCCGAGCAGAAAAATATGTATGTGGCCTCTACGGGCCATGATGTCAATTTGCTGGGTGGTAAAATTGGTAAACCAATTGAGCGTTGTCGATTCGCGAACGAATCTCGGAACACCACCCGAGCAGAAAAATTAAGAATGTATGTATGTGTTCAGACTCGAACTACATGTCAACAACGGTTCAAAGAAAAATTATCAAATAGTTCTATCCACTGATCGCGGTGATCACGTCGTCAACTGATTTGGCGTGTTTGATCTGCTTACGCAAGCGGTCCGAGCGACTGGTTTTGGCGATGTCGGCTAGGGTGGCGAGGTGACCCTCGGAGTCGCCCGTTGGACTGAGCAGGAAGAAGACGAAGTCGATCGCCTCATCTTGCCCGGGGATTTCAAGCGGGTTGGTTAGCTGCGCCACAAAGCAAATACGGTAATCCAGATCCTCGCAATAGACATGCGGGATCGCAATCCCGTGCCCGATGAACGCGGGAAAGATTCGACCTTGTGCGCCTAAGTCTTCGAGGATCTTTTCTTCGGAAAGTGCTTCTACTTGTTCGACTGCGACGCGGGCGAGTTGCTCATAGAGCGCATCGAGTGTCTCGCATTCAAGGCGCAGGAAGCCACCGCTCTGCAGGGCGCGAAGAAGGAAACCTTCGGAGCGGCGCAGGCAAATCACTTCGTCTTCGTCCTTCACCATTTCCTTAAGGCTGCTGTCCTGTGGAATGGCGCGGAGTTGTTTGCCGCGGCGTATGAAGAGCGGATGCCAATCGCCTGAGGGTAAGCTTTTACCTTCTTCCCAAACGACGACCTCGAAATCACTTTCGCCTTGCATGAGCTCACTGCCAATCACGGCTGGACGCGACAGATCTCCGAATACGGATTGCCCGACTAGGCGGTCATCGGATGAAGGTGCGTCAGTAGGTATCCAACCAAAGACCTTTTCATTGGCCAACTCTTCGCCCCAACGTTGCATGAGTAATTCGTTGAGCTCGATATTGTCGGTCAAAGCCAGAACGTAGCCCGCGCCGAAGAGCGCTTGTTCGTTTTCGTAAAGTTTCTCAGCTTCCATACCGTCGCAATGCATTGCTGGAAGGCCTTCTTTTTGGGCGAGTGCAATGTTACGCGCATTGGTATCAAGCAGTAGCACATACTGCTCATCTTTGCGCATGAGTTTGCGTGCAAGTTCGCGGCCGAAATGGTGTGCCCCGATAATGATCCAATCATTTGGGGCAGGGCGTTGTAAACGTAGCGCCTTGGCAACCAGACCAGCGGAAAGCCCTTGGATGAGCACGGTCGCGCAGATCACTGAGTAGACGAAAGATTCCAGCAGCGCAGGATCGCCAACAAGGGTTTCTTTTGAATTGAGGGAAATAGCAAAGAGTGAGGCCATCGATGCTGCCACGACGCCGCGCGGTGCCACCCAACTGAGCAAGGCCTTTTCACGTAAGTTGAGTGGGGTGCCCCAAGATGAGACGGTAATACTGATCGGGCGAATGAGAAGAATAACCGAAAAGAGCACCCAACCGCCACCCATCTCAAAGAAGTCGACGAATTGTTGCAGCTCCAGTCGTGCCACCAGCAATAGGAAGAGCATGCCAATCAATAGGTCCACGATCTCTGCCTTGAAGGCTTTGATTTCGCGCAACTGACGAGGCTTCTTAATTCCAACAATGAGACCAGCAATCGTGACGGACAGCAGTCCAGCCTCTGGCTTAATCAGCTCAGTCGCGCCAAAGATTAACATGGCAGAGGCTAGCGCAAAGGCATTGACGATGTTGTCAGGCACCCAGTTCTTCTTCATCACCCAGTAGATGAGGTAACCACCAAGCAGACCGATTCCTGCGCCACTGACAATGCGGATAAGGAAGTTAGGCAGAGCAACCGCGCCGCCACCTTCGACCACCCATTCGAAACAAAGAATTGCAGTGAAGACACCAATCGAATCGATCAACACACCTTCCCAATGAAGGATACTGCCAAGCTTTTGCTGCACGCGAATACGACGCAAGAGCGGCACGATCACGGTGGGCCCCGTGACGATAATCAAGCTCCCCATCAACAGTGCAAAGGATGGCGAGATATCAAAGATGACATATGCGGTTAATCCCGCACCCAACCAAGTGATAAGAACGCCAATTGTCAGCAGGCGCTTGATGACAGTGGAAGTCTTTTTGAATTCCTTGATGTCGAGCGTCAGCCCGCCCTCGAAGAGGATTAATCCGACCGCCAGCGAAACAATCATTGGCAATAGATCGCCGAGCGCATCGGGTTGTAGCCAGCCAGTGCCTTCCGCGCCAAGCGCGAATCCACCGATCAGTAATAGGACAATGGTTGGTAGATGCAGGCGCCTGGAAAGCACCGTCAAGATACAACCAGCGCCAACCGCTAAACACAGCGCCCATAGAGCATTCTGTGTGGTGGCCATTGCGAGAAAGGAAAAATGCATATTAAACAAAATGCGTTAGGATCGAAATATCCAAAAGGTCTTTAGTCGTCGCAGAAGCGTTTTGAATTGGAACGCTTCTCCGTGAAGTGGGGCTCAATTATCGAGCTTATGGCACATGCCAAGCGCGGGCGAGACCTCGGAAGTCTTACCAATGATTTGTGCTGGCACACCGGCGACACTCGTATGTGGTGGCACATCCTTAAGGACGACACTGCCAGCTCCGACTTTAGCACCTTCGCCAATTTCAACATTGCCGAGAATTTTAGCACCCGCACCCAGTAGCACGCCGGAGCGCACCTTCGGGTGACGATCACCACGATCTTTGCCGGTGCCACCTAAAGTGACTGCATGCAAGATGGAGACGTCGTTTTCGATGACAGCTGTTTCACCCGCCACAAAGCCAGTGGCGTGGTCGAGCAAGATGCCACAGCCGATTTGGGCTGCAGGATGTATGTCCACGCAGAACGTTTCCGAGATAAGGCTTTGAAGATAGAGTGCGAGCTCCTTGCGGTCGAGTTTCCAAAGATGATGGGCTACGCGATAGCAAACGAGCGACTGCAAGCCCTTGAAATAGAGGAGGGGAGTGAGCACATCGTTACAAGCTGGATCGCGCTCGTTCACCGCAATCATATCGCAGGCAACTTGCTGCAAGATCTTAGGCTCATGGAGAAAGGCTTCCATGAAAACTTCGTGAAGCGCATCAATCGACGCGGCATGGTTGACCAACTTACGGCAGAGGCGATAAGTCAGGCATTCAGCAAAGGATTTGCGGTCCAATACCGTTTCGTGAAGTAAAGTCTTAAGCGCCGGCTCTTGGGCGACGATGTCGTGCGCGCGTTGGCGGATGTCCTCCCAGTGCGCATTCAGGTCGATTGGTTGCATAATTCTATAAATTGGCAAATTGCGGTGATGTGCGACACAAAACACCCAGTTTCCTTGGCTAGGTAAAGCTTTCCTTTTGTCTAATTCCAAGGGGTGATTACTAGCATTGCTGCTCGTGACAGCATGCCCCCGCCTCAGAGTAACAAGATAAGCAGATCGGATCACCCGCAACACGCACGTCGGTCGGCGAACCGCAGTGCAAGCAGGGCTTCATCGATACGAGTGACGTTGCTGTAGTTTTTGTCTCTGGGTTATTCTCAGTCGTCATTATGCGGCCAAGATAACTGAAATGTCTAAATATTCAATGTTTCTGACGAATGACTCGGCCGATGGCATATTGGGTGTAGGACCAGCATAGCTGGAAACCGCTCATGTTCGCTTATTCACGCTACTATAACTGAAACTTTGGAGGGAAACGCTCCGTCGTTTCCCCACGTATGACTCACGTCCTGGTAATTTCAAGCAGCCCTAACGAACGGCAATGACGGAGCATTGCCCTCCAGGTATACTCCCTCTAACACAATATAAGCGCAAATTAACGAATATTAGCGGTCGTGGCTATGCCGACCCACGTCTGTGTAAACCTGCGGATTTTGAACGATTGGGAGTATTCTCGATCCGCGCGAGCACGGCCCCTACGTTTGAGGTTGATTCCTAATGCGTCACAAACAATCCTCCAATGTTTCTAAAGTTTAACTCCTCAAAGTAATATAATATGGCAACAGGACTTCTTTTTTCCGGACAAGGCGCACAAACAGTCGGCATGGGCCGCTCCCTTTATGAAAACTCAGAGATCGCGAAGGCGCTCTACGATGAGGCCAACGAAGTATTGGGTTGGGACCTGAAGGGGATCTGTTTTGACGGTCCCGATGAGGCATTGACCGAAACAAAGGTCTGTCAGCCAGCACTTTACGTGCATGGATACGCGATTTTCAGCATCCTGAAAGCTCAGGGTAAACTGAACGATTTGAAAACGGCTTGCGGTCTCAGTTTGGGCGAATTGACCGCTCTGGCAGCTGCGGGCGTATATGATTTCGCCACTGGTCTGCGACTCGTCGCTGAGCGTGGACGTCTCATGCAACTTGCTTGCGACGCCACCAAAGGCGGGATGGCTGCTGTGATCGGCGGCACTCCGGAAGAGGTGCAAGCCTTCTGCGACGAATTCGATATCGAAATCGCCAACCTCAATTGCCCAGGGCAAATCGTGATTTCTGGCGATAATGAGAAGGTGCTCGAAGCAGTGGCTGCTTCCAAGGGTCGCTTCAAACTCTGCAAACCACTCAACGTAGCCGGCGCTTACCACAGCCGACTCATGACTTCAGCTCGCGACGCATTTGCCGAGTTCATCAAGGATTTCGACTTCAAGGCACCGGAACTGGTGGTTTACACCAATGTCACCGGCGGGCAGATCAGCGACCCGCAAGCCATTAAAGACGCGCTCGTCAGCCAAGTGGTGTCTTCCGTTCGCTTCGAGGAGAATCTTCGCAATATGGCGGCAGACAACGCCGTCAGTGATTTCTACGAGTGCGGTCCTGGCAAGGTCCTAGCTGGCTTTGCCAAGCGTATTGATAAGTCACTCGTCGTCACTCCGATTTCAGAGTTTGACGAGCTGCCTGCGTAATTTGGGCAAGGTATTACTCAACACAGAGAAACACTGATGGACACAGGTCATAGAATCTGTGTGAATGAGCGGTTATCTGTGGTTGATTTTTTCTGATCTAAGACGATCCTACCGCGTTTCCTACCATTTAATGACTGATTTAAGCCATATTCGTAATTTCTGTATTATTGCCCACGTTGACCACGGCAAGACGACGCTCTCCGACCGTATTTTGGAGCTCACACGCACCGTTGAAATGCGAGACATGAAAGAGCAATTGCTCGACTCGATGGACTTGGAGCGCGAGCGCGGTATCACGATCAAAAGTCACCCGGTCTCGATGGTATATCGCGCGAGAAACGGTGAAGACTATTTGTTTAACTTGATCGATACGCCGGGACACGTGGACTTTTCCTATGAAGTGTCGCGTAGTTTAGCAGCTTGTGAAGGTGCCATGCTCTTGATCGATGCAGCGCAGGGCATCGAGGCCCAAACTGTGGCCAATGCACACCTCGCAACCGAGCAAGGTCTCGAGATTGTGCCAGTCATCAACAAGGTTGATCTACCCAGCGCCGACGTCCCAGCCATCATGGTGCAACTCGAAGATGTCTTGGCGATCCCAGCGGATGAAGCAGTGCTCACCAGTGGCAAGACAGGCATCGGCATCGAAGATCTTCTCGAAGCGGCAGTTGCTCGCGTGCCATCACCACGTTGGGCGGATGTCGAAGGGCTACGAGTGCTGATTTTCGATTGTATTTACGACGCCTATAAAGGTGTGATCTGCTATGTTCGTGTATTCTCCGGTTCGGTTAAGATGGGCGATCAAATCATGACCATGGGGGATGAACGCAAAATGCAGGTCAAAGAAGTCGGGCGTTTCTCGCCGGCCATGACCAAGCAAGACAGCCTCAACCCAGGTGATGTAGGTTACATCGTTACTAATTTGCGCGACGTCGCGGACCTGAAACTCGGTGATACAATCACACATAGCGCCAATCCCACAAAGGAGATGCTGCCTGGCTACAAAGAAGTCAGCCCAATGGTCTTCAGCGGTATTTATCCGATCGATACAAGTGACTATAACAAGCTCAAATCGAGCATGGGCAAACTGCGCTTAAATGATGCCGCTTTCGTCTATCAATCCGAAAACTCGGTAGCACTTGGTTTCGGTTTCCGCTGTGGTTTCCTTGGCTTGCTACACATGGAAATCATCCAGGAACGTATTCGCCGCGAGTATGACCTCGATGTGATTTCAACCTATCCAAGTGTGGTTTATCTCGTCACAAAGACAGATGGCGAGAAACTGGAAGTTCACAACCCAGTCCACCTCCCGGATCCTTCGGTGATTGAGTTCATCGAAGAACCCATGATTTTGGCTTCGATCCACATCCCCAGCACATCGATCGGCGACGTCTTGGCACTGGTTTCAGAAAAACGCGGCGTCTGCGAACACACAGAAACCATTGATGGTCAACGCGTCATGCTTGTTTGCAATTTACCACTCAACGAAATCCTAATCGATTTCAATGACCGGCTGAAGAGCATCACGCACGGTTACGGATCGATGGACTACGAAATGAATGGCTACCAGAAGGCAAAGCTCTGCCGTCTAGATATCATGGTCAACGCCGAGCCAGTCGACGCCTTCTCATCGATTGTCCACTTGGACAAAGCCGAGGGTAGGGGGCGCGCACTTTGCAAACGCTTGAAAGAAATTCTACCGAAACAGATGTTCAAGATCGCGATTCAAGCCGGCATCGGTTCGAACATCGTCGCACGCGAAACTATTAGCGCTTACCGAAAAGACGTGACTGCAAAATGTTACGGTGGTGATATTTCTCGTAAACGTAAGCTTCTCGAGAAGCAAAAAGAGGGCAAGAAGCGCATGAAAAACATCGGCAGCGTATCCATCCCACAGGACGCATTTATTAAGATCCTCAAAACCTCAGACGGCGGCAGCAACTAAGTATTTATTAGGGAACGATCCATCATTCGTCATTACTCATTAAGCTTAGTCTTTACCACTAGCCATTAGCTATTTCCACCATGAGCAAACTCCAGAAACAGGCAAAGGAACTCCTTCAATCCGCACATAAGATTTATCATTATCGTCGCGACCTTATACCTGAAGGGCGCCTAGATGAACTGGAAAAAGCAGTAGGCGAAGTGGACACCTTTATGCGCAAAAAGCCATGTAACGATGTCGATTTAGAAGCAGCAATGGGGCGCTTGGATGGGCTTTTAGGAAAGGTCGGCGGTAAGATGTATCCCAAGACTTTTTGGAATGATAACATCGAAGTTTTACTCGTCGCAGCGATTTTAGTTATCGGCGTGCGGACGTTCTTTTTTCAACCGTTCATCATACCAACCAATTCGATGTATCCCACATATAGTGGTATGAATTCAGTGGTGTATGAGGC
>JANQXM010000021.1:0-14725 GCA_030729385.1 Opitutales bacterium | reverse complement strand
GGCTGGGGATCCATTTGTATTTAGAACACGCGAAATCCCAGGAATCGAAGGTGGCGTCGATAAATACTATATTAAGCGTATTGGCGGCGTCGGAAGCGAAACGCTCGAAATCGTGGATGGCACATTATTGGCAAACGGCGAACCACGCCATGAGGTGGAAGCTTTCGGGCGTAATGCCGACCGTGAAGGCGAATACGGCGGCTATATCAATACCAACTTATTGGCAGAAGGTCGTCAGCTCACGATACCTGATGATTCATACGTCGCGCTCGGCGATAACTCCGGGAACAGCCTCGACAGTCGCTATTGGGGATTCGTGCCCGACACATCCGTTATCGGTAAAGCGATCTTCATTTATTATCCATTCACCAAACGCTGGGGTCTGGCTGAATAGCCTCAAATCCATCTATTTCTACGTAATCACAACGAGAACCAAACAGGATCCATTTATAACCAACTAGCATACAGCAGATTACATAGTTATAGCGCACAATATATATTATGTCTAATTCTTATTTTAAGAACTGGACGCATTGCACCCTGTCGCCGGGTTAAAATCGATAGATTGGAATCTGCACGCTATTGGCTTCGGAAACGTTTCAAACACAAAAGACTGAATTACAGACATGTCTAAACGCACTTATCCACTTTACAACTGGCTGAATGAACGCACTGCGGGTGCGTTGCTCCATTTTAGTTCACTTCCGTCCGACACGGGCATCGGCAACATGGGCACAGCTGCTTATCGTTACATCGACTTCATGCACACGTCCGGACTGCAAGTTTGGCAGATCTGCCCGCTTGGACCCACTGGCTACGGCGACTCGCCCTATCAATGCTTTTCCGCATTTGCGGGAAATCCCTATTTCATCGATTTAGAGCCATTAGTTGCTGAGGGCTTGATACACGCCGACGAATTAGAGCCGCTAAAGGCCTTGCCCAAGGATAAGGTCGACTACGGCTGGCTCTACAGCGTTTTTTGGCCCCTACTCCAAAAAGCCTTTAATCGATTCAAAGTGTCCGGCGCAGATCATTTTCGCGATTATGGCAGCCTAAACACCTTTAAAAAGAAGCAAGCGAACTGGCTGAAAGATTACACTCGATACATGGCCATCAAAGAGCAATTCGGTGGCGAGTGCTGGCTTGAGTGGCCCGCAGAATATCGAAACTACTCACAGGCGAAAAAGCTCAAGCTATCCGAGCAGACTCAAACTGTGGCCGATGCACACGAGTTTTATCAATATCTGTTCTACGCACAGTTGGCGAAACTACGTGATTACGCAGGCAGTCAAGGAGTCGAAATTTTGGGCGATGTCCCTATTTTCGTCGCCTTGGACAGTTCCGATGTCTGGGCACACCCAGAGCTCTTTCAGCTTGATAAAAATGGTCGCCCCAAAGCGGTTGCCGGCGTGCCACCCGACTATTTTTCGGCCGACGGTCAACTCTGGGGCAACCCACTCTACGATTGGAGCCAACACGAATCCACCGACTTTGCATGGTGGATTGAGCGCATTCGCAGCAACCTGGAGTTCTACGACATCGTCCGCCTCGATCACTTCCGTGGCTTTGAATCCTATTGGTCGGTGCCAGCCAAGGAGATCACCGCACGCAAAGGAAAATGGATCCAGTGCCCGGGCTTAAAACTATTTACGGCGATCAAAGCCGCCTGCCCTGAAGCCAAACTCATCGCAGAAGACCTCGGCGTGATCACCGACGAAGTCAACGCCCTACGCGAAGCCACCGGCCTACCCGGCATGGCCGTCTTGCAATTTGCTTTCGGTGGTGAATCCGACAACGCGTATTTGCCACACAACTACAGTCGCAACTGCATCGCCTATTCCGGCACGCACGACAACGACACCACCCTCGGTTGGTATAGTGAACTCGATGAGGATACGCAGGACCACATTCGCCGCTACTTAGGCATCACCGGCGATACCATTTCGTGGGACTTGATCCGCACCGCCATACGTTCGAACGCTTACATGGCAATCTTCCCGCTTCAGGACTTAATGAGTCTCGGAGAAGAGGCCCGCCTCAACACTCCAGGTGCACCCGTCGGCAATTGGCAATGGCGCTACCAAGCCCACCAAATCGACGAGCTCGAATTCAACAGCGCCCCCTATCTCCGCGAACAGCTATTTCTCTACGGTCGCTAGGTAGCTGCAATGGAGGTTTGCGAGAAACCATTCAAACGCATGATATTTAGTAGATGTAGTCACGTCACTCGCCCGACCTGAGCCGGTCGAAGGTGTGACGTGACCGTTAGCATAGCCTTTGCTAGCTAAAACAAGACACGGCAGACCATCGGCGAAGACGGATCCCTAAGCACCATACGTCTGAGTCAGATCACATCAGGTGACCTCCCCAAAACCACTGCATAAAACAGGTCCTAAGTCTTTGTGTGTTTTTGCGCCTCTTCGCGGCTAAATCCTTTCACCCAGGAACTTCGCATTTGCCAGAAACTAAGAATAACGATTTTCAGAAATATAAACTCTTCCTAAAAGCGTGACAACTTCTCGATCCTTGAGTTTAAAGGCAATGGATCGTTGCGCAACTCGTCTAACATGAACCCCGCCCCCTCAATTTTCATACAAACCAAATCCGTCAAATGCGTTGTTCAAGGACGCAGATAACACTGACGTAGGAGAAAATGGAATTGAAATTTGGAACCGCAGATGGACGCCGATTCACGCAGATAAATAAGAGAAAAATGAATCCAATCTGCGTCCATCCGCGTTAATCTGCGGTTGAAAAAAATCAGGGAAGACATGAGAGAAGGCACTCGACGATTCGATCCCCATTGCCCATTCTGGAAACTACATCCAGACGGAGCTGGTCAACCCCATTTACGCCGCCGGATATTCGACAACCCTCACTAATCCAAAACTCACAGGCTGGGTTGCCAGTCCTCCACGTTCTAATCCACTACGTTGTTCTAAGCTAGCAATGGACGAAGGTCACCCGTTACGCCAACAGACCGACCACAAATGCCAGAGTCCACAGGATCGTCCGCGGCCAGTTGGTTCGGACGAGTCTGTGTAAAATGGTATCATCGCCCTCCCCTTGTTCGATGGTTCGGTGAAGCGGGACAGATACCGTAAAGGTGAGTAACCAGCAGAAAGCGATGAGCATCAATGCAAACAGGTTGCGCAGGTTCATCTGCATAAACGTTGCATGGATGACTAAGCCCATTTGGCCTATCATCGTAGGAATGATGATATATGAAACGCGCTTGGTATACCTTTGATGCCATTGCACGAGTGACGACTTTTCCACATGCAAAAAGCTCGGGTAAATAATAAGCTGAACCAACCAAAGAATGACCATCATTCCAAAATCGAAGAGATGTCGTAATGTGGTGATATCAATGTGGTCCATTAGCATTTTGAAAATCGTCGTGCCGAAGTAAAAAGAAGGACGACACTTAGTCGCCCTTCGAAAAGATACTGTTAATCGAGTTTACCGCGCTCGACCAGCAGCTCAACAATCTGGATGGCATTGAGCGCAGCGCCCTTCCAGAGCTGGTCGCCGGTGACCCAGAAAGCCAGACCGTTTTCAAAGACTTGATCGATACGAATACGACCCACGCCGCAAGGCACCACTTCGGAGTAATCCAAAGGCATCGGGTATTCGAGCTTTTCTGGGTTGTCGACGAGTTCGGTGCCTTCAAAGGCAGCAATCGCTTCGCGTGCGGCTTCCACGGAAACTGGCTTTTCAAATTCGGCACTGATCGAGATCGAGTGCGCACGGAAGACTGGCACACGCACACAGGTGCAAGTGACACGAAGGTCGTCGAGGCCCATGATCTTACGACCCTCGTTGAGCATCTTCATCTCTTCCTTGGTGTAACCGTCTTCGAGGAACTTATCGACATGCGGGATTAGGTTGAAAGCGATTTGGTGAGGATAGACATCCTTCTTCATTTCTTCGCCGTTCGCCCATGCCTTAGCTTGTTGTTCCAATTCGACGATGCCCCAGGCACCACTGCCGGAGACGGCTTGGTAAGTGGATGCGATGAACGACTTCAGACCAAATGCCTTGTGCAGTGGATAGAGCCCCATGAGGGAAATAGCTGTCGAGCAATTCGGGTTGGCGATGATACCCTTGTGACCGTCCACCGCTTCTGGATTGATTTCAGGCACCACGAGTGGCACGTCAGGATACATGCGGAAAGCCGAACTGTTATCAACGACGATACATCCGCGCTTGGCTGCCTCATGCGCAAACTTGAGGGACTGATCACCGCCAGCACTGAAAATGCAGACATCCAGCCCTTCAAAGCTCTCATTGGTCGCTTCTTGGATGGTCCAAGTCTTGTCGCCATAAGACTGGGTCTTCCCTGCGGAACGCGCAGATGCGAGCAAACGAAGTTCCCCAATTGGGAACGCTCGCTCGTGGAGGAGACGAATGATTTCTTGACCGACTGCGCCGGTCGCACCGAGTATGCCTACGTTGTATGCCATTTGATTATATAAAGGAAAGCGGGCGTGTAAAACAAAGCTGTGAGGCCTTGTCAATCACCCCGACAAGAAGGTTGCTGATCGTCTCGATCGCATCCCAAGAAATGGCATTGTTGGTGGATGGCATAATTGAGCGTGTTTTTCGTATTTCCACCTCGAAAAACCCACCCTCTTGTATTGCCGATTCCTTCGGCACGCCTACTGGGTTGCATCAATTGGCGGACTTTATCGGAGCCGACCAGCCTGTTGGCACTGTGTTCAAGGGGCGCCTGCCAATAAAGCATTATACTGAGTTCTCGCAGGAAGAACAGGCGCAGAATCTGATTACCTCCAGAATTATACGCCTACGGGGCTTGGAAGATGCCAAAAATGCCGGTCCGGGATGCGATAGCTACGAGCGCTATGTCTATATCCATGGCACCAATCATGAAGACCGTATCGGCGAACCCTTTAGCGGTGGCTGTATCGAAATGACCAATGCTGATGTGATCGAGCTATTCAATTTAGTAGAGCCGCGAGATCTACTCGCAATTTCTCCAAATTAACTGAAACTTTTGGGAATTTTCATCGATTAGTCTGAGTTCCAGTTTACACAAAAAACACAAATTCCCTATTATGAAACGCACAAATCTCATCCTCGGTCTGGTTGTTTGGTCTGCAAGCCTCAGCCTCGCCTTTATTGCCGGCCAACGTGGCAGTCAGCCTGAGGTCAGTCCTAAGGCAGCTCCTGCACTGAAGCAATCGGCTAAACGAAGCGTCGACAGCTACACTTCGACAAGCGTGGCAGCAACTGAAACAGACGCAGATGACGCGGCTAGTGAAGCCAGCGAGATCGTCGCCGCCTACTTTGAGAATGGGCAACTCACCCTTCAAGAAGCTCTAGAGCAAGTGAAGAGCCTGACGCCTGCGCAAACCAGAACTTTCATCGGCGAAGCGTTTTCACTACCTTTTTCTGATCCAAATCGCTCCCGCTTAATCACTGCTCTACTGAGTCAATTGGCAACCACTGCACCCATTGAGGCATTAGAGTTGGCCGATCAGATTGGTTCATTACGAGACACAGAACGTGCCAAGCTGAGTATTCTTCAAAGCTGGGCCAATAACGACCCGATTGCTGCACTGACATGGGCAAAAACCGCATTAGTAGGTCAGCCGGGCAATGTCGCACAATCGCAAATGCTTGCGATCATACGTGGATATGCAGAGCTGAACCCTCAGGCAGCTTTCCAAGAAACGCTAGCGATGAGCCAGTCAAATCGCAATGAGACACGATTACGTGCATCACTGATGTCTGAAGTGATCGAAACTCAAGTTCGTGCCGGCGATGTAGAACAAGCAAAATTAAACCTCGCGCTCCTTCCTGATGGTGAACTCAAAGACACTATGGTGCGCGAATTGGTCGATGAATGGGCTTCATTTGATCCAGCTGGCGCTGCGGCCTATGTGGACACACTTGGCGAAGCAGCTACATCCAGAATCAAGTCTGCGCTTGCCAGCGAATGGGCTGAGAATGACCCCGCGGCGGCGGCGGCATGGTTGAGCACTCTGGATCCATCTGATCCAACAGTCGCGCGTGCCGCCAGCGAAGTGATACGTGAATGGACCAACTACGACCTGAACGCTTCTGCTGAGTGGCTGAACTCCCTCCCCGCTTCACCTGAATTGGACCGCGCGGTGGCCAGTTATACTTTTAGAGCCGCCCAAGAAGACCCAGCCAATGCAATGTCATGGGCCGAGTCTGTCACAAGCGACAGAATGCGAGAGCACCTCATGGGACAGGTGGCTGCAAACTGGAAACAAGATGACGCTGAAGGTTTCGAAACATATCTAAATACATCAGACTTCACTGATGAGCAGAAAGAGCAGCTACTCAACGCCGAATCCGATCAGGGCGGCGGTCGTGGTGATAGAGGCGGTCCTGGTGGCGGCGGTGGCGGTGGCAGCAGACGTCCTCGATAAAACTCCAGAGATTTCGCTGCTAATAAGCAGTCTTCGGCGGGAAAAAGATTTGAACGACTGTTTTGCACAGGATCCAAACATCCAACCAGAACGACCAGCATTGAATATACTCTAAGTCGTAACGAACGCGCTCTTCAATGAGTGCAAGCTCTGTGACTTCACCGCGAAAGCCTTTGCACTGCGCTAAGCCCGTGATGCCGGGCTTTACGAAGTGACGGGTGCGATAAACATTTACCTGTTCGCTAAAATCGTCGTCGTGCTGCAATAAATGGGGTCTAGGACCAATCGCACTCATCTGCCCCATTAGCACATTTATAAACTGCGGGAATTCATCGATACTCGTGCGGCGCATCAATTGTCCAAAAGCAAATATCCGATCGTCCCCTGGTTTGGCCTGTTCGCCCTCTCGCGACGGGTCGGACAGATGCATGGTGCGAAATTTATAGATAAGAAACCGCTGTCCTTTTTGCCCAGACCGTTCCTGCTTGAAAAACATTGGACCGGGTGACTGTCGCGAAGTGATGATTTTGACTATAAGGCACATCCAAGGGAGCACAAATAGCACCACTGGAAGTGAAATACAAATGTCCATGGTTCGCTTAACCAAGCGATTGATTGGATTTTCAAGCGGCTCTTGCTGCAGTGTGAAAAAGGTATGCCCCCCTTGACTCACGGGCAGCAACTCTTGATCAAAATATTCCTCCCAAGGATTAAAAATCAAAATACGACAGCCGGCTTTAGAACAGATTTCCATAACTGAATCCACCCACCAGTCTGAATTACGGGTCTCCAATAGAACCACTTGATCGACTTTATGACTTTCGATTAATTCGGCTAATTCCATGAATTCACCCAATATCTGCATTTTCAAGTCAATATCTTGCACGAACTCATAAGTGATCAGACCTAAGATATCGATACCGAAGAACGGTTGCTTAGAAGCCCAGTGCTCGAGTCGACGTGCCGACTTAGCGCTACCTAAAAAGACCGTGCGTATGGAATTATCTCCATGGAAGGCCACCTTTGCGATCCACTGTGGGACATACCGGTTCAATGGAATCGCGGTCAACCAATACGCCGCCAAAAACGAGCCCACGAATAAACGACTAATGTCCTTATCCTTCGTCGTGAAAATAATTCCAAAGATGACCAGCGCTATAACGACCGTCTGGTGATTAGTCCGACGTATCGAACGCACCCAGAGAAATGATGTCGAATCACTCTCGCGTGAATGATTACTGGAATTTCGATACGATACTATAGCTGCCAAGAAGACACCTAAGAAGTATAAGGTGAAATTGATTTGATTGAGATTAACGCGACCTATGATCTCTGCCCATGCATAGAGCATGACGCAAAACAGCACGATCATGTATAATGCAACAAACGTGTGACTTAGTAGGCGTAGACCCTGTGAGCGGTTTCCAATTATGAAATTTGATACGAGGGGGTGACCTCAACCAGTCATAAGAGTGCTATCGGGCAGCATTGTAAATAATTAAGGAAAAATCTTTACCGTTGAATCCCGTCTCTCTCAAACTAGCTTGAAAGCAGATATATTGATGAACTCCCCCACAGAAACACCCCCCGCGCCCCATGCTCCAGAATGGTTCTGTCTGCGTGCGCAGACGAAGCGCGAGCATATCGCGGCAGCCATACTGTCTAAAGTCGATGGCGTGGAGTCGTTTTGCCCACGTATCAGTCAGGTAAAAAAGACACGCACAGGAAAAAAGCGCTTCGTGGAGGCACTATTCCCCGGCTATCTGTTCGCCAAGTTTTCTTTAAGAGATAATTATCGGCGCGTCATCCATACTCAAGGTGTCAGCGGTTTAGTGCATCAAGGAGAGCGTCGCGCGGTGCCCGAGCAGATTATCGAAGACCTCAAAGCCAGCCTGCCGGAAGACGTCATTGAAGCACCTGATTTGAGTATTATCCCAGGTGCTGAAGTGGAGCTGATCACTGGATCTTTAAAAGGTCTGAACGGCAAAGTGCTCGCCCAACTGGATTCCGCGAATCGCATACAAGTGCTACTCGAATTTTTAGGACGAGAGATCACCGTCGCAGTCGATGCGGATGATGTGTTGCTGGCGACTCCTGAATAATTGCATTTCTATCATCTTTCAGAAAATCCAAAGTATCGAGCAAGTCTTGTTTGAGGTTCTTTCGTAAGTCCTCACAAGACATCCGGATACGCCGAGCAACCGTATTAAGATTCAAGGCATTATCCATCTCCTCAAATATCCACTCTAAATCAGCAGCACTGAGGTGGATGATCGAGGGGAAGCGCATGGCTTGCCGAGAAACATAAAGATACTTCAGCTCCAACGATTCAAAACCTAGCTTCGCTTGAATACTCTTCGCTATCTCTAAAAGTAACTGCCCGTCGCGTGCTAAGAAGTAAAGACGTTTCACCCCATCCGCTTCGGCTTGAATCATCAAGCGGTGCACAAAGCCATAAAACAATGGCGCTGCAAACGAAGCGCCTAGTTCATAGGTTGGTGTCCGTTCAGATTGCGCCCGCAGGCACTGTCCAATACTGCCAGCATACAGTTGGTAAAAACTAACTCGGTCATCAACGAGACAAGCCGCTTCCGAGGCTGTAGATTCTCGCTGCATTGTTTGATTGAGCAATCGCCCGAGCATGGAAAGTTCTAGCTCAATGACGTCATTCACTGCAGCCAAATCCTTCAGCTCCGGATACTTGTCAGTTATATTGCCATAGGCATTCCGAATCTCTTTTTCGCTGAAGTTACACTGATCAGCACCTACCGCTTGAGCAGTCTCTCGGACCTCTAAGAAATTCAGAATAAACCATGCTGGCAGTGTTTGATCTGCATCGAAATGCAATCGATCACGAATCAATGACCAAACGCCCCGCAGATTAACAACATGCAAAGGGCTAACATTTGAAGACTGAATATCTTTCCCTGGAATTGTTGGGGAGTTACTCAATGGATTCTGTTGTAGTGATGGCCATTGTGAATACAAAGCAAAAAAAATGCTCACCGTTTCGGGTGAGCATTTCGCATATAATACTAAGCAATGTTTGCGTGGAAATTATTCCCAGCTGTCGTCGCCTTGACGTAGTCTTTTCGAATAGTGAAATCGCCGAAGCGTTCACCCTCTTCGCGCTCCTTGGCATAGCTTAAAAGAATCGGTTTCAACGCATCGATGATTTCTTCGTGCGTGACTGAAGTTTTGTAGAGCTTGTTAAGTCGCTCGCCATCAAAACCAGCACCGAGATACAAGTTATACTTACCTGGGACTTTACCAACGAGACCGATCTCGCCGAGATACGGGCGACCGCAACCATTGGGGCAACCTGTCGAACGAATCACAATCTCATCGTTTTGAAGACCTGCTTCTTCGAGGATGACTTCTAGGTCTGTCACCAAATTTGGTAGATAGCGCTCCGACTCTGCTAGTGCGAGGCCACAAGTGGGTAGCGACACACAAGCAATCTGACTGCGGCGCATGCCAGAAGCTGTCTTGTAACCGTCGAGACCGTATTGCTCTACGAGTGCATCGATCTGCGCTTTGTCTTCTGCAGCGACATCGCCGATGACAACATTCTGATTACCAGTCAGGCGGAAATCTCCTTTATGAATCTTAGCGATTTCGAGCATGCCGGTTTTAAGTGCCTTGCCTTCAGTGTCGACAACACGTCCACCTTCGATGAAGAGCCCGAGGTTCCACTTGCCGTTGACGCCTTCAAGCCAGCCATAGCGATCACCTGTGCTGGTGAATTTGTATTCGCGTGCATCTTCAAGTTTATAACCGAGACGGGTTTCGAGCTCTTCACGGATCCAATCTTTACCGAGGCGTTCTACAGTATATTTGAAACGAGCATTGGCACGTTCGACTCGGTTGCCGTGGTCGCGTTGAATGGTGACGATCTTCTCTGCGACTGCGACAGCTTGCTCGGGTGTGCAGAATGCCAAGACATCCGCAAGACGTGGAAAGGTCTTTTCATTACCATGAGTCATGCCCATGCCACCACCAACAGTCACATTGAAGCCCGCGAGTTTGCCGTCTTCAACGATCGCTATGAAACCGAGGCAATTGGCAAAAATATCGACGTCGTTGTATGGCGGAATCGCGACTGCGATCTTAAATTTACGTGGGAGGTAGGTTTTGCCGTAAAGCGGTTCGACATCATCGCCGCCGCAATCTTTGGAGCGTTCTGCTGCCTGTTCGACGCTTAGCTTGATTGGTTTACCATCCAGCCACATTTCGGAAAATGCCGGGGTCTGCGGCTTTAGGTGCGCATCGATTTCCTCAGTTACCTTCTGGACTTGTGTATACACTTCAGTCGCAAATGGCACTGGATTGCACATGACGTTACGATTCACGTCACCACAGGCTGCAAGTGTAGTCATTGCAACGTCGTTGCAGGAGCTGATCACTTCCTTGAGGTTACCTTTTAGGATGCCATGCAATTGGAAGGCCTGACGTGTGGTCAATTTCAAGGTATTGAAAGCGCAATAGTTGGCGAGATCATCCATGACAATCCACTGCTCAGGGGTGCATACGCCTCCAGGTAGGCAGATACGCGCTAGAAAGGAATATGCCTTATCCAGCTTGTGCTTGCGACGCTCGTTACGAACATCGCGGTCATCTTGCTGGTAAAGTCCGTGGAATTTTGTCAATTGCTGGTCATCAGCGGCAATGGAACCGGTCGACACATCGGCAAGTCCTTCTAGGATCGTGCCACGCAGATAGTTACTGCGAGTTTTTATGCCCTCATTCTTATGCAATTGGGGTGCGGATTGGCTGTCGGATATCATAATTTAGCTGGAATAAATGTGTTCTAAGGCTTCTAGCAAACCTCAATCCAGATCTTTATAAGATTTTGATTTGCAATTAGCGCCCATTCTTAGGTTCATAACTCAACAACTAATAAAAAGAAACTAAAAAGTCAATTCAGGCTAGCATTTTAAGCATTGGCTGGTTTGATACCTGACTTTCCACCCGTTGATGCATAATGAGCAAAACAGACCCAGTCGTCCCTAACACCGCCCCACTCGCACCGGATCAAGTGCAGTGGCTCAACAACTTTCTACCTGCATTGCAGCCCGACCAACTGATCTGGCTGGAAGGCTTCATTAGTGGATTACGTGCCGGCCAAGGGGGCGCTGCACCCGCAGCCACTGTGACTGCTGCTGCTCCGTCGCTGACGGTCCTCTATGGAACGGAGTCTGGAAACTCTGAATCTCTTGCAGACCAAACAGTTAAGGCAGCTAACGCGAATGGCTTTAAAGCCAAGGCGGTCAACATGTCGGATCTCAAACTCACAAAACTGAAGGATATCGAGAACCTACTCGTGATCGTCAGCACTTGGGGCGAAGGTGATCCTCCAGAATCGGCTACCGATTTCTACGCTGACTTCATGAGCGACAAAGCACCGAAACTGGAGAACACACGTTTCTCGGTTCTCGGTCTTGGCGACACAAGCTACGAGCACTTCTGCAAAATGGGCAAAGACTTCGACGCACGGCTCGAAGCGCTCGGCGCAAAACGTATCTACGACCGTGTCGATTGTGATGTCGACTATGACGATGCCTATGCCGCATGGCAAAAAGGCGCGTTAGCAGCCCTTGAGGCAGTTGCGAGGCCAGCCGCCACCGCAACGACCGCAGCTCCTGCCGCAACGACTGCCACGGTTAAATACTCTCGCAAAAACCCCTTCCCTTCAGAATTGAAAGAGCGCGTCATGCTCAATGGTCGTGGCTCCGCCAAGGAAACCATTCACCTGGAATTCGAGCTCGAAGGTTCTGGTTTGGAATACGAAGCTGGTGATGCACTCGCCGTGATTCCTCATAATGCGGAAGACGTGGTCAACGACATCATGGCGGCCACCAAGTTGGATGCCGACAGCCCCGTCCTCATCAAAGAGCAGGACTATACCTTGCGCGAAGCATTGACCAGCCAACTAGATGTCACTGCCATTTCCTTACCCGTGTTGAAACGTTACAACGAGATCGCAAAAGATGCGAAACTCGCAGCGATGCTTGATCCGGAAAACAAGGCGCAACTACAAGACTATCTCTATGGTCGTGAGATTATCGACGTGCTAAATGATTTCCCCGCAAAGGAAATCACCGCAGATGCTTTGGTCGGTATCATGCGCAAGTTGCCACCTCGCCTCTACTCAATTGCTTCCAGCCCGAAAGCGCATCCCGGTGAAGTGCACTTAACTGTTGGTGTCGTTCGTTACGATGCCCATGGCCGCAACCGTAAAGGTGTTTGCTCCACTTACTTGGCAGAGCGTATCGAAGAAGGCGGCAAAGCTGAAATTTTCGTCACACCAAACAAGCACTTCAAAGTGCCCGCTAATCCCGATGCACCAATGATCATGGTCGGCCCAGGAACTGGCATCGCACCCTTCCGCGCTTTTGTCGAAGAACGCAAAGCTATCGACGCCAAGGGTAAGAACTGGCTCTTCTTTGGTGACCAGCATTATTTGACCGACTTCCTCTATCAAACGGAGTGGCAAGATTATCTCGCCGACGGTATTTTGACAAAACTCGACGTCGCTTTTTCGCGCGACCAAGCAAAAAAAGTGTATGTGCAAGACCGTATGCGTGAAAATGCAAAGGAGCTCTACACATGGCTACAAGAAGGTGCATCCTTCTACGTCTGTGGAGATGCCAGTCGCATGGCGACCGACGTCGATACCGCACTACACGACATCGTTCAAGCCGAAGGCGGCATGAGCGCTGAGGAAGCAGCTGCATATGTCAAACAGTTAAAAACGGATAAGCGCTACTTGCGTGACGTTTACTAAGTCTGCCCAGTTGCGATGCCCAAAAAGGATGCCAAGCCAGTCGTAGATGTCCTCTGCGTCGGCTTTGCTTGCGTAGATCTCAACTTCAACACGGATCATCATCCAGCAGCGGACGAAAAACTGCGTGCCACCGCAATGCACACCTGTGGCGGTGGCCCAGCTGCAAATGCAGCCGTTGCCATAGCACGTCTCGACGGGAGTGCTCGTTTTTGCGGCTACCTAGGCAACGATGCCTTCGGTGACGCCCATATTCGTGAATTCGAACATGATGGTGTCCTTGCCGACAGTTTATCGCGTGGCGAAGCCCCGACACCTGTGGCCACTGTCATCGTTAAACCCGACGGCTGTCGCGCAAACATTAGCTATCGATCGACCCAAGCGATCTCACCAGTAGATGCCCTCAACTTCGCCGACTACCCAGCAAAAGTGCTCCTCGTCGATGGTCATCAGCCCCTACTCTCGCTCGCGCTGATCGAAGAAGCCCGACGCGTTGGCATCCCCAGCATCTTAGATGCCGGCTCAGTAAGCGACGGCACCATGATGTTGTTCAATCAAGTGGATTACTTAGTGACGTCGGAGAAGTTTGCTCGTGATTACACCGGTGAAGATGACCCGCGCACCGCACTTGCCGCATTAGATGGCAGCGCACCTTTTATTGCAATCACTTGGGGCGCAGGTGGCGTGTATTGGCAAGATGAATACGGGCAGCACCACACGCCAGCATTTGACATCGAAGCCGTCGATACGAACGGAGCTGGCGATGCCTTCCACGGCGCATTTGCGCTTGGCATCGCTCAAGGTCTAAAGCCAAAAGATAACATCCGCCGAGCTAATGCCGCAGGCGCGTTAACATGCTTAAAGGTAGGTGCCCGATCTGCTTTACCCGCACTTGGCGCGGTCAACCGGTTGTGCGGTCTGAATTAAGAGCTTAAAATCAAAACTGTAGCCACGGCAGTCCTCTCCGTGTTTTTGTTACAGTCAACGCTCATGCTGAAGGGCACGTCACAGAGTGACGTGGCTACATCAACAGCCAATTAAATCTGAAATGCGAACCTTGATTAAAGATGCATTGCTCCTATAGTCCCTCAACATGAAAGCACGCAGTTTACGTCATCGCATCGAAAAAGCCTCCAAGCTTTTAGTGATCATCCAAAAACATATACCAGATGTGGATTGCCGCTTAGATGAGGATAAAGGTGACAACGGTCATGTGGTCGTCGACTTCACCGGCAGTGGCGTCAGCCGAAGCAAGATGGTAGCTCTTGGCAAAGATTTGGAGGGCAAGGGCTATCGTTTCCTAGAAAAGAAAAGCCCGTGGCTCGGTCAAATCACTTACCAAGGCAAGGCCGACGAGAAATCGACTATTATCATCACCCTACCCATCACGAAAGATCGACTGGGTATCAATGAAGACGCACCAGAGCGCCCTTACTCCTTCGCCAACGCATAAAGCGTCAAGCTCTCGACAGAATCGGCACGATAAGGATATCGTGCCCTACCTTCTGAAAGACGCACA
>JANQXM010000020.1:64334-101218 GCA_030729385.1 Opitutales bacterium | reverse complement strand
TTCGCTTGATGTCGCAGCTTTACAAACCACCATCACCGAACCGTGGGTTTGGTTTTAGCTTATTGCTTGGGTTATTTTGTGCCGGTCTGTTGTTCATGCTCGTGTCGTGGGCTCAGCTTTTTCAGTCACCTCAGAAAACGGAGGAATTTTTTGAAGCTATTGAAGTCGCGACTCCGCCTCCTCCGCCACCACCTGAGGTGCCTGACGTGCCCCCACCGGATGAGCAAGAGGAACCGCCGCCTGAGTTGAACACGCCACCACCGATGCCAAGCTTGGAGCAATTGGAACTCAGTTTGAACCCTGGCACTGGTGGCGATATACACATTGATGGTTCTCTTCAGTTTGATTTAACGACTGAATCCGCGGAGGAGATGATCCGGTTGTTTGGCTTTGATGAACTAGATGAGATCCCGCGCCTCGTCCGTGAGGGTCGACCTAATTCGCAGCAATCTGCAGAGTTTCAACGCGTGATGCGGCGGCAAGGACCTAAGCAAGTGATCTTGCTGGTTGTATTGGATGAGCGAGGCGCGATTTCGGTGGTGGATGTGGTTAGTTACACGCATGCCGCACTCATCCCCTCTGCGAAGCAGGCTGCCGAGTCATCGCGTTTCAGCCCGCCGATGCGGAACGGTGTGCCGGTTCGTGCGAAATACACCTGGCCGTTGTCTTTTTAGGGGGATTACAGAAGCCACTTTTTTCTGGATAATTCACCCATTCTGCCGTTACGCTTCGTTCTCTCACTAACTATAACCCATTATATCATTATGTCAGACAAACCAGCAGGTTCAGAAAAGAAAATCGCCGCCGGAATCCTTGGGATTCTATTAGGTGCATTTGGTATTCACAAATTCATCCTCGGTTACACTAAAGAGGGTATTATCATGTTGCTCGTCACTATTCTCACATTGGGAATGTTGGGGTTCGTTATGGGTATCATTGGTTTGGTTGAAGGTGTCATTTATCTCACCAAGTCAGACGAAGATTTCGTGGCGACTTACATCAACGGCAAAAAAGGTTGGTTCTAAGCCATCTCTAAATTGTATTTCTAAAAGCCGTCCCGTTGGGGCGGCTTTTTTTGTGGCACAGTGATTCCTGTGCGTGTTCATTATCAGGTGATGACAAAGACTGAGCGCGCCACATATGTCCAACAACGGTTGGGCGAATTGTATCCGAATACACCCATCCCGCTCGACCATAAGGATCCTTATACGCTACTGATTGCGGTGCTGCTTTCTGCCCAGTGCACTGATGTCAGGGTTAACCAAATCACACCCTTGCTCTTCGCACGCGCAGATACACCCGAGGCCATGATTAAATTGTCGGTGGAGGAGATCCAAGATATTATACGCCCTTGTGGTCTTTCGCCGATGAAGTCGAAGGGGATTTTCGGGCTCTCGCGAATACTACTCGACCAACATGGAGGAAAGGTGCCGGTTGATATGAAGGCGCTCGAAGCGTTACCGGCGGTGGGGCATAAGACGGCATCGGTGGTCATGTCGCAGGCATTTGGAGTGGCTGCATTTCCAGTCGATACGCACATCCATCGGTTGGCGCAGCGCTGGGGCTTGACCTCAGGAAAGAATGTAGTGCAGACCGAACGTGATCTGAAACGTTTGTTCCCTGAGAGCAGTTGGAATGCGCTGCACCTGCAGATTATTTTCTATGGTCGAGAGCATTGCTCGGCTCGTGGATGCGATGGCACCGTTTGTGAAATTTGCCGTGCGCTTTATCCTGACCGTAAGCGACCTAAGGTGACTAAGAAGTCTTGATCGTTATTGATCAAATACTGATGTGGCGCCATTGCCAAATACAGTGGTTTCTTCTGTCGCGGTCAGATCGAGCGTGCTAAAATTTTGCGTGGCTGCCCCGTTCGAGAATACTGAGCTTGTCGTCTCGGTTTTTGCGAAATCAACGACGAAATCTGAAGTCGTTTCAAGTTGAGCGGTTTCGGTTGAGGCAGTTTCTACTGCTTGATTGAAAAGTGATTTTTCAATCTGTATTTGTGCCACCTCAGCCGTTTCGGTGTTCGCGGTCTCAACGATGTTGAAAATCATGTATGTGCCCTGTTCGTAGGCGTGCATTGTCGCGGCCATGGTAAAGCTGCCAACCAGAAGGAAGACCTTTTAACTAACTTGGATAACTTCGCTGAACATCGATGCGGAGCGTATTAATCGTCGGGTGATTGTCGAGATGGATTTCGCGGGAAAGCGACACTTTGTCTCACTTGTGCCCATGTTGAGCCGTTTTGGAGCAGTCTAGTTATAGGCTTATCGGTAGTTGGTTATTCATTAGTAATTGTAGTTGAGCGATTTGCGTCAGATTTGTTGCGCGCTGCATGAGGTCTTTGGGGTGGAACGGCATATGCAAGAGAGAGAGTATGAGTATAGATTTTAACACCTTTACCGAGAAGTCAGCTCTGGCTGTGCAAGCCGCTCAAAATCATGCGCGCGGGCATGGTCAGCAGGAGATTGATGTTTGGCACCTACTGCTCGCACTGGTCGAGCAAGAGGATGGTATTGTTCCAGGTCTTTTGGAGCGTCTGCAGATCACGCCTTCAGCGTTGCTTCTAGCTGTGCAACGTGAGCTGGAAAAACTGCCTAAGGCGAGCGGTAGCGTTAATGCGAGTCAGGTTTATATTTCGACGGCTTTACAAAAAGCGCTGACGGTTGCGGATAAGGAAAAGGCTGCTTTGAAAGACGATTTTGTCAGCACCGAGCATTTATTTCTTGGGTTACTAAAAACGGATGCATCTAGCAAACTGGGGCAATTGCTGCAGCAGTTTGAACTCGATTATGATAAAGTGTTGCAGGCTTTGAAGTCGGTTCGCGGCTCGCAAAAAGTGACTAGCCGTAATCCTGAAGCCACTTTTGAGGCACTGGAAAAGTATGGCGTCGACCTAGTCCAAATGGCTCGCAAGGGCAAAATGGATCCAGTCATTGGGCGCGACGATGAGATCCGGCGTGTCATTCGAATCCTATCTCGGAAGACTAAAAATAACCCTGTGCTTATAGGTGAGCCCGGTGTTGGTAAGACCGCCATCGTTGAAGGACTGGCGCAACGGATTGTGCGTGGCGACGTGCCGGAAGGGTTGAAAGATAAAACGATCTTCTCGCTCGATATGGCTTCGCTCGTAGCAGGTGCTAAATATCGTGGTGAGTTTGAAGAGCGTCTCAAAGCGGTCCTTGCAGAAGTTAAATCCAGCGAAGGACGCATTCTACTCTTTATTGACGAGCTCCACACTATCGTAGGTGCTGGTAAAAGCGAAGGTGCGATGGATGCGGGTAACATGCTCAAGCCCATGCTCGCGCGTGGCGAACTGCACTGTGTGGGTGCCACCACGCTCGATGAATATCGCAAGCACATCGAGAAAGACGCTGCCCTGGAACGCCGTTTTCAAACGGTGCTGGTGGACCAACCCAATGTGGAAGATACCATTTCAATCCTGCGTGGCATTCGTGAGCGCTTCGAGCTGCATCATGGAGTGCGCATTCAAGACAACGCTTTAGTGCAAGCTGCTGTTTTATCGCAGCGATACATTACTGATCGCTTTCTCCCCGATAAAGCGATCGACCTCGTGGATGAGGCCTGTGCGATGATTCGCACCGATATGGATTCTATGCCGCAAGAGCTGGATGCTCTGACGCGTCGCGCTCTGCAACTTGAAATTGAAGAAGCCGCACTCAGAAACGAAAAAGACGAAGCGTCGAAAGATCGTTTGAAAACACTGTCGAAGGAACTGGCTGATATACGCGAAAAGGAATCGGCATTGCGTGCTAAGTGGGATTCCGAGAAAGATGCGATCGATCAAATTCGAGCGGTTCGTGAAGAGCTCGACGCGACACGAATTGAAATGGAAAAGGCGGAGCGAAATTATGATTTGAACACAGTCGCTCAGCTTCGTCATGGCAAAATGCCTGAACTGGAACAACGGCTGAAACAACTCGAAGCAGTTGAAGCGAAGGAAGGCGCACTGCTGAAAGAGGAAGTTTCCCAAGAAGAAATTGCCGACATCGTTTCTAAATGGACTGGAGTGCCTGTCCGTCGCCTCGTCGAAGGTGAAAAGGAAAAACTCCTTCGCCTCGAAGAAGTGCTGCACGAAAGGGTGATCGGTCAAGACGAGGCAGTGACGCTTGTTTCCGAAGCCATCCTTCGAGCACGTGCAGGTATTAAAGACCCACGCCGTCCGATCGGCAGTTTTCTTTTCCTCGGTCCGACAGGGGTGGGGAAGACCGAGCTAGCACGCACCTTGGCTGCAACTCTCTTCGATGCAGAAGATAACATCGTGCGCATCGATATGTCGGAATATATGGAAAAGCACGCCGTCGCCCGATTGATCGGTGCGCCTCCTGGCTATGTCGGTTACGATGAGGGCGGTCAACTCACCGAGGCTGTGCGCCGCAAGCCTTACAGTGTCGTCCTCTTCGACGAAATCGAGAAGGCGCACCCCGATGTGTTTAACGTGCTCTTGCAAGTGCTCGACGATGGTCGCATCACTGACGCTCAAGGTCACACGGTTGATTTCAAAAACACGGTGGTGATCATGACTTCGAATGTGGGTAGCCGTTACCTGACCGAAGGTTTTACCGGCACAGAAATCCCAGAAACCATTCGTGAGTCCGTCATGGCAGAATTACGCCAAGGTTTCCGCCCTGAGTTCCTGAATCGTATCGACGACGTCATTCTCTTCAAACCACTCAACCTTGAAGAGATCACGCTTATCGTCGACTTGCTACTTGCTGATTTGAACAAGCGTTTGGCGGATCGCCGCATCAATATTGAATTCGACGACACTGCCCGCACCTGGATTGGCGAGAAAGGTTACGACCCGGTTTATGGCGCGCGACCACTCAAGCGCTTCCTTCAGAAGCAAATCGAGACGCGTCTCGCACGTGCGCTACTCAGTGGTGAAATCCGAGAGCAAAGCACCGTGCTCTTTAAGGTCGTAGGCGATCAACTCGAGATGGAGGTGATCGATACGGTTGAGCTAGTGGAGTGAGTGGTCATTAGTTGTGCCTCTGCGAACTAAATACGCCACCTAGAAAATGCCATTTGGCTTAGCTTCAAATGGAAAACCGAGAGGGGCAGTCCACGTTTTCTTGATTTTCAGTCTTAGGGATACCCGAGAGAGGTGCTGCGGGGCAGTATCTCTTTGAGGTTACTTTTGGGATGGCTATCTTCGCTATGCTAGTCCCTTGATTTGCTAAGTCGTTTCAACTCACCTTTATCGTCTTGAATCAGCGCAAGCTTCTTAGCTCGTGACCACTTTTTGAGCTGATGTTCGCGTTTGATCGCGAGACCTAGATCCATGGGACCTTCAACGTAGACGAGTTTGATTGGTGCTAGTAATCTGGTATGTCGTGCGCCAGCCCCATTCGCATGGTAGGTTAATCGAGTTTTAACGTTATTGGTGTGACCGACGTAAAGGCGTGCAGTTTGAGCATTCTACGATGTATAACCAAGCAAGCCCTTCCGCAGGCTCAGGGCATTCGACGCTTGGTAAGCCGTCGGGCGTATTGACCGGTTTGGATTGTTCTTGGCCTGCCATGAGCAAGTGTAGCGTAGCGTAACGCGTCGAATGGCGGAGAGGGAGGGATTGGTTTAGCTACGCTAAATCTCTACGAGACCACTTTCGGTGTCCCATCTCCGGTCGCTAGCGCTTCCTCCGTCGAACTTCGTTCTCATCCCTTAATCCGCGTTGCGGCTAGATTGCCATTTGGCTTTGCCAAATGGCGGAGAGGGAGGGATTCGAACCCTCGGTGCCGTTTCCAGCACACATCCTTTCCAGGGATGCACAATCGGCCACTCTGTCACCTCTCCTTGGGAAGCCGATGAGCAAATGTGTCCATAACCAGAGGTCAATAGAAATCGAAGTTTTCTGGTGGCGCTTGCAATCTGCCCCGATGGGGATTCTTTTCTGGATTGCTTTTCGTGGGGTGACTCTCAAACCTGCGGCTTTCGTCCTGCTTCCTTCATCCAGCTTCCCCTTCGATACAGTGAGTGATACTGTCCAGCATCCTACTTTTAAACAATTACCGCGTATTCAGATCGCCGCTTCTTTTATGTTGCTGGGTTTTGCGCTGTTTATGGTGTGGGACCAGTTTTATTGGTGGGGAGAGCGTGAGGATTATAGTTTTGGTTATTTGGTGCCGCTGTTTGCGGCATATGTAATCTATGATCGCTGGTCGACCATCCGTAGCTACTTATTTGTTGGTCATGCCCCGGATGAGACAGCACCTGCTGGCGTCAATGTGAACGGGCGCGCGAGTACGTTTTGCGAATGGATTGCGTTGGCGGGCTTTGTTGGAGCTGCCGGGCTATATTCTATAGGCGCTTTGCTTCGGTCTGTTTCGGGTCCCCAGAACCCGGCCTCTTTGGCGATTGCCGCGGGTTTTGCTGGTATCGGGCTCTGCACTATTTTCATTTTTTCCAAAGAGTCCGCCGACGGTCGCCCGATGCCTTTGAAGCAGCGGTTGTTACTTGTTGGGCTATTTCTTTTCCCTGTTGTGATTTGGCTCCTTTCAGCGCCATTGGTCACGGTAGTGGAGAAGAACATTAAGGTATTTTTGCTGACTAAAGTGACGGTCGTGGTGTTTAATCTATTTGATATTTTAGGTTATGAGTTGGAGCGCGAAGGCAATGTTCTGCTTTTGCCGGATGGACAGGTGGGCGTTGAAGAAGCTTGTTCGGGAATCCGTTCGCTCACGGCTTGTTTATTTGCCGGGTCTTTCTTGGCCTCGGTTTTCTTGGATCGATTCTGGAAGAAAGTTATGTTGGTCGGTGCGGCTATGATTTTTGCGGTGATGACTAATCTCATGCGTAGTATCTTCCTCACTTTGTGGGCGTATCATAATGGTTCACAAGCGATCGATGAGCATTGGGTTTTGCCGCTAATTGGAGATATCGGGAGTGTCCACGACGTGACAGGCTTTTCGATCCTCGGTTTCACTTGCGTTGGGTTGATTGCCTTGTTGCCGATTTTTAATTACAAGCTCAAGGAGTTTGATGACGATTTGATTGAAGAAGGCTCGACGCCGACCGAAGAGTGATGGCTCGTAAAATGAAAATCCTGATGGTGGCTCCCGAGGTGACACCAATTGTCAAGGTGGGTGGTTTGGCCGATGTGGTCGGAGCACTTTCGAAAGCGCTGGTTGAGAGTGGGCACGATGTGCGTATCGTGATGCCGAAATACTCCGGATTACAACAAGTCGATTCGGCGACGCCAGATGCTCAACCGCTAATTGTTCAAATGGGTGGGCATGAAGCTTATGCGCGAGTCTGGAGAACTGAACTCCCAGGATCGACTGCGAAACTTTATTTATTGGAGCATAACCAGTTTTATGGTGCGACGTCTGTTTATACCGGTCCTTCTGGCAATCAGGATGATAATGCGCAGCGGTTTGCTTTTCTTAGTCGTGCGGCGATCGATCTTTGCGAGTATTTGGATTGGATACCCGATGTGGTGCATTGCCATGACTGGTCCACCGGGTTGACGCCGATATATTTAAACACCACGGAGTTGAATAAACCCATGGGCCGAGCGGCTTCTGTTATGACGTTACATAACATGGAGCACCAAGGTTGGTTTCATCGGAATTTAGTCGGTTATGCCGGTTTGCCGGATTCCGTTTTTCGATCGGATGGATTGGAGTCGATGGGTGAGGCCAATATGTTGAAGGGTGGGATCTACCACTCGACGAAGATCACCACTGTCAGCCCGACCTATGCGAAAGAAATACAGACGTCTGATGGTGGCGGTGGATTACATCATTTACTTTCGCAACGCTGTAAGGACTTGGTCGGTGTAGTGAATGGCATCGACGAAACAGAGTGGGACCCGAAGGTGGATACGCTGATTCCAGAGAAGTTCACTGTTCGTAAGCTCGGAGGTAAGGCGACTTGTAAAGCTGCTTTGCAAGCGGCCTATGGCTTGGAAGTGAATCCGGCAGTGCCTGTATTTGGTGTGGTTTCGAGGCTGGCGAATCAGAAAGGGCTCGATCTGTTGGCTTCGATTGGTGACCGCTTGATGGCTGAGATGCACATACAAGTTGCAGTCCTCGGGACGGGTGAACCCTCATTGGAGCATGACTTTAGCGAATTGGCGAATCGCTATCCCGGGCGTTTCGGTGCCCAGCTTCGTTTCAGTAATGAGCTGGCACATTTGACCACGGCAGGAGCTGACTTCTTTGTTATGCCGAGCCGTTTCGAGCCCTGCGGACTGGGGCAACTGTATGCGATGAAATACGGCACCTTGCCGATCGTTCGAGCCACGGGTGGCCTGATCGATACGGTTGAGCAGTATTCCGAGAAGCGCCATAGCGGCACTGGATTCATCTTCGATTTTGCTACCCCCGATGCGCTCTATTATACTATGGGTTGGGCGTGTTCGACTTATTACGACCGTCCCGATGATATGGCTAAATTGCGAAAGAGCGCGATGAGCCAAAGCTTTAAGTGGGATGCTTCTGCGAGTCTTTATGAAGATGTCTATCGCGAAGCAGTCGCGGTGCGACAAGCTGCGTTTGTGGCTTGGAAGGCAGAATCCTAGGCCACCAGTGGTCCGACGATGAAGAGTAGGGCGCAAAATAGCCCGATCAAAAACGCGTAGAAACTGAGCCGTATCCATCGGAATTTTGGTCGTAGCACATCGTTACTTAAATGGTAGATGTCCGATACCATCAGCTCGGTGATGGTGTTGCGACTTTCGAGCGATTCCTTCATTAGCGTTTTGTAGGTTTCTTCGTCATACTGCCAGATACCTGAGAAATGAAGTAAGTTGCGTTTACCGGTTGCGTCCGGCTGGTAGCGTTTCGGCATGAGGCTGATGATGGCAAAAAAGATACTCAATGCCGCCGCGAGGATGAAGAGTATAATCCCGATGCGGATCTCTGGTTTGTTGTAGCCCGAAAGTGTTAGTGGGATGAGAAAGGCATTGATGGTAATGATGACCTGTGCCCGCCGATCCGCGAGGGAGATGTATTGCACATGCTTGGACTGTGCACTGCTGAGAACCGAGCCGCGTAGCAGCGCGGGCCAATTGCTCGTTTCCGGGGCTGGGCTGTTTTGTTCGGGTTCGGTCGGTGTGCTCATATTTTGTGTGGTGACTGGTTTTTTATTAGTATGGTCAATGAAGCGAATATCGCGCCAGTTTTTTAATTATGTCAGGTGGCTAGATGACATAAGTCTTTAAAATCTCTAGTCGGAAGATTGACGCGCTCCGTGATTGAGATTCTATTGGCAGGAGTGAACGACCCGAACAGAGATTTCAACGAAGTGATCCGCACGATCCGTAAAGAGGACGAGCGTTATGCGCGTGGTGCTTATTACTTTTTACGGCAGGCTTTGGATTTCAGTTTGAAAGAGATGCATAAGCAGGGCGAGTTGGATAAGAATAATCACTTAAGCGGGCAGCAACTTTTGGAGGGGATCCGCCTCTACGCGATCGATCAATATGGTCCGATGGCTCGTGCGGTTTTGGAGCATTGGGGAATCAAGAAGTGCCGAGATTTTGGCAACATCGTGTTTAACTTGGTCGAATGCCGCGTATTAGGGAAGACCGACCAAGATAGCCCAGAAGATTTCAACAAAGGCTATAACTTTAAAGATGCCTTTGATGTGCCGTTTCACCCTGGGATGAAACCGACGATTAAGCGACCGCCGCTGCGTTAACTGGCTTTAGCGGCATTGGCGTCGGCAAACTTTTTCGCTTCGTGATCTTCTTCTCTTTGTTCGATACGTGCTTCGCGTTCGGTGAGTAGCATCGACTTTTCAACGAGTTCATTTTCGCACTGTTCGATGAAGTCTTCTCGCTCATGCAGCATCTTGCGTGCGTTTTTGAGCGACTGTTCTTGATTGTTCAGTTCTCGCTTGAGAGCGTCGAAGGCTTCGCGCTCTTCTGTGCTGATGGCACTATTTGTTTGGCTAGTGGATGCATTTGGAGCGGCATGTGTATCGATTGCTTTTCGATGCGCTTCAAGTAGTGCCTCTTTTTCATTGAGTTCCAGTTCACGGCTTTGCAGCAGTCTTTCTTTGTCACTGAGCAAGCCTTCGCGGATAATAATGTCAGCCTGTAACTCTAGGAGGTTGGCCTCCATCTCCTGTTGTTTGCCTGTCTTAATTTCAGGAAACTCTCCGAGGGGATTCATCAATGGTTTGACGATCGTGCTGTTAGTTCGCGAAGCGGCTGCGATCGCAGTCTTTAGACTGAGGCGTCGCTTTGGCTCTCTGTTGGGCGGCGGTGGAGGTGGTAGGTCTTTAGCGGACATTGGTATCGTTCTGATAGGAAGTTACCTGTGATAAAAGTGAGGTAAATGTGCTTGGCTTGCGTCGAAATGACAATCATCTGATAGTCGATCTACTTGTATATCTGTTAGTTAAACAAATTTATAACATTCTGACGGGTGGCTTTTGGGGACAAGACCCTAGTAGTTTTTGGCAGTGTAGGGCAAGCATGTATCTGGTTATTTGGCAGAAGTATAAATGAGGGCTGCTCAAATTTGGTAAACTAAAGGTGGAAATTTATACTTTAGCCGAGATAGTGGGCAGCACATATGGAGACAACTACGCCGCATTTATCAGCCGACGCCTCGAACGATTTGATCGATAGCTTATTTAAAGCGCCAGTGGAGCGCCATGTGTTGAGCAATGGCCTGACATTGGTGCATCGTCCTGACTTTTCGAACGAAGTGGTTTCGGTGCAGGTTTGGGTGAAGACGGGAAGTATACACGAAGATCAATTGATCGGCTCGGGCCTCTCGCACTTTTTGGAGCACATGCTTTTTAAGGGCACGGCTCGACGCGATGGGAAAGCAATCAGTCGCGAAGTGCATAGCATCGGCGGAGGGATCAATGCCTATACCACCTTTGACCGCACGGTGTATTATATCGATGCTCCGTCGTCTGCTTTTGCCCAGGTGGTGGACGTGCTTTCTGACATTGTGCTGTACTCGACTTTGCCGGAAGAGGAAGTTTTGAAAGAGCGCGATGTCATCCTACGCGAAATCGATATGGGGCTGGATGATCCGGATCGTCAATTGAGTCAGGCATTATTTCGCACGGCATTTCAGCAGCACCCTTATCGTGAACCGGTGATTGGGCATCGGTCGCTCTACGAGCAGGTGACGGGCGATGAATTGCGCGCTTACTATCAGGCGCGCTATGTGCCGAACAATATGGTGGTTTCGATTGTGGGTGCGGTGGACCCTGCGACATGTTTACAGGCGGTTGAAGCTGGTTTTGGAGTGGTCCCGCGTGGTCGTTTAGCGCCGGTGCAGATTGAGGTGGAACCTTTGCAGCTTTCGGCTCGGCGCGAGGATATCGTTGGTGATTATAATATTTTCCGAGGAGGTTTAGGCTTTAAGGTGCCGCATTTGAGTCACCTAGATTCGCCCCGATTAGATGCGCTAGCGCACGCGCTTGGCGGCGGCGAGAGCTCAGTTTTATGGGAGCGCTTACGTAATAAAGCGAAGTTGGTGCACTATATCGATTGCCGTAATTGGAATCCAGGAGACCAAGGGCTCTTTTGGATTTCGTATGTGTGCGATCCGGAAATGCAACCTAAGGTCGAAGCCGCGATTCGCGAGGTGATCGACGATGTGATTGAGCAGGGCTTCAGCGAGGACGTGGTGGAGAAAGCGCGCCGACAAGCACTGAGTGCTGAAATTAATGGTCGAAAGACGATGAGTGGTCAGGCCTCACGACTTGGTATAGGTGAAGTTGTGATTGGTGACATTGCTTACGGGCGTCGTTATCTGAAGCGATTACAGTCGGTCGTGGCAAGTGATCTGCAGTCAGTGGCGCGGGCGTATTTAGTCGAAGAGACGATGTCTTCAGTGACTTTGGGTCCGAAAACAGACTCTGAGGCGGAGGCGGTGCTCGCTGAGCGATTGTCGTTAGATCCTTTTGAGTTGGTTGAATTTGAGGGAGGAGCGCGCCTATTGCTTCAGCGGGACAAGCGTTTACCAAAGGTTCATTTTAGATGTGTTTGTCAGGGTGGACCGCTTTATGAGCCAGCCGGGCAACGAGGTATCTCGGCACTTTTGGCGGAGCTGCTGACCAAAGATACGTCCAAGCGTAGTGCGCAGCAAATTTCTACTTTGATCGAAGGAATTGGTGGACGTTTTAGCGGCACGGGTGGCAATAACACAGTCAGTTTCTCGATTGAAGTATTGCCCACGGATTTACCTGTGGCGCTTGAGTTGCTGGCTGATGCGTTTACTTGCCCTTTGTTTGCTCAGGATACTTTCGAGACTGAGCGGGAAGCTCAGGTCGCTGGCTTACTGGAGGAAGATGACGAGATATTGGATTATGGCTTTCGAAAACTTCGTGAGCGCTTCTTTGGTTCGCATCCCTTCGCGGTCGGTTCGGGCGGGCGAGTCGAAGATCTAGAAGCCCTGACGCGAGACGATGTGCAAGCGCACTTTGAGCAGTTGATTACCGCGCCGAATACAGTGATTTCTGTCTGTGGTGATTTTGACCGAGATGAATTGATCGCGGGACTGACGCCATTTTTTGAAGAAAAGCTGTCGAGGCGTGTATTCGTTTTGAGTGAGGTGGAAGCTTTTCAAGGTTCGGCTCAGGCATTGGATATCCATGAGCCAATGGAGCGTGAGCAGGCGGTTGTGTTGCATGCGTTTCCAGATGTCGGGATCCAGCATGAAGACTATGTGGTGAGTGAAGTCTTGAATGAGCTGTTCAGCGGTATGTCCAGTCGGCTCTTTGAGCGCGTGCGGGAGGATAAGGGAATGGCCTACTATGTTGGCTCGAGTCGAGTGATCGGCTTGCAGTCCGGAATGTTTGTCTTTTACGCCGGAACGCACCCGAGTCAGGCTCAGGAAGTGATTAAGGAAATTAATGGCGAGATCGCCAGAGTCATGGCGGGCGATATTTTGGAAGATGAGCTGGCACGTTGTCGGACACGTTTGAAGGCGGCGCGTCCGATGGGGCGACAAACTATTGGTGCCCGTGCGATGCATGCAGCCATACAGTTGACCTACGGACTGCCAGTGGATGACGATGCGGAGCATGCGGCTAAGCTGGATGCGATTGGTGCCGAGGATTTGGCAGCATTTGCACGGGAGTATTTTGCCGCAGAACGTGGTCTGCGTATGGTTGTAGGACCTGTAGGCTGAAATACGTAAGCCTTGTCGTGCACAAAAAAGGCGCAGCTTGTTAGCTGCGCCTTGGAGATTGAATTGTTTGGGTCGACTACGCTTCGCGTGCGCGTTTTTGAACGCTAAGCTTTTTGTAGAAACCAGGACCGTGAATTTCGCGCATCATGTTGCGGCGGTGCTCAACGGCTAGCTTGAATGCTTTTTTCTCGCCATATTTCTTGATCGAGAAAGAAGTGCATTTTTGCGTGCCAGGTTCTGGGCGCCAGCTGACAGAGTAGCACTCGTGCTTTGTGCCATTTGGACCGATTTTAGTGGTGCGTGAGACGCCGAGTTCGCCAGTCTTGTTGCGTGAGTCAGAGATGACAATGCGACGTTGACGTGGTTTTTTCGGGATTTGCTCCAACTCAGCATTGAGATCGTCACGGTAGGACTTTGCTAGCTTTTGTGCTTTGCCTTTCCCGCCAGATTTGCGGTCGCTGAATAGTTTAGAATAGGTTTTTCCGTTGCGGTAGCCTCGGACAAACCATCCGTGTGTCGAACCGGAATCGATTCGGCTGATGCCTTTATTTGCTGTTGATCGTGCCATAATGTTTTGGGATAGAGTAGTTTAGTAGTGTGTCGTTATGCGTCATTAAATGATGATAGGATCATCTAACTTATATATAACGTAAGCAATATGAGTTTCATTACAAGTTATAGCAATAATTAGTTAAAACTTAGTGTTGGACAGTTGATGACTGGTTTTGGCAGCGTCATTTTGTAAGAAAGGGCTCTCATTTAGAGCTGTGGTTGTGCTTTTAGTTTTGCCAGAGTCTTTTGAACGCCAAGAGTGGTTGGATGCCGAGCGAGATTACAGTTAAAGTCTGCGGGTTAACTCGCGAACAGGATGTCGATCAAGCGATTGAATTGAAGGCTGATCTGTTTGGATTTATCTTATACGCGCCTTCGCCAAGGGGGCAATCGCTGCAGCGGGCAGTGGAATTGGCTCAACGCGTGCCTCAAGGGCGCCGTGTTGCCGTCGATGTCTCACCCACGCCCGAAAGGCTCTTTGAGTATAAAGCCGCGGGGTTTGATTTCTTTCAAATACATACTGAGGCGGAAGTTTCAGAAGCTCAGCTTCGCGAATGGGCGGCTGTCGTTGGTTCAAGTCAACTGTGGTTGTCGCCACGCTTGAAACCAGAGCAGCCACTCCCCGAGCGTTTCCTTTCTTACGCAGACACGATTTTGCTCGATACGTATTCTAGTCAGCAAGTAGGCGGCACCGGGCGCACCGGGGATTGGGCATCTTTTGCCGCATTGAGTAGAGCGCACTCAGAGAAACAGTGGATTCTTGCCGGAGGTCTGAATTCCGAGAATATCTTGGCTGCGCTCGAAGCAACGGGTGCGAGCCATCTAGATGTTAATAGCGGTGTAGAAAGTGCACCTGGGGTCAAAGATCACCGCAAATTGGAAGAATTGTTCCGCGTGCTGCGATCTGGTGGAGCTGAATTATAGCTCTGCTTCGATTTGATCACAGAGTTGCAGGCTCTCTGTAGTATGGGGGGTCTTTTTTTGCTCAGAAAGTAATGCCAATGCCTGAATCACGGTATCGTGACGACTAATTTGTGCTAAACCGATGAGTATTCTGTGAGAGAAGTCAATCGCAGTGGCATTCTGGGTTTTGTGGACAAGCGCGAAATGACTTTTGAAGTGCTATTCGCAGCTTTCAACGAGGTTTCAGCTGGGCATGTGTATTACTCAGTGAACGCGCAGAAAATCATCGCTCAGCTGTGGGAGGACCCGAATGCTTATTATAAAGTGCTTTCGAATCTTGAGTTTCAAGTCGTGCGAGCGATTGCACAGGGACATTCTCAGGAAGAGATCGCGGATCAATTAGGGGTCACTGCATTCACCGTGCGTCGCCATAAGCAAAACACGATGAAGAAGTTAAATCTGTCAGACGAAGCCAGCCTCTTACGCTTTGCATTGCAGAAAGGTATTGTAAAGCATAAGGGCGGGTTGGACTGGACGCATGCCATTCACCAACAGCAGCGATAGCGGCTGTCTTTAAATCGGTTGGCGTCCGATGGTGCCGACGAGTGAATCGGTGTATTTCTTCGAACTGACTTTGTCTAATTGCTCACGGGCAGCGGTTAGACGTGCTTCTACGTTGAGTCGTTTGGCTACCGCGCTGTGTGTGCTTTTGGAGAGGTAAGAGCCAAGGTAGTCGACATGTTGAGCCCATGCCTTCATGTCGCTCTTTTGTTGGCTGACTAGTCGCTCTTGATACCAATCGCTTTGCAGCATCGACTCGCGAGTAAAGAGACCGCGGACTTCTGGGTCCTGCAGGGTCTTTCCTTCGTATTGGCCATGCACCATGATATGGAGTAGCGCTTTGAGCGGCGGGCAGGCTTGCTCAATGGAATTATCCTCGAAGTAATTTATGGCCGCTTGCTTGTGGGCGGCTTCGATGGTTTCCATGCCTTCGATGAAGGTATCCATGTCCTGAAGCTCAGGCTTGAGCATTTCTTCACTCAGCACAGTCTCTGGATTGTTGAAGACGCGGCCGAAGAAGATACGGACGAATTTAGCGGTGATGCGGTAGCCTAGGAGGCTGGCTTTAACCAGCTTACCTTCGTGTTCGAAGTCTTCGATCTTTTCTAGATAACCGTGCTGGAGGAGCCATTTAGGATCGGTTTCCTGGGGCTTTAGACGGCACCAGATTTCGGGGACGAGCAGACTGATGTCGTGATCCACGCGGAACTTCGGACCGACATAGCCGGCTGCGGTGATGAACGCGGGCTGCTCTGTAGCCAGATAGGACACGAGCGCGTTGTTCATATCGTAGATCGGCAAGAGCGCGTTGAAAGGACCCTTGGTGAGTGCGCCTTCAGAGCCTGCACCAGTAGTCGATGGAGATTTACCGGTGATACTTGCGATATATTCCATGAAGAGCTCGGGGAGCTCCATGTGATGGATCGGGCTGAATGTGCAGAGTGGCTTTACGCCTGCCTCTGGCTCTGCCGGGTTGTTACGACGTCCTGGAAGGATCGATGTGACTGGGCGTAGCAGCGGAGACTGTGAGTCTTGGCGGCGATAGAGTCGCGAGCTTATATCAGCGAGGTAAAGAGAACGCTTATCCTTTAAGTCAGGACGAACTTGAAGATAGCGTGGGTTCTTTGTCGGCTTGCCATCGACCATACGAGGGTAGGCGGGCGTTGCGTAGTAATCGCTGTGAGGCGCTTGGACGAAATTGGTGACCATGTCCTGCATCGGCTGCGTGTATTGGCCGAAGCGAATCGCATCTTCGATTTCGTTTTTACCGTGCTCAGCATCGAGTGGTTCGTAATTACTGAGGAAGCTGCCGTCTGAGCTGAGATCTTTCTCGGCTTGATGATCATAGCCGCGAATGACTGCGTCGTCTGGACGCTGGAAGAAGCGGTATTCGCAATTAAATACGAATTTTGCCGAGGGAGCATCCCAGTCCTTAGGCAAGCTCTTGATGCAAGAAGAGGGCGCGACCGTCGATGCGGTGATATCGTCTTCGAGCGAAATTTTGGCTGCGGGGATGAAATCTTTGCGCAGACCGAATGTGCGCCATGCACCTTCGGAGGTGTAGCCGATGCGCAGATACTGCGTTAGCATTTGCTGCTCGCGGTAGCGTAGGATGTTGCCGGGTTCACCGTTGATTAAGTCGACGGTGAAGCGCTTGCGCCAATCGGTGCCCCAGTCCTCCTTGTAGAAACGTTTGATGATGAGCACGAGTTCTTTGACGTGCTGCGGTATCGATTTCAGCCAAGCATTGTATGTCTCGTTATAGTCGGATTTGGATGGCGTTAGCAGCTTAATAACAGAGCCGAGTGAGCGCGCTTTACCGAGGAGTGGTCGGCCATCCGGGCGGTTCTTTGATGTGTCGCTGAACCGTTCGCCGTATTCGTAATTGATGATTTCTTCGGCTAGATCGAAGTCCTTTTGGAAGTCACTCACAAAGACCGGACCGGAAATGATGGCGTCGGTGATCGGTTTCGAAATCTCGGATTTACCGCCACCAGAAACGGTGCAGGGCTTATGACAGACGCGACTTTCGGCGGTGTAGCCGACTAGGCGCCAGCGACGGCCCGCTGCTGGTTGCATCATTTGCACCTTGTATCCTGAAGGGAGCACATAGGTGATGTTGGGCAGCAGTTTAATCTTTTGTTCTGCGCCGTCTTTGCTCCAAGTGATCGTTTGGTTATTCAATTCGATCTGTGAATCTTCTGGGAGATAGAGAATATCCTTGTAGGTTTTATCGACGGCGTAGCCTTCAGGCATCACATCGATGCGGTCATTGTAGCGTGCCACGATGCCGTCGAATGTTTGATCGACTTCGGGGTAGTATTGACTCAGTTGGAAGTCCTCACCTAGGTCATACCCTGTGAATGCGAGTGTGCCGCCAGCGTGTTCCTCTTCTGCCAGGCCGTGCAGGTTGGCAGAAAATCCGATCTGAGTTTTGACCTCTTTTTTGCAGTAGCCGAAATAGTTGTCGGCAATCGCGGTGACGATGCGACCAGACTCATCACGGCAAGTGATTTTGAAGGCGCCACCATCGTTGTAGAGCTCATCCTCTTTCTCCCAGCACATGCCGTCGCGTTTTTGGCGATCCGTCGCTTCAGAGACATGGGGCAGTCCAAGTTCTATTTTGGTCGTGCCCATGAGGTGTGGGGCGAGGATCACGCAACCACTGGTGCCGGTCCAATTTTCGGGGGCGAGTCCAGCGTCGTTATCTGCGATGAAAGGATCGCCTGCGTTGCCGAAGATGGATTCGACGAAATCGAGATTGCTGACCATGTTGCCCGGCGCGAAGAAGCGCACCTCCATCGACTTTTCTTTAGTGAAGCCATCGACTTCCGGGACAACGACTGGGCGAAGCAGGAGGGATACCCACGCCTTTGCTGATTCGTCCTCGTTGGCAAGGAATGGTAAAGTTGTGAGAGAGTCAGGTGCTGTGGTGAGTGCCTTTTTGAATAGTCGCGCAACTGCGATTTTTGGCACAGCCTTTTTGTCGTTGGGGATTGGTAACCCGCCTTCGGCAATATGGAAAACGCCCTTTGTCGTGCGGCGATCACTCTTTGGATTGTGAAGCACCCCTTGTTCGATTCGGTACGAATCAATAATGTCAGAAGAAAAGTGGTCACCTTTTGCCGGTAGCGAAAGCGTGCGGGCTACGCCGTGGCGATCGAGGATCAGTGTGTTGTGTGGAAGATGTGGGATATCCTCGATTTCGAGGTCATCGAAATACTCCATCAAGAAACTTTGGATTCGTTGGTCACAAGGGGGTAGATAGTCTGCGAGTAGGCGTGATTTTTCCTGGTAGCTTTCGAGCAGTGATTTACTCAGTCCAAAAAACTCTGAATCCGTGATGTCGCCAAATACAGGTTGGCCGATTGAGGTCAGCTTCAGGTTTACATACTCAAGGAGCGCTTGCTCGTCGTGAGTGGAAGCTGCGGTTTCTGGGTCTAGTCCAAGTTGTGTCTTGAATTCCATAGTACTATTTTTCGATTTTAGTAATATTAGAGTGATTGAGCAGTTCTCTTGCCGCATAGGTTGCGTGCAATAGGGCTGTATTTAGATGACGCAAAGGATAAGTCGCGCTAATATTGGGTCAATACTATATTAGATAATTTCTGGATTTGTGGCGTTGAGTTGCACTATTTCTGCTGCGGGAGCCGGCATTTAGGCCCAAACAGGAGGATTTTGCAGGTCTGGTTTAAGGATGCCGATGCAAGGCAGCTGCCGATAGCGTTCGGCAAAATCTAGACCGTAGCCAACTACAAACTCGTCGGGAATTTGAAAACCAACGAAATCGGCATCAAAATCGACGCTGCGCTTGGTGTGTTTGTCTAATAAAACGCAGGTTTTGAGGCTGGCCGGGTTCAAGTTGCTGATAATGGTAGAGACGCGAGACAGCGTGTTGCCGGTGTCTAAGATGTCATCGATCAGTAGCACGTGCACGCCTTCCAGGTTGAGGCGGATGCTGTCGATGATTTCCGGTGCTTGAACGGGTGTGGTCTCGTCGCGGTAGCTAGAGACACGGATACAATCTAGCTGTATCGGGATGCTCAACTGGCGAATGAGGTCGGCTACAAAGATAATCGCACCGTTGATAATTGCGATGACGGCAACCTCCTTGCCTTCATATGCGATGTTGATTTCCTCGCCGAGTTGGATGAGTCGCTCATTGATCATGGCTTCGTCTACGATGATTTTGTCGAGATCTTCAAGTGGAGAGGGCATACTGTTTTCTGGGAGCATTGGAGTGTTAATGTCGAAGCATTAGCAGTTTTCAAGCCTACTAAGAAAAAAGAGAGGCGGTGATGTGCTTGCCAAGGCGTCATTTCCCTTACACTTTCCGCGCGAATGTTAAAAATAGCTCTAGGTTTGATCCATTGGCTTGTCCTGTGGATTTACTATGTCGCCATCATCTGTTTTATCGGCGCGATGGCGGGTGTAGTCACGCACCTGCTCTTTGCTCTGTTCTTTTGCGAGCATGCGGATTTGGGGTATTTTGCCTCCTTTGGCTTTATGAATGGGCTAAATTACGGCATTGTTTGGGCAGGCGGTGCGTCGATCGTGATCTGTGTGATACGTGCTAGGAATGACTATATGGCGAAGCAGACTACAGAGGAAGGGGTTGCAGAATGAAAAAAATGGACCGAGTACTTGTCTACTTTGGAGGTTTTATCCTCGGGATGCTGTTGGTCTCCGTGATTATGTCGCGCCGCGCGGCTAAGGAAGAAGCACAGGTGGACCCATGGCTGGAGCATAATCAAAAGATGGTCGATGCCGGAGCTGAGTCGCTACCAGTTGAGGTGCCAGATTCCATCCGGGCAGGCTTGGTTATCGATTTTGGATTTTTACCCAATGCCGAAGCGCCAAAGGAAAAGGTATGGTCGCTGACTTTCGAAAAGAGTTACCCGTATGTTCGTGTCGTTCAGAATCTAGAAAGTGGTGAGTTCACTTACATGGCGGCCGATCAAGTGGTTTTAGAGCTAGCCGAGGACGTGGATGCGACCGCAGTGAAGCCGATGTTGGACAAACTTGGGCTGCGTTTGCGTATGTTTAGCCGGAAGGAGAATCGTGTTATTATTGGCGTTTTGCACACTGGAATCAGTGCTGTGCCTGATACAATGGTGGCTGTTCAGCCGTGGGCGCACCTGTTTAAGGTGGTTGAACCTGATTTTATCCGCTTTAAAGCCCGTCAACCCGGCGAATAGCTTGCTTTTTCCTTTCCGTCTCGGATATGCAACATAGGCATTGACCGAAAAATCCCTTTCCCCTTTATTAGCCCGCTTTTTCAAATCCCGCCACTTAAGGCATTATCCAATCAACATTTTTTATGAGCAACGTGAAAACCGACGTCAAAGACATCAACGAAACCCGCAAGACAATCACAGTCAGCCTGACTTCCAAGGAAGTCGCTGAGCAAGAAGCCGCCTTGATTAAGGACTTCCAGCGCAATGCCAAGATCCCTGGCTTCCGCCCAGGTAAGGCTCCTGAAGCTATGGTTCGCACTCGCTATGCAAAAGATCTGAAGCAAGAGCTGAAGCAACGCGTGATTTCTAAAGCACACCAAGAAGGTGTGGCTAAGTCAGACGTGAATATTTTCAAAATCGTGGATCTCTCCGAAGGTGAAATCGCTGCCGATAAGGATGCAGAGATCACATTCACTGTAGATATCGTGCCCGAATTTGAAGTTCCTGAATATACTGGCTTGAAGGTTACAAACGAGCCAACTGAAGCGACTAATGAAGAAATCGATAAGATGATCGAGCAAATTCTCAGTCAGCGTGCAGAGTTTAACGTTGCTGAAAAGGCTGCCGAGAAGGGCGACTATGTTCGTTGCGGCTATGAAGGTAAGATCGGTGACGAATTGGTCGCTGACCTCGTTCCTGATTCGCCAATGTATGGCACTCAGAAGGTGACTTGGGAAGAAGCCGGCGCTGAAGGGACTCCTGGGGTGAGCGCTGTTGTCGAAGGCCTCGTAGGCATGAAGGCGGGCGACGAAAAGGAAGTCACAATGGTATTCCCAGAAGACTTTAAACCAGAAGCCCTTGCTGGTAAGACAGCTGTGTATTCTCTGAAAGCTGAAGAAGTTCGCGAAAAGGTCATGCCTGAGATGAACGAAGAATTCTTCAAGAGTGTTCAAGTTAAAGACGAAGCCGAGCTACGTGAGCGTATTCGCGAAAACATCGAAAATCAGAAGAAGCAAAAGAATGCCGGTGCTGAGCGCGAGCAAGTCACCAAGCTACTTCTCGATAGTGTCGACTTTGCGATCCCTGAAAGTGGTATCGAGAGCGAAACCGAAGCTGTTCTTCGTGATTTCATGCAGCGCAACATGCAGCAAGGTGTTTCCGCTGAAGAGTTTGAGAAGCACAAAGAGCAACTCCATGAAGGTGCCAGTGCTGCTGCCCGCGACCGCTTGAAGTCTCGCCTTATCCTCAGCAAGATCGCCGAGAAGGAAAAGATCAAAGCCGAGAACGACGATTTCAGCCGTATGATCATGATGGAAGCGCAACAGTCCGGTCAAAAGCCAGACAAGGTTGTTAAAGAAATCCAAAAGGATCGTAGCCGCATCGACCGTATGCGCGGCGACATCATTCTCGGTAAGACCATGGATCTTATCATTGAGAAGGCTGAGCGCGAAACGGTTGAAGCGTCTGCTTAACCGAATTTGGTAAAAGCATTTGATTAACTGCGCACGGTCGATACCGTGCGTAGTTTAATTCAACGCTAAACATACAAACTATACCGTGAGCTACGTTCCACTTCCTACTGTCTATGAGCGCGAAGGCCGCACTGAGCGCGCCTGGGATATTTACAGTCGCCTATTGCGCGACCGTATTATCTTTATCGGCACGCCGATTAACGACTTTGTCGCCAACGCCGTCATCGCTCAAATGCTCTTCCTGCAAATGGAAGACCCCAAGAAAGACATCAGTCTCTACATCAACTCCCCCGGTGGCAGTGTCACCGATGGCATGGCGATCTACGATACGATGAATTTCCTGCAGTGCGATGTGGTCACATATTGCGTCGGTCAAGCCGCAAGCATGGCAACATTGTTGCTCGCTTCCGGCACTAAGGGTAAGCGTTATGCGCTCCCTAATAGCCGCGTCATGATGCATCAGCCTACGGGCGGAGCCACTGGTCAGACATCCGACATTTCCATCGCCGCGAAAGAAATCCTTCGCTGGCGCGAGCAGATGAATCAGCTCATGGCACGTCACACGAATAAGACCGCTGAAGAGATCGCATCCGATACCGATCGTGATTTCTATCTCACTGCGCAAGATGCGCTCGAGTATGGGATCGTTGATAAGGTGATCGAAAGTAAGCCTGTCTAGGCGAACCACTAGTTGGGGGTTGAAGCTTGGTCAGGAATGACCGACATCAAATCAGATACTGTGGCAGACCTGCATCGACGTGCTGGTTTAGCCTTTAGTTAATACACAAAAACAATTTCAACGAATAACATATAAATGGCTAAATCCACACGGATGACTTTTTGCTCTTTTTGCGGCAAAGCACAAAACGAAGTGCGTAAGATGATTGCTGGCCCAGCCGGTGTTCACATCTGCGACTCTTGCGTGTCCGTGTGTAAAACCATTATCGACCGTGAGCTCTCGGGCGCAGTCGATCCTACGGAGGCTCCCGCCGGGAAGGATGGCGATAAAGGTCGCTTCAATCTTTTCAAGCCTGCAGAGATCGTTTCTAAACTCGACCTACACGTCATTAGCCAGGATTACGCCAAGCGTGCACTCGCTGTCGCGGTGTATAATCACTACAAACGCTTGCGTTCTGAAGATCGCCTTGCCGGAGCGTCCGACTTTGCCGACGTCGATGCGAAGTTCGCCGATGTGCAGATTGAAAAGAGTAACATCCTTTTATTGGGGCCGACTGGTAGCGGTAAAACACTGCTTGCCCGCACCTTGGCCAAGATGCTCGACGTGCCTTTTGCGATCGCCGATGCCACTACTTTGACCGAAGCCGGCTATGTTGGAGAGGACGTCGAAAACATCGTCCTTCGTTTACTCCAGTCCGCCGAATACGATGTCAAGAAAGCTGAATGTGGCATCATCTACGTCGACGAAATCGATAAGATCGGTCGCAAGACAGACAACGTCTCGATCACTCGCGACGTTTCCGGTGAAGGTGTGCAACAAGCCCTTTTGAAGATTCTTGAAGGCACAGTTTGTAACGTTCCACCACAAGGCGGACGCAAGCATCCCAACCAAGAATACATCCAGCTCGATACCACAAACATTCTCTTCATCTGTGGTGGCGCTTTCGTTGGCCTTGATAAGATTGTGCAAAGCCGCACAGGTTCTAAAGCGATGGGCTTCGATACCTCTCGCAATGTGCATCAAGACGAAGTGCAGCTCAGCCAGTTACTTCGCGAAACACAGCCTGAGGATTTGGTTCACTTCGGTATGATTCCTGAATTTATCGGCCGTTTACCAATGGTCGCGGTGCTCGATGAGCTCACACGTTCCGACTTGGAGCACATCCTGCAAAACACGAAAAACTCTTTGCTCAAGCAATACGGTAAGCTCTTCTCTATGGAAGGTGCTGACTTACATTTCACGCGCGATGCGGTCGCTGCGATTGCCGATAAAGCAATCGAGCTAAAGACCGGTGCGCGTGCGCTTCGTTCTATTATGGAGCGTATCATGCTCGACGTGATGTATGACTTGCCGCAAAGCGAAAACGTCGAACAAGTCGTGATCAATCGCGCCGTCGTCGAAGGTCGCGGTAAGCCTAAGCTCAAACTGAGCGCCCCTAAAAAGACTGAGAAACCTGCGACTCCAAAATCGCAGCGTAAAGACGATCCGGCCGACGCAGCTTAGTCGTTTGTAGTCTCGATGGTTCTCAGCTAAAAACGCTTCCCGCGTTTTTCCCAAGGTTTGCGGTCATCAATGGGCGTAGCTTCTACGGATTGTATACGTATGCCAGCCACTGCGCTGTGACGACGTAGGGCTTTGTAGTTTGAGCCATTGATCGCGATCTTCAGCGCCTTCGAGGAATTGGTTTCCACGATTTGATTATCGACTAGGAAACTCACGGCAACTTCCGAGGTATGCGTGTTCTCGATGTTGCCCGTTTTGGCGACGTTGTATTCGTCGTCGATTGTCTTGCGCAAGAGCTCTAAAAACTCGGGTGCCTTATTGTTTGGGTGGATGATGAAATTAATGCGCTCGACGATCCGTGGGATGGAGGTTTCGAGGTCGAAGACTTCATGCGCGGCGAGGCTCATTTCCCCATTGCGACGACCGATTAATCCATGAATCAAAGTGAGTTTACCATCCACTAACCGATCACCGCATTTTGCGTAGGGATCGGGGAACATGATCATCTCGAAGTTATGGAAACGAGTGGCGAGGTTGAAAACCGCCATCTGTTTGCTGTCTTTGCGTGTGTATTTTATCGCTAAGTTGCTGACGATGCCGCCGAGTCGGAAATTGGCACGGTCGTCAAAATTAACGAGGTCGTCAGGGTGAGTGAATGTGTCGATCGCGGTGTCGAGCCCTGCGTATGCATCCATCGGATGCCCGGAAATATAGAAACCGAGCAGCTCCTTTTCGTATTGTAGCTTCTCGGCCATGGTCATGGCGGGCACATCTTTGCGAGAGCCGGATACTTTGTCTTCTTCGGCAATACCGCTATCGGTGCCGAGCATATCGAAGAGTGAGCTTTGACCCGCTTCGCGGTCTTTACGGATACTTTCGGCTTCAGCCAATTCGGAGTCGAGCGCGTCGAGCAGCGTGGCGCGGTCTTCACCTAGCGAGTCGAAGCCACCGGTTTTTATCAGCGCTTCCATCACGCGGCGATTCACGTGCTTGTCGGACTGACGGACGATGAAATCTGTAAAGTCGGTATAAGGTCCGTTGGCATCACGCTCTTCGATTATGACGAGCGCAGCGCCTTCGCCGACGCCTTTCATTGCAGCCATTCCAAAGCGTATGCTGCTTTCGCCGTCTTCGATGATGGGTGTGAATGTCGCGCCTGATTCATTCACGTCGGGGCTGAGCACCGGCACGTTCATCGCGTTACATTCAGCGAGAAAGTGTGAGATTTTATCGGCGTTGCCTTGTTCTGAAGTCAACACGGCGGCCATGAATTCAACAGGGAAGTTGGCCTTCAGGTAGGCGGTGCGATAGCTGAGCATCGCGTAGGCGGCGGAGTGTGATTTATTGAAACCGTATTGCGCGAATTTTTCCAGCAATGCGAAAATCGACTCCGCGGTTTTGCGATCGATGTCGTTGGTTGCCTTGGCGCCTTTAATGAAGACATCCTTCTGGGCATCCATGACCGACTTGATCTTTTTACCCATCGCACGGCGGAGGATATCCGCACCTCCTAGCGTGTAGCCGGCAATGATCTGGGCCGATTGCATGACCTGTTCCTGGTAGACCAATACGCCGTAGGTTTCCTCTACCAGTTCTTTCAGAAGTGGGTGGGGGACGACCACTGTGGAAGGGTCTTTTTTGCCCTCAATGAATTGAGGTATGAACTGCATCGGTCCTGGGCGATACAAGGCGATCAACGCGATGATTTCTTCGAAAGAGCTGAGCCCGATCTGACGGCAGAGTTGCTGCATGCCGCCTGATTCCAGTTGGAATACACCAGTGGTGCGTCCGGAGTTGAGCAGGTCGTATGTGTTCTTGTCGTCGAGCGGCACTTTTTCGACGTTGAAGTCGGGCATGTCGCGGGCTTTTCTGACATTGGCCTCCGCATCTGAAATCACGGTCAGTGTTTTCAGACCCAAGAAGTCCATCTTCAGCAAGCCAAGGTCTTCGCTCGGACCTTTCGGATATTGCGTGGTGAGGTCGCCTTCTTGCAAGGTGACCGGAATCAAATTAGTGATGTCCTGGTCGGCGATGATGACGCCGCAGGCGTGCTTGCCTGTGTTGCGGATCATGCCTTCGATGACACGCCCTTGCTCAATGATGTTTCGGGCAACCGGATTTCGGTTTACTTCGGCCGCGAGTTCGGGAGATTTTTTGAGGGAGTCATCCAGAGAGATGTTGAGCTCGTCGGGAATCATCTTGGCGAGCTTGTTCGACTCGGCGAACTCCAGATCGTTCACACGGGCCAAGTCGCGGATGACCATCTTTGCGCCAAAGGTGCCGAAGGTGATGATGTTGGCCACGCGGTCTTTGCCGTATTTCTCGCGGACATAGGTGACCACCTCGTCGCGGCGACGCATACAGAAGTCGACGTCGAAGTCGGGCGGCGAGACACGCTCTAAGTTAAGCATCCGCTCAAAAAGCAGTCCGAAACTGAGTGGGTCAATGTCGGTGATTTTGAGGACGTAGGCGACGATACAGCCTGCTCCAGAACCACGCCCTGGGCCGACGGGGATGCCCTTGGAGCGCGCCCATGCAATGAAGTCCCAAACGATGAGGAAGTAATCGACGAAGCCAGTGCCAGTGATGATCGCGAGTTCGTATTCGAGTTGCTCGCAATAGCGCTTGTCGTCGGCGCTGGTATTTTCCCAGTCGGCGCGACAGGCATTGTAGTCGGTGCCGTAGCGCTCTTTGAGACCGTCTTTACAGAGTTCAAATAAGTAGAGTCCGTTGCTCTTGTGCTTTTCGCGCTCCTCGTCGGTCAGCTCGATCGGGTCGTGACCGTCGCGAGTGAGGACGGCGTTCTTACTTTCGACATAGATGTCGAGCACGCGGTCGAAATTGGCATGGTCGTCACCGCTTTCGATTTCGATGGGGCGCTCATAGACCGGGTAGTGGTCTTCGCCGAAGGGCAGCTTGACCTCGCACATCTCGGCCACTGCAGAGGTGTTGGTGATCGCCTGTGGCACTTCTTTGAAGGCCAAGTCCATTTCCTCGCGAGACTTGAGATAGAACTGCTGCGCGTCGTAGCGCATGCGTTTCTCATCCTTGATTTTGGCACCGGTTTGGATGCAAAGCAGTGAGTCGTGTGGCTCCCAGTCGGTGTCTTTGACGTAGTGCACGTCATTGGTGGCGACAACTTTGAGGTCAAACTCCGTCGCGATCTTAAGGAGGTCCGGAATGATCCGTCGCTGCTCTTCGATCCCGTGATCCATGATCTCGATGATAAAGTAATCTTTGCCGAAAATATCGACGAATTTGGCGGCAGCGTCGCGCGCCTTGTCGAACTCGCCCTTGAGCAGGTATTGCGGAATGACCGCAGCCAAACAACCGGAGAACCCGATCAAGCCTTCACTGTGTTCGACCAGTGTTTTGAGGTCGGTGCGCGGGTTGCGGTAGAAACCCTGAGTGTGCGCCTTAGAGACAAGTTTGCAGAGATTCTGGTAGCCCTTGAAGTTGCGGGCGAGCAGACCCATGTGGCGGGATTTCTGTTTGGCGCGCTCCTCGTTGACGGTGGCGAGCTCCTCTTCGTAAACAAGGTAGATTTCGCAGCCAAGCAATGGCTTGATGCCGTGTTTTTCCGCTTGTTTGAAAAAGCTAGTCAGCCCGTAGAGCACGCCGTGATCCGTGATGGATAGCGCTTTCATACCCAGCTCTGCAGCGCGGGCGCAAAGCCGATCCGTCCGCGAGCACCCATCCAGCAGACTATGGTCTGTATGGACGTGGAGGTGGACGAACTCAGTATCTTTATCGGGCATCGGTCTAGCCAGAGTGGCGACCTCTCGCTAGCTGTAAAATTTAAAAGCTAGAACTTGTTCACAATCTATTCGAAAGCAATGCCTGTGCCGTTGATGTAGTCCCAGGTGCTCGCATCAATCTGGCGAGCATAGACGATCACTTCGTAATTGTCTAAGGAGGCGTTGTCGTCGAGTGGAGTCTCGGCGTTGGCTTCTGAAATTGTGCCAAAGTCTCCCCATGAGTTCGATAGGTTGAAATCATAAAACATGCCGTTCTGGATCTGATTCAGGGCGAAGCTGAATTTGCCCTCGAGCGCTTCGTAGGGCGCTTCGATGAAACTTGGCTCGAATGCAAAAGAGGGGATGTAGCCGGCAAAATCGACGGTCAGCTTGTTGTCATTCCGCCATAGGCTCTTAATGACAATGCGATTGCCCGATCCGGAGTAGTCCGCCCCGACTTCTAGTGGTAAGCGACCCACCTCGATTTGTTCAGATCTGGTCACTTGGAGCGAGCATGTGACTGTGTATTCTTGACCAGAACCTTCAATGGATTCCTTTTTGATGTAACCGAGGCTGAAAGACCCACGACCATCAGACTCTACTTTGACTCTTTGGCTGCGCGCAAATTGCTCTAGTTCGAGCTCTTTGTCACCGCTTTGAATTGTCGTTCCACTGACGACGACCCAGATGTCTTTCTCTGCAAAGTCACCATCAATTTCAAAGATACCGAGACACTCGGTCAATTCGCTGCCATTGGTATACATGGTGCCATTGGTGCGCAACTTTTCGAGTTCGAAGCTAATTTCGTTGTCGAAGCTGATGTATGTGTCGATTCCCAATGTGGAATCACTCGGAGTGAGGACGGCTGCTACAAAACATGCGGGTATCAAAAACAACCAAGAGATGAGAATGCGGCGCTTGAGGTATAAGAAGCTTAAGATGCCTAAGCCGGCGAGCAGCCAAAATAGGGTCTGTATAATCGTTACGATGTGACTTGGAGTTTCTGCAGGCAGCATGCCTACATCAAATGATGGAAAGCTGTCGCTGAAAGATTCTAGTGTGTAGAATAGGACAAACATGCTTACGTAAAAGCCTACGGTGAGCCCTATCGCTAATAATAAGTAGCGCGGTAGCGAACGAGTCTGTGCTGCGAGAAACACTTGAGCCTGCCAAAGGGCAAGAGAAGGGAGGATTCCTAATAATGCGTAGGGTAATCTGGATGCGCCACCGTTGAGTGATAAGACCACTACCTGAGAAAGTGTATATATCCCAATCAGTAGGAGGATGAAGAGCAATTTCTCAGCAAGTAATTTGCCCCGTGCAATAGGGCGTGCCAGCCAGTTGGCATCGGGGTCTGCGAGACTTTCTTCTTGGACTACCATTACGGTAACAATGAAGAATAGAATGCCGCCCACCATGGATGTGATCATCGTGAGCATGGAATTTAGTCCACTCTCACGCATTCCGGCGGAGGTGCCATGCAGATAAATCTCAATGGTAGCGAGGATGGCGATAGTGATCCAAGCCCAAGCGTAACGGCGTAAATCCTTCTTTAGAATATGGATGATTTGGTTCATTGGAGAGGGAGTGCGTGGGCTGTTAAAATCTGGCGAATCGTCATCGGGGTGAACTCGACACTGGCTTCGGTTGGGAGCTTGTTTGCGAATTTTTCTTTGAGCTCTGGGTCGAAGTTTTCAGTGAAATGTGATGCGGGTGTATTGATTGAGCGTAGTGGCTTTAGGAATGATAGGAGTGATTCATCCACCGCTTCAGATTCGATCCCTGTGATGGCTACATAGCGATGGCGCTGCATATATCCTTCCAGCGGTTCATCGATATGGAGTTTGCCATGGCTAAGGATGGCCAGTCGTGATGCGACTGGTTCAACTTCTTCGACGTCGTGTGTTGTAATGATGATGGCTAGGCCGTCTTGTTGAGCGAGGGATTTGAGTAGTTCGCTGAGTTGGGCGCGAGTTTCAACATCAAGACCGCTGAAGGGTTCGTCGAGTAGTAGTAATTTTGGGCGAGATGGTAGCGTGCTGGCTACCGCAACCTTCATGGCTTGGCCGCGAGAGAGGTGCTTAATTTTTTGTTTAGGAGGCAGTCCGAAGCTTTCCACTAGGCGCTGACAGAAAGCTTCATCCCAGTCGGAATAAACCCCGCGCAATAGCTTAGAAATTCGTCTACGCGCATCCACTTCGGCATTTTTTGGCTTTCCGATATGTAGCAGATCTTGTCGAAGGCTTGACCGTCGAGTTGAGTGCAAGGTGTGCCTAGCAGCGACGCTTCACCTTCTGTAGGGCGGTAAATATTCAGCAATAGGCGAAATGTGGTGGATTTGCCTGAGCCGTTGGCTCCTAGGAGTGCGAGCACTTCACCGGGTTGGACATCCAGGTCCAGATGGTCTAGCGCGGTGACGTGCCTGAAACGCTTTGTCAGATTGCGAATGCGAACGGTGGACAAAATAGGATCGGTCATCGCGGCAGCGTGAGTGCTGCTCACTTTGAAATCAAGCTAACAATCTATAATGATAGATCGCTGAGGTGTCGCGGGTTATCGTTTCTGCGTCCATGCATCGCTGGCGAAACGTGTGCGCTCAGTCTGGATCAGTTCACTGTCGAAGAGCCTGCGGAGATCTTCGCTGTGGCCGTGCGGGATATTGAATGCCGCTGAAAGTTGATTGGACAGTGCAGTTTGAAATATTTCGAAGCTGAAGTCGGCGGGTAAGGTCGCACGGTCGATGGAGCCTTGGACAAGTAGCCCGTCGCGGCTGCGCTTCATCGCGGCTCCGGCGATTTTTTGTCCATTTGGCAGTAGCACGTCGTTGGCGGCGGGGGTGACGAAGCACTGTGAGGCGGGTTCCGCCCTTGCTGCGGTTTCGCCACATTTTCGAGGGCAGGGCGCGAGCTGGCTTTGAACTGAGTGCTCGGCTAGGGCGTTTTGGATCGCCTGATGCAAGGATGCGTAGAAGTCGTTGGCTGGGATGTGTGCTGCGGGGAGTTCTGTCTGCAGAATGAGCGCGTAAGTCCAGTCGTTGCGATGGTCGACGATGCCGCCACCGGTTAAGCGTCTGCAGAGTGTGAGATCTTCGGAGTAGCCAGCTTGGACTTCGGCGAATCGTTGGGTGTAGCCGAAAGTGATGGCCGGCTCTGTCCAGCCGTAGTGGCGCAGGACGGCAATGCCTTTAGGCAAGGTAGTCAGCAAGGCCGCATCAATCGCCATATTGTTGGCGGCGTCGCCGTAGGCGTTGGGCAGCGTGATGAGCATTGTGAGCTTAAGCGTTGAGCGGTTTGATCTGGGTGAGTTCTTCTAGCTGCTCTTCGAAGGTGGCGGGCTTGGTCTTCAGTTTACTGACGATTGGGTGCAGGTTAAATGTCAGGTTCGATGGGCGATTGGCAAAGTCGGGGTCGTCGTTTTTGCAGACGGATTGCACTGAGTCTAGTGGAAACCCGAAGTGGCGCAGTATGCGTTGTCCCATCTCGAAGCGGCTGAGTGTTTCGGCGCCGGCCCAGTGGAAAATTCCGTGCAGGTCGCGGCGCTCGGTGAGTTCTAGGAGGACTTCAGCGACGTTGGAGGCAGAGCAGGGTTGACGAATCTCGTCGCAGAAAAGTTTTGGTCGCTCACCTGCATTGATGGCGGCGAGTAGCTTTTCGTGCACGCTACGTTTACCGCTGGGGCTGTTGCCCATGAGGATGGGGATGCGTAGCACGACAGGGTCTTCGGGGTTGTGCTCCAGAACTTCACGCTCTGCCATGAGCTTGGTTTGTCCGTAGAGTCCGGTCGGAAAGGGCATGTCGGTTGAGCGGTAGGCTTCATCGCTATGCCCATCAAAAACCATGTCGGTTGAAACGTGGAGCAAGCGTGCGCCGATATGTGTGGAGATTTGTGCCAACAAGCGAGGTAGCGCGACGTTGACCTTCTCGGCCAGTTTAGGGTCCGCGTCCACGGCGTCTGGCGAAGAAATCGCGGCACAATTGACGATTGTATCGGGCCAGTGTTCTAAGCACAGCTGGGTTAAATTCTCGGTTTGGCTGCCGTCGAATTGGATGGTTTTGTGGAGGCCATTGACGCGTGGCGTCTGACTATGGTGAAGGGCGATGACTTTGTGTCCGCGGCGAATAGCAGCTTCAGCGTAGGCATTTCCGAGTAGGCCAGTGGCACCTGTAAGTAGAATCTTCATAATTTGAGGGTTGGTTTTTGTTGCAATCGGTCTAACTCGACGCAAGTTCAAAGCTTAATAATCAATGAAATACGCTGAACTTGCGAACTCCGGAGTCTTAGAGCAACCAGTCTACGAGCCGGGTAAACCTATCGAGTCTGTGGCTCGGGAATTTGGGCTGGACCCATTAAAAATTGCGAAGCTTGCATCCAATGAGAATCCTTTCGGGGCTTCACCTTTGGGTATGGCTGCGGCAGAACGTGCCATTCGGTCAATACATCTGTATCCGGATGGTGGCTGCTATGACTTGCGTGAGAAGATCGCGGAGGTTCGCGGAGTTTCGCCTGAAGCGGTTCTTATTGGCAACGGTTCGAATGAGATTATCGAGCTGCTAGGGCATGCGTTCTTGCGGCCTGGCGACGAGGTCGTAATGGGGGCGCAGGCTTTTATTGTCTATAAATTGGTCGCCAAGTTATTTGGTGCGACTCCAGTGGAAGTGCCGATGCCAGGGTTCTGTCATGATGTAGATGCGATGTTGGCGGCTGTCACTGAGCGCACACGACTGCTGTTTGTGGCTAGTCCGAATAATCCAACAGGTATGGCGAATGCCGAAAGTGACTTGATCCGTTTGGCGGAGCAGTTGCCGGAGCATGTTATATTTTGCCTCGATGAGGCTTATGCAGAGTATTTGGAACAAGCACCTGATTTACGCGCTGCTATTTCGGCGGGGCGCAAGGTCGTTTGTATGCGCACGTTTTCGAAGATATATGGTTTAGGTGGGCTGCGTGTCGGCTATGCTTATGGGGACCCTGAGTTGATTCAATTACTGCAACGTGTGCGCCAGCCCTTTAATGTGAATTCAGTTGCGCAGGCGGCTGCAACAGCAGCATTGGGCGATCTCAAGTTTCTTGAGAAATGTAGGGTTGAAAACGAAGCGGGGCGCCAGTTTTTGTGCGAAGGGCTCACTGCCATGGGATTTGAGACGCATGCAGGACAGGCAAACTTTGTGCTGTCTCGCGTTGGAAACGGTAAAATGATTTTTGAGCAACTACAACAACGTGGGATTATAATCCGTCCGTTGGCGCCTTATGGGATGCCAGAATATATTCGTATTACGATCGGCACTGCAGCCGAGAATGCGAAATTACTGGCGATGTTAGGTGAACTTGTGGAGAGCGGCGTCATTGCCGATGCCCGATGAGCGCGGAATGGTCACAGTTTGTTCTGTCTTTAGGAGCAGTGGTGCTGATGTTGATACTGCATGCCTATCTGGTGATATGTGAGATTAGCTTGGTGAAGTTCCGCTACGGCGGTGTGAGCGATGGAGAATTATCTGAACTGAAGCAGCGCCCAGGACTAGCACGATTGATGGAGCAGGGGGACCAAACCGGGCGGGTGGTGCGTTTTAGTAAGACTCTATGCACAGTTGCGGTTGGTCTGTTGCTTCTACCGCTGGTCAGTGACTTTTTCGGATTGTTTGTGTTGGAGAATGCGCCAGATCGTTGGGTCGTGGTGCTGCTTTCTTTTGTTAGTGCGGTGTCGGCGCATTTCTTTTTCGCGGAGATTTTTCCGCGGGGCTTGGCTATGCGTAACCCAGTGCAGGCGATTCAGCGATCCTATCGGGTGCTGTTGGTCTTTCAGTTGGTGACTTTGCCTGTGATGCTATTTTTCCGAGTGTTGAAAAAAATGTTATTTAGGAAACTCGGTGTCGATGTGGATGATGAGTTGAATCCATTGGACTTGGATGTGCAAATCCGGGCGATGGGGGAGGATAGTAGTAATTTGTCGCCTTTGATTCGCCGGATTTTGAATCGTACGATTCAGATGAAGGAATTAGTCGTGCATGACGTTCTGCTGCCTCGCAGCCAGGTCATTATTTATGATATCGAAGAGGACTTTGATGCAAATTTGGAAGTCATGAAGCAAGCTGGACACACTCGTTTTCCATTGTGTCGCGGCGATTTGGATGAATGCCTCGGAATCATACATATCAAAGATATTTTTCGCTATCGTGATGCTGTGGCTGCCATCGACCCGATGAAGTTGAAGCGTAATGTTGCGATTTTTCCGCTGGAAACTCCGCTGGAAGAAGCATTAGAGCGTATGCTTCGTGCCAAATTTCACATGGCACTCGCCGTAGATGAATTTGGAGGTGTGGTTGGAGTGATTACGCTGGAAAGTATTTTGGAGGAGCTGGTGGGCGAAATTCAGGATGAGTTCGATAGCGAAGAAGAGCAGATCCTACAGTTAAGACAGATGGATCATTATCGGATTTCTGGATTGGCCTTAATTCACGACATTGAAGAGCGCCTAGGTATCGAAATTGAGAACGACGAAGTTTCGACTTTTGGTGGTCTGATTACCGGTGAACTCGGGCATATCCCCATTCGCGGAGAAAAATTCAAAGCCTATGGGCTTGAAGTTACTGTCGATGAAGTCGACGACAGGCGAGTTATCTCAACGACAGTTGTGTTGAGCCCAGCCGAAAATAGTGATTCTTAGGTGAATTTCGCTTCTGGGATTTGTAATTAAGCGTCTAGATCTAGTAGATTTTGACTGTTCTCTCTCAGGATCGAGCTTAGTTGAAGCAAGAGGCTTTCCCGGTCTGGGGTGAAGATGAATCGGTCGCTGCCTAATTTTGTGTAGGCTTCGCTGAGCAGATCCATTTGTGGACGTCTCATTTGGAGCAATCGCGTCAGTAATTTGTTCAGGTTTTCCGTGTTTCCAAGTTCAAGTTCTACTCGGATTAGTTCGGATAGGATCATTTGATTTGTCGGGGTAAGTTGGTAGGCGACGCTTAGGATTTTACGGGCTTGTTGGGGACGACCAATGTTATTGAAGCGACGTGATACCGCGAGAAAGGTCTGCGGTTGATTGGTGGCTTCATCGATGAAATCCTGAAGATAGATTTCTCCGAGGTCTGGGCGATTGCTACCGTAGGAAGCTACGGCTCGTAGGCTATTGAAAATCGCCCATCTGGTGCTTAGCCATTCTGGACGTTCTTTTAGAAGCTCTTCCGAAAAGCTTAGAGCGCCGGTATAGTCCTTGTGAACTAGGTGGGCTTCGATTAAGAGCAGGGCAAAGGCTTCGATGCTGAATTCGTTTTCAAGTGCTTCTTCGTAGGTGCGTCTAGCCAGATCGATATTGCCAGTATCAGCCGCGAAATTGGCAAGTTTTTGGAGTGCGTTCTCATCGTCTCGGAATTGTTGCAACATACGCAGAGTTTCACGTTGCTCGCGTTCCAAGTCGCCTGATTTGTTGTAGATATAGAGTAGTTCTAGGCGAGGTGCCGCACTTAGAGGATCCGTGACGTTGCGTAGAATTGCATATCGGCGTGCTTCGTCAATATCACCCATTTCACGGTGATAGCGGCTTAATTGCATAAGGAGGGCCTCGGAGTTGGGGAATTTACGCAAAGATTGCTCCATTTTAGAAATTGCGGAGACTTGATTGCCGCGGTCCCAGCTGATTTGAGCGGAAAGCAATATGCCTTCGAGGGAATCTATCAGTTTATAGTTAATTAGGTAGTCGTCGGCTCGGTCGTAATTTCCTCTAAGGTAGTTCGCATTGGCCGCTCCGAAGGCAATGGTTCGATTGCCGTCCGTGAGGTCAGGCTCCTCTGGGAGGTATTTGTCGGCAATTTGTTGGACGTCGGTGTCCATTTGGTGGCGTAACAGCACTCGAAGCATGTGCTTGAGGTAGTCGAGGTCCTCAATGCCGCCTCGATCGAGTCCCTTTTTCATTAGATCCGCGGCGATATCCGGGCGTTTGAGTGCAAACTCATAGAATTCTGCGAGCACACGCAGTCCCTCCAAGTTTCCTGGAGAGCGGGTCGCGCCCAGTCTTAATAACCGTAACGCATCTCGAAAATTTGACTGTTTTACTTCCTCCAGACCTTTTTTGATGTGGTAATCGCCCATTTCTTGGCGATGAGCTTCTATCCGGAATGGGAGGGCGATTACTTTAGCAAAGGAGACTTCATCAAATTCTTTCTTATATTTGAAATAAAAGTAGAGTGTGCCTGCTGTAAGGAGCCATGCGGCTACAAATAGTGCAAATAGTGACGCGATTAGCCTGCCCCATCGGATTACGATCTCGAGTCGTCCATCGGCTCCTTTCCTTTTTAGAGCGTATCCAAGCAGGATCGGCTTTTCTCTGAGAATGGGGTTCTGGGTCCGGCGTTCTGATTTCATTATGGGTGGTGTATATAGAGATGGTTGCTTTTGTTACAATAGGTGATGGAAAGTTGCATATGAGCCAAGCTCAAATCCATAATGAATTGTAGTTGATTTACTGTTGCAGTTTCTAGTTATGCTTATAGTTTAAATAATCTTAATTAAACATTGAATTACTTAGAGTCTTTCCCTTGTTTATATCTCACAACAATTTAGATCTCTATCTACTGCTAAATGAATATAGTAAAAAATACCTCCCTTGCGACTAGCACAGTGCTGCTATTGTCTCTTTTATCTCCGTCATTTACATCCGCCGCTCCACTTGTTTCAGTGGGCGACAATGTGGATATTTTCTTCAGTGGTTCATCTAGTATGCGCTGGACGTCAAATGTCTATAGCGTTGAGATTGATGAGGAGGATGATATTATCTGGACGATCTCACCCGGTTTCGAGATCAATGTTGGGCGAGGCTTGTCCGATGCGGACTTAAGTATTATTACTCGGTATGATATTGTTCGTTATCAAGACTTAGACCAACTGGATGCTGAATTGTTTCACATTAAGGCAGTCGGCTCATATTCTACCAGTCGATTGGATTTAAACGGTTCTCTGAGTTTTGATGAAAGCAAAACCTCTATAGACGATGTGAGTAATATTAGAGATTTAATTGAATCTGAAACTGTGGGAGCAAATTTGAATGCGGAATACCGTGTGTCGCCTAAATTCAGTTTTGGCGCTGGAGTTCAATATACTGAGCAAGAATACGTGACCTATCGTGACAGATTTGCAGATCGTGATACGACTAAATTACCGTTTGACGTATTCTATGAGTTGACGCC
>JANQXM010000020.1:0-64234 GCA_030729385.1 Opitutales bacterium | reverse complement strand
GATGCTGACTTTACTTGGGCGGTGAGTCCTAAGTTGACTGCTAGCTTGGGCTTGTCCCGTGACTTTGGTGTTGATGGTGAAGGCGCTTCTACCGAGAATTCTAGTGTGGATACAAGTGTTAGCTACTCGATCGATTCGAAGTGGTCTGCTGATGCAAATGTTGGTTATACGCTACGTGAGTATGGTAATGGTCGTGAAGATAATCAGTATTCTCTAGGTGCGCGTATTTCTTATGTGCCGAATCAGCACTGGCGTTTTGGCGGTGGTTACAACTATTCTGAAAATGACTCTTCACTGGCTGGTGGAAGTAACAAAAATCATAGCTTGGATGTTTCAGCATCATTGCGCTATTAATAATTGAACCTTTCCCCGTTTTTGCGGTCGAAATGCCTCTTAATCGAGGCATTTTTTAATTTATGAAATACATTACCACTCTTCTTTTAGCCTGCAGTTTTATTTTATTAGGTGCATCTTTACCTGCACAAGATGATGGCGGCGGTTCTTTTGGTGATTCCTCTTCCGCGTCTACATCGGCAGGGAATGGCTCCTCTTCTAGCGGCGTTGGCATGGTTGTTGGGGAAAACTATCTCCTCAAGCCGTCCGATGTAATTAGTGTCGAAATATATAAAGAGCCGGACTTAAACAAAAGTGTTCGTGTCGAGGGAGAGGGCTCTGTTTCACTTGCGTTAATCGGCAAGGTCAAGATTGCGGGGATGACTGTGGCAGAGGCCCAATCTTTAATAACTGATCTGTATAATCGTGACTATTTGGTCGACCCGCAGGTCTCCGTTGTTGTTGTTTCCTTTTCTTCGAAAGTGGTTCGCATTTTGGGATCAGTGAATGCTCCAGGAGTCGTGGACATTCCACCTGATCGTGACCTCACGCTGACTGAAGCGATTGCTGGTGCTAACGGAGTCAGCCGATTAGGCAATCCTAAATCGATTACGATAAAACGTGTGGATGAATCGGGTCGGGCGAGTCAGATGGAAGTGAACTTTAGTCGAATTTTGACGGATCCAAATGTCAAAGATATCATTTTGCAAGAAGGTGATACGATCTGGGTTCCTGAACGTATCATTTAATTAATATTATTTCCTATGAAAAACGATTACGTAAGAGGTGCCCCTGATCCTAACTCAGGTGGCTATGGTGGAGGATATGGCTACGGTTATGGTGCCGGCTCAGGCTATGGTTATGGTGGCGGCTATAGTTATGGTGGTTATGGCGGTGGCGGTCAAGAAGGTGGTGGCGGTGCCCCTCAGCGCTCGTTCAAAGACTACTTCCTAATGTTCCGTGAGCGCATCTGGTATTTCATCGTTGCGTTCTTTATCATCTTTTCAGGCTCCATTCTCTATACTTTCAATAAGACGAAGGTGTATACCGCTGTGGCTCAGGTGCAGCTGCTTCGCGATGACCCCTCGGCAATGGGTAATATGGGGCCAGAAATGGAAATGAACCAAATCCGTGGAGCTGAAGATTTAAATACTCAACTTAGTCTTTTTGAAAGTGTTACTATTCTTCAAGGTGTTGAGCAAAGGCTCCAAGATGATGTGCGCGAGCGATTTATGGCTCCATACGCAAGTGCCTTGAGCTTGAGTGGTCCATTGTCTCCACTGGAAGTATTAGGGAGAAATCGTGAGATTATTCCCCGGCGGATGAGCTTGATGGTGAATGTTGCATATTCGCACCCCGATCCAATCATAGCTGCTGATGTCGCCAATCTTTTTGCGAAGGAATTCATTGATTATAATTTGAAGCTTAACATCGATGGTTCGATGAAGGCGGTGGAAGATTTACGTATTCGCGCCGATCAACAAAAAGACCGAGTTGAGGAACTGGATCTGAAGCTGGCAGACTATCGCGAACAAAATAACGCGGTGTCGCTTGATAGTCAGGAGAATATTGCGCGCACGCAGCTATCTAGTCTTAACGAAATGAAGCTTTCAGCTAAGAATGCATATGACTCTATTGAAACTAAATGGAATTTGATTGAATCGTATCGTCGTGAGGGCAAGGACTTGTGGGAGCTCTCATTTATTGCTGAGCAACTTCGTGTATCGTCTCTGCTTCAAAATATCAGTAGTGCAAAAATTAGTATTTCCTCATTGAGCAAGCGCTACCGCGAAAAACATCCTGTGATGATTGAGCTCTTGCAGACATTGCAAGAGTCTGAGGTCGAGTTGCAGGGTGCTGTTGAAAATTCAGTGAGTAAGATTAGCGCTGCATTTGCAGAGACTAAAACCAATTATGAAGTTTCTAGTAAGCGTCTGGCGGAAAAAGAGCAGGAGCTTATTGAATTGAGTCGTTTACGGGTGGAGTATAGTTCCCTTGAACGTGATTTAGAGGTGCAGCGGGTTTTCTTTATGGCGCTCACATCTCGCATGACGCAAGAGCAGGCGCAAGTGAACTTGAAGAATGCAAATGCTCGTATTGTCGACCAGGCGTTTCCTCCTTTAACTCATTCTTCACCGAATGTTGTGATGAATCTTGCTGCGGGTCTTTTTGGTGGTGTTGCGGTTGGTATGGGGCTGGTCTTCATGGTCGCGTTCTTGGATGACCGTGTGAAAAGTGCTTTCGACATCGAAGGGACAATTGGCCTTCCTATGCTTGGGATCATTCCCCGCATTAAGAAGTTGGATATCAACACAAAAGCGCAGGCGGTTGCTTCTAATGTGGATCGACATGTTACTGAGACGTTCCGTTCCATATACTCGGCATTGAAGTTGAATGACGAAAGCAAAAACGCTAAGGTGATTGTTACAACTAGTACTGTCCCGGGTGAAGGTAAGTCGTTCGTGAGCTCCAATTTAGCCCTTACATTTGCGAATCATGGTGAGAAAACACTTCTGTTGGATGCGGATTTACGTCTTCCAAACGTCGCACGATCATTGCAACTCGAGAATGATTTTGGTCTGTTGGACCATATTGATAAAGACGTCGCCTTGGACGAAGTGATTATCAAGGAAGTCTATCCCAACTTGGACGTATTGCCAACCGGTGGTAAGTCGAAGAATCCGACTCAGATTCTGAATAGTGCAAAGTTTGAGGCAATGTTTGCCGATCTTCGCGATCGCTATGATCGCATTGTGGTCGATTCGCCTCCTTTGGCTGCGGTTAGTGATGCTCTAAACTTACTTCCACTTGCGGATGGTGTGCTTTACGTGATCAAGTTCAATACTGTGAAACGTAAGACAGCAGTTGTGAATGTCCGTCGTCTTTGGGAATCAAACACTCCCGTGTTTGGTGCGATTTTGAATAACATTACTAGTAGCTTATCGAGCTATTACTACTCGCACTATTCAGACAAAGCCTATCAGGATTACTACATCCATAATGAAGAGGATATAGAGGAAGACCTTGCTGGCTCAGTTGAGCCGACGATTGAAACGCGGAGTTAACCGTATCTCATTTTAACTACAAAGGTCCCGTTCAGATGAACGGGGCCTTTTTGTTTAAAGTAGTTTGCGTATATCAGGGACTGGGTGGGCTCGGTGCCCACTTTCCAGACGCTCTATATACTTATCGGGTTTAATGTCATCCGGCTGTTCTTCCTCATCGAGTCCATCTTCTTCGATTGGTAGTAATTCATCGAAAAAGAATGAAAGACGTCTGGCTTCGGGGTCGAGCACCTCCGCGGGATTCGCAACTTTTCCTTTCTTCACAAGGATGAAGCGTGCTGGAGAGCATCGTTTTTGATAGCCTTGCTGAAAATCTTTGATCCATTTGTTGTCGGCTCCATCGCGGCGATTGAGCAGGACAGCATCAGAAAAATGGATGCAAGCATCATACCAGCTTTGCGCTGCTGGCGTATGTTGCAGGAAAGTGCAGTTGACCACCGTGATCAGACGTCCAATTTGGCAATTATTATGATCGATCCAGGATTTAAGCGCTTCTGCGATATCGGAAGGATCAGACTCTCCTGCGGCGAGGAAAATTATATAATCTGGCGCAGCTGAAATTTGTCCGTGCTTAATCTTTGCGTTGTCCAAAGACCATTCGATGGTCGTCGTATTCTCTAAGGCATCAATTTGTTCATCAAAAGGTGTCTGCGTCTCGCCTTCAGGGCGAAAGAACAGCACATTTGATTTTGGATCAATGCCTCCGTCGATGAGGTCGAAGATGACTTCTCTTCGGCCAGAGCCAGGGGTACCATAAATGACATAGACTAGTGGTGACTCATTCATTGGCTGTTGCGCAGTAAAGCACCATTATTTAGAATCGAAGTCGAAGCTGCTGCATTGTGCCTGCTGACGCATCCAGTGGTCGATGAGGACGAGTGATGCCATTGACTCCACAATCGGCACAGCTCTTGGCACTACGCATGGATCGTGGCGCCCGCGGCCCATTAGTTCAGTCTCATTGCCGTCTTTATCGACAGTGTGCTGATTTTGAATGATGGTTGCAGTTGGTTTGAATGCGACGCGAAAGACTATTTCCTCGCCATTACTAATGCCTCCTTGAACGCCACCTGAGCGATTGCTGCTGGTTCCGATTCTCCCGTCCTTATTGACGAAAGTATCATTGTGCTCAGAGCCGGTTAATTTCGAGCCTTCGAATCCACTGCCGATCTCAAATCCTTTTGTCGCAGGGATAGAAAGCATGGCCTTAGCTAAATCTGCTTCTAAGCGGTCAAATACGGGTAATCCGAGCCCGATCGGTAAGTTTCGGATGCGGCATTCGATGACGCCGCCGACGGAGTTACCTTCGCTGCGCATGGCTCTTATCCGCTCGACCATCTTCTCAGCGGTTTCCGGATGTGGGCAACGCACTGGGCTTGCTTCTACAGCTTCCAGTGTTGGGAAATCCTCATTGGCGGGCATTTCAATGTCGTGGACGCGCGTAATATAGGCGCGGGTTTCGACATTGGCAGCTAGGTGAAGGATCTTTTTGGCAATCGCTCCAGCTGCTACTCGACCGATCGTTTCGCGTGCTGAAGAGCGGCCCCCGCCCTCATGGTTGCGAATGCCAAATTTTGTTTGGTAGGTAAAGTCGGCATGTGAAGGTCGGAACTTATCCTTCATCTCGCTATAAGCCGATGGTCGCTGATCGCCGTTCGGTACGTAGATCGCAATAGGAGTGCCTAGTGTTAGACCTTCAAATACGCCAGAGACGATCTTAGCTGTATCGCTCTCTTTTCTAGGAGTGGTGATATCGCTTTGACCAGGGCGGCGACGGTCCAGTTCGAACTGGATGTCTTCTTCGGATAGGGGTAGCCGAGGAGGGCAGCCATCAATAACGACGCCAATGCCGCCTCCATGACTTTCTCCCCATGTGGAGATACGAAACAGTGTGCCAAAAGAATTACCCATAGGATTGGTATGCAATGGGTGAGAGCGACGAAGTCAATGCTGACGGACAATGACCGCCAGCTAACTTTCTAATAAATTTCGACCCCGCGAGTCAGTACTATGGCATTTCAGTGCTCATGTCGCCACCTACTGGGTCAACCAGCTTGTTGGCGATGGCCCAGCGGGTGAGGGCAGCAACGTCGTGTAAGTCCAACTTTTTCATGATATTGGTGCGATGCGTGTCAGCGGTACGCACACTCATGCCTAATTTGGCGGCGATTTCCTTATTGCTGTAACTTTCTGCAATGAGCTGGATGATTTCTCTTTCTCTAGTTGTGAGTGATTCGAGCGAGTCGTCTTGCCCGCCGCTGACCATAAGCTCGCGCATGGCATCCACGACACGTGGGCTGAAATAGGAGCGGCCGTCGGCTACCAGGGAGATGGCCTTTTCCAGCTCTTCGAGTCCGGCATCTTTCTCGATATAGCCATTGACGCCGGATTTAAGTAGCCGGTTGACCATGCTCTTGGATGAAGCTGCAGAAAAAATCAGGATATTAATCTTCGGATTTTTCGCCTTAAGTCGGCGAAGCACCTCGCTGCCATTTAAGTTCGGCAACATGATATCTAGGATCACGAGGTCGGGCAAATGCTTAAGGCACAGCTCATAGCCTTCTGCGCCATCTCCTGATTCGGCGATGACTTCCATTCCAGTGTAGCCTTCTACAAGCTGGCAAATGAGATCGCGTAGGATCGTTTGGTCTTCGATGACGACGACTTTTTTCATGTTTACATCAAATTGGGGCTCTTTGGTTGAGCGAGATTGTGGGGGAGATAGTAGCATGGTAATGACGTTATGGAACTTTAAAAATAAAAACCTCTCCCGTACTTATACGGAAGAGGTTCTTTTTGTCGGACAGACGAAAACAACAACGAAGAGTCCATCCGAAAGGGGTTGATTAAAATGTTTTGCAAAGTGCTGTAGGTAAAGGTTGTCCGTTTGAGGCGTAAACCGCACCAGCAGGTGCGCCTGCACTGTGGAAGACGCCGAACACGGTGCCTACGATCATGTCGCTGGTTACAGGCTCAGGATCGATGTTCCAGTTAGAAACTCCAATTGTGCGAATCGAGTCGCCATTGTGTGAGACAACTTTGTGGGAGATTAATTCGCCAGCAGATGAGCGATATACAACCATCATGCCAACACGAACTTCTTGAAGTGTGGCTTTTTGAACCAAAATCAGTGAGTTGTCTCCGAAGAACTCTCCCATGGATGTACCGGATGTGCGTTGAACGCTCCACTCTGGGCTGAGAGATGCAATCATTTCAGCATCGCTGAGTGCTTTTTGAAATGAGGCGGAAGACTTGGGTGCTGCGCTAGCGGTAAGAGCTGAAGCGAGGAGGGTGATGATGAGGGCGATGTATGTTGTTGTTTTAATGCCCAAAGAATACCCTCTTTTGGATCACTGCGGTATCGCGGGAAGCTTGTATTCTGCCGCCTTTATTCTCTGAAATTTCAAAAAAATAGAACGTATTCCATCTACATGAAATAACGTAGATGAATTATAAGTCGCTGTAAGTGATTGATAAGCGTCTTTATTTTTACGGATGGGCTTGAGTTTTGCCAAATATGGTCGCGCGCCTTTTTTTATCAATAAGTGCGATTCTTCAGAACTTGATGTGGCTTGCTATAATACCTTAGATGCTAATCCTGTATCTCATGTATCCTAAGTTGATTTTACTCTTTGCGTTGTCGCTTCTCGCATTACTTACCGGCTGTAATACGACTACGTCATCTAAGAATACGACTTTTGCGCCGATTGATTATAATGAGGCATTTAAGCTGGGGCAGATGGTGAAGTTCAATGATAGTGGTGCATACATGGCACGCACCAGTGGCACTTCGATGGAGCCAGTGCTCACTAAAAATACGATCATCATTGTGCGCCCCATCGACTTTGAAGATCTCGAGGTGGGCATGACCGTAGGCTATACAAACAAGGATGGTCACCGTGTTTTACACCAGTTGATCCGACGAGCTGGCAGTGAAGCTTGGATCGCAAAGGGAATCAATAACGCGCGGGAGGACAAAGATCGTGTGACGCGTAGAAACTTGTTGGGTGTGCTTTATACCGTTTTGTATAATGAGGCTTCAGAGCCGACACGCTAGGTTTACGCTGAGGATTTCGAAATGGTCGAGTACCAGACAATATATAATGCCTACACTGCGCTCATTGCTGGTTTAATTACCAGTGTGCATTGTGTGGCGATGTGTGGTCCGCTCTCTTGCGCTTTCACGCCAACGAAAGCAAGTGACGCGAATCCTCAATTGGTATTAACCAGTTATCATCTGGCTAAACTATTTTCGTATGCACTCGTCGGCACTTTAGCGGGAGCATTCGGCAGTGTCGTCATTCGTTCCGTAGAGAGCTCCTGGTTGAATTATTTACCTTGGATATTGGTCGTATTCTTCCTCGCGGTTGCTTTCCGCCTCGATCGTTTTTTTCCAAAACCGAAGTGGCTGGGGCAGTTCTATCGTGGAGCTACTCAACGTTTCAGTAAATTGCAGAAACCAGTGGCGGCAGGACTCATCGGTTTTGCCAGCCCGCTACTGCCGTGTGGTCCATTGTATATGATTTTTGGTCTCGCGCTCTTTTCCGGCTCTGCGCTAAAGGGCGCGGAGTTTGCGATTGGCTTTGGCTTGGGCACCATTCCTTTGTTGTGGTTAGCACAAACTCAGTTCATGCGACTGAACGGTCGATTGAGCCCTGTAACTTTGGTAAAGGTGCAACGAGCCGTCGCGTTAATTGCCGCACTAGTAGTGGCGTGGCGACTACGCACGACGCTCGGTATTGAAGGTGCCGAAAACTGGGTCTGCCATCCTTTCTAATGGGCCGGATGCTGACATTGTGGCGGCAGTGGGCATTTACAGTCTGGCTGTGCGTGGCGGTGGGCTTAGCGATTGTTTGTCCTATGCCCGCGGCAACAGGTGGTGTGTTACACTCCGAATGGACGACCAAGCTCGGAATATCTGTTATCTTCTTTTTGCTCGGGCTCTCTTTGCCGCTACGTCAGCTCATGTCTGGCTTTCGACCGCTGCGGCTGCACGTTTATGTGCTGCTTTGGAATTTCCTATTGTTTGCAGTCGTAGTGAGTGGCGTCTTGCTTGCTTCAAGCGATTGGCTACTGCCTGAGTTTAAGTTGGGCTTTTGGGTGTTGGCGATGATGCCGACTACAATTGCCTCGGCTGTTACCTTCACATCGTTATCCGGAGGGCATACTGCCAATGCGATTTTCTCGACGGTGTTATCCAACGTGCTGGCGGTCTTTCTTTTCCCGGTGCTTGCCGCGGTCTATTTATCGGTCGAAGCATCGGTCTCTGTGCCTTTACTGCCATTGCTGGGTAAGCTTACTTTATTGGTGATTTTACCTTTATTGCTGGGGCAGGGCGTTCGACGAGTATTTCGAAGTGTCGCCGAATCTTTAAGTCCCTATCAAAAACGAATTAGTAGCTGGATCATTCTTTTTATTGTTCATGTCGCTTTTGCGAATGGTGTGCAGTCGGGTGTATTGGATCGGCTCTCGTTCGTTCAATTGATTCAAGTGTTGGGCGTAGTGTGCGCCGTTTTGATGCTCACGAGCGTGCTCGTTTGGTGGTCGTGCGGGTGGTTGCGTTTCAATCCGGAGCAGCGAGTCGCGGCTTTTTTTAGCGCCAGTCAAAAGTCTTTGGCAACAGGTGTGCCATTAACTACGGCAGTATTGGCTTCGGTGTCGCTGGAAATGGATTCGGCTCTGCTCTTGATGCCGATTATTTTATTTCATCCGCTTCAATTGATACTAGCGGGGGTGCTTTCACCGATCTTCGCGAAGTGGCATCAACCTCGACCTGAATAAATCAATTGCTTGCTTTCTTGTGGCGGAGGATTGCAAACAAGCACATCGCGGTGATTGCACCTAACCCATCTGCAAGCATATCTTTTTGGGCATCCCAGATGTCGCCCTGAGAGCCGAGCACCGCAATGCCTGCCTCGGGATCGGCCATGAGTGCGAATTGCCATTCAAAGATCTCGTAAACCGCTGCCACTGTGAAAATTGTAAAGACGGGAAAGAGGTAGAGAATGGTTCGACTGTTCACTGCCTTTTTAGCTACAATTAATTCAGCTATGGCGAATGCATAGAAGCCGACAGAGAAGTGTGCGATGCGGTCATAGTGGTTGCGCTCGAATCCGAATAAATCGCTTACGAATCCAAATGGGACTCGCTCAAAAGTGTAGTGCCCGCCAATGGTATGAAGCACAATCAGGACAGCCATGAGGCCATAGGCGAGATTTGAGAAGCGGTGGAATATTGAGAATATACCAATGCCAACGACGATGAATATAATCGGAAGATTCTCTGCGATCCATACTCCGCGGTCATAGGGCGCTATGCCGCAAACGATAAAGAGACCGAGGTAAGCTATGAGCAGAGTAATCGGGAACTTCATAAGTCGTGATTGAGAGCCGCCTCGATGCAGTAGCTGACCGAGATGCCTGTTCGGTAATTCCCGGTGAGACATAGGCCGGGTGCAGTGGCTTCGATTTGGTCGATAGCTTCGAGGACTTTTCCGTAGCCGAGTTTATACTGGGCGATGGCTTGATCCCAATGCTTGTGATGAACGAAGGTTGGTTTGCCCGCCATGCCGATCAGCGATTGCAGTTCGGGTAAGACGGTTGCGAGCAACTGGTCGGTGTTCGCAGTGGCGAGTTCGGGTTGACGTTCGCCACCGACGAAAACGGTCAGTAAGGCTTCGCCTTCTGGCGCACGATCGTTAAAGAGGCTAGAGGGAAATAGCACGCCGAGGATGTTCCTTTGTTCGCATTCGGGCACCAGTGCTCCGAAGCCATCCATCGGATGGGAGACATCTTCCTTTTTTACGCCCAGGCTGAGCACAGATACTGGCGGGTAATCAATCTTAGGTAGTGCATCTAGCTGTTTCGCGAGTGTTTCTTCGAAGGGAAGCTTGCGCAAGCGATGCGCAGGAACGGTGACGACGAGCTTGTCGAAAGACTCGGATTGTGATCCTTTGGGTGTTTGCCATTCGACCTGCCAACCGCTGTCGGATTTTCGTATTGATTCAATGGATACGTTGAGTTGCAGAGAGTCGTCCAATGCGTTGGCAATGGCATCTGGAAATTCACCCATGCCATCTTTGAAGGAGATGATGCGCTTCCGGAACTTGGGACCTTGCGCCGCACGTGAACTACGCATTTTGGCGATGGCTCCCCGGATGAGACCTCCGTGTTCTTGCTCCAGTGCATACAGCTTCGGGAATCCGTAGCGTAAGGAAAGTTTTTCCGGATCGCCGGCATAAATGCCGCCGACTAAGGGATTGATGGCATAGCGATACAGTTGGTCGCCTAGGCGGCGGCGCACAAAGTTGGCGACGCTTTCCTCGGTGTCGGGATCGATTGCTTTAATGAATGGCTCCTTCAGAACGCGCAGCTTTCCACCGAAGGACCACAGGGGTGTGGTGATCGCGGAGATCGGTCCCATGGGGACGGGGTGTGGCTTGCCGTTGCGGACGATGAAGCGTTTCTTTGCTTCGGGAGCGGCTTCGATAATGCGCTCTTTCAGTTTGGGAATGCTATAGAGGAACGCCTCGATTTCGGCGCTATTGAGTAGAATCGAGTTGGGACCTTCTTCGGCGAGATACTCGCCTTGGCGATGGCTCCGCATTGCGCCGCCAACATATGAGGACTTTTCAAGCACGCGGCATTCACCGCCTTGGCTTTTAATTCGCCATGCTAGTGTGAGGCCGCTGATTCCAGCGCCAATGATGCAGGTTTTAGGCATTTTTACGTCCAGTCACGACTTCCATCAGGGCTTCGACGCATTCGATTTTTGCGCTGGGGACCATGCCGTGACCGAGATTGAAGATGTGCCCAGGTTGTCTGCCGGCTTCTTCTAAGACGCGGATTGCTTCACGTCGTGTGGTTTCCGGTGTGGTTGTCAGCGTGATGGGGTCAAGGTTGCCTTGCACGGCGATACCATGACCGAGTGATTGGCGCATACGGCGGAGATTGATCGTCCAGTCCATGCTGAGGATGGAGGCTCCGGTATGGATGAGGTCGGCTGCTTTGTGTCCCATGCCTTTTGCGTAAAGTATGACGGGGACGCGGCCTTTGAGTTCATTGATGATGTGGTGTATCCAGCGTAGGGACCAAGCTTCGTAGTGCGTGGCTGGACAGATGGAACCCCATGAATCGAAAATTTGCAGGGCATCCGCTCCGGCATCGATTTGCATGTGCAGATATTCGACGATCGCATTGGTCAGTTTTTGCATCAGTGCTTCAAACTGATCGGGGTGTTCCCAAGCGAGTTTTTTGATCGCGATAAAGTCTTTGGCGGAGCCGCCTTCGATCATGTAGCAAGCGAGCGTCCAGGGAGATCCGCAGAAGCCGAGTAGCGCGGTGTCCTCTCCGAGTTTCGTGCGGGTTAGGCTGAGTGCATCGGCGACGTAAGCGAGGCGTTCGGTGATTTTGCTGCTGTCGAGTGCAGCAATTTTCTCAGGAGAATCGAGGAGGTAATCCATGCCGATGCCGCCTTGTTCGCGGAAGTGGTAGCCTTGCCCGAGTGCTTCTGGAATGACGAGAATGTCGGAAAAAATAATGGCGGCATCGAGCGGGAAGCGTCGCATCGGTTGTAGCGTGACTTCGGCTGCCAGCTCGGGTGTGCGCACCATGGTGACGAAGTCGTGCTGTGCTTTGAGTTCGCGGTATTCTGGGAGGTAGCGGCCAGCTTGTCGCATGAGCCAGATCGGCGGGCGATCAACAGGTTGGCAGTGTGCGGCGGCGAGAAAACGTTCACGTGGAGTCATGTGTATTTGAGTGTGATGTGTAAAGTGATGGGTGGGGTGTTATACCTCTGAATAATTGACCCAATCCTGTGGTTTGAGGAAGCGGTCGTAAAGCTCTGCTTCTTTGGAATTTGGCTCGGGCTGCCAGTCGTAGTCCCATCGAACCAGGGGCGGGAGTGACATGAGGATCGATTCGGTGCGTCCGTTGGATTGCAGCCCGAACAAGGTGCCTCGGTCATAGACTAGGTTGAATTCAACATAGCGGCCGCGGCGGTAGAGCTGGAACTGGCGTTGCGCCTCAGTGTATTCGCTGTCTTTGCGGCGGGCGACGATTGGTTGGTAGGCGGGCACGAAATGGTTGCCGATAGATTGCATGAAGGCGAAGGCCTGCTCGAAGCCGCCTTCATTGTAGTCGTCGAAGAAGATGCCACCGATACCACGTGCTTCGTTACGATGTGGTAGGAAGAAATATTCGTCGCAGACCTTTTTAAATTTCGCGTAGTGATCATCTCCAAAAGGTGCGCAAGCCGCTTGCGCGGTTTTGTGCCAGTGGATCGCATCTTCGATTTCGCCATAGTAGGGCGTGAGATCGAAACCTCCGCCAAACCACCAGATCGGCTCACCGTTTTCCGGCTCAGCGAAGAAGAAACGCACGTTCATGTGCGTGGTGGGCACATTTGGATTACGCGGGTGAACTACCAACGACACGCCCATCGCGCGGAAGGAGGCACCAGCTAAATGCGGGCGAGCGGCGGTTGCCGAAGGGGGGAGTCCCTTGCCGTGCACGTCGGAAAAATTGATGCCCGCTTTTTCAAAAACCTTGCCCCCCTCCATGACTCTAGAGCGTCCGCCACCACCTTCGTTGCGCTCCCATGCATCTTCTTTGAACGTGGTCGATCCGTCTTCAGTAGCGAGGGCATCGCAAATGCGATCTTGGAGATCGAGTAGATATGCGCGGACGAGATCTGGTTGGGTGGTAGGCATGTTTTGTCTAAGTTGGCGAAGGTTCAGACACTGCTCAAGCCCTAGAATGATCTCTTTTCTGAGTAGGAACAGTGAAGCATGATTTGACGACCGTCCCTTTTCGGCGCATTTCTACCGATACTATATGTGTGCCCAGCCTATAAAGATGACTACAGATTCTCTACCAAAGTCTTTAATGATATTTGGTTGCGGCTATGTCGGCACGGCTCTGGCGGCTCATTGTATTGCGGCTGGCGTAAGGGTCGGGGCATTGACTCGTAACCCGGAGAAGGCCGAACGCCTGCGAGGCATGGGCGTGGCAGAGGTTGTCGTCGCTGATTTGCATTCGAGCGCTTGGCATGAACAACTCTCTGGAGATTATGAGGCAGTCGTGAATTGCGTGAGTTCCGCGGGTGGTGGGCTTGAGGGCTACCGGCAATCTTACTTGGAAGGGCAGGCATCGATTTTGAAATGGGCCGAAGGCCGCTCGATCAGTTGCTACGTATATACCAGTAGCACCTCTGTGTATCCACAAGATGGCGGTGTGAGTATTGATGAGCTGGCGGATACGAGTGGTGCGCCAGAGACTGGTAAAGTGATTCTTGAATCTGAGCAATTGATCGCCGATGCGGCGGCAGATCTTGGGCGTTGGTATGTGCTGCGTTTGGCTGGCATCTATGGGCCGAAGCGCCACTATCTGTTGGATCAGTTGCGGGATGGGGGCACCACCATCGCTGGTAGCGGTGACTACACTTTGAATTTAGCGCATTTGGAGGACATCGTCTCCGCCTTATGTGCTGCACTGAGCACGGAGTCGGCTCCATCGGGTATCTATAATATCGCAGACGATGCTCCTTCGTCGAAGGCTGCGTTGGTCGAGTGGTTGGCTGGGGAGTTGCAAATGTCAGTGCCGGTATTTGATCCGGACAATGTGTCTTCGCGTGTGGCCCGAAGGGGCGGCCGTATGCCAGACCGTAAAATTTTAAATACGAAGGCGAAAGCCTTGCTCGGTTGGGCGCCAAAGTATTCTGATTTCAGAGAGGGCTACCGAGCGATTCTTTCGTCGCACGAAAAAGCCGGAACCCGCGATGCGAATTCCGGCTGAAAATTTAGCAATAGCGGCCGGTTAGTGACCAGCCTTCGCGATATTAGCTCCCTTGGTTTGGCCGATTGAGCTGAGCAGTTCTTCGAACCAAGTTGTGTCGATGTTGAACGGTTTACCGCCTGCGATGCGAGGAAACTCGATTGCGCGTAGAATATTACGGTCATCTTCGTCGTGACCGATTACACCGCTTTCGCCGACGACTGCACAGTCCACTGCAAGATCGGTGCAGCTTTTGATCAGGCGAATGTCGTCGCTATTGGCAGGTGCGGCGCGGGCGAAATAGCCGCTCTTTTGCACGAGCACTTTTTCGGCGTTGAGCATCTTGGCGAATTGCTCGCCAAACCATTTGCCCGGGTTGACCGCGTCGAGTTTGACGTGACCGAATGCATCGCGTGGCACCTCTTCGCCAGCTGCTTCCATCTCTTTGATGATGGTTTCGACGCCAGCGCCTTCGGAGATGAAAATGTTCACGTTGTCGTGCTCATCCATGACTGCGTTCAGGCGCTTGGCTTCGGCTTGAATATCGACATCCATTTCAGGAATAAAGATGGCGTGGACGTCTTTCCGCGCTTCAGTCAGACCGATGGCATCTGCCCATTCGAGGCTATCTAGGCGTTTACGGTAGGCATCTGCAGTAGCAGCAGTCAACCAACCGCAGTTGCGACCCATAACTTCGTGGATGATGAGCATGCGTGGATTGGCATTATGCTCGGCGACCACGTTTTCGAAATACTTGGCACCTTCCTCCGCGGCAGTCCAAGCACCTAGGCTTTGGGCGATGGGGAAGACATCGTTATCGATGGTCTTTGGCAGACCGACTACAGTGAGTGCGTAGTCGTTTTCCGCCAAAAATGCGGCGAGGTCGGCGGCGGTTGTATTGGTGTCGTCACCACCGATCGTGTGAAGCACGTCGACTTTGTCTTTGGTGAGCTGGTCGGCTGCCACCTTGAGTGGGTCTTCGCCTTCTTTCACGAGACCGCGTTTGATGCAGTCTTTGACGTTGGTCAATTTAACACGGCTATTGCCGATCGGGCTGCCGCCGTGCTCGTGGAGCGTGCTGGCACTCGCGCGGATCTCTTCTGTTACTGGTATGCTGTCGCCCAGGAGCAAGCCTTTGTAGCCACTGCGGTAGCAGATGATTTCGATGTCGGGATAGAGCTCTGTGTAGCGCTCGATCAGTCCGCCAACAGCGGAGGAAAGACAAGGAGCGAGGCCACCTGCGGTGAGGATAGCTACTTTTTGAACGGATTTGTTTTCAGACATGTAATTTTTAATTTCGAATTTAGAAACGCGTGAGACTTTTGTTGTGCGGTTTTCCTTACGGCTGGCAAACTCGAAAAGGCAGTTGCACCGCTTCATTGCTGTGCTTTTTGCATGTATTAGATGTGAAGCGCGCGGTGTCTGACTTCAGCCTAGTGTGCGTTTGGCGTATGCTCTGTCAGGAGTCAGATTTATGAGTTTATCTGTTAAATATGCAATTGCCTGTTCGGTTGGATCCGATACAAGCGGCTGACTAATACGATGGATGCCCCAAAAACACCTCTTCCGCTCTCATTTGAGGAAATTTTCGCAGCTGCGCCTGATGCCGTGGTGGTGCACGATTTGAACGATGTCGTGCTGGCTTGGAACCCCATGGCTGAGAAGCTTTACTGTTGGACTGCCGACGAAATTATTGGGCGCGCGATCACCAAGATTTTTTACCTGGATACAGAACCTCGCACGGAAGCAGTTGAGACCTTGTATGATCAGGGCACGTGGGAAGGTGTGTTGCGGCAGGTTGATCGCAATGGCGACGAGTATCTTGTTCAAGTCCGCCAGCAGCTACATCGGGATGCGACGGGGCAGCCTGCGGCAGTGATTTCGTTCAATACTGACATTACCAAAGAGCGTAAGATAGAAGATGCCGCGGAGCGTGCGCACCATGTTCAGTCGTCCAGTATTTTGGCGGGAGGCTTTGCTCATGAGTTAAATAATGCGCTGGCGCCTATCATGCTGTCGGCGGCGATGTTAAAGCGTTCGATCGAAGATGAAAAATCGAAGAACATGGTTTCGATGATCGAGAAATGCGCCACTAAAGGGGCTGCACTGATTGCGGACTTACTTTCGTTTGAGCGTGGTAAAGGCGGCAGTTAGGAGGTCATCCGTAAGACGCAGGTAGAGCGTGCGATTAAGCGTATGGCGACGCCGATAGTTCCCGAGTCTGTCAAGTTCGAGCTCGAAGTAGCCGACGACCTTTGGGAGATCCGAGGTGATGTCGGTGAGCTGAGTAAGGTATTTGAGTGTGTTGTTCAGAACGCCAACGAGGCGATGCCCGACGGCGGTAAGCTCAACGTTCAAGTCAGCAATCGTTTGTTCGATGAAAACTTTGAAAATCTAGCCCCAGAAGCGAAAGCCGGTGCCTACGTGAGCATCATATTCACTGATACGGGGCACGGTATTGAAGAGCACATTATACAGCATGTCGCCGAGCCGTTTTTTACGACAAAGTCGCCGAAACAGGGCTTTGGTTTCGGGCTCGCCAGTTCGCAGGCAATCATCAAGGGGCATAGAGGCTTTATGGTTCTTGAGAGCACGCATGGAGAGGGCACGACCTTGAGTCTCTTTTTGCCAGCCGATCCGAAAGTTGAGGAGCTTGCGACCTCCGCGCCACCGTTTCCTGTCGAGAAAGAGGGCAATGGTCTGTTGATATTGGTCGCGGACGATGAGTTCTTTATTCGCGAGACGATTAAGAAAACGCTCGAAGAGCGTGGCTACAATGTGATTACTGCCCAAGACGGCACGGAGGCACTTGCAGCATACGCCAGCCGTCTCAATGAAATCAGCATGGTGGTGACGAATGTGGAGATGCCCTTTATGGATGGACCCGCTCTATGTCGTGCCTTGAAGAAATTGAATCCAGAGGTGAAAATCCTCGTTTCCAGTGGGCACAAACAGCGCGAGAAGATTCAATCGATCAAAACGTGCGGCGTGCAGCATTTCTTAGCCAAACCATACACCGCAGATAATCTAGCGGACCGTGTTTATTCCATCCTGCAAGGTGATCCTCCCCAGGCATCTTAATGTGAGATTGCTTTCTGCTCGACGGGTGGGTGCCCCGAGCTATCACTACAGTTATGTCTGCTACGGTATTTACGATTGCGAATCAAAAAGGTGGTGTCGGTAAAACGACGACCGCGATTAATCTCAGCTATGCATTGGCTGATAGCGGTGTGCGCACCGTGCTGGTCGACTTAGACCCACAGGCCAATGCCACCAGTGGCCTCGGCCTTGAAAAGCTCGAAGGGGGCAGTCTCTACGGTCCGCTTTGTGGCGAGGGCTCTGCTCTAGAAAAAGTGCAACCTGTCGGCGCGAGTGACTGTCTTTTCATGATCCCCTCGGAGGTGGATATGGCGGCTATTGAAATCGAGCTCTTTCAGCGCGAAAACTATCTTGTGCAACTCCGAGAGTGTCTGGCTCCGCTACGTGAGTGTGGTGACTACGATGCGATCATACTCGATTGTCCACCCGCACTCGGGATGTTGTCGATGAACAGCTTGGCTGCGGCCGATTATCTCCTGATTGCATTGCAGTGCGAATACTTGGCCATGGAAGGCCTCGGTCAAATTTTGAAAGTGGTCGAGAAGCTGCGTGAAGCCGATGTCAACGAAGGCCTCGAGCTTGGTGGTATCTTGATGACGATGTTTGATCAGCGCACGAATTTGAGCCATCAAGTCGTTGGCGAGGTGCGTAATCACTTTGATGACCTTGTTTTCCGTAGCATGATTCCTCGTTCGATACGTCTCAGTGAATCGCCTAGTTTTGGGCAGTCCATTTTTGAGTATGACCCCAATAGTAATGGCGCGAATGCCTATCGCTATTTTGCGGACGAAGTGATTGAACGCTTCAATTTGGGGAAGTAAGATTTCCCACAGGTGCGGCGTAGATCGCACGCACAGTTCTATGTCCACGATTCCGCACCTCGATCAGTTTTGCGACCATCTCGCTTTGGAGCGACGTGTTTCGGCATATACCGTGCGCAACTATCGGGCGGCGGTGGAAAACTTTGTGACTTGGATGGAAGCTGCAGGTAAATGGACGGGCGACTTTGCTGCGGTCCGCGCGTTGCATGTGCGTTCATTTTTGATCGAGCAGGGGCGTGTCAAAGCCCGGCGCACGCTACACAATCATGTTTCCGGTCTACGTGCGTTTTATCTCTACATGCGTAAGCACGGTGCAGTGGAGTCCAACCCATTTACCGGCGTGACATTGCCCAAGCTCGATAAGCCACTGCCGAAATTTCTGACCGAGTCGCAGATGCGACAGTTGCTCGATGCACCGGTCGCGCTCTGGAAAGACGGCAAGATCGGCGAGTATGAAGCCTTTCGCGATAGTTTGATCTTAGAGATGCTCTACGGCGGCGGCCTACGGGTGAGCGAGCTCTGTGGGCTCAATCATGGGCAGATCGATCTGGGGCAGGGCATTGCCCGCGTATTGGGTAAGGGCAACAAAGAGCGCTTATGTCCGCTGGGACCAGTGGCGATCCGTTGCTTGCGGGCATTTGTCGAACGCTTCGATCTGACCGCCGACTATGCGGCAGCCGTGGTCACACTGCGTAATGGCAAACGCATGGAACCGCGTCAGATACAGAAGCTACTGAAGACACACCTCGCGGCGGCCGAGCTACCGCTGGACATGACGCCGCATAAGCTCCGTCACTCCTTTGCCACGCACATGCTGGATCAAGGTGCCGATCTGCGCGCAGTGCAGGAGCTGCTCGGCCACGCCAACCTATCGACCACGCAGATTTACACACACGTATCCATCGCGCGGCTCAAAGAAGCTCATAAGCAGGCGCATCCCCGTGCTTAGTTCGATTATTTGGGCATGAATACGCGAAACTATGATACGGCGATTCAATTGGCGCACACTGCTCCAGTGGGGTCGGGAAGAGTCGACTATTTGATCAACCGCCCATCTGAAGGTGTCCACGAGCCGGTGGACTCGCTTTATCTAGATGTCGAAAATGGCATTGAGGGCGACCGCTGGAAGGAGACCGCCTGGTTGCGGCTGCCGGATGGCGCGCCCGATCCACGGGTTCAAGTCAGCCTGACCAATACTCGTGTGATGCAATGCTTCACTGGCACTGAGGCAGGTGCGGTCTTTCGCTGCGGCGATAACATCTATACGGATTTAAATCTAACCGAGGCCCACCTCCCTGTCGGCACGCTCCTGCAAATCGGTGAGGCCGTGATTGAAGTCAGCGACGTGGTCAACGATGCCTGTGGCAAGTTTGCGCAACGTTTCGGTGCCGAGGCTTTTCAGGCGGTTCGCTCCCCAGCCAATACTGGGCTACGTCTGCGCGGTCTATTTGCTAGAATCCGCCAATCAGGTCGAGTTCGGCGCGGAGATACGTTACATTTTTTCAAAAAATAAGTGGTAACCCGAGGAAGTCTCGATGGTCAAGAAGCAGGCTCAGGAGGCGTGCCAGATGTGGGACCTGATCCTGGGCTAGGGCTTTCGGATCCCTGTCTTCCAGGGTCTTAAGTCCCTGTGCCAGAGCCGAGTAAGTATGCGTTAATGCTTGGGCTCTGTGTGCTCTGCAGTGTCTTTTATTTACGTAAAAGGACTTGATTTTTGTCGTATGAGTCGTAGGGTCAACGCTCTATGACCACCAGGAATTTACTACCACTATTATTTTCTTTGTTAATCACCTCATCTGCTTGGGGTGTCATTGCGTTGAATGGACCCACTGATGACTGGACGGCAATTGAGCTTGGAGGGCGGTCCGACTTCTTGGACGATGAACAAGCGCAATCATCAGCAGGCGATATTGTAGGTGACGATATTGGCGGCAATCAATTGGGCTTTTATAAGCAATATGAGACAGGTGGTGCCGCTGGTAATGCAGGCGATTTTCTGGCGTTTCGTGTTCGTGTAGGCAACGACGGTAAGGCTCATTTATATATCGGTGTAGATATTATTTCAGATGGTCCCGCCACTGGAACTGATACCGACATTGATTTTTATATTGGGTTTGATTTCGGTAATAATAATTCCAATCAAGATAATATCACTTTTTACAACCCTGGCTCGGATCTGAATGTCTCACCTGCAACAAGTAGTTTCTCCAGTGAGTTTGTTTACAAGCAAGGCAGCGACTTGGATTTTTCGACTTACGGTCAATTGACAGGTGTCAGTAGCACAAACGACAGTGCTTTGTTTAATAGCCTGCCTGGTAGCACCAACGATATCAACGGCGATGGCCAAGACTACTTTGTCAGTTTTCAGGTTGAGATGAGCGTTTTAAATGCGGTTTATCTTGGTATGACTGGTAATTCTGGAAATCCCGATATCACCGCCTCAACGGAAATGTCATTTGTGGTCACCACTTCGACGAATGGAAGTAATTTTAACCAAGACTTTGGTGGTGTCCCTAAGGACTTTGATGATACCGAAACTTGGTCAGACTTAGGCATCTCATCATCCACTTATACGGCAGACGGAACGTCCCCTGTCCCGGAGCCAGCCACCTATGCGCTTCTCTTTGGATTTTTCGTGATGGGCTTTGCGGCTGTTCGCCGTCGCAGATAGTTCTTCCAAATATACTTTCAACAAAAAGCCCGTCGGTTTCCGGCGGGCTTTTTTATGTGCTGCGTTAAATAGCGGGGAGCATCTAGTTGCATATTGGATTAACTCAAAAAGAAGGTCTATAGTTGTAGCCATGCCACTCTGTGGCGTGTTTCGTTGAGCTTGCTCTGTTGCTTTTGGATACGTGGCTACAACGTGGCTCCTGTAAAAGCTGAACCGATTATTCGTCTAAACATCCCTTTCCCGCTAATCGACGAGGAACCTTTTTTATGCCTTAGCTAACTGAAGCTTCTTCGCTTTCTTCCGCTGCGATTAAGATGCGCTTACGGTCCTTGAGGTTCTTTTCGCGACCAAACTCACTGCGCCAGTAGCGATAAGGTAAGAGCACCAGTCCGATAAAGACGAGCTGGCTGAGCACGAAGCCCATCATCCAGAGGAAGCCACTGTCGGTGAAGCCGTAGGAGTGCAGGCCGACGCCGAGTAGGTTGGTGCCGAACCACGACCATGCGGTGATGATGTTGCCGGTGATCGCCAGTGCCATGAGACCACGTTCTTTGCAGATGCCACCCCAGCGAGCGTGCAGGAAGATGGCTGCCATCACCACAATCATGAGTGCGCCGTTTTCTTTCGGGTCCCAGCCCCAGAAACGGCCCCAGCTTTGGTCGGCCCAGATGCCACCGAGTATGGTGCCGACTAGGCTGAAGAGTGCTGCAAAACAAGTGATGCCGTAAACCATGCCGCTCAATGACCGGGCGGTCTCTTTGTTGAAGCCTTTGGTAAACACTCCGAGTATTCCAAATACGAGAGCCAGTGCACCCGCGAGAAACATTGCGGAGTAACCGAAGGTGATCACGACCACGTGGGTCGCTAACCAGAAGTTGGAGTCGAGCACCGCGCGCATCATTTCCAGAGTATCGCCGCTCATGGCGAGGTGGTGCGCCACGATCAATGTTGAAAAACCAACCAACGAGGCCATGGCCGCGCCAATGCCGTTCTTGTAGAATTTTTCAATAAAGACCCCGAGTAAAACCGCACCCCATCCCACGAAGACCGCCGATGAGTAGAGATTGGTGACCGGTGGACGCCCCTGAATATACATGCGAGATACGAGACCGAAGGTATGAATCACGAAGGCGAGCAGCAACACCCAGAAGGCTGCGGTGCCGAATTCCTTTGGCCAGCGCAACCAAGAGGCGCAGACGATGAGAAAGACCAATACATAGAGCTGCATTGAAAGGTAGAAGGGCTGCAGGTTATTGAAGACGCGCTCATAATGAACGCGCCCGATCTGGCTGGGGAAATCCGCGATAAAGCGCTGACGTAGCTCGGCGACTTCGGTGTTGAACGTCTCCGGTTGGTCGAGGCGGTAGGACATTGTGAGCGCCGCATAGCTGGTCACGTAAGGGCTCAGGGCGTCGCCCCGCATCACGTCGAGGAGCTCGAGACCGATGTTTTTCCAGTCTTCGAGCGGGTCCACCGGTGCGGGTGGTGGCACTAAGCTCAAGTAGGCGGTTTTGGATAGTTTTAAATATTCATCTCCAAAGAAGATAAAAGCGTTGAGGATCTTCGCGTCGTAGTCTTCGCCAGCCTGTTGCTTGCGCAGTTCTGCCAGTCCCGGACCGATAAGGCTGGTGTAGGTCTGGTATTCATCGACGAGGCTATCGAGGCGCGCCGCATCACCGACGGGGTGGAGCGAGTGCATGACTCGGTGGTAGAGCATCAGACCGTCATTGAGGTCGGCGATTTGTTGTTCGTAAGGGCTGCGTTTTTTGGGCTCCGGGTTGATTTCGCCATGGAGTCGGCGTAGTTCCTCGAAATGCGGAAGTAGGTCGTTGAAAGAGTAGTAGCGTTGCCCTTGTTCAGCGAGACCAGCGAGACCGAGATCGTCGGGGAACTCGATTTTAAAGACGCGGTAGGTGTCCGCTACTTCAGGGCGCATGGTCAGATCCATGAACCACTCTATGGGTGAGAGTTTTTCACCTTCGGGGGTGACAACTTTTTGGCGCGCAGAGAGAATGAGTAGTGTGTTGCGAGCAACGGAGTCGATTGGCTTGATACGACCGCCCACTTGAACCGGCAGTTCAGAGAAGCTGTCGATGTCGAAGGCGGAATCGTAGGCAGTAGGCCGTAACCCATATCCCAGAATCAGGAGGGTGAAGAATCCGACTATAATGTAGATGAGTTTTTTCACAGGTAGTTAAGCCCTTTGTTTACCGAGGAACTTGACGAAGTGGATACCGAACTGAACACACATGCCGAGACCCATGAGGAGGACACTGACATAAGGGAGCACCCAACCAGGATTGCGCACGACTTGGAAAATGGAGGTGGTATCTTGGTTCGCGAAAGAGGCTTGGTAGAAGGTCAGACCTTCGTAGCGTAGCGGGTGGTTCATGTAAATGAGCGCCTTTTGGTTTTTGGTGCTATCATTGTGGTAGACCATTACTTCGCTGGAGTAATTGAACGGGATCTCGGTGCCCGGATATTTGTCGTGCTTAAAGTCGATCAATTCCACTTCGAAAGGATAGTAGTGGCGGGTAAAACGGATGGCGATTTCCCAAGACTGCTCGCCTACGCTGACCATCTGTGGCGGAAAACGGTCGTCGATGACATTGGACACGAGCCATGTGCCGATAGGACCTTCTGGTCCGAGCACCTCAATGAACGCGGTTGCTGTGTTGATGGCGTTTTCCGCGTAGGTTTCCTCCTTTGGATTGACCACAATGGCCATTTTTACCGCGACACCTTGGTCGGCGGGTGAATCGACTGGACCCGCTTGCGAGCGACCGAGCTCAGCGTTGGGGTAGTAGTTGACCGTGCGAATGCTTAATGGGGAGTCGGGCACTTTGACCGTGCTGCCGGGCTTAAGTAGTTCTACGGGAATCGCGTGCACGGTGTCGTGCTCAGGATGGCTGCGGTCGATAAAAACGAGTTCGTTGTCGCGATAACCTTGAGAGTAGTTGCTGCGACCACCCTCATTGACGGGCATTTGGCTTTCCTCGGAGACGAGGTCGGTCATCAGCTCACTCACCAGTAAAAGAATCAGACCTAGGTGGACGAGGAAGATGCCGCTTTTCTTCCATGACATCTTAAAACGGGTGATATGTGCCGCAATGAGGTTGATGAATAGCATCCCGCCCAGTAGGTAGCCGCCGGGCATAGGGATGTGTAACCAGAATAGTTTATCGTAGTTGGCTGCTTGCTCAGGGTAGGACCAAACCACGAAGAAGCTTTCAAAGTAGAGTTTTTGTGTGTGCCAGATACCGTATTGCACTTGATCGAGGGTGCCGAAAAAAATCAGCATCATCGAAAACGCGAGTAGGACGACGGTCAGCTTCAGAGAGCTGAAAAATTTGAATGGTCCGATCATTACCTAGTGATGAGTGTCTTGTAGGGCGACGGAATCTAGGAAGGCTTTAAATGCTGGCTCGGCTGCGAGTGCAGTGGCGTTGTTGCCCTGTAGTTTAAAGAACCATGTGTTACCATGGAAGGGGAGTAGAGCACCAAGTATGCTGTCGCTGCCGCCTTCGATGCGTGTGTAGAGCCCGCCGTGTTGTGAAATAGTGTAAGACTCGGTGCAGGTGGCAAGCTCCTCGGGGGTGATGGCTCCCAGTCCGACTTGTCCGCGCCAGCGATTGATGTTGGCTAGGTTGCCGCCGACATCCCCTGGAAATATGGTTACGGTTAACTCGGCGCTACCGTTGTCGTCACTGACGCGTAAGTTTGCTTTGCGTAGGCCACTGGCTGGAAGCTCTGTCCAACCTTCTGGCACCTTGTAGTTGACGCCTCCAGCAGAGTCTGCGGCTTGTTGCATCCCGGGCATTACGTTCATGCCGCTGGGAGCCGAAGTAGCCGCCGGAGCCTGTGCTGCAGATCCTGGCATGGCAACTTCGCGTGATTCTTTAGGAATCTGGTAAGTCACTGGTTCTGCTTTATCGCAGCCAGTGATCATCAATGTGGCGCCGATAAAGCAGCAAAGCGTAGAGATGTCTGAAAGAGTGACCATATGTGTAAGTGACTAGATTATAGAATAGGACAGGGTCAACTCTATCGGGTTCTCTATTTCGTCAACTGTTGGCTGCGATTAGTTGTTGAACCGGAAAAGCGCCACATCGCCGTCTTTGAAGAGGTATTCTTTGCCTTCTAGGCGGTATTTACCGGCATCGCGCGCCTTCGCGACACTGCCTGCTGTGATGAGATCTTCGTAGGCGACGACTTCGGCTTTAATGAATCCGTGTTCAAAGTCGGTGTGGATGACGCCCGCACACTCGGGGGCTTTCATGCCCTTCTTGAAAGTCCATGCGCGCACTTCTTGCACACCGGCAGTGAAGTAGGACGCCAAACCAAGCAAATCGTATGTCGCGCGGATGAGCAGCGAGACGCCGGAGTCCTTCACTCCGAGCGATTCGAGGTATTCGGCGGATTCGGCTTCGTCGAAATCGATTAGCTCGGCTTCCACCGCAGCAGAAATGATACAGGTGCCGGCTCCGTGGTGCTCTTGCGCGTATTTTTCGACCTGGGCGACGTAGGCATTGCCCGAGGTGTCAGCGAGATCGCTTTCCGCGACGTTGCATGCGTAGAGTACGCGCTTAGCGGAAAGGAGGCATAGGCGCTTGAGGGCGATTAACTCGTCATCACTCATGTCGAGTGTGATGGCTGGCTTGGTCGCGTCGAGGTGTGGCACGAGGCGATCGATCAATGCGATGTTCTCCGCTGCCTCCTTGTCGCCACTGCGGGCTTTCTTCACGAGTTTTTCTTTTTGGCTCTCGATAGAGCTCATATCCGCGAGGATGAGTTCGGTATTAATGACCTCGATGTCGCGAATCGGATCAATTGAGCCCATGTTGTGGATGATGTCGTCATCATCGAAACAGCGCACGACGTGCACGATGGCATCGACTTCGCGGATGTTGGCGAGGAACTTGTTGCCCAAGCCTTCGCCCTTACTCGCGCCTTCGACCAAACCGGCGATATCGACAAACTCGATCGCGGCAGGGATGACCTTATTAGTCTTCGAAATCTCTCTTAGTGGCTCCAGACGGCTGTCAGGAACCTGAACGACGCCCACGTTCGGGTCGATCGTGCAAAACGGATAGTTTGCAGCCTCGGCCTTACGCGTGCGCGTGAGAGCGTTGAAGAGTGTGCTTTTGCCCACATTGGGGAGACCTACGATACCAGCTTGAAGCATAGCGGGTAGAAAATGCTATTCGCGGCATCGGGTGCAATGTTAAATACATCAAACGTCTGATAGATCGTTGAGGCATTGGTTGACATCTTGGATTAACATCCCTTTTACTGTGGCTTTCGTGAATTAGCCAATTTTCCTACCGTGTCAGAAACTGCAGAAGTTAATATTGAAGGCGCAAGAATACTTGTTGTCGATGACGACGAGATCATTCGTAAGCTTCTCCGTCGTGTGCTCGAGCGCAGTGGTTTCACAGTCGATGAGGCCGCCTCTGGTGAAGCGGCGATCGAATGTATCCATGCCAATGCGCCGGACCTGATACTACTCGACGTGGTGATGGACGGAATTGACGGGTTTATTACCTGTCGGAAAGCCAAAAGCATGAAGGGGATGGACGAAGTGCCGATCGTTTTCGTGACCGGTCGCTCCGACACTGGATCGATTGTAGAAGGCTTGGATGCTGGCGGCAGTGATTACATTACTAAGCCAATCAACCGCCACGAAGCCTTGGCGCGCATTCGCAACCATTTGAAAATGCGTGAACTGATGCGTTTTCAGCGTGAATTTATCGCTGGTCTCAAGCAGGCCAACCTTGCGAAGAACCGGATTATCGGTGTCGCATCGCACGATTTGCGTAATCCAATCGCTTCGATTCGCGGTTTATCTGAGTTTTTATCCGAGATCGGTCCGCTGAATGATGAGCAAAGGGAAATCGCCAGCACCATACAGTCGACTTCCGACTCGATGCTGCACTTGGTTGATGAGCTGCTTGATCTGTCCGTGATTGAAAGTGGCGAAGAGCGTTCTGAGATGCAGCCTTGCCCAATTTACGAGCTCATTTCGTCCTCACTGAATATTTATCAATTCACTGCGAACAAAAAAGAGATCAAGCTGGCGATGGAAGACGAGGGCGATGTCCCTCAGCTCCTGATGCTTGATAAAATGCAATTCCGTCGCCTTATCGACAATCTGTTGAGTAATGCGGTGAAATATTCACCTCTAGGTTCAAGCATTCGTGTCATTCTCGTTCACAGTAACATGAAGCTTCTGATTAAGGTCGAAGATGAAGGCCCCGGCATTCCGGAAAACGAAATGCACAAACTCTTTACCGATTTCGGCAAAACCTCTGTGCAGCCGACCGGCAATGAGACCAGCACTGGGCTCGGACTGTCTATCTGCAAGAAGATCGCCGAATCGCACAAAGGCCGAGTCTTTGCGGAAAACCGTAAAGACCGTATCGGTGCTCGATTTACAGTTGAGTTAGATACGGATTTGTTGGCGATTCGAGCTGTATAAAGTAAGGGTATCCGAATAGATGGCTGAGGCTTTATTCGAGCACGCACGATTCGTTGTCTTTTTCTTTTCCATTCTCCGATTCATTCGGTAGGTATGACTTAGAACTATGAAACAGGCAGCATCCACGAAACACTCGCAGAATAAACTGAACGCATCGCGCGCACTCATGCGGAAATTGCCAGAGCGCGTCTTTGTTGATGATGACAGTCGTTTTCGTGCCTCATTGGATAATTTGCGCCTGTCTTTTTTGCCGGACTTAGTGATTAAGGTCAAAGAAGCTGCCGAGGTTGGAGTCGTTATGAAGCTAGCGCATAATTATTCGATCCCGGTGACCGCTCGTGGCGCGGGTTCTTCGGCAACGGGTTCGGCGGTGCCTTTACACGGTGGATGGGCCTTGGATCTTTCAGGATTGAAGGATGTGCAGATCGATACTGTTGGGCGTATTGCCACAGTCGGGGCGGGCGTGGTCACGGCTGACTTTCAGGAGCAGGTCGAGGCGCTAGGCCTGTTTTTTCCGCCCGATCCTTCCTCTAAAAAATATTCTACACTCGGCGGCAACGTGAGTTGTAACGCCGGAGGCATGCGTTGTGTGAAATACGGCGTGACGCGTGATTACGTGCTCGGGCTCGAAGGATTTCTTGCCGATGGAGAACCATTTAAGTTCGGCCTGCCTCTTAAGAAATACGTTTCTGGATTGAACCTACGAGACTTGCTCATCGGTTCTGAAGGCACACTAGGTGTGATCACTACGATTCATTTAAAACTCATTCCCAAGCCCGCAGCGCGTTGGACGGGGATGTTTGCTTTTAAGTCCGAGGCCGCCGCACTCAAAGCGGTCGTGGGTTTATTCAAAGCAGGCGTGAGTCCCTCGATCTTGGAGTTTCTAGATCGGCAGTCAGTTGGTTGTGCAGAGAACTACACTGGGAACGTTGTCTTTGAAGGTCAGCCACGTGCTTCGATTTTATTGATCGAACTTGATGGCCGTGTCGGAGAGGTGCGTGAGCAGCGTAAGCTTTTACTGGATTATATGGATGGGCGCGCAGTGGCTCAACGTGAGGCTCGTAAGGAGGTCGAGGCGGAGAAACTCTGGCAAGTGCGTCGCACCTGTTCGCAGTCGATGTTCTCCATCGCTGACACAAAACTGAATGAAGATGTTGTCGTGCCGATTGAAAAACAGGCTGAGCTCATTCGCTATACGATCGCGTTGAAAAAAGAGATCGGTCTCGCGACACCCACTTTTGGGCATGCTGGCGATGGTAATTTACACGTCCACATTATGTATAACCGAGGCAGTAAAGCCGACGCGAAGAAAGCCAAAACAGGGATTAAAAGACTGATGCAAAAAGTGGTCGACCTCGGAGGCGTCATTACCGGCGAGCACGGTGTGGGGCTAGCCAAGGCCCCCTTCATGGCGATGCAACACACCAAAGCCGAAATCACTGCCATGAAAGCAGTGAAGGCCGCGCTTGACCCTAAGGGTATTTTAAATCCCGGAAAAATCTTTGAGCCATTCGAAGTTTGGGATCATGAATATGTCGAAGTGAAGTTGCCTTGGGACCATCGATGAGAACCGTATCGGTTTCCATTATCGCTCTTCCGGATTAGAGTCCTTCGATGATGACTTTTCCGAAGAAGGAGGTTTCGTCGCCTACTGGAATTGGTGTTTCATATCGGAGGGTGGCGGTGCCATCTCCGTGATTGGTGCGTGAGCGTAGGTCTGTCTGCGTAGCTGGAGTCCAACTGCTCAGATCATTCGAGAAACTGACATAGAATGAGGCGTCGTCCGCGGAGAGGTTCGTCGACACGTCGATGAAGAAAGAACTAGGTGCTGGGATCGGGATTGGCTGTGCGGCTAGGACGTAACTGATCGGGTCGCCCCCAATAAAAGTTACCTTATCCGTGCTGCCTGGGTTGCCGTTGATCGTTGTGCTGGGACGCCAGTGAAGTGGGTTGGAGGTGTCGGTTCCTCTGAATACTAGGCTATAGCCATCGCCGTCAGGACTTTCCGGCCAAGGGTGATCATCGGAGTAGGTGAAGTCGACGATGGTGGTTGCATTTGCTGCTGCCAAGCGGATGCGCTCGCCACTGTTACTTAAGGTTCCGGTGTAGTCTCCTAGGATAGTCGTGCTGACCGCTCCGTTTCGATAGGTGAAAGCGGCGAGATCGTGGACGATGATCAAGCGACCGCCGGGTGCCAGAACGATTCCTGCGGGAATCGAGAAGGTGAGTCCGTTGGTGAAATTCACATTCGTGTAATCGACATAGCCGCTGCTGGTATTCATCAGTTCGACGAACTCAAAGTCTTCCTCGTCATTATGTCCCGCATTTACTTCGGCGATGCTAGGATCTGCGGGGTGGTAGTGGAGCTCACTAATGATCGTGTTGCTGGCGTTAGCGAGATCAACAGCGCTGGTATTGGTGACGGTTATCGTGTCGCTGCCGACTTCGACTCCGTGATGATTGATGCCCGTAATTGTCAGTGCATTCGCACCGACGGCTAGTGGCACCGAAATTTGCCAAGTGTCGGCGCCGGTCCACGTGACTGGTGTGGGTATGCCATTCACATTGATTGAGAAAACATCGTAAGAGCCCGAGCCTGTTAGGTCGACTGCGCTGTCGGATTCGGAGAAGTCGGCGCCGCTGTTTGTTGTGATTTCGAAGCTTACGGGACTCGGGAGGTAGGCCAGCACGAAGTTCGCTCGATTTGTAATGTAGCTTGTTCGATTGGTTCCATAACCTACGACAGAGAGGAGCCCAGGGAAAATGGATGAGGTGTAATTGCTGTTGAGAGTGGTTTTAATCAGGTCGTCTAGGTGCCCGTCGAATAGTCGTTTGTATTCTGGTATCTCAAATAACTTGGCGACGGCGACGGGGGTGCCCGCGCCATTTGTTGTGGGGATGACTGGGTCCGAGGCGTTTGCACTGAGTCTGAATGTTCGATCCAAATCCCACTGTAGAACGATTATTTTGTTGTCAGTCGGGCGAACGTAGAAACGGAAGTTGTGTTCCCAAATTCGGCTGAAGATGTCGTCTGTGCCATTGAGTGACATCATTGCGAATGTCCGCATCCATTGGTTGACATCGATGAGATCGTCGAGGGCGGTTTTTAGTTCACTGCCGCTGAGTGTGCCGACCGCTTGATTGAGTGCGACGATCTGGGAGTAGTCGTCGCGATCACGGCTACTGCGTATTTGAAACCCCCATCGGTAGGGCTCTTTGTCGCTGCCTCGGTCCACAAGGTCGTATCGTCCATTCGTGAGGTTGTAAGGGTTGCCAATCTTTAAGTCTTCAGGGCCACCGGTGGTTCCGTTTGGTGCGTAGTGTAGCTCTAGATTAAATAGAGTGCCGACACCTTCGCTGTCAGGGAACAAGCCATCCCAGAAGGTTTCAGTATGCCGACTGAGTGAAAGCATGCCGACTCCTCTGCCGTTATCGAGAGGCGTGATGATGTAGGCAACGTCATCATAAAAGGACCAGTAACCACTGGCTCGGTTCATTAGGACCTTGGCTAGAATTTGTTCATCAATCCCGCCGCGTTCTACTGAAACACTGTCGTGAACATCTCGGAATAATTGATCTGGCTGGAAGCTAATGTTGAATCCGTAGAAGTTGTAGCGTCCATGCGCGCTGGCTTTGAGTCGTAACTGAACATCGTAATAGACCGTTTCTTCGTTTTCGATGACTGTCACAGGAAAGCGGTCGTTGCTCATTCGATTGGTGTTCAAGTAGAGGAATGTGCGATCTGTATCAGACATAATGATACGGAAATTGTGGCGCTGGCCAGAGGTGTCGGCATAGCCGTCTTGCACTTTGTAGAAGGCGCCGCCTTCGGTCGCGGCAGCGGGGTAGTGGCTCACAGCACTATTACTATCGGTGCCGCTGACATAGAAGCGCACAATAGAACTCGCGCTTTGTCCTGGAATAGTTCCGGTGTAGTGCCCGTTCGAATTCGTCATGCTGGTGCTTTGATAATCGCCGCCGCCGACTGAATAGTAGAGAGTTAGATTATTGATGCCGTCTGGGTCAGATGCGTCGATGCTGACGGTGACTGCTTCGTTTGCATCGGGAACGACAGGGGAGTGCGCGAGGTTGGTTAAGTCTGGGCCAGCGTTGGCGACAGCTGCGGTGTTGGCCGCGCCGGGCGTGCCCCAGATTTCTGCGGAGTCGAGGACGTGCGTCCTTTGCAGATAGTTGAAATACAGTTTGCTGTTGAGCTGGTTGGAACCGCTGATCCATTTTGCGCGGAAGCTGATGCGGTAGGTGCTGCCGATGTCGACCTCTTCGCTGTTCGCGAAAGTGGTTTCGATTTTGTTATGCTTGTTCTCTGTTGGTCCGGTGGAGACGAGGTGTAGGCATTGATTGCTAGGGTCGTCTGGATCGGTGACGACGATGGTTTTACCATGTGATCCGTGGGTGCCGATGGCTCGCCATTTGTCTGCGGTTGCGCCGACGGTATCGCTTTCAAAGTCTCCATTCTGGATGAATTCGAGGCTACTGTTTTCTATCACACTGACGTCGTCGATGAGTAGCTCGCCAGAATCGAGTAAACCAAATTGAAGCTCATGAAACATATAAAGCGGATCGACTCCGATGCCATCGTCGATGGCCACTGCTTCGTAAGTATAGGTGTGCCAACTGTTGCGTGCGCTCTCATCACTCGGTGCCCACGCGCCAGCTAAGGAATTGTCTGCATCGGGATCACGTAGCTCCAGACTGGAGCCGCCACCATCCGCTTTGCCGTGCCATTTACCCGAATCATAATACCGCACTTCATCGGCGAGGTTACCATTTGGGTCTTCAAGGGTGATGAGGTCACCGCCATTGCCGAGGCGGTTGGAGTAGTCACCTAGTATAGTAATTGAAGGATGTTTTGCCTGTAGTGCCGTCGCATCTTTAGCGATGACGAGATAGCCGCCAGCGGGTATCGTTGTGGCGTCGGGGAAATCGTAACCGATCCCACCGTTTAATTCCCAGCCCGTGAGGTCGATTGCAGTGCCACTTCGATTGTAGAGCTCGACCCATTCCTCTTCGCGTTCCGCATAGGGCGTGTAGTTCGAAGTATTTTCAATTTTTAAGACAACGCTGGCACCAAATACGATATCGCTACTGCCTGAGGTGACTTGGTGCACTTCGACTGAGAGTCGATTGCTGCCTAGTAAAACATTGGGCGACGAAATGGTGAGTGTTTGCAGGCTTGCGTTGCCGACTCCCAGATTGGCGACCGTCGCAGCGGTGAAGCCGCCTGCGTCCATGTTGAAACGTCCGATTTCTTGGCCGTTAAGATAGAAGATTGCGCCGTCATCAATGTAGTGGTTGATGACCATTTCACTGATGCTCTCCGACCCGTTATAGGTAAATTCAGTTTCGAAGTAGTAGGTGATCTGCGAGGTTAAAGTTATCGCGGTGTTGATCGGTTCACCTATATTTGTGTCTTCGACGCCCAAAAGTCCGGCGCCTTCCGCCCAACTAACATTGTCCACTGCATGGTTACTTTGTGCCCAGTTGGTAGGTAATCCACCTACGCCTGCATCGAGATTGTAGCGCCAAGTTGAATCGTAGTTCAAAACCTGTTGGCTAGTAGTGACGGTGCCGCCTGACTCGATTTGTGGCTTGGCGTGATAGAAGATCTCGTTGATCACGACGCCATCTTCAATGGAGACGTCGTTTGCTGCGTCTAAGGTTAAGCTATTGGAGCGTGCCCAGTCGCCTGTGCCATCCGGCGAGCGAGCAATCGGGTTGTCATCGACTCGAATGGTGTCGATCAAAGTGCTTTTGCCCGCGCTATAAAGGAACAAGCGATTGTTGTCCTCCGGGGTGAATCCCAAAGTCGCGGCGTCAATCGTAAGAAATTCTCCTGCCGCTAAGCTGCTGTCGGGTAATGTGTAGTCGGCTTGCAGTGTATTGGACGATGCGATGACGAAGTCTTCGAGGTCAACTGGACTGCTACCATAATTGTATAGTTCGATTTCGAAGTCCACTGCTTCTGTTGAAGTGGCCTCATTAAAAGCGATCGTCGGCAAATTGCTGAATGTGTTGACGGTGCCTGGTGTGCCATTGCTTTGGGTGCTGGCAGTCCAATTCGCTGGGTCCTCGGTGCCGGTGTTGGGCTCAAGCTTCGCGAGACTGAAACCGGAGCCATCCGGTCCGAGCGGCCATGGATATTTATCCAAGTAATAGAGCTCATCCATGATGCGCCGACCTTCCAGATTGTCAGTGGCGACTCCTGTTGAGCCCGAGCCAGAAATAGTATTAAAAGCGAGGTTGTTGTTGTAGAGGTAGATGGGGTCGCCCGAATTCGAAAGGTCCCGATTGTAGGGGCCTAGCGCGCCGCTGAAGCCAGTTTCGGAAGCAAGCGCCGACGGGTTCTTCGCGATAACCAGATACCCGCGTCCAGTAATGACTGTGCCTTCGGGGAAGTTGTAATCGATGTCTCCGTCGATCCGCCAGTTGGAGATGTCCACGTCGACCGCTAACTGATTGTAGAGCTCAATGTATTCGAGCGGTGTGTTGTCGTTTTCCGGGTGGTAGTGCACCTCGTTGAATACGACTACACTGTCACGCGCGATCCCGAGTGATGAGATGCAAGTGAGTATCGCGGAAGCCAATAAGCATTTGGCAACCGTTGTAGTGGATCGAAATTTGGAGTGGATTACCACAGGGGTGCGGGGTTTTTCAGATTCAATGGGAAGGTGAATCCTTTACACTATTCCACACTTATTGGTTTTGTAAACAGCTGTATCCGAAATCCTTATACCTAAAATAAGGTATTGAGTGGTGTGCCTGGAAATTGCCTTAGACCTGACTATGTAGTCGGCAACTCTTCTGGATTCGTAATCTTCATCGAGCGGAATAGATAACCGGCGACTGTGGCTGCAAACACTTGCACAATCGCATACAGGAGGAATGCACTCCATGGGATGAAGCCGTTAAAGCATAACGAGAGTGTGACCGCAGGGTTGAAAGCCGCGAATGTGATATTGCCGACCGCATACGCGCCGGCCGCGACGATGGCTCCGATCGCGAGTCCATAGAAGGGGTTGCCTTTGGTGCCTTTGGCGATTGCGACATTTAGAATCACCCACATCAGTGCGAAGGTGAAGGCAAACTCAGCGACGATCACACGCGGTGTATTGATTTCAATCGCACTGACTTTAGCGAGTCCTTCAGGATTCAATACACCAATCGTGAGGGCCGCCGCAATGGCCCCGGCGAAGATGACTACAATATAAGGCAGGAATGTTGACCTGGGATGTGTGCCTGCGCAGAAATAGGCAACGGTTGTGGCGGGATTGAAGTGCGCCTTGGAGAGGTGCCCGCAGCTGTAAACCAAAGCAGCCAAGCCGACACCGACCGCGATCGGGGTAAAGGCTGCTGATCCGGGCGGTGTCACGCACATCCCGATGATTAAATACAGAAAGTAGGTGCCAATAAATTCAGCGATGAGTTGGTTTTTCATAGTACGAGATACGAGATACGAGATGCGAGATGTGAGATGTGAGATGCGAGTTGTTGTTTTTATCTCGTATCCCCGCACTCGAATCACGCGTCTCCTAAAATGGCTTCGCGATAGCCGGAAGCGTAGGCTTCGAAGACGAGTTTGATTTCGTCACGGATACGACGGAAGGCATCGATCTCGCTCTCACCTTCGCGCTGCGCGTGTGGGGGATCTTCAAACCCCCAGTGGTAGCGATTCACTTGCCCAGGGAATGTCGGGCAAGCTTGGTCGGCGTTGCCACAGACTGTGATGACGGTGGTGATACCTTTATCGAGATAGATATCCAAATGGTCGGAAGTATGGCCATCCATACTGATGCCGAGCTCTTCGACGGCTTGAATCGCGAGTGGGTGGACGGCACCCTTAGGCTTGGAGCCAGCGCTGAAGACCTCGAAGAGATCGCCCGCGGCGGCGCGTAAGATGGCTTCCGCCATGTGACTGCGGCAAGAGTTGCCGGTGCAGAGAATGAGAACTTTTGGTTTAGTCATGATTTTTAAAGAAGTAGGAAGTGAGAAGTTAGGAGTGAGAAGTTATTTTATAGGAATTTAGCCAATGCGTTGAGCAGATAGCCGGTGAAGATGATCGCTAGGGTGGTGATGCCGAAATAGATGCCGATGAGTTTTAGGTGCATCGTGCGGCGCAGCATAATGGCTTCGGGCAAGCTGAGTGCGGCCATGGCCATCATGAAGGCGAGGGCGGTGCCGAGTGGGATGCCTTTTTGGAAAAGCACGACGGCGATGGGCACGATGGCGGCGCAACTACCATACATCGGCACGCCGAGCACAGTGGCAATTGGCACGGAGAAAATACCGGTGGCTTCCATCAAAGAGTGGATGGTTTCTTGTGGCACGTAGTTGTGAATGAAGGCACCAATCGCGACGCCGACGATTACCCAGAGCCAGATTTGTTTGATCACCGTGATCGCTTCGTCCCATCCATAGCGAAGCCGTGAACTGACAGTGTGCTCAATGACTTCGGAGGTGGCGTTCGCCGAGGCAAGGATGTCGGCTTCTAAATACTTTTCTAATTTGAGGCGTCCGAGGATGGCGCCCGCTACGGTGCCGATCAAGAGACCGCTGCCGACATAGGCTACGGTCACTGGAAGCCCGAACTCACCGACCATTAGGATGACTAAATACTCGTTAATAATTGGCGAGGTGATCAGGAACGAAAAAGTCACACCTAATGGGACGCCTGCTTTGAGTAAACTGATGAAGATCGGAATGGAAGAGCAGGAGCAGAAGGGTGTGATGGCACCGAAGAGCGCCGCGACTAAGTTGCCCCACAAACCGCCACGCCCCATCCACTGCTTGAGGCGTTGTTCTGGTAACCAAGTGCGGATCACGCCGATCGCAAAAATCATCACCGCAAGCAGTAAGAATATTTTAATCGTGTCGTAGAGAAAGAAGTGCACGGCACCCGCAAGCTTCGACTCGGCAGTGAAGCCGAACCAATCGTAAACGAGTAAGTTGATGAGTTCTGTAAGCATGAGAGTTTAATGATGCGGGATGCGTGATCTGGGATGCGTGATGAGAAATGCAGGTTTCTGGCTAACTCGATTCTCGTATCTTGAATCCCGTATCTCGATCAGCAGCACTTGCCGCCTTTGCCCTTATCGTTCGGAGAGCAGCATTGATTTTTTGCTGCCTCGTCGGCCTTGGCTTTCATGCTGTTGTCCAACTTTGTGAACATGCGGTTGAAGAAACCGGGCTTGGGCTCGGTGGCTTTCTCGGGTTTGAGGCTGTCGTTTGTTTCGTTCATAAATTGGTGGTGCTGTGTTGGAAATTTGAAAGGTAGCGGCGCTTGTCCCTAAGCGCCATACGCATGGACCGCTTTTCACTGATGGCGCTTAGGGACAAGCGCCGCTACCAAAGTGAGTCTGCGTATTATTGTTTATAGAAGCGACTCAGCAGCAGTTCGCGCTTTGGCAGACGCCTTCGGGGCAGTCTTCGCCGTTGCCCGTGATGCGTAGGATGAGTTTGCCGCGATTCAGTAGGTCGCGTTGTAGTTGATTACACTCTGCGCACTCGGCTTCGCGCAGATAGTTGAGATTGCTTAGCAGAAGGCCGTCGGTCGGTTCTTCAAGTGTATACACCATCCAAGTGCCTTCGCGGTGCGATGCGAGGAGACCGAGCTGCTTCATGATCGCGAGCTGCTTCGACATCTTGACCTGTGTGACATCGAGTAACTCTTGGAGGTGGCAGACGCAAAGTGGTCCCGCTTCCAATAAGTTGAGGATGCGGAGGCGCTGTGTGTCGGCGATGCATTTGTAGATGTCGGAGGCTTCCATGTAGTTACCTATATTCTTATTTTAGTATATACTGTCAATGGTATATTTCGGCGAGAAATGAGATTGATCGGCTGGTGAAACCAGTGTCATTCTGCGCACACGTCACAACTACTGATATGCTCGTCTCTTTACTACTACTCTCTGCGGTTTTACTTGCTGTCGCCTACCGTTTTTATGGGACCTTTTTAGAACGTCGTTGCCGTATCGAACCGGATCGGGAGACGCCTGCCTGTGAGATCAATGATGGGGTCGACTACGTGCCGACTCGTGCATCTGTCCTGTTTGGGCATCACTTTTCCTCGATTGCAGGGGCAGGACCGATTGTTGGCCCGATCATCGCGGCTTCGGTCTTTGGTTGGTTCCCGACTTGGATGTGGATCATCGTGGGCTCTATCTTCGTTGGTGGGGTGCATGACTTCGGCAGCACGTTGATGTCTTTGCGTTATCGCGGGCGTTCGATCACGGCGACTTGTCGTAATCTGATCGGGGAAACGACTGGTAAGTTGTTCCTCATTTTTGTGCTCCTCGCGCTAGTCTATGTGATCGTGGTGTTCCTTGATTTGACGGTGGCGGGATTCGTCAATCAACCAGCGGTCGCGACTTCTTCAGGTTGGTTTATTTTTGTGGCGCTGATATTTGGATTGGTGGCGCGGAAGTCGGGTATCTCTTATAAAATAGTGATTCCCGCTTTTGTGGTGCTCACGTATTTGGGGCTTTGGATCGGTGTGTCGTTTCCGGCAATCGGCGTAGAGAAAAACATTTGGATGGGTGCCGTGTTAGTCTATTGCTACTGTGCGGCGATTTTACCGGTGGGTGTATTGATGCAGCCACGTGACTTTTTGAGCGCGACCTTTTTGTATGCGATTATGTTGATCGGTCTCGTCGGTCTCGTGGTTCGGGGCGGGAATTTTGAATTGCCGGCATACACGAGTTTTCATCCCAGTGATTGGAGCTACATGGTGCCGTTTCTTTTTATCACGGTCGCCTGCGGCGCGTGCAGTGGATTTCATAGCATCGTCAGTAGTGGGACCACTTCGAAGCAGTTACAGACTGAGTGTGACGTGAAGAAGATATCCTATGGAGCAATGCTCGTGGAAGGATTGCTCGCTGTCTTTGCCTTGGCCTGTGTGGGCGTGTCTGGCGGTATGGAAGGTGGTCCTGTGGCGACCTTTGCACGTGGTTCGGCAGTGTTCTTTGGAGCATTGGGTGTGCCGCAAGATATCGGTCTGACATTTGCGACTTTGGCGGTGAGCACCTTTTTGCTGACAACTTTAGATACTTGCACTCGCTTGACTCGTTTCCTGCTGGAAGAACTATTCGATTGGCGTGGTGCGAGTAGTCGTTACCTCGGGACCTTTCTTGTTTTGGCATTACCAGCAGCTGCCGCGTTCGGCACCTATACGGCACCCGATGGCACCGTTCTTCCTGTCTGGAAAGCGATTTGGCCGCTGTTTGGCGCAACGAATCAGCTGCTCGCCGCGCTGGCTCTGATTACCTTTGTGGTGTTCTTGAAGCATCGCCGTATCGCCTTTGGTTTCGCGATAGTTCCGGCAGCGGTGATGGTGGTCATGCCGATTGCGGCATTGCTCATGATGGTTTTCCAGCACGGAGTCTTCAGTATGCTAGGCGGTATCGCGCTGGCGATGGTGCTCCTAGGGCTTTATGTGACTGTGATGTCGCTGAAGTTTGTGATGGCGCCAGCAGTCGCTGAAGCGGTGAGGGCGTGAGTGACTCTGTAAATAGTGACACAGACATTCCTGTCTTAGCTTTATACACACTTCTAGCACCTAGCTTGGACACGCTGATGTAACCGCCCGCTTCGCTTGAGAGCGCGGAGGACGCTGAGTTTATTAAGATGAGGGGGTATTTTCAAATTCCCGTTTCATCGCCTTGATACATTCCCGTCTGCTCAAGTGTTACGCCTCAGCGTCCTCAGCGATCTCGAGTGACCGCAGGGAACGGGCGGTTAAATTGGTAGTAGCTTAGGTGAGCTCGGCGATGGAGCCGAAATCGGGATCGAAGAGGCGCTTGTAAGTGCGGACGGCGAGGTCGTCGGTTAGACCTGCGGTGTAGTCGCAGAGGCGGCGATAGCGGCCAGACTCGTTGGGCTCTTCTTGGAGTAGGATTTGTTCGCGAGCAGGGAGAATGCGTAGCCCTTGTGTTGCTGGGTCGGCGCAGTTGTCGCACAGTGCTTTGAATAGGTGCTCTAGTATGTAACCGCCTTTGAATTCGATCTGTTGGAGTTGTGGCGAACGAAAGATTAGATCGAGTGCGATCTTTTTGTAGAGTCTGCTTTCGGCTTTGACTACTGGGTCGATGATGAGGTCGAAGGCGTGACGATTGGTCTGGCTGGAAAGAAAACCGGATCGAGGCGCGAGGGTGCAGGCGTTGACGAATTTACCCACCCGAGAACCGAAGTAGGGCTCGTAGCGATTTTCGCGGATAACATTGCAGAGTTTATCCACGAGTTTGGTTTGCTCCGTATCGAGCGTTTGGCTAGCTGCCCATTCGGTCAAGCTGCCGATTGAAATATAGCGGGCATGTATCCCGTCGACGATATCGTGCAGTGAGTAGGCGGTGTCGTCCGCCCAATCCATGATCTGGCATTCGATACTTTTGAAACTGTTCAGCGCTTTGTGTGATTGCAGTGCTTCGGGAATCGCTTGCCCGCCAAAGATGATGTCGCGATGCACGACTTGATCGTCGTAGATGAAGTGGTTGTCCGGTGCGCGCCCGTCCTGGGCGATGCGCTCGCTGTGTAGCGCTTTGTATTTCATCACCCCGTCCAGAAACGCGCGGGTGGGGGCGATGCCCTTCGTGCTGCCGGGACGCTCGTAAATGAGTTCGGTTAGAATTCGGAGGGTTTGTCCATTGCCTTCAAAGCCACCATGGGGCGCCATCAAGTCGTTGAGCTTGCGCTCGCCTATGTGACCGAAGGGAGGGTGCCCGAGATCGTGAGCCAGTCCGACCGCTTCGGTCAGGTCGGCATCGATGTAGAAGCTGTCGTTTAGTTGGTCGGCACTAGCTCGGAGGTATTCGCAGATCGAGCGACCGATTTTGGCGACTTCTATGGAATGGGTTAGGCGGGTGCGGTAAAAGTCATATTCGCCAGACTGAAAGACCTGCGTCTTCGATTGGAGGCGTCGGAAAGGATAGGAGAAAATGATGCGGTCCCGCTCGATCTGAAATGCATTACGGTAGTCACCTTCGGTGCTAGGGGTGCTCTCGGGGCGTTCGAGGTCAAAGCTGTTATAAAAGGTGTTCTTCATGCGGTGGGCTGGTTTATCTTGAACAGTCAGGGTTTTTCGCTGTCTTATCTCAATAATGAAATACCCCACATTGCAAGGAGCGCTCGCCACCTTATTGGCTAGCATCGTAGTTATTGTTATGAGCCCTGATACCGCAGACGCTCGGGTGGGAGAGTCGAAGGAGGCGTTTGAGCGCCGCTTATTTGGCTCTGGCGGTATCATTTATCGTGATGAAGCTGTGGAAAGCAGTCGTCGCAAAGGGATGCCTTATAACAAGTATCTTGATTTTATGACTAGCTCGACGGATGTGCGGATTTATTACAAGACGGCAGATGGACGTCGCCCCATGGCATCTGAGTTGGAAGATAAACGAGTGCAGCCAGGGTGGGATGTGCATGTCCTTTATGTGGGCGGCAAGTCAGTCCTGGAGGTTTACAAACGCAGCCAATCGATGAGCGAGTATGAGATGAATTACCTCATTGCTTTACAAGGCGGTGGCTCAGGCTGGAAGAAAGTCGAGAAAGAGGAACTCGAGCCGAGTGCTTTTGGTTATGAAATGGTAAGTAGTGACGGCTCTGTTCGAGCGAAGAAGATGGGTGGAGACAGCCTTCTTTTCGTAGATGCCAAGATTGATATCGGTCTCGCCGAACTGAAGACCAATGATTTATTGGAAAGAGCACCTGTCAGCGTGAATGGATTTTAGATGAGTGGATTGCAGCTGTGGATTGCATTCTAAATATAGGCCTTTAAAGTATTTCTTATGATTAAATTTTCGATTACACCCGTTTTACTCGTTCTCGCGTTGATCTTCAGTGGTTGCGCATCCAATAGTGGCACACAAAAGCGCGACATCGGTATCATTGCCGGTGCGATCTTAGGCGGCATCGCAGGGCACCAAATGGGTGACGGTGGCGATGGCAATGTCATCGCAGGCGCAGTTATCGGAGGTGCGCTAGGCGGCATGGCTGGAAACGAATTGGACAAGCGCAAAGAACAGCTCGAAGCGGCCGAAGCGCAGCGCCAATACGAGTATGAGCAAGAAGTTCGTGAGCAAAATAAGCTCGAAGAAGACATTAAGGCACTTGAGGCACAGAAGGTTCGCGACGCGATCGCCCGTAAAGCGACTTCATCGGACGTAGCTGCCGCCGAGCGTGAAGCCGCTCGAGTCGAAGCTGAACTCGCCGCCAAGAAGAAGGCCTACGAAGAATCTCAAGCCCGCGCACGTCGCATCCAAGAGGCACAAGAGCGCATCGCCAAAGCTCAGGAAGAACTTGCTGAGCTAGAGCGCCGAGAAAACGGTCAATACTAAGTCCGCCTACTTTAACCTTAAAAGAGGAGTTAGGAAACAGTAGTTAGAAGTTAGTGACTGAGAGGCAATGGTTTGTAAATTTGAGCACTTTCGCCAATTTCGCGATGGATGTTTCCATAGTAAGCTCTTGATAATAATGCCCTAACTGCTAACTCCTAGCTTCCAACTTCTGAATTTAGGATTAACGGCGAAATTGTTCGACGTGAGTTAAAATACCCTTTTGCTACCCATTTTCCAATCGGGCCTGTAGCTCAGTGGTTAGAGCAGGGGACTCATAATCCCTTGGTCGTGGGTTCAAGTCCCACCGGGCCCACCACTTTTATGTGTTATTGTCAGTGGTAGCATATTTGGATGCTAGGAATCATTCACAGCATAAACAAGGGACTCGACTGACAGCTAACTAGTCGTGACGTGATCATGAAGAAATCAGAAGAACCAGCTGTGCCCAAAATATTTACTGTCGTTGGGATCTTGATAGTTGTTGGGCTGATCGCTGACCTGGTTGATTTTGTCTTTTATCGGATGCATCTCGCGGGAGGGGGGATTGGTTGGCTGGATCGAATCCCTTGGTCGGTGACTTGGGAGTATTTATCTAGCCCGTTGGGGGCTTGTTTAACCATTTTGGGTTTAGCGCCTTGGTTGGTTCTTTGGGCTTGGTTATATATTAAACGCTGAATGCCGTAAAAGCGTTATAGGAATACGCTTGGCGCGCGCGGGCTAAGTGATCATTTTTCCGCTTATGAAGTCATCCGATACACCGATTCTCTATATTAAAGACGGCTGCCCTTGGTGCGCTGAAGCTTTGTCCTATTTTAAGGGGCAGGGCGTTGGTTTGGAGACGCGCGAGGTGCGTCGTAATAAGGTATTCATGGAACAAATGATGAACCTGAGTGGTCAAACCAAGACACCGACTTTTGTATACGGCGAGTTCCTTGTCGCGGATTTCGATGTGGGTGAGTTCAAGGCTGCTTTGCAGAAAGCACCTGCAGTGCAGCAGGCTTTGGGCATCCGCTAGTGAGTGGATCTAGTGCAGGGTGATCGGTAGCGGCGATGGTCCCCATCGCCATACGTCTGAGCCGCTCAATCTGATTCGGAGCGAAACACATGCAATGGTGGTCCCTTTCGATCGACTCAGGGCAGACAGGACGACCGCCCCTAGCCTCAGGAGGAATTGATGTATATATCAGCGTATTTGGTAGGGACGCCTGTCCCTAGGCGTCCGCAATATTTCCTTCAGCCTCGGACGCTTGGGGGCAGGCGTCCCTACCTTTTGATGCCCTGTAAGTCTCATTCCAAGTGTGCCGATTCTCCAGGAGTTAAACCTTTGCTTGCGGTTTGGGCGTTGGATTTTACCGTGACCGCATGAAATGGATGCTGCCCCTCGTTACGCTAATTGTTGGAATCGTTGGCGGTTGGTTGATAGCTGTTTCGTCGCTGGACAGCGATGGATCGTCTGCATCTGCAGAGTCGTCGTCTTCCAGTTCGCCTAGTTTGAAGGCTAAGTCTGGTGGAGGTGCTGGGACAGTAGTCGAGCTGACTGAGGCAGAGGAAGCCGTGGCGGGGTCTTACGATTTGAGCGAAGCGTGGCTAGCCTCGATGGAGGGAATGAGTCAGATGGATCAACTCGGTGAGTTGTTGACTCGTCTGCGAAAGGCGAAGCCTAAGGATTTCGTGATGTTGATGGATGCGGTGAGTAAGTCGGCACCATGGGTTGGATGGCGCAGAGCCTATTGGCAACGAAGTGGGCAGAAACGGACCCACAGGGGATGTTGGCTTATATTGAAAAGCAACCACCGGATCAGCAGTGGCGATTGCGGAGCGCTTTTTATACTGCTTGGGCGAAATCAGATCCCCAGGCGGCTTTTGTGGCAGCCAAGGAGTTGGGAGATTATGGGGCGCAGCAAAACTCGCTACAGGCAGTGATTCAATCGGTTGCCGAAAAGAACCCTCAACGGGCGATAGCTATGGCTGAGGAGATGAGCTCGATGGGGCATCGCGCTGATTGGATTATGCGGAGCATCTACCAGAAATGGGCGAACCAAGATCTTGAAACAGCGCGTGCCTCTGCCTTGTCGCTCGAAGATGGACCTGGGAAAGTGCAGGCGCTCTCCGGTGCATTGCAGAATTGGATGCATGAGGAGCCTTATGCGGCCCTTGACTGGCTCGACTCGTTGCCGATGGATGGCACGGTATACAACTCGCGCAAGGAGGTGTTTCGTAATCTGCTGAACAATGACTTCGAGGTAGCGAAAGAGTATATCGCGAGTAAAACCGATGCGGTTGAGCGACGAGAAATTTTGGATCATATATCTTTTGGCAATCTGGCTTATCAAAAAGACTTCGAAGCGATCCAAGGTATATATGATTGGATCGGTGAAGTCGCGACTGGGCAAACATACGATAACAAGGTCGGCGATTTGATTCGTTCGCTCGCGCAGTCCGATCCGGATCGTGCGAGAGAGTTTGTGTTGAATTTGCCTGCGGGTAATGCACGAATGAATGCGCTCGGCAACTTAGCGCAGCAATTGGCTGAGCGTGATGCAGAGGCAGGTATCGCTTTCGCAATGAGCCTAGCCTATGAGGATGAAAAGCAGCGGGCATTGAGTAATATGAGTTGGCAAATCGCTCGCTACGGGGTTGAAAAAGCCGTGTCTATTGTTTCGGAGTCGAGTGATCCGATGGTGCAGCGCCAATTGGCTTCTCGTCTCGCCTCCGAATGGTCGCAATATGATCAACCGGGCGCCTTGGCTTGGGCTGAAACTTTGTCGGATGAGCAGGCACGTGGGCAGGCGATGCAGTCCGTCTATCAGAATTGGATGCAGTCTGACCCTGAAGGCGCTTTCACGTATTTGACAAATTCTGTCGAGGAGGGGAAGCAGTCGGACTACTTGCGCAGTGGCTTTCAAGACTGGTCCCGTCAGGATCCCCTCGCTGCGATTGAATGGTTGGATCGAATGCCTGTAACGATGAGTGAAAGTCAGAATGCGAATATCTACCGAACAGTTGCGAGTAATTACGTGCAACACGATCCCATGGCAGCGTCGGAATGGATTGCGACCTTAGATGAGGGACCCAATCGCGATCAATCAGTGGAGACTTTAGTTCGGAGTATTACCAAGACCGATCCTGAGGCGGGCTTTTATTGGGCTGAAACCGTCAGCGATGAAAATAAGCGTCGCAATACATTAAATCAAAGCGTTCAAGCGTGGGTGAAGACTGATCCGGATGCTGCATTTGAGGCGATCAAAGACTCGAATATTGGTGCCGAAGAGAAAGACGCTTTGTATAAATTCGTCAGCGACGCGAAGCAGAATCAGAAGAATTAATCATTAATAAATAAACGTCATGGAATGGTTTTACGAAAAAAACGGTGAGCAACACGGTCCGATTACCGAGATCGATTTAAAGGGTATGTATGGTAACGGCGAATTGACGCGCAGTAATTTGGTCTGGCGTGAGGGCATGGCTGATTGGACGGCGTTCGGCGCTGTCTTTGAACTGGAGGAGGGCGCTCCCCAAAAAAGCGCTTCTACGATCGTGCCGCGATCTCAGCGCACGCAACGGGGCAATTCTTGCGGTGAGCTGAGGGCCGATGCATGGGACGCGCTATCGGGTAATTGGCTCATGGCCGCCCTCGTGATCTTCCTCATGCAGGTCGTGATGCAAGCGTCGAGCATGGCTGCCATCATTCCACTCATCGGCTTGTTGGTTCCCATATTCGTAACGGGCCCCTTAACGGTGGGGATGTATCGTTACTTTTTGCGATTGGTGCGTCGCGAACCAGTTGAAATCGGTGAGTTATTTTCCGGTTTCACTCTGTGGTTGAAACATACGGGGCTCTTTCTTCTCGTCACTTTTATTATTGTTTGTTCAGCGATGGTTGCGGCAATTCCTGGTGGTGCATTGATGGGGGTGGTTGTCGCTAATAATCAAGTGCTGTTCGAGCAGTCGCCCGATTTAGCGGCGCAAGATCCTTTGTTTTTAACTGGCTTGGTCTTGATTGTTTTATTGCCCACTCTGGTTGCCACTTATTTCTGGATTCGTTATGCCTTTGTTTACTTCATCGTTGCGGACGAACCTGAGATGCCAGTCGGCGCGATTCTACGCCGCAGCAGTCAAATGATGCAGGGGCAAGTTTGGAAGTTTAGCTGGTTGATGCTTTCTTACACCGGCTGGTTCATTCTTGGCATGCTCGCCTTCTTTGTGGGTATCTTTTGGGCAAGTGCGTATTGGATGGCAGGCTTCGCCGCATACTATGACGATCTACGTGAGCGAGTGTAGATTATTGGTCGGAGTCTGCCTCGGCGATCACCCGTTCATCGTCTAAGTAGAAGTGAATGACCATCGGTCGGCAGCATATCTCACAATCGTAGTCCCAGTCGGTCGGCACTTCTGAAGGTGCCGGCCCTGGCACACTGAAGCTTTCAAAGCAGCTCGGGCAGGTGACGTTACAGTGGGTGTCGGCGTTCATTGTGATGTGGTTGTGTCGAAACTGTTATTGAGACTAAAGTCAGATCGGAGGCAGTTTTTCTTAAAGTATGACGACGGTAGGCACGTCGGTGAATAGCAGCTTTAATTCGATAGTAGTTTTTTCGATGCCGATGATTTTAGAGAGTGCTTTACGATAGGCCTCCAATTGCGGGCGGTGGTGATCGGTCGCTTGATCAATTGTATTGGATGCGTGAATACGATCGGTTTTGAAATCGATGATGTCGGCGCGGATTGTTTTACCTTCAGCATCTTGGTGGAGGATGACGCGGTCGAATATGCCGTTGTAGAACTGGTCGCCCTCGACGTAGCTGAACGCGCGCTCACGCCAGACAGTTGTGGGCGTTTCTGGTTTGGTGAAGAGTGCTTTGATGTCTGGATTGTTGAAGCATGCTTCGAGAGTTTCGGTGACTGTTTCTTCTGGAGGGAAATGCTCCGTCATTTCCGAGGATAACTGAGGCGGCAACGACGGAGCGTTGCCCTCCAGATTAAGCCACTCAATCTTCTCGAAGGCATCATGCATCTCGCTGCCGAATTTGGTAGCGGCTTCGCTGAGGTCGAAGTGCTTGCTGGCGGTTTGCTGGAAAGATTTCCCCGAGGAAGGTCGGGAAAGTTGTAGCCGTGGATGAGCGGGGGTGAAGTTCTGTAAACCCTCAAGCCCTGGCGTATGGCTTTCATCTTCTTTCGAAGACTTCTCAAAAGACTTGTGCCAATCTACATTACCGGTGCTCCAGAGCATTGGATAAGTGCTGTTGGTGAACAGCTCGGTGTCGGTGGCTTCATTGCCAAGTATATCGCGTAGATAATCGACGGTTGATTTTTTGTCGACGCGGTCGAAGTCGCTGATCATGTAGAGCCCGCGTTTAGCGCGAGTCATGGCGACGTAGAGCGTGCATAGGCTGCCGAAGCCTTGTTGGCTTTCGCTTTGCTCTAAGAAAGGAGACAGCGCGGGGTCGGCCTGCATGATTTCTTTTTTGACGGGCTCCATGATCCATTCGGCATTGCCTTCGGCATCGAGTAGGGGACTGATCTGGCGCTCGCTGCGTGAGCTTTTGTCTTCATTTACCAAGATCACGATGTCGTATTCGAGTCCTTTCGATTTGTGGATCGTTTCTACGATGATCGCGTCGCCAGCGGGACATTCGCCGCTGCTGCTGTCTTTCAAGTATGTGTGTAGCCCATCGATGTCGCGTTGTTCCTCGCTGTCAAATGCGCGTGCCTTGGTGACTAAGCGCTCTAAGCGCTCGCGGTGGCGTGTATCGTCTGCTGGTAGGTGTTCGATAATGGTGTCGGCTGCGTGGCGCACCGCGATCTCGCTGCTTTCAGAGAGGAGTGTGGTGCGCAGTCGGTCGGCGGCTTTGACGAGTGAGGTGCCTTGGGTGGAGCAGTCGATGAGTTGGAGCATTCCACGTGCATGGGCATCGCCTGGGTGAGCCGCGAGTCGAAGCATCGCGAGCAGTGCTGCACCCGCGGCATTGTCGGTCGCGGGTTTAATTGCAGAGCCGGTATGCACGGGGAGCTCTTTTGCGTTCTCGCGTAGAAATTCGGCGATGGCAGTGGCGTCTTTATTGCTACGTGTGAGCACACCGATCGTCATGCCTCGCTCAAGTGGCTTCAAGTCGTTGAGCAATTGTAGGATCAGATCGTTGCGCTCGGGTGCGTCGTTCTTCTGCGCTTCGATCCAGCAAGCAAATCCGCTGAGACCTTTTGTGGCGGGTGAAGGTTCGTGTGTTTGCCAAGCCCGCTGCCAACGTGCTGCGGCGTCGCTAGAAAAGTTGGCTTCGATCGCGGCATGATCGGAGAAGACGACATTGACCGCGTCGAGCACAGGTTTGGCGGAGCGCCATGACATCGAAAGCGGTTGCGGTTCGATATTGGGGTATTGCCGCTGGATGTCGTGAAAGAGTCGGTCGTCACTGTTGCGCCAGAGGTAGAGGCATTGTTTGGTATCACCGACATAGAACAAGGAGCGTTCGCCGGAACTGTCTTGCACGATTTCGTCAATCAAGTTGGCGACGACGGCCCACTGCGGGCGACTGGTATCTTGAAATTCATCGAAGAGCCAATGGTCGAACTGACTGTCCAACCGGAAGTCCATGAGTTGTCGCACAAAGGGGTCGACTGGATTCATTGGTGAACCTTCGTTGTCAGGTGCGAGTAGGTGCGTGAGGTCGGCAAACGCCAAGCGGCCGGGGCGTCTGACTAGTCGGTCGTAATTTTCGTGGTATGCTTGTAGGATACGGTGGACGCCTTGGGTGTTTTCGAGTGCGCGCTTTAGGTGGTGCCATGCTATGGCGCGTAGGCTGTCGGCTAGTGCGGAACAGATGGCTCCAGAGAGTTGCAGTTCCTTGCGCACTTTAATCGTGGCGTTGCCGGCGAGCACATCCGCTGCGACGGCGAAGGCATTCGATAAGAGTGTATTGAGCTTTTCGTTGACCGGATAATTTTCGATGTGCTTTGCGGTGCTCTCGAAATCGTTTTGCTGTGCTTTGCCAAGACCTTCGGGCAGGTTTCTGCGTAAGTTGTTGGCGAGTTCATCCCAGTCGGGTGCATGGTCGACTTGCCAAGGGCAGGGACCGTTCCAAATCGTGGTCGGTTGTCCCCAGAGCTGTGGGTCTGGGGTGTCGAGGTAGAGCGCGTATTGCTTTTGGATGAATTCGGCGACGACTTTCTCCACGCTGCGTTCTTCTTTACCATACGTTGCTTGTTTGAAGGCGTGCCAGAATTCGTTTAGCTCAGCGGTGAGTTCGCCTGGGTTGTGAACAATACTATCCCGCACTTGATTGCGCATGCGTGGTTCACTGCTTTCATCGAGCAGGTTTAGGTTTCCTGTAAGTCCAAGCTCTAAGGAGAAAACGGAGACCACTCGAAAGAAGAAGCTATCCAGTGTTTGTAGGTTGAGCTGGTGCATGCTGCGCACGAGCAGTTGCAGAAGGGCGTGGTAACGAGCACTGTCGGCTTCGATACCGAGGTGGCTGGAAAGGTTTGCTGCGTTGTCTGCCGATTCGGCTGCGTCGCATAGCTTCTCGATGATGTTCTGAAAGAACTCACCCGCGGCGGTGCGTGTAAATGTAAGCGCGATGATCCGCTCCGGCTTCTCCGTGAGGTGCAACAGGTAGATGAAGCGGTTGGTCAACTGGTAGGTCTTACCCGAGCCAGCTGCGGCGGAAATCGCTATGTTTTTAAGGGAGTTCAATGGGAGTATGATGAGTAGTAGGGGAGCTTTTGATACGTGGATTTTTACAGAATCATTTTACGACAGAATCATTTATTTTTTAAGGCTCTTTAGGGTGATTTCATGATTGTCGAAGTTTAGCCATTGTATCGAGTTGAGTTTAGTTGATTTTAAAAACCTTACTAAGTGCGTTTGATAGGAATGGATGCCTTGTTTGATAGATGAAATGTGGAGTGCTACATCTTGACATAGAAGGCATAATTGCTGTTCACCAATTTTGTCTGAACCCGCGAATAATTCTACAGGTTGGAGCCTTCGTTTACCACCTAGGAGTTCAATAATAGCTTCGCTATATAAACTGACGTGTAGGTGTGAACCCCAGTCACTAAGTAAATCATTCGCGATGTCTTTTACCGATTCGCAGGATTCTGATGCTTTTTCCCACTCTGTAGCGTTTATCGAAAATGAAAATCGGTCGTGATGCTTTAGTGAGGTTGAAACGAAACGGTATTCTACCGAGTTGGTTCCGAAGTTGATAAGTTTTCCGTGCTGGATGCCTGTGAGTAAAAGGTAGTTAAGTAATTGTGCTTCGTGGCTATTTGTTAGTTTCGAGACCGTTTTGATTTCATATATAGCTCCGTCACTGATTAATAGATCTAAGTAATATGATTTAGAAAAGCTCTTGTGGCTGGCTGTGACTTTAACTTCGCGGCTACATTTGTATGAATATTTTTTGCATGCCTTATCGAGGGCTGATTGGTATATTTTCTCGTCGAGTAAACGGCCCATTGAGTTGTGTATCTCGAATGCTTGCCCCATTATGAACTTATCAACCAAGTGGAATGAATCCTGATCGAGCGCCTGGATTGTTTGTGTTGAGGAAATTTGCATCACGTGTGGTAGAATGATTCTGTCGAATAATTATTCTGTGAAATTCACGCCCTGTTTAAACTGGTAGTTCATGAAAGCCTCGGGGTCTACGGAGTTTTCGATGCCGTCGGGGAAGAGGGGGGCGAAGTCATCGTAGTCTTCGCGAACGTCGGGGTTGGGTGGCCAGAAGATGCCGTCTTTGATTTGTTGAATGATTGCCGCTGCGCAGTTTTCTGCGCTGTCGAGATGGCTGTCGGTGAAGTCTTCCCAGTTATTTATCTCGGAGCGCTCCAATGTGTTGCCTAAATTGAAATAGGCGACTTTCGGCCGCTCTTCTCCCGCGACTTTTTGCGAAAGTGTGTAGAGCGGGAGTTGTAGGTCGATCCATCGGTAGCGCTTTTCACCTTCATCGAAGAATGCCTCTTCTGGGATGTGAGCCGGTGGCGCTTTCTTGGCGACTTTTGCTAGGTGTGCGTCGCGTGGATGCTTTGGTTTGTCGGCTGTTTTGTAATCGATCAACTCTAGGCGTTCGTTGCGTCGGTCGATTCGATCGATGGTTCCTTTAATGGTGATGCTGTTGATGACGCGTTCGAAAGGCATTTCCGTATTCAGTATCTCACTACTTCCATTTTGTTGGATGTCTTCGATTTGCCGTTTGGCATAGGCGATGAGGCGTGCCATGAGCGCTTCATGCTGTAGGCGTAGCGCAAAAGAGAGTTGCTTGCCGAATTGATGTTGGATCTTTGCGTCGGCGATGGCGTGCACTTTTTTGATGAGATCCGCTTCTGAGCTATGTGCAATGTCTGCAGTGGTTAGTTCGGCGACGGTGTCGTGGAAGAGCGTGCCGAAAGTCGCTGGTGTGAGCTCTCGGGTTTCGACATCGATTGTGCGTAGCTTTAAAATGTGACGCAGGAAAAATCGGAAGGGGCATTCTAAATAACTTTTGAGCGCGCTGACAGATAGTGATGCTGGCAGCTCGATGTCGGCTGGTGGGCTGAGTCGCCACGGGAGTGTGTGGCTAATATGTGCATTCACAGATCCGGTGGCTTGAAAGCATTGACGAGTGCGTGGGAGAAGGGTGTCTGCTCCGCCGAGAAAGAGTAGGCGTGACGGTTTGAGTGGTGTGCCGTCGGCAGCGGTCTGTGGAATGAGTAGGTCGACTCTTCCGTTGCCTATAGCGCGCCTGCGGCAGAGGGCTTCCAGTAGGTAGGCATCACGCGCAAAACGTTGCGCATTGGTGCGTAGCCCGAGCACTTCGCGAAGTGTCTCGGGCAGGAAGGCATCGCCGATTACCGAGTCGGGGACGATTGTCTCGTTCAGTCCCGCGAGGATCAAATACGGGGCGTCGTTCCAGAGTAATTCAAGCCAACCAAGTAAGTCGTGTGCCTCTTTGGGTCTGTCTGGGTAGACCTTGCCTTTACCGAGGCTTTGGCGGAACGCTTCGCGACTGTAATCTGTGGGTAGTTTTGTGAAGTGCTCGTCGGTGGTGACGCTAGCTTCGAGCTTTTGGCGAATGGCGTCGGCGCTGTCTTTCCACGGGATGCTTTCGTGTGGTTGGCTCTCGCTATTTTGCGCTCTGTAGATCGCTTGTAGTGTGGTTGAAAGTGTTGTGGCAAAGCGGGTCCTTGAGTTCAGTGCTTTGGCCATTTCCTTGATTTGTTTGAGCGCCGCCACGAGGGCGTCGGTATCGCTGCGCCGACTGGCAAAGTGAATTAAACCGTCGAGGTCGGGGACAAGGTGTTTTTCAAAAATACGATCGAGCTGACGTAGGAGCTCGTTTTGAGACGATTCATTGCCGAGCCAAAGTGTGATGTCTGGATGCTGTAAAAGTGAGCGCACTGTGCTTGTGCTTTCTTCGATCGCTAGTTGGCACAGCAACTCGGTGAGTCTGCCGGCGCGGCCATTGAGTAAGCGTTGTCCTTCCGGATCGTAGCATGGGATATCTGCAGTTTGGAGTGCGTCGGCGACTGTCGGGCTGAGGTTTGGGTCTGCAATTCCTAGAAGCACGGCTTCTGGTGCTTGTTTTGCCATTAGCTTGGTAATGTGTGCGGCAGTCGCTTTAGGGTCGGCGAGTGTTGTGAAGTGACAGCCCCAACCTTCGAAATCTAAGGCGCGGTGGATCCATGCATTGGTTTGTGGGCGTCCCCAGTCGTCAAACTCTGCGTCGTCGCTGGCATAGATCCAGACTTCGAGCGGTAAGCTCTCAGTCGCACGTTCGAGTGCTTGTAGTGGGAGCGCTTGTGGGTCTGGCGTGGCGGCGAGAATGATGCGCTGAATGCCAGCGGGGGCCGTGTAGTTAAGCGCGGCATCTCGTCTGGCTTGCTTTGGATCTTTCAGGTCGCGGTGTTTGAGTTTGTCGATGTAGAGATCTTCGAGCCTGGCAAGTTGACGCCAGCGTTCGGGCTCATGTCCCGCTTCAGCGGCCCCCTCGGCGGCCCGGTTGATGTCGAGACCCGCTTCTCCGAGTTCTGTTCGCAGTTGTGTGAGGCGCTGTGCCATCCCGAGCTTCCAGCCAGTGCTCGGCGTCGGTGCGATGGGGAAGAGCGCTTGAAAGTGATCAAAGTCGATTTGGTCGAGCACGCTCACCCATGCGGCGCAGACGCTTTCTTCGCTCGCGATTGGCTCATGCTTGATGGCTACGGCTAAAAGAAGATCGGGTGTGACGATTTCGGGAGGGAAAAGTCCGCGTCCCGATTCCGCCAGTTCGAGGGCGAGTGTTTCGAGGAGTCGACGCCGTGCTTGTTTGGTCGGCACGATGACTAGCAGGTGGCTTAAGTCGACGAATTCGCCTTGTGCGTCAGATAGCAGGCGCTGTGTGATAGCGGGGAGAAGGGGGAGATTCCAATCGAGATAGACCTGGGTGCGACTCATGTAAGCGTGAGCTTAGGTATATTCGCTCGAAGCAAAATCTTAAATTGTGAAAACGGGGATTTAATTGCCGAAGAGCGTGCCTGCTATGCGCCAGTTGAGTAAGCATTCGAGAGCTAGATACTGATAGAGCGCAACGATGGACCAATAAACGAAGCGGTAGCTACGTTTAGCTGTTTTATGTCGCAGTGTTTCTTGCGCGATGTAGGCCGCTGGCCAACCTCCGATAAACTCCAGCAAGTGGAGCACTTTTTCTGCAATACGGGGACCGCTCTTTTCAGCCTGACGTTTATCATACCAATAAAATCCGTAGGTGACTAATGAAACGATGACTAGATAGCCCACCAATATATACCATATGATATGCTCAAATGACTTCACAAAAGCCACGCTAGGGAGTGCGATGAGTAACAGAAAGAGGAGGGACTTATTCATCGAGTGGGGAGTTGTATGAAATATATTGTAGATGTAGCCACGGCAGTCTCCTGCCGTGTTTATAGCTCCTAGGAACACGTCACAGAGTGACGTGGCTACAGCGTAAGTCGAATATAAGCGTCCAGCTGAGGCTGCTACGTCAGATCCGACAGTATCTCGCGAAGTTCGGCTGCGGGGTCGTCGTGGTGTTGCTCGACCGCGAGTTTGAGCGCATGTTCGAGGATGGGCTTAGCGTCTTCGCTGTGTCCGTGCTGTAGGAGTGCTTTACCTAGGAGGATACGTGGAAGCATCCAGTCTTCACGCGAATCGGCGCAACGCTGTAGGTGGGGGATGGCATCTTCGGTGGCACCTTCATCGTAGAGCGCTTGTCCGAGGCTGAATCGAAAAAGCATGTTGTCCGGCTTTGCTTCTACTTTAGGTCCAAAAATCTCAGATTTTTTCATATTACTCAATGATGAGGACGATCAGCGTAATGTTGTCAGGACCACCGGCTGCATTTGCATCTTCAATTAGTCGCTTTGTGATGACGTCCGGTTGGTTGCCCTCGGAGAGCATGCTTTGAATGGTGGCTTCGCTGAGCACTTTGTTGAGGCCGTCGGTGCAGAGCAAGAGACGGTCTCCTGATTTTAAACTAAGGCGTGTTTGATCGACGCGGAGCTCCTGGTCTTGCCCAACACAGCGAGTTAAGGTGTGCGGATACTCTGGTGGCATGGCCGACCTCGCTTCTTCACCCATGCGCTCGATGAATTCCTGCTCCATCGTGTGGTCGATCGTTACTTTATTAAATTCACCATCGCGCAATAGATAGAGCGCTGAGTCGCCGACGTGGGCAATGAGGCATTGATCTTTGATGATCTGGCTGATGGTGAGTGTGCTACCTGAGCCAGTGGAAGGGTGGGCGAGCAGACCCTCATCGGTCACAATCCGATTAATACCGATGATGAGTTCAGCCAGATCGACGCGTTCTTCAGCGGCATCCACTTTGTTAAAAGTCTTTGCGAGTAATTCAACGATACGACTGCTGGATTCGGCTCCACCCGGAAGACCGCCGAGACCATCTGCCACGGCGAAGACATTATGATCCTCATCAATAAAGAGCGCGTCTTCGTTGATGGGACGGGTCATACCGCGGTCTGTCATGCCGTGTGTGTGGATTTGCATCAGTCAAATATGAAGACTCTTCAGTGAGAAGGTCTAACCTTAAAACACGTCTGTGCGATTTTCCCGGTTAAAGCGTTGATAATCTTTTACGGGTAAAGCCTCAATAAAACGCGTTCCATAGGGCTTAGTCACGATACGCGAATCGAGAATAACGATATTCCCCGTGTCTTCGTGGCGGCGAATTAGGCGACCCATACCTTGGCGAAATTTCACCAAAGCATCCGGAATCGTCATTTCCGCGAAGGGATTGCCGCCGCGCTCGCTGATGTATTCGCTGCGGGCTTCCATTACGGGGTGGTTTGGGTTCTCGAACGGGAGGCGTGCAATAATCACCTGGGAGAGGGCGGGTCCTGGCACATCGACCCCCGTCCAAAAGCTGTCAGTTCCAAATAGCACACCATTACCTGCAGCGGCAAATTGCTGCGTCAACTCTGTGCGCGCAAAGCCATGACCTTGGCAAAAGAGTGGGCGATTGATTTTTTGGAAAAATGCTTCTGAGCGCTCGCGCACTTGGCGCAGGTCAAAATGGCTGGTGAATAACACAAGGGTGCCGCCTTCGACGCGGCGACTGCACCAGCAGATCATATTGGCGAGATAGTCGAGGTCGAGTCGACCTTGGCCCGGTTCCGGCAAGGGCGAATCGGTTGCGATGTAGATCTTGCAGTTCTCCTTGTAGTTGAACGGTGAATACTCGATCTGTGCCTCGGCGGCTTCGGCGCCGGCTTTTTCTTGAAAGGTGTCGAGGCTCGAACCATCTGAAAGTGTCGCGCTGGTCAGCACGGCGGCGGTGCCGCGCTGGAAAATGTGCTTTCGTAAATAAGGCGCCACGTCGAGCGGAGCGCTGCGAAGTGTCACGATTTGACCTTTCTTACCGCCGCGTTCCAACCACTGCACGTGATCGTCCTCGGCAAATGTGATGAACGCATTGATCGCGTCGCGATAGCCCATCACGCGGCGACGATGATCACGTAACTCATCCTGCACACGCTCGTCGTCGCTTTTTTGTATGATCGCACCGAGGCGCTCGGCGACTTCCTTTAGCGGGCCTGAGATGATGTTGTCGCAAAAGTCGGGGTCGTGGAGTCGCAGGATCGGTTTCTTTGCTAGGAAGGTGTCTGCCAAATAAGCAAAAAACTCGTGCGCCGCACCGAGTGCGTTGTCGACCGCATCGTGATCCCACTTTTGCCCGTGCTTGCGGAGGATACCACGATTTGTGCGTGGGTTGTAGATGCGCTTGAGGGCACGATCCACCGTGTAAGAACTGATGTTTGCGCCGAAGTGATCGGTCGCAATCGCGGGTATGCGATGCGCTTCGTCGAGCACGACAAAGTCGTCAGCGAGCAAGATGCCCTTGGCGTTGTCGGTAGGCGGCATGCCTGCGTTGATCAAAGCGAAGAGCAAGCTATGATTCACGATCACGCAGTTGGCGGACATCAGCTGTTTGCGCGCACGTTGGTAAAAGCAAGTGTTTGGGTCGCAGTTTTTCCGTGAGCAGGTTGAGCTGTCAGCGTTTACATTGTCCCAGACTTCGGGGCGCGGGGGAGGTGACAGTTCTTGAACTAGACCGTTCGGGCTCGTGGCGGACCATTGAGCGAGGCGGATGAGTTCTGCCCTTTCCTCATTGGCGAGGAGTTCGGTTTGCTTGCTCGACTGTGCGTCTTTGAGCGCATTGCTTAGGCGCGTGCTACAGCAGTAGTTGCCTTTGCCCACCATGAGCGCGGTTTTGAAAGCCGCGAAGCGATGCAGTTCGGGAACTGCTTTAAATAAAGTGCGGCAGATCTTGAGGTCTTTTTCACGGATCTGCTCTTGGAGACTGATCGTGTGGCTGGAAATGATGAATGGTCGCTCAGTTTCGATCGAATGAATGATTCCGGGAATCAGGTAGGCCAGGCTTTTACCCACGCCGGTGCCTGCTTCGAAAAGCAGCGGTTGATCGCCTTCCAAAGCAGCTGCCGTGGCGATCGCCATCGCGGCTTGCTCTGGTCGATGATCGAGTTGCAAAGCCGTTTGCAAGTGCCCGCCTTCGTTAAAAACGGACTCAACCAGCGCAATGAGATAACCCGCCTTGCGGGGGGCTGCGCCTGAGCTTTCGATAAGTCCGATCATGGTTCTTAATGTGTGTTTGTAGCAAAATAAGCAGATGAACAGGTTTTCACTGTCTTGTGAAGTCCTGATGCCTATAAAATAGGCTCTATAGTTGTGCTCTATTGAATGTCCTGCTTTGAATTAAATTATGACTATTGAGCCCGATACTTTCGTCGATTTACCAACCGCGAGTGGACCAATGCGCACGCATTTGTTTATTCCAACAGGTGGGGGGCGGCATCCCGCAGTCATCTTCTATTCTGAGATCTATCAGATGACCGGGCCAATACGTCGGATGGCTGCGGCATTGGCGGGGCATGGCTATCTTGTCGCAGTGCCGGAAGTGTATCATGAGTTTGAGGCGCCGGGCACGGTGTTGGAATACGATCAAGAAGGCACAGAACGCGGCAACGAGCTGAAGTTTACCAAGGAGCTCACTTCTTCAGATGAAGATGCGGCAGTGCTTTCAACCTATCTGGCGCAGCATCCGCGCAGCACGGGTAAGGTCGGCAGTTTTGGGGTCTGCCTCGGTGGTCACTTAGCGGTGCGTGCAGGTTTTCAACCTGCAGTTTCGGCGGTTGGAGCCTTTTATCCTACGGATATTCACTCTGGCACGCTCGGTTTAGGGAAATGTGACGACACCTTGGCTCGGTTCGAAGGAGTCAAGACACCCTTCATGTTTGTCTGGGGTCGACAGGACCCGCATGTGCCACTGGAAGGTCGACGCAAAATTGCCGCACGTCTTGAAGAAGTGGGGGCGGATTTTGAGTGGCATGAGTTTAATGCCGCTCACGCGTTCCTGAGGGATGAGGGGCCGCGCTACAATCCAGACGTCGCTCGTTTGTGTATGGATCTCTTGCTGCGTTTTTTTGGTGAGAAGTTGCGTTAACTCAGGGCGGGTGATTTAACCGCAGAGTGTTATCGAGTTACTAGTGGATTGTTCCTCGCTGCGACTCTTGCTCAAGGTTGGGGCAAAATAATTACTGATCAGATGAGTTATTGAAGCCGGCCTTATGGTGTCGATATGCGCAGGAAGTATTCTGGACTTGCCGTGGTTACTTTGATGCGAACTCGGCTTAGACCGGGCTTCTCGACGACGGGGTCGTTCGCCTTCCAACTGCTGTTTGCTTACACAGTAGATTTGATGCCTTTGCATCTGTGTTTCTTTCTCTCGGCGATGGTGTCTCTAGTATTGGTCTGTGGTTACTTGCATGCCATGGGCGGGCGGAAGCTGACGCGCATCGCTTTGCCGGCTCAGTTTGTCTATATGGTTCTGTTCAGTTATAGCTTTTTCTTTGATGGCTTGAGTGGTCTGACGATCACGGTCGGCGCGATTTTGACCTTAGCGGTGTTGATGATCGCGACCGCGAAGATGGATTGGTCGACTGTTTTCGTTAGTCGTAAAAATCGTCGCCAAGTGCCACCTCCCATTCCTTCAGCCCCTCTATCCTAATGGAAAGCGTGTTACTCATTAGTCTCTGTGCGATGATCAGTCCTATCCTGATCATCGCCATGGCGGCGGTCGTGATCTCCGCGCCATTCTGGATTTTTGGTGTGCTGTTTGTAGGACTGAGGATGCTGCAGTCGCTTACGAATCGGTGATAGGTGGAAGGGTTGCGCTCCGTCGCAACCGCTGAGCATATCGACGGTCTTGACCTATCTCGGCGGTGACGGAGCACCGCCCTCCATTTATCAATTCTGTTCTGTGCCTTTTGTGAATTTTGTGGTTAAACCAACGTTGAATATGTCATCTGCTGAAAACTGTGCCTCCCGTGTGCTTGTCGTCGAAGACGAACCTTCGATTCGTGATAGCATTGTGTATGCGCTCGAATCGGAAGGATTTACCGTAGACTGGACAGCTTCGGGCAGGGAAGCCTTAGCTAAAGCGGCTGCCATGACTTATCAATTGGTTGTGCTCGATGTCGGTTTGCCTGACATGAATGGTTTCGATGTCTGCCGTGTGTTGCGCGAGAATAGTCAGGTGCCGGTGATTTTCCTGACAGCTAGAGCGTCGGAGGTGGATCGTGTGGTAGGACTTGAGTTGGGTGCGGATGATTATGTGACGAAGCCTTTCAGTCCGCGAGAGCTGTCCGCCAGGGTTCGAGCTAACATTCGGCGGGCGCAATTGGCTGGGGGTTCGCCTCGAGCGGAAGGGCAGGCGCAGTCAAAGTCAGGCGCGCCGTTCCAGATCGACCATGAGCGTTGGGTGATTCAATATTTCGATGTATCGTTGTCGCTTTCTCGATATGAGTTCCGTTTGTTGGCGGTGTTAGTCGAGAAGCCGGGTCGTGTGTATTCACGAGCGCAATTGATGGATGCAGCGTGGGAGGAACCGGATGCATCGATGGAGCGCACGGTGGACTCGCACATAAAGAGCTTACGCTCGAAGCTGAAGTCTGTGCGTGCGGATTTGGACCCGATTCAGACGCATCGTGGCATTGGCTATTCGATGAAGGAGGACTGGTGAGTTTAACGGCTCGTATATTATTGAGCTTGGCGCTGATGGCGCTGGCGGGTTTTGCGTGTTTGTTGAATCCGATATTGGATCGGGTCGAGCGGCAATATTTGGAAGCGACCGAGGAGCCGATGGTTGATGTTGCGGAGATTTTGGCGGCTCTGTTGTCGAACCAATCCACAGAAGAATTGATGGCACCTGATTCTTGGAAGCTTGGGATGGAGGCGGTCAAAGCGCGTCCTCTGCATGCGCAGATTTATAATCTGATGAAGGAGAAAGTCATGATGGACTTTTATATCACGGATGCTTTAGGGCGTATCGTTTATGATTCCGGAGGGCATGCGGACGTCGGGGCGGACTATAGTTTATATTTTGATGTGTTGCGCACGCTGAATGGGGAGTATGGTGCACGCTCCAGTCGGGCCGATGAGGCAGATCCGACCTCGTCGATTATCTATGTGGGTGCGCCGATTATGGATGCAGAGCAAATCGTAGGCGTGCTCACAGTTTATAAGCCGCAGCGGAGTATGCTGCTGTTTATTATCGAGACGAAGCGACGGTTGATCAAGTTGGGGCTCGCGGCGATGGCCTTGGTGCTGGCGCTCGGCTGGTTACTATCGCGCTGGGTGACGCAACCTCTGCGTCAATTGACGAATTATGCGGCGGCGGTTTCGCGTGGAGAGCGGCCAATGGCTCCAGTTATGCCGGGTTATCATTTGCGCATACTTGGTGAAACGACTGAGGCGATGCGGGAAGCTTTAGAAAACCGCAAGTATGTGGAATCGTATGTGCAATCGTTGACGCATGAAATGAAGTCGCCCGTGGCGGGCATTCGCGGCGCGGCGGAATTGCTCTATGAGGATTTGCCAGAGGCGAAGCGCGTGCAGTTCTTGGGGAATATTCAGTCGGAATCGCTTCGACTGCAGAGTTTGATTGATCAACTGCTCGCGTTGTCGTCATTGGAGAATCGAACGGAGTTGGGGGCACCGAGGAAGATCGAAATGTCGGCTCTAGTGCGACGGATCATTGATCAACATGCCTCGAACGGCTTGGAGAAAAAGATACGTTTTACAGTCGAAGGAGCGAAAGACGACTGGGTGTGTGGTGAGGAGTTTCTATTGGAGACCGCTTTGAGTAATTTGATTCAGAATGCGATCGATTTCTCTCCGGCTTCGGGGCAGGTATGCGTTCGGGTTTGGACCGAATCGGACAGTGTCGTCATTGTGGTGACTGACGAGGGCACGGGTATCCCTGAGTATGCGCTGGAGCGGATATGGGATCGGTTTTATTCGCTGCCACGACCGCAGTCAGAGCGTAAGAGTTCCGGTTTGGGACTTTGTTTTAGTCGCGAAGCGATTGCGCTGCATGAGGGACAACTGACGATTCACAACCGAACCGGTCATGCTGGAGCTGAAGCGGCAGTGGTTTTACCGCGTATTCGGGTTTAGTCGTAGCGCGCGTGCATGGCGGCTAGCGGAAAGTTCTTCCCGGGGCAGATAGTCTGCTCGCCTCGGAGGTCGCGGTGACCCGCGAAATTGGTGGCTTTGGGCACGACATCGCTGCGCAACCAATCCATTAATTGTGTAAAGGCGCTTAGTTGGCGTTTGCTGGGGTGGGTCGCTTCGAAATTGCCGACAAGGCAGATGCCGATCGCGGTTAGATTGGTTTGGTAGCTTTTGACGTGACCTCCGAGGAGTTGTTTGGTCCAGCGTGGGCCGACTTCGATTTCGCCATCTCCAGAGTCGATGCCGTTGCCGATCACGAAGTGGTAGGCGAGACCGTTCTGCATGCCGCGTTTGCGGTGGGCCCGGTCGTAAACCGCGGCATTGCCATATTTAATCGCACTGTGGTGGACGACGATTCGTTTCCAGTTGTCGCGTTGCACGGCGATTTTGACTGTTTGGGCGCGGACGTGACTCAGTAAATCCTCGGTGCTGACAATGACCGGGATCTTTAGCTTTTGACCGATTTGGATGACGTCACTGGATATATTATTAGCACGCTTGAGGTTGCTGATGGAGACTCCATGGGTCATTGCGATGCCGCCTAGAGTATCGCCCCGCTTAACTTCGTGGATGATTCCAGAGTCAAAATCGCCGATGGAAGCGTTCTCCGATGTGGGGATTTTTAGCTTTTGCCCTACGCGGATCAGGTCGCTGTTTAGATTATTGGCCTTCTTGATTGCGCTTTCAGGAACCCCGTTGCGTAGGGCTATATGGCTCAGGGTGTCGCCATTTTGCACTATATATACAGAAGCCGAGTTTTGTGCGACTAGATTGGAGCCAATCAAGGCGGCTCCAGTGGAGGCCAGAAGCGTGGTTTTAGTAAACTGTCGGCGGGTAATATGCATCCTATGGGGGTATCGCTGAATCTGACAGCAACTTTGCATGTTTTGTGCCCTCTGTAAAGGAAGGGGCTCGTTGAGGGCTCGCAAAATGGAAATAATCCCTTTTCAGTGTCCGCCATATTCATGAATTCTCTTAAGCATTTCCCTCTTGGAACTCGTTTCCCTAATAGCCCGCATGCCGTGATCAGTAGTTTGCCGACGATGGCAGACGTGCGTGGCTATGAAGAGCAAGATCCACGCGTCGTGGCAGCGTTGGATTCCGGCTATCCACGTTTCGTGGTGCATGCCTACATTCGCCGATTGATTGAGTTTTACTTGGAACGAGCGGGTTTGACTGATCGTTCGGCTGCTTTGGTCCCCGGTCGAAGAGCGGTTGACGACCTAGTTTCGCACCTTGGCGATGGACTCACGGTCACAAAAGTAGAAGAGACTTTGTTTCTGGTGCACTGTGATCGGCAGGATTCAGCGCTTGCGCTTAGGTTGCGGAAGTTTGTGCAGCATGTGGGTTCTGGTATCTCTTCGCGCCAGGCTGAGGATCTACTGCTAGGCTATGATCTAATGGATAAGCGGCATGAAGAGGACTACTTTAGTGGAAACGCGCTGAATGAGGTCGAATCGCTCATTGCGGAACAGGTCGGATGTCGGCCGGCGGATGTATTGGTCTGTGCCTCTGGAATGAATGCTTTTTACGCTGGTTATCGTGCGGTTCAGGAGTTTCAGCGCAGTCGTGGTCGTAAGCGTTGGTTGCAGCTCGGTTGGTTGTATCTCGATTCGGGTTGTGTGCTTAAGGAGTTCCTCGGCGACGATGAAACGCTGGAGGTTTGCTATGATGTCTTTGATTTGGATGCCGTGCTGGCTGCGATTCGTTCTTTTGGGGATGAGTTGTCTGCGGTTGTAGTGGAATGCCCTACAAATCCGCTGATTCAAGTATGTGAATTGGAGAAAGTGGCTCAAGTGGTGCGTGCACAAGGTGGCGTGATGGTTGTCGATCCGAGTATTGCCTCTATATATAATGTAAATGTTCTCCCGTATGCTGATTTGCTGGTGTCGAGTCTGACAAAATACGCCGCGACTGAAGGTGATGTGATGATCGGTGCGCTGGCGGTGAACCCTGATTCGCCCTATTATGGTGATCTAATTTCACGAACCTCCGCCCAGCATCAGCCGCCGTATGCGCGTGATCTTGCCCGTTTGGCTTATGAGATGACGCCGGCACCAAGCTTTATTGCTCAAATGAATGCCAATACTTCGCGCTTGTGCGGTTTCTTGCGCGAGCACCCTAAGGTGGTGAAAATACACTGTGCGGGCTGTTCGGACCATATTGAGGACGTGGCCAAGGGGGCGGAGCCTGTGGGGGCGGTGATATCGGTTCAGCTTGTTGAAGGGGCGATGGAAGCGTTTTATGATGCCGTTGAACTCATGAAGGGACCTAGCTTTGGGGCTAGGTTTACCTTGCTGTGTCCTTTTATGTATCTGGCGCACTATGATTTAGTGACCAGTGAGGAGGGGCGTGGCTTCCTGCGGTCGGTGGGCATTTGTCCGGAGCTGATCCGGATCTCGGTGGGCACTGAGCCTTACGAGGAGATCGAGGCTGTGTTTGCTCAAGCTTTGAATGTTTGCTAATTCTGTATCCACTATCTGAATACAATGACACCGGTTTCAATTATTCGCCACCCTAAGGAGCGTCGCAGTAAGTGTAGTTTGACTCCATTGGAGGGTAGGCCTGACTTTTCCTTTTATCGCGCACGGCTCGGCTGGAGCTTTGATATGACTGGCTTTACTGTTCTGGCGCTAGGAGCGCCTGAGATGTCGGAGGCTGATGCGGGGCGCCCGATACTGCTTTTGGATAGCACTTGGCGCTTACTACCGCAGGTAGAGGCTTGTTTGGTGGGAGAGGGCGTGCGACGCACATTACCTGTAGTGTCTACCGCATATCCCCGTATTAGTAAGATTGCTGAGGATCCGATGGGCGGTTTAGCCTCTGTGGAAGCGCTTTATCTGGCAAAATTGCTAGTAGGAGAGCGTGATGATAGTTTATTGGCGTCCTATTACTGGCGAGATGGCTTCATGTTGGAGCTGAAAAAGGCAGGTATTATAGATTAAATACCCATTGTGGGGTGATTTAAGCACGGCATGTGCGTAATTCTAGTGCTTTGGTTAACTTTTTTGAATTTGTAAGTCGCTTATATTAAGCTTTTAATGAATTCGTTGAAAAGAAAATGACGTTTTTGTTAAAAAGTGCTTGATCGAATGCCTTGTTTCTCTACTTTCTGCGACCTTCTCAGCGAAACGGCTACAAGTCTTATCGCTTAGAAGTTGTTCTTATTCAGCGCTTTAGGTGTTATTTTTGAAGGTTTTAAAAGTATTTTCAAAATAATCGAAAAAAGACTTGATCGCGGGAAGCAGAAATGCATTTTCCACGGCTCACTTCGATCAACGACGCAAGTCAGCGAGAGGAGAGTTCTTTAAAGCAGAAACAAATTTTAAGTTTTTTGAAAAAATTTAAAATAGCACTTGACGGTGTAATTCAAATCTACACTGTCTGTTGTTTCGTCTCTGAAAAGAGCGTTCTTTGAAAGTTTATTTTATATGATTGTCGGTTTTACCGTCAATTCAACATTTGAGAGTAACTTACTAACGTAAGTTGCGAAATTTAAAAAGTAGTTCATAAAAATAGAATCTACGGATATGAACTCCAGAATCTAATATTGATTCGGAGAGTTTGATCCTGGCTCAGAGTGAACGCTGGCGGCGTGGTTAAGACATGCA
>JANQXM010000019.1 GCA_030729385.1 Opitutales bacterium | reverse complement strand
CTGCCGGCGAGAGCCGCCGAACCGACGGACAATTTAAGGAAATTACGACGGGATACATTCATGGTGAATAAGTGATACTACATGACAGTCTTAGGTCAAATAATGATCAATAAAACATCACTCTGTATAATTTGAAATTGCCACCTCTCAAATCGATAAGATTTTATCAGCAAAACTGTTATGCTGAGCTATCGACACGCTTTCCATGCCGGCAACTTTGCCGACGTCCTCAAACACTGGGTATTAATCGAGTGCTTGGAATACTTGAAACAGAAGGAGAAACCCTTCGTTTACTACGATACCCATTCCGGTCCCGGGATGTATGCGCTGGATTCCGACTACGCGCAAAAGAACCAAGAGTTTAAAACCGGCATCAGCCTACTTTGGGACCAAGCCGACCTGCCCAAAGGATTATTACAATATTGCGACTGCATCCGCACACAGAATCCGGATGACACACTGCGCCACTACCCCGGCTCTCCAAGCATCGCACAAGCACTCATGCGAGAATGGGATCGCTTAACGCTATGCGAACTGCATCGAACCGAGCATGAGATACTAAGCGGGCAGTTCGCCCATGATAAACGCTCTGAAGTTTGGAATGAGGACGGTCTTAATCGGACACTCAAATTGCTACCACCACGAGAGCGTCGCGGCATCGTGCTAATCGATCCCTCTTACGAAATGAAGGAAGACTACGAGCGCGTGGTGGAGTTCCTGCAAGCCGCCCATCGTAAGTTTGCACAAGGGGTCTACCTACTCTGGTATCCCGTCGTCGAACGTGAACGAATCGATCGATTGGAGGCAGCACTCATCAATAGCGGTATCCGTAACATCACGCTTTTTGAGCTCGGCATCCAAGCAGACACAGAGGCACGCGGCATGACATCCAGTGGCATGATCGTGATCAACCCGCCATGGACACTCAAACAAAGCATCGACGATGGATTGGACTACCTCGCAAAAAAGCTAGAAGTCGATGGCTTTAGCACCCTACGCAGTGAAGTGCTCGTGGGCGAATAACGGTGGTTTACGTGCCTAGATAACACTCATTCCTAGCGCGTAGAATTACCGACTACCCACTTGCTAAAGCTCTATGAATCGACCATCCGTATCGTATGTTTAAATTTGATACGACACTTCACCGTCTTCGCTCGATCGGCACCTGGGAAGCGATCTCCTCTATCATCCTCTTCGGCGTCGCGATGCCACTAAAATATATTTGGGGCGATGATGTCCTCATTCGCCCAGTCGGCATGGCTCATGGTATTTTATGGATGGCCTACGTCGGCTTCGCCTTTCTCGGACAGATGGACTACAAGTGGTCATGGAAACTAACAGGCTGGTTACTAGTCGCCAGCATCGTGCCCGCAGGGCCGTTTGTCGCCGATGCTAAACTCCTCAAAAACGTAGAAGCTTAAGTCCCCCGCTATGGACAAAATTTTGATTTTACGACTCGCCCCATCCGGGGAGTCTTTTCTCAAAATGGATGTCCTCAGCCCCGAGCACGGCACCTTTCTTTGCCTTAAACGCATATCAAAAAAGAGCGCGCAACAAACCACGCCTGACCTCTTCGACACCGCGGACATACAGCTAGAAACCTCAAAGCAAGGCACTGCCCGTTTTGTCCGCGAGTATCAACTCCTCAACCGACGTGAAGCGATCGGGCGATCTTATCACAGTCTGCGCCATGCTTCTGAGTTTAGCGCACTAATCGCACGCAATGGTCCGCACATGGCGGAACCTGAAGCGCTCTTCGAACTAGTGGAGCGCACGCTCAACGCCTTCGCGGAAGGCAAAGCGCCTGAGGTGGTGCACTTAAAAGCAGTCTACATGCTCTTAAAAAACGAAGGCTACCCCATACGCGAATCTTGGTGGCCTAGCTTGCCATCCGCGTTGCGAGATGCCGCTAAAACTTTGATCAATGAGCCCGCACCAGAACAAACCGATGCCGCAACTCGTGAAGACTGCGAGAAAATCTCACAGAACCTCTACCGCTGGCTGGAACATGAAACCGATTTAAGGTAGGACGATCCGTGTGTCGGATGGAATCTAAAACGATGTCAGACATAGAAGGAATTCAGTGAAAATTTGGAGGGTTGCGCTCTGTCGCAACCGCCTACAGTTCGATGCATTTAGGTGTTTCCGCGGCAATGACGGAGCATTGCCCTCCAAATGAAACTACGTATAGCATGCCTGCATATACGCTTAAGGTAGCGGCGATGGTCCCCATCGCCACACGTCTGAACTGCCCAGCCCGCCCCAGCGCGAAACACATGCCTGGCGGTCGGGACGACCGCCTCTACCTTTAGAGGAATCACGATGCTTGCCGAAACTCCCAGGCAATTAGCAAGGATTTAGCCAATTCTAGCTACTGGTGCGGTGCCAGAGGCACCTGCGCTACCTCAAACATCCTACACGATTCCAGCAGTTGCTACTTGCCCCGCTCGACTAAAGTTTTGAATCTAAACGCTTCGAATATGGAATCTCCCGACGGCAGCACATTTTCTCTCAGACACGCACTCCCCGAAGCATTGGGCGATTGCCGTGCGGTCGAAGTGCTTGAACGCTCGCTCGCGCAGAACCGATTAGGTCACGGCATCCTGCTTCACGGTGAAAGCCCCGCTTTTCTCGAAGAAATCGTGCGCGCCATCACCTCAGTTTTACTTGAAACCGAGCGCAACCCACTCGAACATCCCGACTGCTTCATTCTGCGCCCCTCCGGCAAGGCACGGATGATTAAGATTGGTTCCGAGGCAGAACGCACAGGCGGCGATTGGCCGAAAAATAGTATGCGCCGGCTTGTGATCGACATACAAAAATCCTCCAACCAAGGCGGCCGCAAAGTAGGCATCGTCTTTGAGGCCGATCGCATGAATACGCAATCTGCCAACGCCTTTCTAAAAACACTCGAAGAGCCTCCAGCTGGCACCACCCTCTTTTTGCTGACAAGCCGCCCTTACGATTTACTCGATACCATACGCAGTCGCTGTCTCAACTTTCGTATTCCTGCAGGCACCGAAACCATCGCACACCCCGACTGGCCTGCGTGGACACGTGCTTACCGAGAATGGCTCGGCATGCTACTCAACGGACCGAGTAAAGCAAATGTCCCCCATGTCATGCTCGGCGCATATGGGCTCAACGCGCGCTTTCAAGCCATCCTCACCAATATGACCACTGAGGCATGGAAGGCACACAAGGAAACCCTCCCGGAGCACATTACAGACGACGAAAAAAACGCGATGGAAGCCGGCATGAGCCGAGGCTATCGCAAACAACTTTACGGGCAGATCGAAAAAGAAACCGCACGCTACGCTCGTGATATTGAAACCGCCAACCCTGGCGAGCTACCCTGCATCGCACTTAATCGGGCGATCGAAGTCTTGGAAAAAAGCGCCGGCCTACTAGAGCTCAACTTCAACCAAGCCGCCGCCCTCGAACTCTTCTTCCTGCAATCCCTCCGCATCTGGACGGCGCGCTAAGCGGACGCTGATTAATCTCCACTATTCATTCTAAATCATACTCCTAATCATAATCTTAATCTTCTCCGCTCACATGAGATTAGGATTAAGAGTAAGATTACGATTAAGACACTTTAGCTCTTAGCCATTATTCATTACCCATTTCTTCAATGTGCGGTCGATACACACTACATCCAAATAAGAAGGCGCTCGCCGAAGCCATTGCGCTCGCCATCCCAGAAAGCTACGAGCCAGACTACAATATCGGGCCCGGTCAGGAGACGCTAGCCATCGCTAAGCGCAATCCGGAAACCACTGTTGCCGCACTCATGCATTGGGGGCTGCGCACACCGCAAAACTTCCACGTCAACGCTCGACTGGAAGCCGCTGACAGCACGCCACGTTTTCGCGAGAGCTGGGAAACGCATCGCTGCCTGCTTCCGGCCAATGGTTTCTACGAATGGTATCAGGATGGTATCACGAAGCAGCCTTACTACATTTACCCAGAAGACTCCAAGCTGACCTTCTTTGCCGGACTTTGGATGCCTGCCGCTTTTGATGGCGCTCCCGCAAGCTGCGTGATCCTCACCACTTCAGCAGACGATTCTATAAAACAAATCCACGAACGTATGCCTGTCATGCTGCCATTAGAAGCACATGCCGATTGGCTAGCCGGCACGCTGACGAAACGCGACACACTGTCTCTTGCAGCCAAAGTCACACTCGCAAAGCACACTGTCTCTCGACGCGTCAACAGCGTCCAAAACAAAGACAGCAAATTAATCGAAGCCTCCTCACCTCTGACCGATGATCAGATGATGCTATTCTAGCGTCCCGTGGACTTACAACGCGCGAGCTATGAAGTTCACGCGACGGACAAATTTTTGTCCATATTCAATGACCACTTCCTCAACTGTCTCTGGAATTCTATCAATATTCTGCAGCATCTTAATTCCTTGGTCCGAAACGACTGTTAAATTAATTTCGGCATAAGCTAGCGAGTATTGCAATCGGGGGTCAGTGGCCTGAATGCCTACAGTCGCATCATCACCTCCGTAAATTGTAGCGGCAGTAGTCGAGCCATCAGCTACTGAAGTCTCACTGGTGCCATCGCCCGTAACATGAAAATCGATTTTGAATTCGACGATATTGCTGACCAAATAATTCGAGCCTTGATCCCCGATAATCGATTCAGTTCCCCATGTGGGATCATCCTTCCCGGGAAGAGTTGCCTGAATGGGATCGCCCATCAAATCGTTAAATGTCGTCTGCGCATCTACAACAAGGCGGTATAGGACGAAAGTCCGATCAGCACCACTTGCCGTCCCATCAACAGGGTTCACGTAATCGAGCTTATAGGCCACCGCACAAATATCGCCGGGTCCTTCAGGTCGATCTGTCACTGGAGCAAATAATCGTAGCGCCACGGTGGCTGATAGCTCACCTCCTGGACCAGTCAATGTCGCATCTTCGGCCCTGAACCACTCAAGACTGTTATTACGAAAGACTGCAGTTTCTAGGTCTTGAGTTATCAAGTCCATCGCGATACGCGCCTCCGCATTGGCTGAGAGCTTACCAGAAGATCGGTTCCAGACATTGAGCACCTCACTAGTAATCTGAATGACCAAACCTACCAGGATGATCATAATGACGGTCGCCACCATGATCTCGATTAAGGTGAATGCTTTACAGCGTTTTTTTCGACGCGATGGTGATAAATTAATCATATCAATAAACTAGCGAACAATCGCGGTGTTATATGTGAAAATAGGTTCGAAATCTACCAGATCGGTCAAATTCTTGGCCTCATTATATGTTGTGTCCGTTGGTGCAGGTGGCGACTCTACGAAGATACGAACTTCCATAGCAAAGTAACCCTCCAAGTAATCTTCAAGCACCGCATTTAATTCATAAGTGCCAGTAGATGTGTTTCGAACCTCCGAACGATATTGATCTGGATCGAGCGTTGGCGTGGGAATGACTGAAGATGGCGTCAATACAACCCGATAAATGGGTCCCGCCGCATTGGTAAAGTCAGTTACTTCCGCAAGAGGATCAATCACACTGGCACCAGCGACGGTTTCATTCTGATCAAAGCCAACGCTTAGTTGAACCTTCGTCTCAAGCGCGGAGATATACTCCCGAAAAACAAAAACTGTCGCATAATGATCAGCTGCGACTGCGTTATAAATCACATCAAATCTTGATCCGTTTGGGGCGATCACAGATGAGCCTTGAAGAAAGGCATTGACTGAATTGACCACGGAAGAGACCTCATCCGTTTTGGCAACCTTATCAACTGACTGCAACGTAGGTCCGAGTAATCCAACAAGCGCCAATACGGTCACCAAGAAAATACCGATCGCTAAAACAACCTCAACTAAACTGAAGCCCTTCGCCCGCTGAGGCGTTCTAGATACTAAATTTCTCATAATTATTTAACAATCTCATCAGGGTTGGAGACTGGTGTCGTCGTCCCTACACGCCTAAAAATTAAAGCTGCAGCCAAAAATCTTTTACTCTCCTCAATGTTATCAAAATCAATGCCTAGGTTCCCGCCGACATCTGGCTTGAGCGTATTCGCACGGATGACTAGCCATCCATTATCAAAGTCCGTGGCCATCGTCCCATTACTATTAAACTCGTAATAATAATAGTCCTCCCCAGAGCCTTCAGGCTTCGCCACCGCCAACGGATATTCGAACTTCTCGAAGTTACTCTTGCGCCATTTAGAACCGTTCTCCTCGCTGGCATCTGCATCGAAATAAATGCCTTCAGGCAGATAAGTGCCTTGGGTGGCGGCAATCCACGAACCTGGATTATCGTTATCCTCGTAAATGATACCGAAATACCTCAAGTATTTCTCCACGTCACGGGTGTCCGATTCATCCGCATAAATAATCAACCGTGTTCGTGCTCCTTTTAGAATGGCCTGCCCACGCGCGCCTTGCGCAATACCAGAGACCACCCTTTGCCCTGAGCTAAGCTTTGCGCCATCGCCGCCATTACCCCCGATAAAGATGATCGAGGATGCAATGAGGATAATACTGATGACAACCAGCAGTTCGATGAGCGTAAAAGCGCTCTTCCTAGACTTAAGCGTAGAATATCTCATTTAAAAAATTAGTTCCAAAGGCTGTAGCCTGGATAATCCTCTGTCGACTCAACCCAAGCAGTCACATCTGTCTTAATTTTACCAGAAGGAGCCGCAGGTGAAGCCGATGCGGGAGCAGGTAAAACAAACCCGTCACCACTGGCATCAATCATCAGCTTAATGGTTACATTATTAAAGCGATCCGCGAGCTGGGAAGTATCTACCTCATCATCATCATCTATCAGATACTCCGTTTCAGAAAAGCTATGAAAAGCTATTCGACGGCGATTACCAACCGTTGCTGCCTCTGAAGCAGAGATTTGAGTGCCATCAGTATTTCGACCTGACAATGTT
>JANQXM010000018.1 GCA_030729385.1 Opitutales bacterium | reverse complement strand
CTTCGCCCCACCACTGCTCTTCGGGGTTCATAATGGTCAGGGTGTCGCCAACATAGACGCCGCGTCCCTTGGCGGTCACATAGTTCCAGTCCGAGCGTGGACGCGTCGGTGTTGGATACTGCCCACGCCACATGGCATTGAAATACATCGAACGGTCATCCCAGTTCCAGTCGCCGGTTTTCACGACCAACTCAGCATCCACCGGCTCGTTGCCGAAATTCACCAGCGAAACTTTACCGCTCTTCTGATAGGGCATCACCCAACGAGCGGTCATCGTGCCATCTTCCTCGACCGTTCGATACCAGCCTTGAAACGGGTTCAAGCCGACCCCTGCCCCGAAGAAATCTCCAATTGGGCACCAGACCGTTTCATTGCCGTCGAATTCCATTTTGAGCACCACCGTCCGGGTCACCTCGGGATTCGAATAATCACCGAGTTTGACCGATAGCTCACGCACTGCAGCGACACCCGCTGGAAGGTCGAGCGACTGCTCTTCCTTACTGACCAATTTCGCGCTGAACTTTAGCGGATTGCGGGCACCGGTAGCAGTTGGATTTATAAGCTTATTGCCCACCTTCTCAGTTAGATCTTTAGCCGCCTCAAAGTCCTCCATTGTAAAACTCTTCACCTTAGTTCCCTTATCATACTCACGATAGGTGAAAATATAGAAGAAAGGCTGCATGGAGAGCGTCACCTTACAGTTCTCGGCATAAGGGATCGGGAAAAAGTTGACTGCAGAAAGATGAGATGGATGCGCAAAGGGGTAAGGAATCAAGCCCTCGCCTTGAAATAAAGTAAGCGGGTGACCTTCAATCACTGGCTCGGTCGCGCCATCCAGATAGACGCGGAGCACTGTATCATCTTTAAACTTAGTGACAGGATACCAAGAACGTGTGATCGCACCTGGAGTGTCGGATTCCATAATGACCCACTCCTGGCGCCCATTATTTTCTTCGAGACGAATAAAGCGATCCATGCCTGGTCGACTATTAAAATCTGAATTCGCAAACCAGCCTGTTGGCTCATCCGGACTGACAGATGCACGGTTATAGCTGCTGTCTTGCTTCAAACGAAAGTCTGGTGCAGGGAAACGAGCCACCGCATTGCGGTCGACCATTTCATTGAGCAGTGACTCGATGGTCACCGCCTCCTGAGCTCGAGAAATCGCGACTGGCAATAATATCGCCAGAGATAAAGCATAGATCGTTTTAGATATTTTCATGGAGTTTCTTTGGTGCTGAATCATATTATAGCTAGATAGATTACCTATGACCTTGCATAGCCTCAACTACTGCACGTTTCTCGAGTATAAACTTAAAATCGACCGCACCTCTAGATCGATCTTTACCTGGCATAATGAACACCAACTTTCGAACTCCATCATTATAATTCCACACCGCCGAATAAAGAGCTTTATCTGGATTCGCTACGGAGGAAATTTTCACCTGCATATACCCCGATTCACTGGCTGGCTCCACAAGGACAGGGGTTCTTCCCGGCTTGAGCCCTACACGATCATCATCGTAACTAAAAATAAGTGGGTTGCTCGTCGCATTAATTAGGCTGATCTGCCCCCACCCTAAGGCTTCGAGATCGTCTTCGATAATAAACAAACCCAGCCCAGAGGCTGAGCTCTTGTTCGGAAATAATATCGCGAGCGGATTTTTAATACCTTCCGGAATCATCAGCGGAACAGAAACGAACACACCCTCCACTGGTGGCCGATCCCGTACTTCAATCCTGAGCCCCTCAGAGTTACTCGGCACGTTCACCGCCTGACTGCGAGTAGACGGGTGCATGTAGCCAATCTCCACCGACTTATTGCCATAAGCCACTGCTAATTTACGACTGGCAACTTGCTCGTCCCAAGCAAGAAATTTAATCGGAGCCGCACCGAGGTTGCTGCTCATTAATTGCACTAAGGCCAAAAAGTATAGGTAATATCTCCGACTCATACGTCATCCTCAGATAAATATCTTACCGAAACCACTCTAAATTTCCTACCGAAGTTCAGATTTGTCTGATTCCAATCGCTCATCGGCTCATAACTCTTGTCGGCACTGTCTACCAGCTCCGGAACTCTCTGAACCGTAGCCTCAATCCGAGCGACCGCGTTAATATTACCCAATAAATCTCTCACCTCTCCATAACTACGAATAGTGAATGTGTCTGAACGCACGGTAAGAATGGGAGCCATCGAATGTAAGACATCGGCTTGTGTTAGGTATCCTGGTATACCAACACTGGTATCAGTATCATTATCAGTAAGATTGGAACGCTCGGATGCCTCGAATTTATCGACAGGAAAAGGAGTTGACTGACTTGATCCAACATTGACCCCTGAACTATCAATAGCTGCTTGAAGCGCACCTTTGAGCCCCAAACTACCTAATGATATGCGCCGATTGACAAATTCTGCCAGAGATAAAAAAGGACCACGCTCGATGATTTCATCTACGAGGTTAGTTGCTAAAGTTTCTATCTCGGCATCCGTAAGCGTCCGATAACCGTGCCAGTTATCATTTGCGATTCCCTTAGGATCTCGAAGACGAGGGAATGGGGTTTGCCCAGTGCCTACGGCTACTTCGCTGCCGTCAATTTCAATTGTTGCTTCTCTCAAACCGGCTAAGACTGCCTTCCACGCCTCGATACTCGTCGAATTTACATTAAAAGCTCCATCTACCATCAAGTGGCTCGCGAACTTAATGCTACCCACAGGTGATAGCAAATCTGTGGCTACAACTTCCTCACTAGAACCTCGGTAAAAAGCCATGCGAGGATTGCGTAATGGATTGTCTAATGGACTGCTTAGGAAACCAGTAATAACTTCGTTCAAAGTTTCTGTTTCAGTCGCGAGTCCATTATCAAGCGCATCATCCCATATAGAAGCAGCCCCCGAACTGGAAGTAAAAGTCAGCGTAGGCGCCGCTCCGCTAAAGAACCATCCGTCCCATAGAGATTCATTGAGTAGATAGGCCGTATCGACTTCGTAGGCTCCGTTTGTAGTGTTGTCGGATACTTTGTTGCGCTCGACATAGGCACTGACCCAGCTATTTCCGAATTGATTGGCAGGCGAGAATGGACTTGCTGAAAGATCTGCGTGTTGCAAACCAGCCAGAGAAAGCATTGGCGCTTGTGGAATGTCAAAAAACGAGAGGTAAGTTTCCCCCGACGCCGCAGAATGACTGGCACCATAATACGCGGACCGCCCCCCATTATCCGTTTCAAGCACTTCCGAGAAATCCGTAATAGCACGCATCCGCGTATGGTATTGGGGACCCGTGGCAAATGACGTGCCGGTAATGAAAGAATTCATCCATGGCTGACGTGGATTCCCCGTATAAAGTAGATCTGCGGCAGGCTGATTGGGACTTGTTAGTGCGACCCGATGATATGACTCCAACACACCGATCGGTACCGGTGCCGCACTGATCTCTGCGTACGGAATACGATGTGATTTAAAAGCGGTCGTATTCTCCGCTTCTACACTGCCTCTGGTTACGAAAGTATCGGAAAGGATTTCTGTAATAGACTTCCCATGATCGTCGCCTCCGTCAGCAGGTCCTGAACCCTTTGCTGTGGTCGCATCTGCCAAAGAGATATAGAAAGGCCAGTTGTCAGCGGTTTGAGCTCTGAATGAAAACTCCACAGATTCCAGCGAGCCAAGAGCACGCGTAAATCCCTTATTGCGCACAGTATTTTCAGTTGGAATCGCAATTCCACCTGCCCCAGAAAGTTGCGATGGGTTATCCACTGGACGAAGGAACACCGTCCGATCACGCGGCGAGTCTGAAACGAAAAAATCTACTAGATCCGTACTGGCGGGTGCGAACACCCGAACCTCTCCCGGCTCAAAACGTATTGGTTCGGCAGTCCCTGAAATCGGGTTTCCATCAGCGGTAATCGCAGCATAAAAATAAGGAAATACCGAGCGAGCGGTGTTTAGATGATGCCCAATCAAGCGGGCAAAGAGTTGGTTCGTATATGAAGCCACCTCATTTCCTCTGGGATTGTAAAAACGCCAATCTGTAGTGAAAGGGCAATCAAACCACATGTAAGCCGTCGCTCCTTCAATTTCCAAAGCCGTATTATATGGGTTCCATAATGTAATAACAGGTGTAAAAACAATCCGCACATCATCCGAAGGCCCCAGACCTGCACTCACTACGAACATTAAACGGTCGAGAACAGGTCGAAATCCGATCTGCGTATTTTGGCCATCCATCGAATCAGCTGGGGGCTTAAACCAGCCGGACCGAGCCCCCGAATTTGTCGCCGCCGTATGGTCAGACTCACGTTCGAATAGAGTCACCCCATCAACAGTATTATAGAGATAATGTGTCGAGCGATAAAACGAACGCAGGCTATCGAAAGTAGGTACGATATTTACCGGGAAATCGAATTGGACATTCGCGGGATTGAATCCCGGCCGTTGATAGACAACAGTGCCCGAGTTACTCAATGGCTGATAAAGTGGCCGCTGATCGTCATATGTACTTGGAGTGCTGAAGGCTGATTCAGAATCGGCATGAAACGGATTGTCAAACGTGCCATCCGCTCCGGTCCACTTTGCTTGATGGAAATTAGATTGGCTCATCTCAAAACCGAGACTGAGATCCACTTTCAATCCACCATCGACAACATTGCTTAGAACTCCAAAAGATCTCGTCGTGAAATCCAATGAAGCAGTCGTGGCATTCCCTCCAGCTCCTAGCTCACTATCCAAAGCCGCCTGACGCAAATTCAAAACTCGACCGGCTCGGTAGTTCCACTCGCCTGCTGGTTGAGAGAAATACTGCCGTAAGCTCACATTCGGTCGCGGTTGTGCCTGTAAGGCGTCATTTGTCACCAAGTCGGTATCTTCCGGCCCAGCTACAGAAATTTTCGCTTTGGTATTCTCCTGCACCACTGCCCATGCGTAACCTCCATCTTGATTTGTGGCACTGATCGCTTGCTTTGGTGCACTTAGCGTAAAACCATCAACTCCTGTATTAAAAAGTTCTACACTATCATTCACCAATGGGTTGTTCACCCAATCAACTTTAATTAGGTCGTCCTGGATTCCTGATATAAGCCACCGTTTAAAGTGTTGATCTTTTCCATAATCGGGAGAGGTCCCGACTGGATCCTCGCGCATTTTCGGAGACCATGAGCCCCAAACACCGACAACGTTCTCTAATGCTGCACCGTTCAAAATAGAAGCGTCTGCTGTAACCCGACGATCATCACCCGCATGCTTCTGAAGCTCTCCCAATGCTAACATGATACCTAACTCCGCATTGGATCTAGCTTCCTGCAAATCAATGGCCTGTGCACTTGCACTCTGTTCGACGCGCAAGAGAGTCGATAGGCTAAGCATTAAGGTAAGCACAAAAGCCATTAAGGTGAGTGCGATGACTAGTGCGAACCCACGCTCACTATGTCGATTATTGTTATGCATACAGCTGGGAAATCAGAAGGGTATTAGAAGTTAGTAGGTACGCTCAAAGTGGCGGGAAATTAAACCCCAAAAGATTCAACTTTTTGGGGTCTAGTGAAGTGACTATACTAGATGTTATTTCAGATCCTGACAAGTCCACTGAACTATTGACAGAGAGCACTAGGCGGTGCCGAGAAATCAAAAAAAAGCTCACCGCACCTTGAGAGGTGCGGTGAGCAATGTTAAGACAAACTTACGCTGACGGGTGTTTATTCCGTGACTGAAAGTCGACCGAAGCCTTGTCCGTCTGGCGCGAGAGTGTTGCTGATTGTCACCGTGACGTCTTGAAGACCGCCCGAGGCGGTTCCTAAATCGACTGTGACTCCAGCAGGAGGAGTACTACCATCATCAAGCGGCACATCTACCCAAGCACTCAGCAGATCGTCGGTAAACTGGAATACCTGTGTCGTGTCATCAGAGGACTCTTCTCTGCGGGTGAAGGTAAAGACCCAGTCCGCGCCCACTGGCCCACCTGTTGGCAAGATTGCGGTGTCTGACACTCCGGGATCTCCGTCGAGCACGTATTCCATGAGAGTTTCGATTCCATCAGAATCAGGATCTCCGCCAGGGGTGGTATCACTCAAGCCAGGAAAGCCATCGAGCCATGAGCTGTATCCGGGAACGACGCCAGGGGTGCCCGACAATTCGATCAAGGCTTGCAGCGCAGTCTCGTCGCCACCGAAGTTACCATTGTTGCCCACCACAAAACTGATCGTATCGCCATAGGCGACTGTCAGACCAGTGATGCTGAAGGTTCCGTCCAGTTGGGTAAGCATGCCACCGTTGGCGATGTCATTGGCCCGGTCCAAGTCGAATATCACAGTTGAGTTATGATATACAAACACATCCACAGAGGCTCCGTTGTTGGCATTGAGCTTGGCAGCGCTATGAACCACCAATTCCCTAAAGCTACCGGAAATGGTGGCGGTGGTTCCGCTGACGATTTCCTCACCAATGGTGTAGCGGGCGATGGCAAAACTATTTGTCGCGGCACTGCCCGGAGACATCAACAGATCCACGCCGGGAAGTCCTTCATTTCCCGACTCGACGTTTGGCAAGTTGCCGTCGAAACCATCAGCGAAAATTTCATACTGCGCTCCGCCGTCGATGCTGCCCAACACACCTGGAGCATCAAAGCTTGCCCCGACTTGACCGAAGCCCGTGTTCCCACCATTAGCAAGTTCGACAATGGACGTCAACGCGAACTCAGTTCCACCCGAGGCCGCATCGGACCCCAAGTAGCTCCACTGCGCTGGCATCGTTGTTCCGTCTACGTAGTCGAGTGCCGGATTTGCCACAACGGTGGTTGAACCCGCGAGAACATCGACCGTAACGGTCACGGTCGTCGTGACATATCCGTCACTGACTTCACAGGTGAAGGTGTCATCCGTGACAGTACCCGAACCCGGGAAGTAGGCGATCTTGGTGTCATGGAAAACGATCGTGGCGCCATTGCCGCTGGTTGCATCCGCCGAGGTAATCGTGAGAGGGT